>NZ_JARKVC010000028.1 GCF_029851875.1 Actinomyces sp.
TGTCAAGCCTTGGTAAGGTTCTTCGCGTTGCATCGAATTAATCCGCATGCTCCGCCGCTTGTGCGGGCCCCCGTCAATTCCTTTGAGTTTTAGCCTTGCGGCCGTACTCCCCAGGCGGGGCACTTAATGCGTTAGCTACGGCGCGCAGACCCCGGAAAGAGCCCACACACCTAGTGCCCAACGTTTACGGCGTGGACTACCAGGGTATCTAATCCTGTTCGCTCCCCACGCTTTCGCTCCTCAGCGTCAGTAACGGCCCAGAGACCCGCCTTCGCCACCGGTGTTCCTCCTGATATCTGCGCATTCCACCGCTACACCAGGAATTCCGGTCTCCCCTACCGCACTCAAGCCGGCCCGTACCCACCGCAGACCCCCGGTTGAGCCAGAGGATTTCACGACAGACGCGACCAGCCGCCTACGAGCTCTTTACGCCCAATAATTCCGGACAACGCTCGCGCCCTACGTATTACCGCGGCTGCTGGCACGTAGTTAGCCGGCGCTTCTTACCCCAGCTACCGTCAACCACCCCACAAGGAAGCGGCCTGCTTCACTGGCGAAAGAGGTTTACAACCCGAAGGCCTTCGTCCCTCACGCGGCGTCGCTGCATCAGGCTTGCGCCCATTGTGCAATATTCCCCACTGCTGCCTCCCGTAGGAGTCTGGGCCGTGTCTCAGTCCCAGTGTGGCCGTCCACCCTCTCAGGCCGGCTACCCGTCACCGCCTTGGTAGGCCGTCACCCCACCAACAAGCTGATAGGCCGCGAGCCCATCCCCCACCAGGAAAACCCCTTTCCCAGCCCACCCATGCGAGCAGACCAGAATATCCCGTATTAGCCACCCTTTCAGGCAGTTATCCAGAAGAAGAGGGCAGGTTACTCACGTGTTACTCACCCGTTCGCCACTCATCCACCCCAGCCAAAGACCAAGGCTTCACCGTTCGACTTGCATGTGTTAAGCACGCCGCCAGCGTTCGTCCTGAGCCAGGATCAAACTCTCCAAACAAAAACACCAACCATAAACCAGACCCACCACAAACCAAGACAGCAGACCCAGCCACAGCAAGCATCACAAAGCCCAGAAAACCAGACCAAGGCCCAACCCACCCCCACCCAGCCCCCACAAAAATGAAGAAAAGGCAGGAAAGCAGGCAAACCAAAAACAAAAATCAAGAACAACCAGACCCAACCACCACAACAGCAGCCAGACCCAGCCATCCCCAACCATGGCATAAAAAACATGACACACTATCGAGTTCTCAAACAACACACCCATGAGGTTCTCCCGAAGGCTTTTGGCCTCTCGTTCCGCCCCTCAAGGCGACTGGACTAGATTAATTGGAAGATTTCGTTTCCGTCAAGTCGAGAATTCGTGATCCCGATCTCTTGGGCTCGATTTCGAACCAATTACCTTTATCCAGTTGACTGCCTTGGAACCATTGGCTCCGTGCGGCAGCGAGGAGTACTTTAACCATCCCATCCCGGCACTGGTCAACTTGATTCCGCGTGACGCTGGACACCCTTTCTTTGGGCTCGTGCGACCTCCCCTTTCGAGGCATATCGCTTCAGGCCGCGAACAGTCAGCCCCAGGCCGGGCAGCGCCGCTCTCGACTGTCCACAGCCTGAAGCGACGGGGGAGAGCCGGATCAGACGCAACGATGCCCGGACCTCACAGGTCCGGGCATCGATTTCTCGTGGAGCTAGGGGGATTCGAACCCCCGACCTTCTCATTGCGAACGAGACGCGCTACCAACTGCGCCATAGCCCCAGGTGCCCGACGATCGTAGCACCGTCGGGGCCCAGGCCCGCAACCTGGGACACCGTGAGGCCAGCCACGACTCTCACCACCCCGATATCCGCCCTCGGACCGATCAGGCTCCCGCCGCGCGCCGGCGCTGCAGGACGGCATCGAGGTCGATCGGCTGACGCGGCTCCTCCCCGACCTCGCGGGCGGCCAGGCTCCGCACAGCCTTTGGCCGCATCGGTACCGGCGCGGACGGTGCGGCCGTCTCCTCCAGGTCCTCCACCCGACGCCTGGGGGCCGTGGCGACCAGCGTGTAGGTCGGAGCCGGCACCTGCACAGGCTGCCAGCCCTGTGGCGGCGTCTGGGTCGAGGCCTCGCGCACCAGCCGTGCCGCCTTCGGCGCCGTGGACACGGAGGTCTGCGCCGCAGGGGCAGCCTTCTCGCGCTCCTGCACGGCCACGGTCCCAGGCTCCCTCACCTCCGCCGAGGCGGTCGGCCGTGTTGCCACGGCCTCCTTGGTGACCTCGCCCCGGGCGGTCCCGCTCGCCGCCACCTCCTGGCGAGCAGCCGTGGCAGCGGGGTCGTGCGCAGCCTCAAGCGGTGCGGTCTGAGCAGCCTCCTCGGTCTGAGCCGCCTTCTGCGGGACGAGCGACGCAGCAACCTGCGTCGGGCACTGCCCAGTCAGGCGCTCCAGCTCAGCCTCCAGCTCCGCGATCCGACGGCGCTCACGCCGCTCCGCCTGCTGCCCAGCCAGGACAGCGCGCCGCCCGGCCGCCATGGAGGCCACCAAGAGCGCCGCAGGCACCAGGGCGGGCCACCAAGGCAGGACCGTCAGCGCCGCAACGACCCCGACCCCGAGCAGCACCCCCACCAGGGCGCACGCAACGACGGACCTGTGTGAGGCTGCGGCTCGACGGCGCTCTCGCGCCTGCGCGTGCGCCCTCCTGGCTCGCACCAGATCCCGCTCAGTGCGCAGGGCTCGCACGTTCCTGACTGCAGGCCTGTTCATCGCCCTGACCTCCGGTCGTCGTCGAAAGATCTCTGCGTGTCCGCTCTCGGGACAGGTCTCGCCTCCGGCCTGAGTCTGCGGTCCTACGGCCAGGAGCCGTAGCTGCGAGGAGTAACGGTCCTCAACCCGCGAGTGCCCCAGGACCTCCCGGCGTCCGACCAGGATCGGGAGCAGGTACACAGCGAGAACCGCGACGAGCGCTATCAGTGCCCAGATCTCGATTCCCACGCGTCTACCGTATGCGGGCCACCGCGCGCGGGGCGGCAGGAACACGGCGTGTTGAGGACACCGCGCAGCCAGTCACAGCAAGGACCCCCAGCCAGTGAATCACGTCAGTCACACTGGCCTCACGCGCCCCGCAAGACATCACTGAAGGCGGCAGCCCCTGACGACCCGACCTCGTCCTCAGGAGTCCAGCAGCAGGCAGTGCAGCAGGTCCCCAGCCACAACCGTCCGAGTCTCCTCGGGAACCACCGCGATGGCGTTGGCCTGCGCCAGCCCGGACAGCCGGGCCCGGCCCGGCTCCGCCGTCGGCTCAGCGACGTAACCCTTGCTCGGCGAGCCGCTCAGGTGTACCGGCACGAACTGGCGCTGGTGGGCCGGAGAGTGCCAGCCGGTCGCGACCTTGGCCGGCAGGGAGGAGCGGTGCAGGGAGGAGCGCCCGGCGATCTGTCGCAGCACCGGACGCACAAAGGTCTCGAAGGCGATCTGTGCGCTGACCGGGTCCCCGGGAAGGCAGAAGATCGGGGTGCCGTCTACGGTGCCCACTCCCAGCTGACGGCCCGGGGACATGGCCACGGCGTCAAAACGCACCGAGCCCAGAGGCGCTAGGACCTCCTTGACCGTGTCTCCCTGCCCCACGGACAGGCCACCGGTGGTGATCAGGACGTCCGCGCGCACCAGCTGGTCCTCGATCGTCTCGCTCAGCGCCCGCAGCTCGTCCGGCACCGCCGCCACCCGGAAGGCCTGTCCGCCGGCGTCAGCCACCGCCGAGGCCAGCGCGTGGCCGTTGGCGTCAAAGACGTCCCCGGGCTCACGAGCCGCACCCGGCTCCACGATCTCGTCACCGATAGACACGATGACCACGCGCGGGGCGGGGTGCACCTTGAGGCGGTGACGCCCGATCCCGGCCGCCAGGGCCACGTGCCGCGCCGAGATCCTCATGCCCTCAACCAGGACCGTCTGCCCAGCGCGCACGTCCTCCGCACGCTGACGCACGTTGGCCCCTGCCTCGACCTGTACGCGCACCTGGACCCGCGAGGTCCCGCGGTCGGTGTCCTGCCAGGCCACGACGGCGTCAGCCCCCAGCGGCATGGGCGCACCGGAGTCGATCAGGATCGCCGTGCCCGGCACCAGCCGGGTGGGGCGCATGTCCCCTGCCCGCACCGCGTCCATCACCTCCAGGGTCACGAGGCTGGAGGCCGAGGCCCCGGCCAGGTCGGCCACGGCCACCGCGTAGCCGTCGATGCCGGCCAGGTCCACCGCCGGGAGGTCCAGGTCTGCCACCACGTCCTCAGCCAGGACGCATCCCACCGCGTCAAGCAGGACGACGTCGAGCGGTGCAGCCGCCTGTGCAATATCCAGGCAGGCAGCCAGGTGCTCCGCGACCGTTCTCATCATGGCCTCCGTGTGACAACCGGTAGTGGGCCAAGACGCCCCACAGCCCTCAGCGTACCCGGCAGCCCTGCGCCCCCTGCCCACGGCCAGCCGATGGGCATGTCCGTTCGGCCTGCCACGCAGGACCTGCGAGGATAGGGCCATGAGCTGCGACGCGCGTGAGCTTCCCACCACCGAGGGACAAGAGGTTGACGACGCGAAGGACGCACTGCGCAGTGTGCTGCGACGCGACCGGCGTCAGCACCACCGTCATCCCGAGCACGGGCACGACGCCGTGTGCGAGGCGCTGACCGAGCACGCGATGGAGGCCGTGGGCGGCCTGAGCTCGGTGGCCGCCTACGTCTCCGTCTCTCATGAGCCGTGCACCCGCCTGCTGCTAGACCGCCTGCACGAGCGCGGCACCCGCGTCCTCCTGCCCGTCCTCGGCCCGCACCTGGCGCGCTCCTGGGGCTACTTCAAGGGTTCGGCGGACCTGGCCGAGCGGGCACCGGGGCGTCCGCCCGAGCCCAGCGGGCAGGCACTGCCCCCTGAGGAGATCAGCAAGGTCGAGGCCCTCATCATCCCCGCGCTCGCCGTCGACCGCGCCGGACGGCGCCTGGGGCAGGGGGGCGGCTGGTACGACCGCATGCTCCCGCTGCGCGCCCAGGGCGTGCAGGTCTTCGCCATGGTCCACTCCGACGAGCTAGTGACCGGCCCCTTGCCCACTGAGGCCCACGACGAGCCGGTCGACGCCGTCATCACCCCCGAGCAGTGGTTCCTCCTGGAGGGCTCCGCCTTCCAGGCAGCCTCCCACTGACGACGGCGCAGTCCGCCTCACCCCTCTGAGCCCCCTGCCGCCTCCGGTACCGCCGTGCCCGCAGGGCGGCACGAGCGCTCGGGCTCCACAGGCAGGCGCCGTGACACCCTTCTCCACAGAGCTCGACAGACCCGCTGGCGCTGGGACACAGCGCCGTCTCACCCTGGAGCCATGGCTCTGCTCCGTCACCGCGCCCAGGACCGCGCACCACGACCCGTCCCCTCCCTCCTCCTGTGGCGCTGGCGCCACCTCGTGGTCGGGCTGTGCGTCGGGGCCGCCGTGCTGGTCACGCTCTCGCTCCTTCGCCCCGGCCCGGGGGAGGTGAGTGAGGTCGTCGTGACCACACGCCAGGTGGTGGCCGGTGAGGTCCTCCAGGACGCTGACCTCGCCCGCCGCGAGCTGCCCGTCGCGGCGCTGCCCCGGGCCGGGCTGGCCGACGGCGACGTCGTCGGTACGCGAGCCGCTGTCACCCTGGAGGAGGGCACGGTGCTCACGACCTCGATGACCAGCCAGCCGCTGGTCACCGACCTCACGCCACACGAACGCGTGGTCCAGGTGCCGGTGGAGGTCGGGGCCGAGCTCGCCACGCCTGGCGCCGTCGTCGACCTGGTGGCTGAGGCGTCCCAGGTGGGCGACGGCGCTGACGGGGGCACGGCAGCCGCGGCCCCCGCGGTCATCTGCGAGGGTGCCCGGGTCCTGCTCACGCAGCATGAAGGAGACACTGACCAATGGGGTGGTGGGAGCACAGTCACACTTATTACTCTTGCCGTTCCCGCCAGCACGGCTAGCCTGGTCGTAGGAGCCGCCACCCATGGCGCGCTCGGGCTCGTGCTCAGTCCCTGAGTCAGTCCCGCAGCCCGGAGAGCACCCGCCACGGCGCTGTCGCTCAGACACCTCCACGCCGCCCACGCGGTGGCGTGATCACCGAAAGGCCTCCCTCATGCTGAAGGGCTTCCGCGACTTCATCGCCCAGGGCAACGTCATCGACCTGGCCGTCGCCGTCATCATCGGCGCCGCCTTCTCCCCGATCGTCAAAGCCGTCACCAACGTCCTGCTCAACATCATCGGCGCCGTCGTCGGCTCACCGAACTTCGACTCGCTCGGTGCCTTCTCCATCAACGGCTCCGACCCGATCCAGCCGGGCACCATCCTCACCGCAGTCGTCAACTTCCTGCTGGTGGCCGCAGCGATCTACTTCTGCGTCGTCGTCCCGATGAACAAGCTCAAGGAGCGCACCCGCAAGGCCCAGGAGATCGAGGCCGCTGACGAGGTCCCGGCTCCCTCTGAGACCGAGCTGCTCGTCCAGATCCGCGACCTGCTCGCCGACAGGAAGTGAGCCCGGCGGCCGCCTGGCCGCTGCTCACGGACGACGCCCCGTGACGACCATGGTCGTCACGGGGCGTCGTCATGTCCACGGCTGGTGAGGCCGTGTCTCCCGCAGGAGACGAGATCCAGCGCGTGTCACCCCCAGTGCGGGGGGACGTCACGCAGCAGGCGGGCGTCGTTGGCGTGCTCGCCGGCGCCGTCGGCACGCGAGAGCGCGTCCGTGAGAGCGTCCACGTGACGACGACGCTCCTCCTCGGCAGCCGCTTCCGGCAGCTCTCCGCGCGCCACCCGGACCTGGTCCGCCTGTGAGAGGACCACCACCCTGCGACGGCGCCTGCCCAGGCACCCTGGCTCAGTCATCAGCCTGGGCGCGCGTGCGCGTGACCGCGTGGGTGAGCACCGCGTCCACGCCCGAGCCCCGACGCAGCAGGGCCAGGGTAGCACGCAGCTCCTCGACCTCGGCCTCGACGCTACGCTCGATACCGTCGGAGCGGATCCAGGCCACAAGATCGTCGAGCTGGTCGTCGGAGTAGGCCTGCAGCGGCAGCCCCTGCGCGATCGGGGGCCGTAGCCCTCGCGCCGGCTCGCGCTCCTCCTGCTCAGCGCCGTCAGCCTCGGTCTGCTCGCCGCTGTCCATGTTGAGCTCGGCCGGAGGCGCGGCCACCACCTGCTCGGCGCGCTCCCGCTCAGCCTCACGCTCGCTGAGCACCGCGAGCACCTCGTTCTCGATCGCGGTGGCCTCAGCCTCCGGGTCCACAAAGACCGAGACGGAGAAGGCCGTGTAGACCCGCCACCCACGACGCCGCAGACGCTCAACCCAGTGGCGGTCGCGACGCCGCAGGCTCTTGTGCGCCACATAGTCGGCGTCGTCAGTGAGCACCGCGACGAAGAGCTCACCGGGATAGTCCGGGTGCCCGATCGCCAGCGGGATCCGCGTGCCTGCCTCCAGCCCGTAGCGGGGTACCACAGTCAGTCCCTTGCGCCACAGACGCTCGGCAAGGTCCACCAGCAACGGATCCGGGTACTCCTGGCTGCCCTGGGCGTCGTCCTGCGCCAGGCCGGCCGCCCGCACGAGAAGCTGGTAGAGCAGCTGCGCCCCGGGAGCGTGCAGACGCTCCGGGTCAATGTCCTGCGGTGCGAGGCAGGAGACCACCTGGGTGGTCCCACGCGAGGCGCACAGCGCCTCCACCAGGCTCACCATCCCGCTCGGCTCAGAGACGGCACCAAAGCTGTGGATCGTCCGCCCGTGCGGGGTCTTGGCATAGCCCACACTGAGGATGACGTGGTCACGGCGCAGCGAGCGCGCCTCTGACAGGTCCACGACCACGAAAGGCTCGGCGATCCCGCCGGCAAAGAACTCCTCCAGAGCCGGTGAACCGACCACCGCCGCGGTGGTCGCGCGCCGGATCTGCTCGGCGTGCCGGGCGTTGAGCGCCACGACTCCCAGAGACTGCTCCGGGTGGGCCAGGGCGTGATCGATGACCAGGTCGACGACCCGGTCCACCTCGGCCTGCACCGACTCCACGGCCGTCTGACCGGGGGCCGGCATCCCTCGCCCGTCCACCAGCTCCAGGCTGAGGGGGGCCGCACCCGGGGGCGAGGGAATCGCCTCGACGACGTCGCCGTAGCCGTGGGTGGCCAGGAAGGAGGCGATCTGGGCGTCCAGGCTGTTGCGCGTGGTCGGCAGCGTGACTGAGGGCAGCAGCGAGCCGAGCTCGGCCGCCAGCCCCGTGGGCTCACGCCGAGGATCGCCGACGACGATCACCTGCTCGGCCCGGACGAAGGCCGGCAGCACCTGGCACACCGGCATGTGGGCACTGGCGTCCAGGACCGCCAGACCCACCAGAGCCTGGGGATCGAGGACCTGTGGGACCAGAGTGGGCGGGACGATCCACACCGGCTTGACCACCATCGCCAGCGGGTGCTCTGCCAGGATCTCCCGCAACGGCACGCCGTCGTCACGCGAGAGCGCCACGTACAGCGCCCGGGCGGCGTCCTTGTCCGCCTCCACCGCCAAGCGCACCCGGCGGGCGTAGGCCTGTGCCACCGGCCCGGCCAGGGAGGTGGACTGCTCGGCGTCCAGCTCACGCAGACGAGCCTGGCGCTCGGTCAGGACGCCGGAGTCGAGCCCGGCAAGGTCAGGGTCCGTCCCCAGCAGGTGCGCCAGCAGCGAGGTCCACCAGCAGTACTCCAGCTCGGTGTCCAGGTCCTCCTCATCCACACCGCGCGAGGCGAGATCGGCAACAAGCTCTCCCAGGCCCAGCTCGCCGAGCTGACCCATGACCCGGTTGATCTCCGGGAGCTTTTGTGCCGTGACGTCGTCGTCCGCCAGGGCCCGCACGCGCCCCAGCAGCAGGGGCAGGGCCACGCCCATGAGGTCAGGGACGTCGTCGGCCGTGGCGAGCATAGGCTGCAGCTCCTCCACAGCCTGCTTGGCCCGCCTGGCCGTGGCCTGCATGCCGTCCAGGCCCGCAGGAAGCTCAGGCCAGCCGCTGGTGGGCTCATACAGGCGCCAGGCCTCGCGACGGTGCTGGACCTTGACCAGCTCAGCGTGGAGGTCCTCCACCGGGCGACCTGGGCGCACCAGGTCCTTGGCCTGCTTGATGAAGCGGCGGCGTGTCGCCCCCGACATCTCGATGGAGCGCTCCTCGCGCCACTGCCGGGTCGCCGTAGCGATGACCATGTCCGCTGCCGAGCGCTCGAAGACGGCGGGGACAAAGACGTCCAGGGAGTCACGTAGCCCGTCGAGCAACTCCAGCTGGGCGCACCACTGCGTCAGGGTCAGCGCCCGGGTCAGGCCGCACTGCTCGGCCACCAGGGCAGCGTCCTTCTCAATGGCCGGCAGAAGCTCGTCAGCAAGCTCGGCGAGCCGGCTCAGGGCGTCAGTAGCCTGATCGATATCAGCCACCGTGATGCCGTTCCACGCCGAGCTCGCCGTGCTGGGCGTGAGCAGCTCCAGGCCGTGGGCACGGTGAAGGAGCGTGCGCGCCTGGTCCAGGCCCTCCTCGCCCAGACGCTCCAGCATCCCCCGCTCCACACGCGCCCCGGTATGCCGGCGGGAGCGACCGGTAGTGAACTTAGCCAGGTGCTGCAGCGCCTCGTAGGCGGAGACCCCCCATGGCTGGCGGGCAACGTGGAGCGCCTCCAGCGAGGAGGTCAGGCGCTCACGCACCTCACCCAGCTGCTCACGCAGGCTGAGGATCCCAGGTACGTCCAGTGCCGGGGGCTCCACACCGAGGGAGTCCTTGATGGACTCAGCGGCGTGCAGCCGCCAGCCGGCGTCCTCGGTCAGGTCGACGACGAGGTCCCCCAGACCCTGCTCGCGCAGCGCCTGCGCCACGGCGTGCCCGTCCGCACCGGTAGCCGGCACGTGCAGGACCGTGCGTCCCGAGGCGGCGGCGTCGGCCAGCACGGCAGCCAGCGTGTCAGCCACGTCAGAGCCGGGCGGGGCGTCCAGGAGGAGGCAGGCTCCGGTGCTCACGGCCTCGACGGCGTCAAGCTGAGCCACGTCCAGGTCACCGACCCCACGCTCCAGCGCCGGGTCCCGGTCCACGGCGTCGGCCTGCTCCAGCGACAGGGCCAGGGCGGCCTGCGCATCAGGGTCTCCGGCCAGCGCAGCCACCAGGGCCGAGGCCCTGGCACGTTCGACCGTGGCGTCAAAGTCCTCCACCAGGGCCTGGCCGGGGTGTACGAAGGCGCCGACGACGAGCCGCTCGTGGATCTCAAAGTCCGGCAGGAACTGGCGTCCGAGCGAGCCCAGCCGCGTCAGGGCGGCCCGTGGGGTGAAACCGAGCTCGGACAGCGAGGCGCGGGCGACGGCGTCGACGTCGTTCCGGCAGCCGGCCGTGCGCAGGGCGCGGGTGACAACGGGGTTGACCTCGATCGAGGGCCCCAGGGTCAGCGCGGCGTCACCCCCGGTGGAGGCCAGGCGTACGGGTCGCAGCAGGACCGGGGCGTTGATGGTGCGGGTGAGACCGCCAGCCGTAGCGGCCGGTGCCTGCTCCACCTGGGGGTCGGCAGGATCAGTCGGCTCAGCCTCGGCAGGGCGCCCAGCCTGCTCAGCCGCCTCGGACTCATCAGGCTCCGCGGTCGCCACCTGCTCGCTCCAGGAGGCCACCCCAAGGGCGAGGTAGACCGGAGCGACTCCGAACTGGCGGGCCAGAAGATCAGTGCGCCCCGCCACCTCGCGCAGGGACTGACGCGCCACGCCGAGGGCGCTGCGCTCACGCACGAGGCTGGACAGGTGGGTGGGGCGGCCGGCGTACAGCTGTGCCAGACCCGAGGGGTGGGCAGCCGTGAGGTCAACGACGCCCTCAAGAAGCGTGATGTCATCCAGGCTGGCCACCCCACCCAGGTCCACCAGCTCCTCGCGCCAGCGCGCGAGCGCCTCCTCCAGCACCGCCTCTCCGGGGCGCCCGCAGGGGTGGGCGTGGCTCGTGGGGGCGCTGGTCTCAGCAACGGGCTGCTGCGCAGGCGCTGGTACAGCGTCCTCGTCGCCAGGGGCCACCTGGGCAGCACGATCCTGCGCACCTGTGGCAGAGGAGTCCTCCTGCCTGGTGCCCTCGTGCTGCGCGGCGGAGTGCGTCGGGGCCGCAGCCTCGTCGGTCTCGACCGGCCTGCTGGAGGCACCGACGTCCTTCTGCTCTGCCGCACGGGCCTGCGTCTTACGACGGTGACGGCCGAATGAGAAGAGTGAAGGCGTCATATCACCAACATAACGGCACCACCGCGTCCGTCGAGGGCGACTCCCCGGCAAGACGGACCGTTAAACGACTCATCCAGCGTGCCAGCACACAGCAACCCTCGTATCTCAAGAAGCGCTTTTCCTTGAGATACGAGGGTTGGCTCGTGAAGCGGCCTGGCCTGTCGGCCGGGCGTCGCTGAGAACGGCTGCTCTCAGCGAGGCGTCACTCAGGCAGCCCTGCGGCGGCGCAGCGCCATGCCTGCACCCATGAGCGCCACCGCGGCCGAGCTCAGGAGGACGAGAGAGCCAGCGCCGGTGCGGGCCAGGGCCTTGCCGGCCTTGGATCCAGCTCCCTGGGCCTGGGCCGATCCAGCCTTGTCGCCGCCCTGGTCGGCCGGCTTGCCGCCGCCCTGGTTGGTGTCCGGGTCAGCCGGCTTGTCGGTGGGCTGCTCACTGGGCTGCTCCGAAGGCTTGTCGGTCGGCTCGTCGGTGGGAGGCGTCGTCGCCTCCTCTGCCTCCACGTAGACAGCGACGGTGCGGGCGGGGACGGAAGCCGTGCCCGACTCGCCGTCGAAGGTGGCCTGCTTGACCACCGGGTCAGCGCCCTGGGCCTGGATGGAGTGGAGGACGAAGGGTCGGCCGGCCACCTCCTTGACCGTCTCGTTGGTGGCCTCGTTGGAGGCGTTGACCACCACGAGCACGCCCTTGAGGGCGGCGTCACGGTTCTCACCCTGGGTGTCGTCAATGAGCATCGAGAAGACACCCGGCGTCGCCTCGGGGCCACCGCCCGGGAAGGAGACCTTCTCCTGGACAGCCTCAGCCGAGCCCAGTGCAAACAACGGGCTGGACTGACGGATCTTGAGGAAGTCCATCATCTGGGCCTTGGAGGCCTGCATGTCCGCCGTGCTCGGAGCCAGCGAGCCGTTGCTGAGCAGCGGCCGCATGATGTCCCACTTCGCACCGTTGACACCCTGCACCGGCAGGCCCTTCCCGAAGCCGTTGCTCGTCAGCGACCAGTCGATGGCGTTGTAGTAGTCACCGGAGTTGTAGGAGTCGCGGTCCAAGGACTTGGAGCGCAGGATCTCGGTGCCCGCGTTCCAGAAGGAGGGGGACTGACCGAGGGTCACGGTGGCCAGCGAGAGGCTGTTCATGCGCACGCGGTCAGCCATCGTGGTGTCGTCGGGCATCTTGTAGATCCCCAGGTCCCACAGCGTCTCGTTGTCGTGGGCGTCGACGTAGTTGACGGTCTCCTCCGGGCTGGAGGCGTAACCAGCGGGCTGGCCGTTGTAGTCAATCTCCGACCCCTTCTTCACGCTGCCGTCAGACTGCACGAAGGAGTAGCTCTTGAGGTTGCCGGCCATGCCGAGCTTGACCAGGTCCACCGAGTGGCCCAGGGCTGTCTTTGCCTCCTCGCCCGTACGCGGGTCGCGGCCATTGGGGTCGGTGTACTGGCCGGTGCCCAGGCCCTGGAAGGTGCGGTGGTCAGGGTCGAAGGGCCCACCACCATGCACGGCGTCACGCAGGCGGTCGTTGAAGGCACCGATGCCGGTGCCATCAAGCTGTCCCTGGGTGGCCTGGGTGAAGAGGGCGTTGTTGGCGACCTCACCGAAGTTCCAGCCCTCGCCGTAGAGGTAGATGGACTTCCCGTCCACGCCGTCCTTGTCCAGGGTGAGCTCGCTGAGGGCCGCACGGACCTTCTTCATGGTCTCCACGCTGTGGTGCCCCATGAGGTCAAAGCGGAAACCGTCCACCTTGTACTCACGCGCCCAGGTGACCACGGAGTCCACCATGAGGCGTTCCATCATGGCGTTCTCGGTGGCGGTGTTCGAGCAGCAGGTCGAGGTCTCGACCTCGCCCTTGGCGTTGAGCCGCTGGTAGTAGCCGGGGACGATCTTGTCCAGGACGGACTTGTCGTCCTGGCCGGAAGCGGCGGTGTGGTTGAAGACCTGGTCAAGCACCACCTGCAGGCCAGCGGCGTGCAGCGCACCGACCATCTCGCGGTACTCGCGGGTACGCGCGCCACCGTCCTGGTTGCCCGTCGTGGCGTAGGAGCCCTCGGGGGCGGTGTAGTGCAGCGGGTCATAACCCCAGTTGTAGGCGTCCTGGTCCTTCACCGCGCTCACGGCAGCCTGCTGCTCCTCTGAGGCCGGTCCGGCACTGGCCGGGATGTCCGGAGTCTTCTGCTGGGCGCGGTCCTCCTCAATCGTGGCGATGTCGAAGGTCGGCAGGAGGTGGACGGTGTCGATACCGGCGGCAGCCAGCTCCCGCAGGTGCTTCATGCCGGCTGAGTCAGAGACCGTGAAGGCCTTGTAGCTGCCGCGATACTCTGCAGGCACGCTCTCGTCGGCAGCGGAGAAGTCACGCACGTGCAGCTCGTAGATGGTGCGCGCAGCATTGTTCCCGACGACGGGGCTCGCCGTCGTCGCCCACTGCTGCGGCGCGAGCGCCGGGTCGGACAGGTCCAGGGCCACTGAGCGCTGGGAGTTGAGGGTCAGACCCAGGGAGTAGGGATCGGTGACGCGGTTGGTCTCCACTGTGCCGGTCGAGGGAGCGTAGACCTCGACCTCCCACTGGTACTGGGCCCCGGCGGTGATGGCGCCGTCGGCGTTGCTCACCGTCCAGCGGCCGTCAGTGCCGAGCACCGCCGGGGTACGCACTGGCTCAGAGTCCAGGGCAGCCACAGAACCGGTGGCGTCCGTGGTGTTCCAGCTCAGCAGGGTGACCTGGCGGGCGCTCGGGGCCCACAGGGCGAAGCTCGGGCGGCCCTGCTCGAAGGTGGTGCCCAGCGGCGCATCGGCCGCCACGGGGTAGAGCGCGTCCAGGGCCACGCCGGTCTGCACCGAGGTGAATGCGGTCGGGTTGCCGGCTGCATCACGCTGAACGACGGCGAGCTGCCCCTTGAGCGCCTCCCTCACCTGGTCCTCGCTCATGTTCGTGACCTTCAAGGCGATGTAGCCGCGCAGGTTGGGGTGGGCGGCGACGACGGACTCCGGCAGCTCGCCGGCTACGGTGAGCGCAGCCTCAGTACCACCGGTGACGACGCCGTCGACCAGACGGGCCCCACCCTGCGGGGAGGTGACGAGGCCGAAGGTGGCGGCAGCGGAGCCAGCGGCGAGCAGGTCCTGGCGGCTCACGCCCTTGGGGAGCATGGAGGCGGGCCAGGCCAGAGTGGTGGCGTCCACCCAGTAGGCGCGCGCCTCGCCCACACCCTGCACGCCCGAAGCCTCGGCCTCGATGCTCAGCACGTGAGTGGCCGGGTCATAGGTGAAGGTGACGTTCTTGCCCGCAGCAGTGGAGAAGGGGATGTTGTCCCCGCCGCGTGCGCCGTCCTTGCCGTAGTTCTCGTCCCAGGAGGTACCGACGGTCACCTTGACCTCGTAGCTGCCTTCGGGGAGCCGGTCGGTGGAGAGCCTGTAGGTGCCGTCTGGCTGCAAGGCCATGACGGTGCTGGCGCAGTCCGGCGCCCAGTCGGCGGCACAGCCCAGCTCATCCTGCAGGCTGCCGACCAGGACCACAGGCCGTTCGTCTGCCACGGCCGGCAGCGGGGCAACGATGCCGCTCATGCCGACGGCGGCCACAGCGGCCATGACTCCACCGATCCGCGCGCGGGAGGAGCGCAGAGCGCGTCGCGGGGAACGGACTGGGAAATCATGCGTGCCACCACGTGCCACACCTCGAAATCTCACGGAGACTCCTTTGCCTCGTTGGCATCCGGCCGGAGGGAGGCCGACCGGATGTGTCCTCGATCATGGACTGAGGTCACAGTAGTGACACGGAAGGCGCACTGCAAGGCGTTGCAGAAACAGATACATGGGGCGGCCCTCGACCGCCTGGCTGCCGCCCAGCACCTGGCAGGCCGGGGTGCGGCGTGACAGCGCGGGCGGCGGAAAAAGATACGACCTTTCCCCGCAGTCACGGCGAAAGGTCGTCAGTGCCCCCGAGACGATTCGAACGTCCGACACCCGCTTTAGGAGAGCGGTGCTCTATCCCCTGAGCTACGAGGGCTTGCAGGTCCCCAGCCTACCAGGACCTGCGTGGTGCCCGGGAACCACGTCCCCGGGCACCACGCAGGTCAGGTCTGCGGCTCAGGCGCGCCCCCACGGGATACCGGCGTTACGCGAGACCTCAAAGCGGTCGTCACGGGTGCGCGAGGGCACCACCATGACCGGGCACGCGGCGTGCGAGAGCACGCCCTGGCTGGTCGAGCCCAGCAGCAGCCCGGAGAAGCCACCGCGTCCGCGCGAGCCGACGACGACAAGGTCGACGGCCGTGGAGAACTCGCTCATGAGCTGGGCGGCGTTGCCGTCCAGGGCGTGGCGTCGCACCGTGACGCCCGGGTGGCCCTCCACCGCCTCGGCAACGGCCCGATCCAGACCACTGCGCACGTCCGCCAGGACCTGGTCACGGTCGACAGCGGCCGGCAGCCAGGCCAGGGCCCCGGCCCCCGAGGCCATCGGCACCGCGGCCACCGCCGTCAGCTCCGCGCCCCAGGCCTCAGCCTCCATGACGGCGCACCTGAGGGCCTTGCGGGCTGAGTCCGAGCCGTCGACGCCGACGACGATGCGCTTGACCGGCGTGTACTCCGCCCCCTCGGTGTGGCGCGGGACGACGACGGTCGGGCAGTGGGCGTGCGCCGGCAGCGCCGAGGACACCGTGCCCAGCAGGCGGTCAGCGAACCCGCCACCGCCACGCGTACCGACGACGGACAGGACAGCCTCGCTGGACAGGTCCACCAGGACCCCGGCGGGATCTCCGGTCTCCAGCGAGCTGGTTACGGTCACGCCACGTCCCTGGACACGACTGACTGCCTCATCAACGACCGCCTGGGCACCGGAGCGGATCGCGGTGTCATCGAGAGCCGCGTAACCACCGTCCAGCGACGCCGTCGTGAAGGATGGCAGCGAGTAGGCACACAGGATGTGGACGCGCCACCCCTCGCGGGCGGCGCGGGCCACTGCCCAGTCCACCGCTCCCAACGACTCAGGTGATCCATCCACTCCGACGAGGACGACTCTGTCTTCAGCCATGGGTTCTGCCCCTTTCTTCGGGTGTCGGGAAACCGACTGATCTCATTGTCACCCCGATACGCCATGTGGTCCAAACCACTCCGCGTGGCGCGAAGTGACGACGGCGCCTCGCCAGCCTGCGCGGCAGGAGGCGGGGCGCCGTCGTCACTGAGGAGATCCGCGCACTGAGCAGGGGACTCAGCCGATACGAACGTATCCAATCGGCGAGCCGTAGACGGCGCGGTAGACCGTGCCGGTCGAGGGGGTACCGGCGTCGATCATCATGCCGTTGCCGACGTAGATGCCCACGTGGTGGCCGTAGTAGACGATGTCACCGGGCTGGGCCTCGGCAGCCGAGACGAGCGTGCCCGCAGCGCCCTGGGCGTAGGAGGTACGAGGCAGGGAGATGCCGGCCTGGGCGTAGACGTACTGGACGAATCCGGAGCAGTCCCAGCCCGCCGGCGTCGTACCGCCGGAGACGTAGGGCACGCCCTGGTACTGCAGAGCGATCGCGACGATCGAGGAGGCCGAGGCGTTCTCGGGGGCCGCTACGGCGGCGGCAGGAGCGGAGGCCTCCGTGGTCTCCTGCGTGGTGGCCGCCTGCGTCTCAGCCTCGACAGCCGGAGCCTGCGGGGCGGCGACGGAGACCTCGGGGACGGCCTCAACGTCTGCCAGGGCAGCGACCTCACCAGCGGTGATGACCTCGTTGGTCGCCAGGGCGTTGCGAGCCTGGGCGGCGATCGCGCCGACGCCCGCGGCCTCAAGAGAGCCGGCCGAGGCCGACGCCTCGGTCGCACCAGCGGCGTTAGCCCCGGAGGCGAGCATGGTCAGGGCCAGACCGGAGGACGCCGCCACCGCCATGCCGCGACGAGCAGCCGGAGCGACGGTCGCGATCGGGGTCAGGGGTCGTGCCGCCTTACGGTGACGGGCCGAGGTGCTAGTGGTCATATGGGTTGATTCTCCTGTGTGCCGACGAGGTGAGCTGTCGGGTTCGAGCTGGAGACGCTCGGTCCGCTACGCGGACTTCACCCCAAGGTCCCGTCACCGAGACCAGAACTGGTTCCCCCGTTCCTGCCATCGTGGTCATGGGCCTCGGCGCAGGCGGCAGGACTGGGCCCCGCGACGAGGACGCCCCCGGTCTCGACCGGGTAACGGTGGAGACGCTACCGGAGCACGCCCGTTGTGTCACGACTAGATAACACACATTGACGTGATGCCCGCCACGTATCTGTCGATACCCCGCAGGACGGAGCCGCCTCCTCCGCGTGGAGGAGACGGCTCTCGCAGCAGGTAGCGCCACAGGGTGAGACGGGACGCGAGCCCGCAGCCCTGTGCGCAGCAGGGCTCAGAGCACCCGCAGGTAGGTCGGGCTGCCCCACACAGCGCGGTAGGTCACACCGCCCGGCACGGACTCCAGGACCATCCCGTCACCGGCGTACAGCCCGACGTGACCCGGCCACCACATGATGTCGCCGACCTGGGCCTCGGAGGCCGAGACCACGCTCGCCCCCGCCATGTTGCGGATCGCGCTGGACTGGTGCGGGATCGCCACACCGATCGAGGCGTAGACGTAGGAGACGAAGCCGGAGCAGTCGAAGGCGGTCGGGCTGGAGGCTCCCCAGACGTAGGGGACACCGAGGAACTGCATGCCGTAGTCGATCAGGCCCTGGCCCGTTGCGACAGCGCTCTGCTCCTGGACGGCCTCGGCCGTGTCGGTCTCGGCCTCAGCCGTCACGGCCTCGACCTCGGTGACCACCGCAGCGTCGTCAGCGGCAACCTGCTCGGAGACCTTGATCGGAGCGTTGCTGGTCGCCAGGCTCTCCGCCTCAGCCACCGGCCCCACCTTGAGGGTGCCGGCCGAGCTGCGCAGGTTCTCGGCGTCCTGCCCCGCAGCCTGAGCACCGGAGGCGATCATGGTCAGCGCCAGACCGGAGGACGCGGCGACGGCGAAGCCGCGGCGGGTAGCCGGAGCAAGGTCGCTCAGCGGGGTCAGCGGCCGCGAGGCCTTGCGGTGGCGCGCCTGAACAGATGTGGTCACGTCAGTTCTCTCCTGAGGAGCCTGCGGGGTGAGCTGTCGGGTTCGAGCGGGAGGCGCCCGGCCCGCACGAGACGGGCTTCACCCCGAGGCCCGGCCTGTGGCGGCCTGGCCGGTGGTGGGTCCCCCGTGCCTGCTGGTGAGTCGTGTCGATCGAGGAACCGGACGCCAGCAGGCTTGGGCTCCACCTGGCTCCTCGCGCCCGGGTGCCCGGGCGCAGCGAACACGTTATACGATCGTGATCCTCCTCGAGAAGGATTCCGCCGCAGGCAGATGCGTGCGATGAGACACCACGGCCGCCGACGGCGTCAGCACAGTCCGGTTCTCAGGCGACGAGGAAGAGGTGGCGCGCCAGGTCGTCAGGAAGGAGCACCGGCTCACCCTCGCGGCACACCACACGCACTCCGCCGCTGACCAGACGCAGGCGGACCTGTGCCCCGGCAACGATCCCGGCATCCTCAAGACTGGCGATGAGGTCGACGTCAGCCTGGATAGACTCGCCGACTCGTGCGACCACCCCGTCCTCGCGCTCGGCCCGCACCGCACGGTCGGCACTGACCTCGTCAGCCGCCGGCTGCGGGTGCTCCGCCATGACCTCAGGGATCGTGTTGCCAAAGGGGTCGGTGCTCACGTCGCCGAGGATCGTCAGCAGGCGGTCCTCGACCTGCTCGCTCATGACGTGCTCCCACCGGCAGGCCTCCTCGTGGACCAGCCGCCTGTCGAGACCGATGACGTCCAGGAGCAGTCTTTCGGCAAGCCTGTGCTTGCGGATCACTTCCGTGGCCCGACGGCGCCCCTCCTCAGTGAGCTCCAGCGAGCGGTCCTCGGCGACCTTCATCAGGCCGTCACGCTCCATGCGCGCCACGGTCTGGGAGACGGTCGGCCCCGAGTGGTCGAGGCGCTCGACGATGCGCGCGCGCAGCGGCAGAACGCCGTCCTCCTCAAGCTCGTAGACAGTCTTGAGGTACATCTCGGTGGTGTCGATCAGCTCGCTCATGCCTGAGACCTCCTGGGAAGAAGTACGTCCTGAGGACAGCGCCTGGCGGCAGACAGGGACCGCCTGCCCGAAGGCTGTCCCAGGATATCGGCAAGGTCCCTCGCGCGGAGGCTCGCCCGGCCCGCCCGAGCCCGCCACCCACGGCGGCGGACTCACCGTGCCGGGCGAGCCTCGCCGTCGTCGTCCTGCTCGCGGCGGGCCACGGCCTCAGCCACCAGCTCGGCACCGGCCCCCTCGACCTCCTCACCGGCTACCGGGCCAGGGTGGGACAGGCTGGCACGCTCACGCGGCCCCACAGTGCTCAGGAAGGGTCGGGTCGAGGAGTAGGCCAGGTCCACGCGCCAGTGACGCCGCGCCCACAAGGTGGCCAGGGAGGCGATGAGCAGGGCCGCCACCCCACCCAGCGCGATCGCCGAGCGCGGCCCCCACTGGTCCGAGACCCAGCCGATGAGCGGGGAGCCGATCGGGGTGGTCCCCAGGAAGAACATCATGTAGATGCTCATCACCCGCCCGCGCATCGCTGGGTCGGTGGTCAGCTGCACCGTCTGGTTGGCGCTGGTGAGCACCGTGAGCACGCACAGCCCCACCGGGACCGAGGACAGCGCGAACAGCGGGTAGCTCGGGGCCGCCGCCATGACCAGGGTGAACAGGCCGAGGAAGAAGGTCGCCACGATGAGCGTGCGCACGCGCGGAGCCTTGCGACGCGCCGCCCACAGCGCACCGGCCAGGGATCCCACGGCAAAGATCGAGGAGACGTTGCCGTAGGCGTCGGACTCCAGGTTGAAGGCGCTGCGCACCATGGCGGCCATCGTCACCTGGAAGTTGAGGGTGAGCATCGAGACCACGGAGATGACCACGATGATGACCATGATGTCGCTGCGGCGCAGGACGTAAGCCATGCCCTCACGCAGCTGGCCCTTGGCACGCGTCGCACGCGGAACGGTGCACAGCTCACGCACACGCATGGTCACCAGCGCCAGGGTCGGGAAGAGGAAGGTCAGAGCGTTGATGATGAAGACCCACCCGGGACCGACCCAGGCGATAGCCAGTCCTGACACGGCGGGGCCGATGAGCCTGGCAGCGTTGAAGGAGGCCGAGTTCAGGCCCACGGCGTTGGACAGGTAGTCGCCGGGGACCATCCGGGCCACGAAGATCTGCCGGGCAGGAGAGTCGTAGGCCCCGCCCACCCCCGAGACGAAGGCAGCCAGGTAGACGTGCCACAGCTCGGCGTGGCCCAGAATGACGTCCAGGCCCAGGGCCAGGGAGACCAGCCCCATAGAGGACTGGGTGAGGACAAGGAACCTGCGCTGGTCAACCCGGTCCGCCAGCAGACCGGCGTGAGCGGACAAGAGCAGGGCCGGCAGGAACTGCAGCGCCGTGGTCACGCCCGTCGCCGAGGCGGAGTCATCGGTCAGGACGCGCAGGACCAGCCAGTCCTGAGCCACTCTCTGCATCCATGTCCCGGTATTAGCGACCAAGGCCGCAAAGAACCAGATCCGGTAGTTGTGGAACTTCAGTGACTCAAAGGTGGCGGACACGGCGTACGGAGGCCTCGGTTTCGTGACGGTGAGTGGCGTTTCGTGCGTAGGTAGGCAGGCGTCGGGCGGCCAGGCGTCCGGCGTCGAGCGAGCAGGCGCGACAGGACATCGTATCGCCGCACCCACGACCTCGAGACCCCGACCCCACGACCACGTGGAGGACAGGGAGCCTCCGTCGCGGAGTGAGGCCGGGGTCTCGTCGCCGTCCGGCTCCTACCCGGCAGGTCAGCCAGCTGGCGGGTCGCTCAGGCGCGACCCGGCAGGCTCAGGTCTGAACGGTCAGGCGATACCGAGAATCGCCTTGATCGGGGTCAGGGTGAAGTAGATGACGAACAGCACACAGGCCAGCCACATCAGCGGGTGGACGCTCCTGGCCCTGCCTCGCGCCAGCTGCACCACCAGGTAGGCCACGAAGCCGGCGCCGATGCCGTTGGTGATGGAGTAGGAGAAGGGCATCATGATGATCGTGACGAAGGCCGGCAGAGCCACCTCAGGCGACTTCCAGTCGATGTCCGTCACCTGGGTCATCATGAGGAAGCCGACGACGACCAGGGCAGGAGTCGCAGCCTCGTAGGGCACCATCGAGACGATCGGCGCGATGAACATGCTCAGCAGGAAGGCGATACCGGTGACCACGGAGGCCAGACCGGTCCGCGCTCCCTCACCCACACCCGCTGCGGACTCGACGTAGGAGGTGTTGGAGGACACCCCGCCCACACCACCGGCGATGGCCGCCACCGAGTCGACCACGAGGATCTCGCGGGTGCGCGGAGGGTTGCCCTTCTCGTCCAGCAGGCCGCCCTCGGCGCCGATAGCCACCATGGTGCCCATGGTGTCGAAGAAGTCAGCGAGCATGAGGGAGAAGACGAGCAGGACGACGGAGACGATGCCGACCTTCTCGATCGAGCCGAGCAGGCTGAAGTGTCCGAGCGTGGCCAGAGAGGGCAGGCCGACCGGAGCGCCCTCGAGGGCCGGGACGGAGAGGGACCAGCCGGTGGGGTTGGCCTCGGCGTCGAAGGCTCCTAGGTGGGCCACGGCCTCGACGACGGCAGCCAGGACGCTGGAGGCGATGATGCCGATGAGGATGGCGCCCTTCACCTTGCGCACGTGCAGCACGAGGATGAGGAAGAGCCCGAAGAGGAAGACCAGGACCGGCCAGCCCTGCAGCGAGCCACCCAGGCCCAGCTCCAGCGGCGTGCCACCGGCGCGCACGACCTTGGCGTCCACCAGGCCGATCAGGGCGATGAACAGGCCGATACCCACGCTGATCGCCGTCTTCAGGTGCGCGGGCACGGCCTTGAAGACGGCCTCACGGAATCCCGTGAGCACCAGGACGAGGATGATGACGCCCTCAATGACCACCAGGCCCATGGCGTCGGCATAGGTCATGCCGTTCATCCCGACCAAGGTGTAGGCGATCATGGCGTTGATGCCCAGACCCGCGGCCAGGGCCATGGGGAAGTTGGCGACCAGACCCATGAGGATCGTCATGATGCCGGCGACGAAGGCCGTGCCGGCCGCGATCTGCTCAGTAGTGCCCAGCGGGGCGATGCCCTCGTGCGGGGTGGAGAGGATGAGGGGGTTGAGGACGAGGATGTAGCTCATCGTGAAGAAGGTGACGAGCCCGCCCCGTACCTCACGAGCCACGGTGGAACCGCGCTCAGTGATGTGGAAGAAACGGTCAAGCGCGCCGATCGGGGTGGACGCAGCGCTGGGACGAGGGGATGTGGTTGGTGCACTCACGTCACCAGATTCTCGCAGAGCGAAGCCGAGGCAGACAATCGCAACCGTGTCAGGCCCGTCCCTGCCGAGCACCGCGACGCCGAGGTCGTGGTGCTGTGGGAAGGCGACGGCTCCGGACACGGCCGGTGCCCTCTCACGCGAGCGACTGGCTCTGCTGCCCCCGCGCGTCGTCGTCAACGTGGGGCGCGGAACCACAGTGGATCAGGAGGCCGTAGTGGCGCCCCCGCCGCTACCCCTTCGCATCACCCGCTACCCGGTGGCACGCGCGACAGGGGTGCGAAGGAGACGAAGGGACATCGAGAGCGATAGAGGCACACGAACAGTCAGGCCGGCCTCGCTCCTAGCCGCCAAAGGGCAGGTGAGCCTCCAGGTCGTCCAGAGCCGCGGGGACCGCGCGAGGCGCGTCCTCGTGCCCGTGCGCTGTGGCCGCCAGCTCGGCGACGGCGTCCAGCGCCGAGGCATGACGCTGCTCGACGCTGCCGGAGGCCTCGCTCTGCCCGGGGTCCTGCGCCAGGTCACGGGAGGCAGACTCAGCCCGACGGCTGCGTGAGCCGGTCGACCGGCCGCTGCGGGCCCGGCTCGTGCGCCCGGCTCGGCTCGCAGTGCGTGCCGTCCGCGTCGTGCGCCCGGCGCCTGCCGGCTCCTGCTGCGCCGAGCCCGCCGCCACGTCCGCGGCGTCGCCCTCATCGGCCTCGTGGGCCCCTTCGACGCCGGCCGGTGAGTCCTCAGCCTGTACCTCGCTGTCCCCAGCCTCAGCGTGCTCCGGCTCCTCCTGCGAGGCCGCCTCGACCTCCTCGGCCTGACTGTGTCCGCCGCGGATCGAGGTCCCGTCCGTGCCCAGGGGCTCCATGGCCGCCTCGTCCAGACGCGAGGGCGTCACCGGCCACTCCGGGCCCTGGTCTGGCAGGTCAGTCTCTGAGTGCGCACCACAACCGTGGTCCAGGGAGACCACGCGTCCGTCGTCGGCCGCCCACTCGTTGGCACAGATGCCAAAGACGTTACGCAGCGGACCAGCCAGCGGCACGAGGAAGCCGCAGGTGGAGCAGGTGGCGTGGGCCTTGCGCACGCCGTCGGCGTCAGGGCCGTGGTCGCCGTCGTACCAACGCTGGGCGGCACGCTGGACGCCCTCGGCAGACAGCACGCGCGCGCGGCCGAAGTCGAGGGCGTCAGTTCCCACCACGTCCCCCTCCTGCTCGCCCGTAGCCTCCCAGCCCGGTTCCAGGCGCTCGTCAGTCTCGCGGCGCGGCAGGCGGTCCGAGCGCGAGACGTCCCCAGGCTGAAGCCGGTCCGCCCACGGGATCCACGCGGGAGCCAGGATCGCCTCCTCCCCGGGCAGCAGCTCCATCTCACACACGGTCGCGGTGCGGGCGCGAGGCGGACGCGTCAGCGTCACGGCCCAGTGCCAGCCACGGTAACCGGCGAGGTTGCACTCAAAGAGATGGGTCACCACGCGCTCGCCCTCGCTGCGCGCTCCCAGGTGGGCGCCCACGCTCAGGGGCTCCGTGATCTGTCCCAGGGCCTGGTGAGCCAGGTCGACGGCGGCAGCAGAGGTCAGGACCTTGTCCTTGGCGGCGGCCGCGGCCTGCTGCGGAGTAGGCAGGCTGCCAGCCCGCTCCAGGGAGGCGGTCGCAGGATCCGCGAGGGTGCCGGCCTGGCCGGGGGCCGGGTGTCCGGTCTCGGTCGGGGTCACGGTCTCGGGCTCAGTCGCGGTAGATGTCACCTGACCAGTGTAGGGGCTGGCTCACAGGGCATCACCGTCTCCCGCCGCTCCTACTCCTCCTCGACGCCGACGATCCGGTGAACGGCGACCGTCAGCTCGGTCTCACGCGCCACGTCAGCCAGCCGCACCCTCCCGGGCTCAACCGCCAGCACCCGCACGCGCCGCTCCTGGACGCTTCCGTCCTGCCCCGCCAGGCGCAGTCGCAGCCGCGAGCGCGAGGCCCGGGCCTGGCGCAGCAGCGCCAGGGCGTGCACCGGGTCCGTAGCCGTACCTCGACCCTGGCCGGAGTCGATGCGGGCCTGCTCACCGGCTCGCATCCGCCCTACGAGCACAGCCAGGTCCCGTGACGAGGGACGACGGCGTCGCACCGGCGCGTGCACCCCGGGCCGCGCCGTCTCAGGAGCCTGGTGCCCCCGCCGTCCAGGCACCTGGTCCGCGGCCAGCAGCAGCGAGCCGTGGGCGTCCTCCAGGACAGGGGCCCCACCGCTGTGGCGCAGCACCCGCAGGACCTGCCCGGCAGGGGCAGTGGAGGTCAGGAGGCCGGGGGCGACCTCGTCCAGCTCCAGCTCCGCCAGGCGGGAGTCGGCCACCAGCCCGGCCGCCACCGCCGAGTCGTTCACACGCAGGAGGCAAGCCACCTCGCGCACGCGCACCGCGCCATGGTGACGGGCCGCGTCCTGGACGAGGACCGTCAGCGCGCTGGGCAGAGGGGTGGGCGAGTAGCGCTCCAGGGCCGCGCTCAGCTCGTCGGCGCTCATCCCCACGTCCAGGGCCGCACGGACCGACTGCGGGGTGAAGCGCACCGTGAGAGCAGCGCCACGCGACTCGACCTCGCTGGAACGCTCCAGCAGCACCCCCAGCGCCGAGTCCGGCCGGCCCGGCACGACGGCGGTCAGGTCCGACTGGACCAGGAGCGTGTCCACCGGTGCAGGCAGGTCCTCCTCCAGGCTCTCCTCCAGCAGCCTCAGGAGGCGGTCCTGGTCCTCCTGGCGCCTCTGGGCGTCTGCGCCACGCTCACGCAAGCCGTGGGCCAGCCGCAGCGCCGCCCGTGACGCTGATCCCCCACCGCTCAGCCCTAGCAGCTCAGCCTCCGACAGAACAGCGGTCACGGCGCCCTCGGGCACCACACGCCTGGGCCGGGCGTAGGTCAGGGCCTGGCGCGCCCAGGCCGGCTCCAAGACCGCCCCGGCCGGCAGCGAGGCCATGAGGGCGAGCACGCGGGAGCGCAGAGCGCGGGCCCAGCCAGCCTCGACGTCGTCGCCCAGGACCGGCCGCAAGGTGCCGTCGTCGCCCCGCGTGCCCACGAGCCAGGGCGTGCGCGCGCTCCTGGCCCAGGCCAGGGCGAGAGGGGCCCAGCGCTCGGGCAGCCCCGCCTGCCGCCAGGCCGCCGCCTCGCGGGAGGGGACCCAGGCCTCGCCGTCATCGTCCAGTCCCAGGAGCCCGGCCCCTGCTGCCATCTCGATGACCGTGGCGGTCACACCTGTGCTCTCCTCCAGCGCCTGCGCGGTCCGGGCCAGCACGCGCACGCCAACTCCTCCGGCGCGCAGGATCGCACCTCCCTCACGGCCCCACTCCTCCAGCAGAACCGTCACCAGCCGAACGAGCTCCTCGGCCGCGCGTGAGGCCTGGTCCGCGACAGCGGCCGCCTCCTGGACCTCCAGGTCCTCGGCCCTGGGGGCGACGGGAGCCTGAGGCACCTGCGGACGGGGCCCGAAGGCCTCGGCCAGCCCGGGCACCGCTCCTGCCTCGACCACAAGCGCCAGGCTGCGTAGGCGTTCCAGCCCGCCAGCGACGTCGTCGGCTCCGATCCCGGTGGCACGGCTGATGGCAGCCGGATCCTGGGTCCCCAGCGCCACGACGGCCTGTGCCACGGCCAGAGGCTGGGCATCCAGGTCCGCGAGCGCGCTCTCCACGCTCGGGCGTCCCCCGGCGCGGACGGCCAGGGTGGTGAAGGAGGACGAGGGCGGGGCGATGAGGTCGCGGCGGACTCGGAGCAGCTGGGCGACCTCGGCGTCGGAGCGGGCGGTCAGGTTGACGGCGAGGTCGTCCGTGCCCGCGACGCCGCCTGTGGGCGGCTGCGGCGGCAGCGCCGTGTCCTGACCAGTGGCAGCGACGGCGCGCGCACGGCCGGTGCGGGAGGTACCTGTGCTCATCCTCGCCACATTACCGCTCCTGCCTCCCGCGCCCCGTGGTGCGGGCCACGCCGACAGGCCCCTCGCGCTCCGCCGCCGGTGAAGGCGTCGCCTGCGTCACGGTCAGTGGGCCGGCATCGCGCGATACTCCCTCCATGCCTGCCTCTGTCCCGCCCGACGGACCCCTCATCGTCCAGAGCGACAAGACCGTCCTGCTGGAGGTCTGCCACCCAGCCTCCGCCGGCGCCCGACGCGCCATCGCTCCCTTCGCCGAGCTGGAGCGGGCTCCCGAGCACATCCACACCTACCGCATCACGCCGTTGGCGCTGTGGAACGCTCGCGCCGCCGGCCTGGACGCGGAGACGGTCATCCACGTGCTGCTGACCTACTCCCGTTTCCCGGTGCCGCACTCGCTGCTCACCGAGGTCGCCGAGACGATGGGGCGCTACGGCCGCCTGCAGCTGGTCACCGACCCTGCTCACGGGCTCGTCCTGCACGCCACCGACGTGCCGGTCCTGGAGGAGGTCATGCGCTCCAAGCGGACCAAGGGACTGCTGGGCGAGAGGCTGTCCCCCGAGGACGTCGTCGTCCATCCCTCCGAGCGCGGTCACCTCAAGCAGGTGCTCATCAAGCTGGGCTGGCCGGCGGAGGACCTGGCCGGCTACGTCGACGGCGAGGCCCACCCCATCACCCTGCACGACGACCCGCAGGCGGTTGCGGCCGGCGAGCCAGGCGCCTTCGCCCTGCGCCCTTACCAGGCCGAGGCGGTGGACGCCTTCTGGGCGGGAGGCAGCGGCGTCGTCGTCCTGCCCTGCGGGGCCGGCAAGACCCTGGTGGGCGCGGCCTCGATGGCCCGCAGCTCGACGACGACCCTCATCCTGGTCACCAACGCGGTCTCGGCGCGCCAGTGGAAGGAGGAGCTCATCCGCTTCACCTCCTTGACCGAGGACGAGATCGGGGAGTACTCGGGCTCGCGCAAGGAGGTCCGCCCGGTCACCATCGCCACCTACCAGGTGCTCACGACCAAGCGGAAGGGTGTCTACCCGCACCTGGACCTGCTGGACGCCCACGACTGGGGGCTCATCGTCTACGACGAGGTCCACCTCCTGCCCGCCCCGATCTTCCGCATGACCGCGGACCTGCAGGCCCGGCGCCGCCTGGGCCTGACGGCCACGCTCGTGCGCGAGGACGGACGTGAGGACGAGGTCTTCAGCCTCATCGGGCCCAAGCGCTACGACGCGCCGTGGAAGGACCTGGAGAACCAGGGCTGGATCGCGCCGGCGGTATGCACCGAGGTGCGGCTGAGCCTGGAGGCTGGCGAGCGCATGACCTACGCCACCGCCGAGAGAGAGGACCGCTACCGGCTGGCAGCCACGACGCCAGCCAAGGTGGCGGCGGTGGACCGGCTGCTCGCACGCCACGCCGGTGAGTCAGCGCTGGTGATCGGTCAGTACGTCGACCAGCTGGAGGAGCTCGCCGCGCACCTGGGGGCGCCGGTGATCACGGGGGCGACCACGGTGCGCGAGCGGCAGAGGCTCTACCAGGCCTTCCGCGACGGCGAGGTAAGCACCCTCGTGGTCTCCAAGGTCGCCAACTTCTCCATCGACTTACCTGGTGCCTCGGTGGCCATCCAGGTCTCCGGCTCCTTCGGCTCACGTCAGGAGGAGGCACAGCGCCTGGGTCGTATCGTGCGTCCCAAGTCCGACGGGCGACAGGCCCACTTCTACACGGTGGTCACCCGCGACACCGTGGACCAGGAGCTTGCCGCTCACCGACAGCGCTTCCTGGCCGAGCAGGGCTACGCCTACGAGGTCATGGACGCCTCCGACCTCTGAGGGAGAGGGCCTCAGGGGGACAGCCTGGGAGGGAAGCCCGTCCTTCGCCACCCCATCGCCACCGTCGTTATCCCTCCGTCACCGCTGCTACCCGTTCACGCCCCCTCGCACCCCCACCGCGCGCTACGGGGGAGCGAACGCCGCGAGCCTGCACCACCGCCGAGTAAGGAGACTCAGGCCCGGGCGTCGCGCTGGGCGGCGTAGGCGCGGGCGTGGCGCACGAGCTCACGCGCCAGGCCACGCCCGTAGGCCTGGGCCACCGGGTCGGCCTCCTCGGCCGTGGCACGTGCCTGCTTGCCCGCAGCCACGGCCTCAGCAGGCAGCTCACGGCCAGAGGACACGGCGGAGTCAGTCACGGCAGGCAGCTCCACGCCCATCTCCTGCGCGACCTCGCGCTCGGTCCACGAACCCAGGCGGGCGGGACTGGCCTCGGGGTGGTGCTGGAAGGCGACCATCGGTCCCACGCGCCAGGTGTGGATCGGGCAGCGCTGGGAGGAGGCCAGGAGCGTGGCCCCCTCTGGCAGGCTGGCAACGGCGTCATCGTGCGAGACGACGGCGGGCAGGCGGGTGCCGTCCTGGGTCGAGATCCCGGCACGCACCGCAGCGCGCACGGCCTCGTCGATGACGGGGCCCAGGAGCCAGTCGGACAACGCCGCCTCGGTCAGCTCCAGCTCGGTGACCCCGTGCTCACCGCTGTCAGGCGAGGGAACGGCGGTGACCGCCCCCAGGGCCTCGGCCGCCACCTGGGCGCCCAGACAGATTGTCAGGGTCGGCAGCCCGTCCGCCACGGCGCTGCGGATGATCTCGCGCAGCCCCTCCAGCCACGGGTGAGCCGCGTCATCGTGGGCGCTCATCTGCCCGCCCAGGACCACGAGACCGTCAGCCAGGTCGTCCGTGGCCGGCAGCGCCTCCCCCTTCCACACCCGGATGGTGCGCAGCCGAGCCCCGGAGGCGAAGAGCCACTCACCCAGGCGGTCCAGAGGCGCGACGGCGTCAGGCTCGATCACCGTGATGAGGGGCCCGGCCGGCCGCGGCGTGGGTGCCGGGGCCGCCGATGCCGACGGCGTCTGGCCGAGCGCACCGGTACCGGCAGAGGAAGATGACGTCATGTCACTGGGCTGAGTCATGGGTCTATTGACTCCAAGCCGCCGCGGTCACGCAAGCCGAGCAGGCCACGTTCGTTCTAGCCGCACACGCCGCTCCCACGCCGTCCACGAGCCGCGCGCGCACCTGCCACGGCCCGTCCTGCCAAGGCGTATCAACGCGCTGGCGGCGAAAGAAGTTGCCCTACCTCGGCACCAGACAGCACCATATGTCGTGATGCACACGACACCTTCGCCACGGCGCCCGCCCCTGTGGGGCCCGGTCGGCTGCGGCCTGCTTCTGTCTGCGGTGCTCGTGGCACCCGTCGCGGTCGCCGCACCGCAGCCCCCTGTCCACGCCGACGCGCCCGTGCTTGCCAGCGAGCTCGTGCCGCAGGCAGCCCGCTCCTACCTCCTGGCAACCACCACGACAGGCTCCCTGCCCTCGACCACCCTGCTCAAGCAGGTGACGGACGCTGCCGGTCTCCTTACCGCGGCCACCGCCGAGGAGGCCGTGGCCGCGGCCGAGCGTGACGGCGTCCGCCTATGGGTGGTCACCTACGACGACGCCTCAAGGCTCGCCACTGACTTTGCCGCCGAGGCCTGGTCCCGGACCGGGCTGAGCACCAACGACCTCCTGCTGGTCATCAACGTCTCCACCTCGGACCTCTCCCAGCGCAGCTACGCCTTCGACGGCGACGCGCGGGGCTCGGTGTGGTCCCAGTCCCGCCTGAGTGAGGTCCGCCTGCGCATCGAGGAGCACCTGAGGGCCGGAGACTGGGACGGAGCCGTCACCTCGATCGTGGAGGACCTGTCCGGCGAGGCCGGCTCCGTCGCCTCCCCCGCCCAGCGCGGGGTCACCGCGCAGGCCGAGTCGGACAGCGACGGACGACCCGTTCCCTGGCTGCTCCTCACGTTTGTCACCGTCGGCGCCCTCGGCTCAGCCACGGTCCTGGTGCCCCGCCTGACGGCAGCAGCACGACGGCGCCGAGGCAACCGGTCCGCGACGCAAGGAGACGGTATGAACGACGCACTGCCCCCCTCTCAGACCCTGCCGCTGGAGACCCTGCGCGCCCAGGCCTCAGCCACGCTGCTTGCCGCCGACGACGCCGTACGCGCTGCTGACGAGGAGCTGTCCTACGCCCAGGCGCAGTTCGGGCTGTCAGCCACGGACGACTTCACCCGGGCCCTGGCTCAGGCGCGTGAGCACATGGAGCGCGCCTTCGAGCTGCGCAAGCTGCTGGACGACGACATCCCCGAGACCGAGGCGCTCCAGCGCCAGATGTACGGCGAGATGCTCCAGCGCTGTGAGCAGGCCACCACCGTCATCTCCGCACAGGAGAAGGCCTTCCACGAGCGCCGTGGCATCGAGGCTCACCTGCCCACCGCTATCGCGGAGACCCGGCAGCGCGCGGCAGAGACCGAGCAGGCCTTGCGTGCAGCGCAGACCCTCCTGGTCACTCTCCACGCCACCTTCCCGTCCTCGGCACTGAGCTCGGTGGCCCACGCCCCCGATCAGGGGCTGCGGCTGCTGGCGGCCGGGCGTACCGCCCTGGAGCAGGCACAGGCCTCGGCTGACGACGGGCAGCAGGCCACTGCGGTCGAGCAGGTGCGCATCGCTCAGGGAGCGATCGCCCAGGCCGGCGAGCTCGCCGCCCAGGTACGCGGAGCCCGCGAGCGCCTGGAACGGGCGGCAACAGACCTGGAGGCGGCGATCACCTCGATCTCCTCCGACCTCATCGACGCCCAGCGCCTAGCCGCTCAGGTGCCTGCCTCCACCCTGGCTCCCCTGGTTCGTCAGGCCGAGGAAGCGGTGGCTCAGGGCCGGGCCGCCCTGCCGGTGGCTGGCGGTGCGATGCTCGCCACCGCCGCACCGGACACCTCCACCGGTGCCGAGCCCCTGGCCAGCGGCGGCGACCCTCTGGCGGCCCTGGACCTCCTGGCCCGGGCCGAGGCGGCCCTGGACGCTGCCCTGGCACCCGCTCGCGCCAAGGAGGAGAACGACTCGCGCGCACGGGCCTCACTCGGTTCACGCCTGGCTCGCCTGAGCTCCCAGATCGAGGCCGTCACCTCCTACATCTCCACCCACCGCGGCGTCGTCGGCTCCTCGGCCCGCACGGCACTGTCCGAAGCGACCCGCCACGCCGCCGCTGCCACCTCGCTGCAGACCAGTGACCCGACGGCAGCCCTGGCCGAGGTCGCTGCCGGCGAGCCGCTGGTCGCGCAGGCTCAGGCGATCGCCGAGGCCGACGTGCGCGACAACGAGAGCTCCTTCGGGGGGCCGGGGGGACCCCGCAGCGGCTCCGGTGGCCTGGACCTGGGCTCACTGGTCCTGGGCGGCATCCTTCTGGGCGGTCTGGGAGGCGGTCACCGGGACCACGGTTACGGCGGCTGGGGAGCCCCCAGGCCCGGTGGCGGCTTCGGCGGAGGCGGTCTGGGAGGGTTCGGAGGCGGAGGCGGCCACATCGGTGGTGGCGGCTTCGGCGGAGGCGGTGGCAGCTTCTGAGGTGTGCTCGCGCTCACGCCCACAGCGATACCGCCGTCCTGGCCGCGACGAGCAGGCAGGTTCCGTGGAAGCATCCACCTCGGCAGGCGACTGCTGGCACCGCACCGCGGTGACCGCTCCGTACCCGCTTGTCACCGACATGATCTACGAAAGGGACGACCCATGGCTGAGAAGCAGTCGATCCTGGGCCGCATCGCCCAGCTGACCCGTGCCAACATCAACGCCCTCCTCGACCGCGCCGAGGACCCCGAGAAGATGCTCGACCAGCTCGTGCGCGACTACACCTCCTCTATCGCTGAGGCGCGCGAGGCCGTGGCCCAGACCATCGGCAACCTGCGCCTGGCGGAGAAGGACCACGACGCCGACCTCGCCGAGGCCAAGGACTGGGGCGACAAGGCCCTGGCCGCCTCGACCAAGGCTGACCAGCTGCGCGCCGCTGGCGACCAGGCGGGAGCCGACAAGTGGGACTCCCTGGCCAAGATCGCCATCACCAAGCAGATCGCGGCGGAGAACGAGGCGAAGTCCACTGAGCCGATGATCGCCTCCCAGCGTCAGGTCGTTGAGCAGCTCAAGACGGGGCTGACCCAGATGGAGGCACGCCTGAGCGATCTCAAGTCCCGCCGGGACGCCCTGGTGGCTCGCCAGAAGTCCGCGCAGGCACAGGTCAAGGTCCAGGGCGCGATCCGCTCGATCAACGTCATGGACCCCACCTCCGAGCTCGCTCGCTACGAGGACCAGGTGCGCCGTATCGAGGCCCAGGCTGAGGGCCAGGCCGAGCTGGCCGGCACCTCCCTGGAGGCTCAGTTCGCCGAGCTGGAGTCCGCCGCCGCGATGACGGAGGCAGAGGCTCGTCTGGCAGCCCTCAAGGCCGGCGGCTCCTCCGCCCTGCCCTCTGCCCAGGCCCCGGCGCAGATCACCGACGGCGAGGTCGACGCCGCCTTCACCGCTCTCAAGGCGCAGGACGCCGAGGAGACCTCCTCCTACTGAGTCGCGCACTAACCTGTGCCGGCCACCAGCGCAGCCGCACCACGACCACCGTGGTGCGGCTGCGTCGTCGTCGCCCCGTGCTCGGAGGCACGAGGGACCCCAGCGGTCAGCAGCCTGGCCGCGCACAAGGTGCGCCGCCCCAGCAGCCACCGATACGATGTCCCTATGACCGCCACCTCAGCCGTGCCTACCTACCTCCTCGTCGACGGGGAGAACATCGACGCCACCTTGGGCATGAGTGTCCTAGGACGACGGCCCGAGCCCGAGGAGCGCCCGCGCTGGGACCGGGTACTGTCCTTCTGCGACGCCCTGTCGGACCAGGAGGCGGGCGGCGAGGGCGAGGACACCCACGCCCTGTTCTTCCTCAACGCCACCTCCGGACACATGCCGATGAGCTTCGTCCAGGCGCTGCTGGCCATGGACTACCGGCCCATCCCCCTGGCCGGCTCGGGAAGCTCCGAGGAGAAGGTCGTCGACATCGGTATCCAGCGCACCCTGGACGCCCTGGCTGAGCGGGTCGAGTCCGGTCACAGCGTCCAGGTCCTGCTCGGCTCGCACGACGGCGACTACATCCCTCAGATCGAGCGCCTCCTGGACGCCGGGGCGAAGGTCGGGGTGCTGTGCTTCAAGGAGTTCCTCAACGCACAGCTGGCCGCGCTGGAGTCTCGGGGCCTGCTCGTCCACGACCTGGAGTCGGACGTGCGTGCCTTCACCATCGCCCTGCCGCGCGTGCGGATCATCTCCCTGGAGGAGTTCGACCCCACCGCCTTCATCTAGGCCCGCCGAGGCGGCCACGCACCTCGCACCGACCACCTACCATCCGTTCAGGCAACATTCAGCCTACGGGAGCACAGTGCCGTTATGGATCGTTCCCAGGACTCTGCACAGCAACGGCACGAGGCTCGCCTTCTCGTCGTCGACGACGAGCCCAACATCCGCGACCTGCTCGCCTCCTCCCTGCGTTTTGCCGGCTTCGAGGTCGTCACGGCCGCCGACGGCAACGGGGCTCTGCGCGCCGTCGACCAGGAGGAGCCTGACCTCATGGTCCTGGACGTCATGCTCCCAGACATGGACGGCTTCACCGTGGCCCGGCGCCTGCGTGAGCGGGACGTGACGACACCGATCCTCTTCCTCACCGCGCGCGACGACATGTCCGACAAGGTCCAGGGCCTGACCGTGGGCGGGGACGACTACGTCACCAAGCCCTTCGGCCTGGAGGAGGTCGTGGCCCGCATCCGCGCGATCCTGCGCCGCACGCACGCTACCCAGGACGAGGACGACGGCATCGTGCGCGTTGCTGACCTGGTCCTGGACGAGGACGCCCACGAGGTCCACCGCGCCGGCGTGGAGGTGGACCTGTCCCCCACCGAGTTCAAGCTGCTGCGCTACCTCATGCTCAACGCCGGCCGCGTAGTGTCCAAGGCACAGATCCTGGACCACGTCTGGGAGTACGACTGGAACGGCGACGCCGCGATCGTGGAGTCCTACATCTCCTACCTGCGCCGCAAGATCGACCAGATCGAGACCGCTGACGGACAGCCGGTGGCCCCCCTGATCCAGACCCGTCGCGGCGTGGGCTACATGCTTCGTGAGCCCAAGGGCGAGTAACGTGCGGCCGCGCGGGAGCAGGCGGCCAGCCCTGGTGATCTACGAGGCGGCGACGGCGCACGCCAGCAGGCCGCCTCACGGCAAGCAGCACCGCCCTGTCAAGAAGGGACGCTGGCACCTGATGACGGCTGCCCGGCGCGCCTGGCACAGCTTTCCGCTCAGCAAGCGCCTGGTACTCATCACCACCGCCCTGCTCACCCTCGGGCTGCTCATCGCCTCGCTGGCCGTCACCTCGCTGCTCTACACCCACCTGCTCGGCCAGGTTGACGACCAGCTGCGCGTGACCTCGCGCGCCATCGGTTCGCAGGCCCTGACCCAGATCCGCACCGGCAACTCCTCGTTCATGCCCTCGACCTACTACGTCGAGGCCCAGTACGTTGACGGCCAGAACGGCTCCATGATCTCGGCGGACACCGCCGCGGAGTACGGCATGCCCCAGATCGGCACGCTCTCTCTGCAGGAGACGATCGCACAGAAGGACTCCCCGGACCTGTACACCGTGGACTCCGACCTCCCCGGCCACCAGTGGCGCGTCATCGCCCTGCCGATCAAGGACGCCGAGACTCAGGACTACCGTGGCGTGGTCGCGATCGCGCTGCCGCTGAGCGGCATGATGGAGACCGTTGACCGCACCCGGCTCATCGTGGCCATGGCGGACGTGGCCGTCATCCTCCTGGGCACGCTGGCAGCTACCTACCTCATGATCCGTTCCTTCCGCTCCCTGCGTCAGATCGAGGCCGTGGCCGGGCGGATCGCCAAGGGTGACCTGTCCGCACGCGTTCCTGTCACCGAGCCCGCCACCACTGAGGTCGGCTCGCTCCAGCGGGCGCTGAACACGATGCTCCAGCAGAACGAGCAGGCCTTCTCTGTCCAGGTGGTAGCCCAGGAGCGTATGACCCGCTTCGTGTCCGACGCCTCCCACGAGCTGCGCACCCCGTTGGCCGCCATCCGTGGCTACGGCGAGCTCTACCGCATGGGCGGCGTCCCGCCCGAGCGCCAGAGCGAGGTCATGGGACGCATCGAGGCCGAGGCCTCCCGCATGGGCCGGCTCGTGGACGACCTCCTCCAGCTGGCGCGCATGGATGAGGGCCGCAAGATGAACATGGAGCTCGTGGACCTGACCGAGGTCAGCCGAGGCGCCCTGTCGGACATGTCTGTCCTGGCCCCGGACCGCGAGTGCGCCCTGGTCTCCCTCCAGGACGAGCAGGCCGAGCCTGGACCCGCTGTCGTGACCGGAGACCGTGACCGGCTCAGCCAGGTCGTCACGAACCTTCTGGGCAACGTCACTCGTCATACTCCGGCGGGCTCGCCCGTTGAGATCGCCATCGGCATCGTGGACGGCCCTGTGGTCACTCCCGGCTCTGAGGACCGCAGCCTGCCGGCTCCCGCCGCGGGCGCTGTGCAGCGCAAGGCGGTGATCGAGGTGCGCGACCACGGGCCTGGCGTGCCGCAGAGCGAGGCCACCAAGGTCTTCCAGCGCTTCTACCGCGCCGACACCTCGCGCAACCGCGAGACCGGGGGCTCGGGTCTGGGCCTCGCGATCGTCTCGGCGATCGTGGCACGCCACGCAGGCACGGTCCAGATGCTGCAGACCCCCGGCGGTGGCGCTACCGTGCGCATCGAGTTGCCGCTGGCAGGAGGAAACGCCTCCGCCTGATCAGCCGTGGGTACCGAGGCCTGCTGCACCGCAGGCCACTGCGTGTCCCAGACTCATCAACGACCGACCTCCTCTCACGGCCTGCGCAGAGCATCCACCGTCTTGAGCCTGGAGACGGCACGAGCAGCCATCAGCCCTCCCACGACGCCGGCTGTGGTTCCCAGGACAGGGCCCGCCACGAGCAGCATCGGGTCCATGACCGGCGTCCAGTGGTGCAAGGCGCTCACGACGACGATGACGAGCACACCGATCGACTCCCCTGTGAGCGCGCCCAGGCCTCCGAGCAGAGCCGCCTCGATGACGACTTGCAGGTGGATATGACGGCTGCGGGCCCCCAACGCCCGCCTGAGCCCGGTCTCTGCGGCACGCTCGTTGACCGAGGACATGGTGGCGATACCGATCGCGAGCGCAGAGATCACCAGGATGGCGACGGCGACGGCGAGGAGCAGCCCGCTCACAGAGTCCTCGACACCGTCCGTCGCCCGTGACCAGTCCTGGGGAGCCGTGACGGTAAACAGGGCTGGTGCGTCCGGGCGCAGGGCATATCGGACCTGACGGGCGATGAGGTCCGCTGCACCGACGTCGGTGCGGACCGTCATGTGCGCAGGGTGCTGAGGCGTCGGCTGCCCAAAGACCTCCAGGGCGGTCCGGGTCGGAATGATGATGGCGGTGTTGAGCTGCGGGACAGCCTCGCTCCTGCCCAGGACACCGACAACCGTGAAGCGCTCACCGTTGATACTGATGGTGGCGGGCAGCCGTAGGTCGTCGATGCTGAGCTTCTCGGCAGCACGCTCACCGAGGAGGGCGCTGTGCGCGCCAGAGCTGACGAGGAAGTCGGTGAACCCGGTGCCGTCCGGGCGCACCGGGGAGGCAAGGTCGTCCACGCCGGCGTCGGCAGCGTAGACGGCGAGGGAGTCGGCAAGGTTCTGCGTCGATGTGGCGATACGGACGTCCAGGCCCAGGGCGTCGGCGTCAAGCTGCCAGTACAACGTGGCAGACTCGACGCCGCGCAGAGCGGTGACGGCGCTGGTGGCGTCCTCGCCGCCATCACATGACTTCTCATACGCACCACAAGCCCCGTTCCACCTCGGCAGCGTCAGCAACCGTGCCTGGGTTCTACTGTAAGACATATCACACTATCCCGAGGTCGCCCCTCAGCTCCTCAACGAGGCTCCTCTAGGGTGCCCGCGCAGGAGGCCCACCCCGAGGCAGGAGCGCCCGCAAGGTCCGTGGACCGCGGTAGGTGCGGGAAAGGTGGCCGGACGAACAGGCTCTCCCTTCGACTTCCGTGCGGAGCGCGCATACGATGGCCTGCGTTTCCTCTCCCGACCTCGGAGGCTGTGCATGGGCGTCTTGGACGCACCTCAGTGGCTGCTGCCGGCATACGTGCGCTCTGTCAAGGCAGTCGGCGCGACGGCCGGCGCCGAGCAGATCCAGGAGGCCGGAGAGCGCCTGGTCAGTATGTGGCTGAGCCCTGACCGACGTTTCCACAACCTCAAGCACGCTATCGACATGCTGGCGCGCGTGGATGAGCTGGCTGACGAGTCCCACAACCCCGACGTCATGCGGCTGGCCGTGTGGTACCACGGATGCGTCTTCTCCTCGGCCACGGAAGAGACCTACAAGCGCAACGGCGGGGAGGACGAGGTCGCCTCAGCCGCCTACGCCGCGCAGGACCTGCACGCCCTCGGCGTGCCGGACAAGGTCACCGACCGCATCTGTGCCCTCATCCTCAACCTCAAGCGGCACAACCTGGCCCACGAGGACATCGACGCCCTGGCCCTCAACGACGCCGACCTAGGCGCTCTCGCGGTCGGCCCGCAGCAGTACAGGCGCTACCGCGAGCTCGTGCGCGAGGAGTACGCCCACATCCCTGCCGAGCACTACCTGCAGGCACGCCTGACAATCGTCTCCAAGCTCCTGGCCCGCGAGACGCTCTTCTCCTCCCCGCTGGGTGCACGCTGGGAGCTGGCCGCGCGCCAGAACCTGGAGGCGGAGAAGCGGCTGCTGGAGGAGGGCCTGGCCAAGCTGGCCGCCAAGGAGGGGCAGACTACCTGCACGGCGGCCGACGCCGCCCTGGCCCATCTAGCCACCCGCGTCGAGCAGGCGGCAGCTGAGGGTGAGCAGGTCGCTGCGGCCCGGGCCGCCAGCCAGGGCGAGGCCCCCGTCGCGCAGGCGACTACCGCCCCTGCCCTTCCCTCCGCTCCTCTGGTCGCCATGACGGCTGGCGCAGCATCCGCACCCGCCACGGGAGCGTCACGGCCTGCCGCCGCTCCGGCTGCACCGGCCACCACGCCCCCGCCTCCCGTGCCTGGTCACAAGGATCTGTCTCACACCACGTCGATGGAGTCCTGCGTGGCAGACATCGACCGTCTCATGAGCACCCCGCGCGTGACAACCACGCCTGGCACGGGCGAGGCCTCCTCGCCCACGCCCACGGGAGGGGTGCCCGTCGTCGACCGTCAGTCGATGGCGGAGGCTGCGCGCCTGCGACTTGCCGAGAAGCTGCGTGCCAAGGTCGAGGAGGCCAAGATCCTGCGCGAGGCTCGCACAGGCGAGTTCCAGCCCATCACCGAGGAGATCATCGACGACGGTGCCGGGCGTCAGGCCTAGCGCTGCCACCCCTTGGTGCCCTCCGCCGCCCCTGAGCACCCGCCGCTACCCAGGAGCGCGTGCGACAGAGGTGCGAGAGAGACAATGGGGTAGCAAAGGGTGGGACCAGCTCGCCCGGGCTCCACAGGTACGCGCCGTGACAGGAGCGCGAGCGACCGTCCACAGGTGCTCTGCGGCGTCGGGCTCATTCTTCCTAGCCTGGAGCGCACCAGCGCCGATCAGCGGCGCCCTGCAGAAAGGTGCGCACATGCCTCTCTTCTCCGTTGACACCCAGGCCGTCCTGGACACCGCTTCCCGGGCCCGCACGCGCGTGGCCACGATCCAGGCGGAGGTGGACGCGATGAACGGCGACATTGCCGCCCTCCAGGCCTCCTGGACCGGCAGCGCCTCAGCCTCCATGGCCTCCTGCGCCGCGGACTGGCACCTGACCCAGGCTCAGGTCCAGGCCAGTCTCGACGCCATCAGCCAGGCGCTGGACGCCTCCGCCCTGGCCTACGACGACGCCGAGTCGGCCAACGTCAGCCGCTTCGGCGCCCGATAGCCCTCACCCGGACACTATGTCCGTCCAGTCACGGCGAACGGGCCGCCCTCCCGCAGGAGGACGGCCCGTTCAGCTGTCGGCGCAGTGCTGAGGGTTGCCGGGGCTACCGGTCAGTACATGCCGCCCATGTCCTCGCCGCCAGCCGGGGCCGGGGCCGGGGGCTCCGGCTTGTCCGCCACAACGGCCTCGGTGGTCAGGAACAGGCCAGCGATGGACGCGGCGTTCTGCAGGGCGGAGCGGGTGACCTTGACCGGGTCGGCGATGCCGGCGGCCAGCAGGTTGACGTACTCGCCGGTAGCGGCGTTCAGGCCCTCACCGGTGGTCAGGTTGCGCACGCGGTCGACGACGACGCCACCCTCAAGGCCGGCGTTGACGGCGATCTGCTTGAGCGGAGCCTCCACAGCGACCTTGACGATCGAGGCACCGGTGGCCTCGTCGCCCTCGAGCTGGAGGGCGCTGAGGGCCTCGGCGGCCTGGATGAGCGCGACGCCACCACCGGCGACGATGCCCTCCTCGACGGCGGCCTTGGCGTTACGCACGGCGTCCTCGATGCGGTGCTTGCGCTCCTTGAGCTCGACCTCGGTGGCCGCACCGGACTTGAGGACGGCGACGCCGCCAGCCAGCTTGGCCAGACGCTCGGAGAGCTTCTCCTTGTCGTACTCGGAGTCGGAGCTCTCGATCTCGTTGCGGATCTGCTGGACACGGGCCTCGATGGCCTCCTTGTCCCCGGCACCCTCGACGATCGTGGTCTCGTCCTTGGTGACGACCACCTTGCGGGCCTGGCCCAGGTCCTCCAGGGTGGCGTTCTCCAGCTTGAGGCCGACCGTCTCGGAGATGACGGTGCCGCCGGTCAGGATGGCCATGTCCTGCAGCATCGCCTTGCGGCGGTCACCGAAGCCGGGGGCCTTGACGGCCACGGACTTGAAGGTGCCGCGGATGCGGTTGACCACGAGGGTGGCCAGGGCCTCAGCCTCGACGTCCTCGGCGATGATCGCCAGAGGCTTGCCGGACTGCATGACCTTCTCCAGCAGGGGCAGCAGGTCCTTGACGTTGGAGATCTTGGACTCCACCAGCAGGACGTAGGCGTCCTCCAGGACGGCCTCCTGGCGGTCAGCGTCGGTGACGAAGTAGGGGGAGATGAAGCCCTTGTCGAAGCGCATACCCTCGGTGACCTCGAGCTCAAGGCCGAAGGTGTTGGACTCCTCGACGGTGATGACGCCGTCGTGACCGACCTTCTCCAGAGCCTCGGCGATGAGGGCGCCGATCTGCTCGTCAGCGGCGGAGATCGAGGCGGTGGCCGCGATCTCGTCCTGGGTCTCGACCTCCTTGGCGTCCGACAGCAGGCGCTCGACGATCGCGGCGACGGCCTTGTCGATGCCGCGACGCACGGCGATCGGGTTGGCGCCGGCGGCCACGTTGCGCAGGCCCTCGCGCACCAGGGCCTGGGCGAGGACGGTCGCGGTGGTCGTACCGTCACCAGCGACGTCGTCGGTCTTCTTGGCGACCTCCTTGACGAGCTCGGCACCGATCTTCTCGTAGGGGTCCTCGAGCTCGATCTCCTTGGCGATGGTGACACCATCGTTGGTGATGGTCGGGGCGCCCCACTTCTTGTCGAGCACGACGTTGCGGCCCTTGGGGCCGAGGGTGACCTTGACGGTGTCAGCGAGGGTGTTCAGACCCCGCTCCATGCCGCGGCGGGCCTCCTCGTCAAAAGCAATGATCTTGGCCATGTGGGTTCCTCCACTTGGGTTGGACGGTCGACTGGTGCCCGCGACGGACGGATCGAGATGGGCACGTTCTTGTCACGTGCCACCCCGGTCCTCACCCGACGACCTGGTGTGCTCACTGAGGCTGCTGTCCTGGCGACCGGGTCCCGGTCTGTCACTCGGCAGCCCCGAGTGCTAACCGCAACTCTGGCACTCTCACCCCTCGAGTGCAAGACGCAGACGACGTCCCTCGGCTGGAGGCGAAACACGACAGGAGGCGTCGCGGGCCCCGGACCGCGGAGGGCGGAAGGCTTCCCTACTCCGTGAAGTCCGAGCGCAGGACGATGACGACGGGGTTGGACTGGGCCACCTCGGCGGACTCGACCACGTTGGCGATCCCCAGGGTCTCACCGATAGCACGCGCAGTCGCCTCGTTGCCAGCCGAGGCGTAGTAGATCGTCGTCGTCTCCGGCGAGGACTGGCGGTAGACGCCCTGCTGGACGTTGACGTCGGTGTAGCCGGCGTTGGTCAGGCGGTCACCGGTACGACCCGCCAGACCGTTGACGGAGCTGCCGTTGTGGATGGTCACGCCCGTGGTCAGGTCCGCGTCCTGCACGGCTGGCGACGCCGGCGCCTCGCTCTGGGCCTGCTCGCTCTCGGCGGCAGCCGACCCCTGTGGCGCAGCGCCCTGCTCCCCTTCAGCGCTCTCGGCGGCCTCCTCGCCGCCCGCCGGCTCCGCGGCGGCGGAGGCCGAGGCGGAGCCCTGCGCAGAGGGCGCGGTGTACCCCGCCTTGCCCAGCAGGGTCACGGCCGCCCAGGCCAGCAGCGGGACGATGACGATCACTGCCAGCAGCGGCACCCAGCTGCGCCAGGCCGGCACCGGAGCGCGGTGGACACCGATGGGCTCGTGCGCCTCGTCGTTGCGGGCGTCGAACTCGTCCTCGGGATACTCGTAAGGAGACACGTCGTGAGAATAGTCGCTGGGGCGCGATCACGGGGCAGACACCCCGAGCCTGTGGCGACGGCGTCAACCGGCCCAGCCGTGACAGGACGTCGAGCAGCACTGACCGCTTCCGAGAGCCAGCCCCTGGCGCGCCACAGGCTCTAGGCTCGTGCCGTGAGTGACGCGCGCCCCCTGTCCGAGCTGGTTGATCCGTCCTGGGCCCAGGCCCTGGCACCCGTGGAGCAGACGATCCACGAGATCGGTGACCGTCTGCGCCAGGAAGTGGCTGCCGGCCGTGGCTACCTGCCGGCCGGCACCGACGTCCTGCGTGCCTTTACCTACCCGATGCAGGACGTCAAGGTCCTCATCGTGGGTCAGGACCCCTACCCCACGCCCGGGCACCCCATGGGACTAAGCTTCTCGGTGCAGCCTGGCGTACGTCCGCCACGCAGCCTGGAGAACATCTTCACTGAGATGGTCAATGACCTGGGCGTGGCGCGGCCTACCTCCGGTGACCTCACCCCCTGGTCACGCCAGGGCGTCATGCTGCTCAACCGGGTGCTCACCGTCCGTCCCGGCTCTCCCGCCTCTCACCACGGCTGGGGCTGGGAGGCAGTGACACAGAGGGCGATCGAGGCGCTGGTGGCACGTCAGAGCCCACTAGTCGCCATCCTGTGGGGCCGTCCCGCCCAGTCCCTGACCCCGATGCTGGGAACCACACCCATCGTCGCCTCGGCCCACCCCTCCCCGCTCAGCGCCTCCCGCGGCTTCTTTGGCTCACGGCCCTTCAGCCGCGCCAATGAGCTGCTCGCCCAGCAAGGGGCTGCGCCGGTGGACTGGCGGCTGCCGTAAGAGCCTTCCTCACGCCGTCGCTTCAGGCCGTGAACAGTCGATGCCCATGCGCCCAGCACCGGAACCGACTGTTCCCGGCCTGAAGCGACGCCACGCTGGAGCCGTCTATCGGGCTCGAACCGATGACCTGCTGTTTACAAGACAGCTGCTCTACCAACTGAGCTAAGACGGCGTGCGCGCCAGCCTACCTGGCTGGCGCCTGTGTTGACCAACCCGCCGACGGCGCAGGCCGCGCCGACCGAACCCACCGGGCTGAGCCCACCGACGTGGACCAGGGCCGCAGACCTGGCTGCGCGGCTGGCCCGGCCGGTCGGCGTTGCCGGGTCAGCCCTTCTTGATGAGGTCAGTCAGCCCCGTGGCCGTGCCGATCGCACCGAGGTCCACGCTCTCGCCGTCCAGCAGGACCGTGGGCGTGCCGCTGAAGCCCTTGTCCTGGAAGGTCTTCGTGCCCAGCTCGGTCCACGCACCGTAGGTGTTGGCCTTGATGGCGTCAGCGAACTTGGCGCTGACCTCCTGGGAGACCCCGGCCTCGGTGGCAGCCGCGACGAGGTTGTCCACCGTCATCATGCTGGTGTCCTGGGCGCTGTAGATCTTGGTGAACAGGGCCGAGGCAGCCTTGTGGAGCTCCAGGGCGTGCTCCGGGTCCTCGTCCAGGACCAGGCCCTGGGCGTTCATCACCATGTCCGTCCAGTCCATCCCCAGGATCTTGCAGGGGTGCAGGACCAGGGTCACCGTACCTGCGTTGACCAGGTCAGCGATCTCGTCGGCGTGGAGGGTCTCGAAGGCGGTACAGAAGTGGCAGGAGTAGTCGAAGAAGACGTCCAGGACCTTGGCGCCGTCATTGACGGTTCCGGCAACCATACCCTTGCCGTAGCTCCAGGAGCCGTCAGACAGCACCACCGAGGGGACGCCGTCCTTGTTCGCCTTGCCCGTGGCCACGGTGGCCGAGCCCTGCGATCCGTCCTCGCGCGCGGAGTAGGCCAGACCGGCACCCACACCCACCACAGCCAGCGCGCCGACCCCCAGCAGGGAGCGGCGGGTGATCTTGGCACGACGCTCCTTGCGCTCCTGCTCCTCACGCAGGGCCTGTGCCTGGGCGCGAGCAGCCGAGCGGCGCTCAGCCTTGGTCGGACGGGTGCTGTTGCTAGCCACGCGGGTCTCCTCAGCGTCGGTGCGATTGACGAATGAATCATCAATCATTCGCCACCGTCACGATAGGCGTTCACCGCTGACGGGCGCCACTCATCACCGAAGCTGAGACCCATGACACCTCACGCTCCTCTCCCCGGCTGGGGGCCTGCCTATCCCGTCAGAGCCGCCAGCACCGAGGTGCCTGGCACCGGAACCAGGGCGCCGGACAGGAGCGAGGCGAGCAGCGCCGTCGTCGCTGCCAGAAGAAGCAGCCCGGTCGCGACCCGGGCTGCCAGCGGCTCCGCCACGGCCTCCACCACCTGCGCCGCACCTCGCCGCACCGGCCTCGCCCCAGGCAGCCCCCACAGACCGATCGCGACGACGGCGACCTGGACCATGCCCGAGACACCCTCCTGACGCGGCTGGCCCAGCCCCCCGCCCAGGACGTAGCCGGTCGGAGAGGGCACCTGCGGCAGCAGCCCCAGCAGGTAGGCCAGCGCCCACAGCACCACCAGCGCCACCACGAGCGCCACCCCCGTGACCAGCACCGAGCGCAGCAGGTAGAAGGGCGTCATCACCCACGTCCGAGCCAGGTCTCCACCCTGGGCCTGACCGCGCTGGAGACGTCGCCACCGCAGCGCCTGGCTCGCACGCCCCACGGTCCCGACCGTCACCGTGATCACCACCAGGAAGCTGCACACCCACGACGGCGCCCAGGCACCCAGCGCCACCAGGAACAGCCCGAGGCAGGCCACCACCCCGCCGTGGGAGGCCGGCTCCCGAGCCCAGTCCGGCAACCCGGACGGGCCTGCCCCCGGCGCCGACCCGGCAGGTGCCGGCAGCACGTAGGGGGGCGTGGGCCGGGGCAGCGGCACCGCCGGCTCCATCACCGCGGTCTGCGGCTGCCAGTCCGGCTGTCCTCGGAGCGCCAGGGGCGGCACCGTCGCAGGCAGGGGCTCGCTGCGGGGGGCGTGAGGCGTCGGCACGGGGCCGTAAGAAGGAGGAAGCACCGTCGTCGGGGACGACGGCGGCGTGGCGAGCACGTCCGTCTGCCCGCCTGGGTCCTGCGCGGCCTCCGGCATGATCCCGTAGGACACCTCGGCGTCGCCCTCCGCGACAGGCAGGACGGCGGGCGGAGCAACCCACCCGTCCCCGCCCTCGGCGACGTCGTCGATCACCGCCAGCAGGTCCCCGGTCCCCAGCCGGTCCTCACCGCGGGGTGCCAGAGCCGCCTTGAAAGCGCGAGCCAGCGCCGGCCACCGCTCCTCCAGCGGGCCGACCTCGGCCCGCCCCTCGTAGACACGGTGGAAGACCGTCTGCCACGGCCCCGAGCCAAAGGGTGGGCGACCGGTCACCGCGAAGAGCAGCACGCCCGCGCAGGCGTACCAGTCGGCCTGCGGGTCAGGCTCAGCGCCGTCGAGCATCTCAGGAGGGATGAAGCCGGGCGTCCCGGTGACCAGACCGGTCTGGGTCAGCCGGACGTCGTCGGCGACCTGTGCGATCCCGAAGTCGATGAGCACCGGCCCTACCGAGCCGAGCATGACGTTGGAGGGCTTCAGGTCACGGTGGATGACGCCGGCGGCGTGAACGGCCTCCAGCGCCTCGACCAGCCCGTGGGCCAGGTCCGCCAGGTCAGTGGCGTCCCGCGGCAGGACATAGGCGCCCTCTCGCTCGACCTCAGCCTGCAGGCTCGGACCGTCCACGAGCTCGGTGACCACGAAGCTCAGCCCGTCAGACGACTCCTCCCCGGACTCGATGTCCAGGATGCGCGAGACACGGGGGCCTCGCACCCGCGCCAGGACGCCCGCCTCTCGCTCCAGACGCCTGCGCGCCACGGGATCCGCAGCCACCTGTGGGTGAAGGATCTTCATCGCCACGTGCAGGCCGTCAGCGTCCCGAGCCTCCCAGACCACTCCCATGCCGCCTGCGCCCAGGCGCCTGAGGAGCTGGTAGCCACCCACCTGCGCACCGGGCGCCACGCTGGCCAGGCGCGTGGTGGCGGGTTCCTGCGGGCTCACGGACATGCCGACACAGTACCGGTGGACCCAGACAGTCACTCGATGTGACTCAATCCACACAATGTGTGACACGTTCTCAGCAGACGAATTGCCCACCAGCCTCCGAACTGTGACACGATGGGCGGGCCGGCGGCACCCTGCCACCAGCACGTGTCAATGCGGACACGCATTAGGCACCTTTCACAACGGATCGTCCGGCACGTACCTGCCGGTGAAGGGAATCACCCCATGGCAACCGTCACCTTTGACCACGCCACTCGTATCTACCCGGGCAACGACCGCCCCTCGGTGGACGAGCTCAACCTCGAGATCGCGGACGGCGAGTTCCTCGTCCTGGTCGGCCCCTCCGGCTGCGGTAAGTCGACCTCCCTGCGCATGCTCGCCGGTCTGGAGGACGTCAACTCCGGCCGCATCCTCATCGGCGACAAGGACGTGACCGACGTCCAGCCGAAGGACCGTGACATCGCCATGGTCTTCCAGAACTACGCCCTGTACCCGCACATGTCGGTCGCGGACAACATGGGCTTCGCGCTCAAGATCGCCGGTACCCCCAAGGCCGAGATCGAGCAGCGTGTCAAGGAGGCCGCCAAGATCCTGGGCCTGACCGAGTACCTGGACCGCAAGCCCAAGGCTCTGTCCGGTGGTCAGCGCCAGCGTGTGGCCATGGGGCGCGCCATCGTGCGTAAGCCCAAGGTCTTCCTCATGGACGAGCCGCTGTCCAACCTGGACGCCAAGCTCCGTGTCCAGACCCGCACCCAGATCGCCTCGCTGCAGCGCTCGCTCGGCGTCACCACGGTCTACGTCACCCACGACCAGACCGAGGCCCTGACCATGGGTGACCGCATCGCGGTCCTCAAGGACGGCGTCCTGCAGCAGGTCGGCACCCCGCGCGACATGTACGAGCACCCGGCCAACGAGTTCGTTGCCGGCTTCATCGGCTCCCCGGCCATGAACCTGGGCCGCTTCACCGTCCAGGGTGACGTTGCCACCCTCGGTTCAGCCAAGATCAAGCTGTCCAAGGCCACCCTGGACGCCATGACCCCGGAGGACGGCGGCAAGATCGTCATCGGCTTCCGCCCCGAGTCCCTCGACGTCGTCTCCGAGACGGACGAGCACTCCATCCCGGTGCGCCTGTCCTTCGTCGAGGAGCTGGGTTCGGACGCCTACATCTACGGTGAGCTGGTCGGCGCCGAGAGCTCGGACGAGAAGCTGGGCTCCGGTGAGGACTCCAGCCAGGTGATCGTCCGCGTTCCTCCGCGCACCGCCCCGCAGCCGGGCGACACGATCCACGTGCGCATCCGCCCCGGTCAGGAGCACATCTTCTCCGCCTCCACCGGCAAGCGCCTGCCTGCCTGAGCGAACCTGGGTCCGGCATGACCGGATGACGACGGCGAGCCCTGCCCCTCCTCGTGAGGTGCAGGGCTCGCCGTCGCTTCAGGCCCGCAACAGTCAATCCCCACGCCCACCACAACCACACCGACTGTCCACGACCTAAAGCAACGCACGGTGGTGGCTGTCGAGATCTCGTCTCGCTGCGGATCGGCGCCGGGCTAGGCCGAGGACACCGAGTTCTGAGAGGATGAGCCCATGCCACAGTCCATGCAGATCACCGCAGCGACCATTGACCCCGCGCTGCTCGACCTGCCGTGGGAGATCCCGCTTGAGCAGTGGCCTACTGATGTCCTGGCCGCCCTGCCCCGGGGCCTGTCCCGGCACATCGTGCGCTTCGTCCACCTCTCCGAGCGCGTCATCGCCGTCAAGGAGATCGGCGAGTCCGTCGCCTACCGCGAGTACGAGCTCCTGCGAGACCTCGTGCGCCTGGGCGCCCCCTGCGTGACGCCTACCGCTGTCATCACCGGCCGCAGCGACCTGGACGGCGAGCCGCTCAACTCTGTGCTCGTCACCGAGCACCTGTCCTACTCCCTGCCCTACCGCGCCCTGTTCAGCCAGTACATGAGGCCTGAGACCGCCACGCGCCTCATCGACGCCCTGGCCGTGCTCCTGGTACGCCTGCACCTGCTGGGCTTCTACTGGGGAGACGTCTCTCTGTCCAACACCCTGTTCAGGCGTGACGCCGGCGCCTTTGCCGCCTACCTCGTGGACGCCGAGACCGGCGAGCTCTATCCCGAGGGCCTGACCGAGGGCAAGCGCCTGTACGACATCGACGTCGCACGCACCAACATCATCGGCGAGCTCATGGACCTCCAGGCCGGCGCCCTCCTAGAGCCCAGCGTCGACACCATCGAGGTCGGCGATCGCATCGTCTCGCGCTACACCGACCTGTGGCGGGTGCTCACCGCCAAGGAGACCTTCCCCATGAGCGAGCGCTGGCGCGTGCGTCAGCGCGTGGAACGCCTCAACGAACTCGGCTTCGACGTCGGCGAGCTGTCGATGAAGACGGAGGCGGACGGCTCGGGCGCACGCGTGGTCATCCAGCCCAAGGTGGTCGACGCCGGCCACTACCACCGCCAGGTCATGCGTCTGACCGGCCTGGACGTCCAGGAGCGCCAGGGCCAGCGCATGCTCAACGACCTGGAGGCCTACCGCACCTACACCGGGCGTGAGGACCAGCCGATCGAGCTGGTGGCGCACGCCTGGCTGGCCGAGGTCTTCGAGCCCACGATCGCCGCCGTCCCGCTGGAGCTGCGGCGCAAGATCGAGCCCGCCGAGATCTTCCACGAGGTCCTGGAGCACCGCTGGTACATGTCCGAGCAGCGCCAGACCGACGTCTCCACCGAGGAGGCCGTGGCGGACTACGTGGCGACGGTCCTGCCCCAGCACTGGGACGAGGAGTCCTACCTCTCCCTGGGCGACACCCAGGAGATGGAGGCGATCTTCGCCGACGACGAGGAGGACCTCCCCGAGGACGACGCCGAGTTCGCCGCCCGCGACGAGGAGACCGCCAACCAGTACGCCCTCAACCCCATGGGCTTCACCGCGGGGATGAAGTTCAAGGGCGAGGAGTAGCAGGCGCGGTGGACGGGCTCAGGCCCCCAGCTCCTCAGTTACGAGCGCCGTCTCCTCGTCAGCACGACGACGCAGCTCACGGTGGCGCGTCCACGAGGCCAGCGAGGTCTCCGCCACGGCGTCCACAAGCAGGAGGGCTCCTACCGCCACGAGGCCACCTGGCAGCTCGCCGGTGTGGTTGCGGCGCCGGACTGCGGCGCCGATGAGGGCTCCACCGACGCCCGCCTGGAGCGCGGCACCGGCGCGGATGAGCCACGGCGTCTCCGTGACAGCCTGGACGTAGCGCTGCCAGTAGGCGGAGCCGGGAACCTCTGGGTCGCGCAGCATCATGCCAACTGAGCGGCTGACGGCGTTGGACAGCCCACGAGGCTCGTGGACGACGGCGCCCGGAACCTCGGCCGGGGCGAGACGGCCGGTGAGCACGTCCTCGATCCAGCCAGGCAGCCCCAGCGCCGCGATCATGGCAGCCAGTCCCTGCGCGCCGGGCTCAGCCAGAGCCTGAGCCGCCGCCTCGACATCGGCCCCCGGGACCGCCGCCGCGATCACCGAGGCGTCGGTGGAGTCTGTCAGCATCTCGTCAACCAGGGTCCGCAGAGCAGGACCGGGTTCCTCGACGGAGCCCCACACGTAGCGCGAGGTCATCGACCAGGAGTAGACGGCGTCGTCCTCGCTCTCCCCGGTGGGGACGGCACGCACGGACAGGTCGCGCTCGTCCGACCTCAGGATGAGGGCTGGCAGGGACTCGTCATCCCACCCGAAGGCACCGAGCTCAGGACCCTGGCCGCTGTACATGACGATGCGGCGGTCGATCTCGGGAGCGGAGGCCACGGCCAGCGGGCGCTCCAGCAGCGTGGCCTGCAACGGGACCGTGTAGGCGCTCAGCGGCGAGACGACGACGGTGCGGCTCATGGCTGATCCTCCCGTGCTGATCTGGGGCAGCTCGACGTCCTGCGGCAGGGCGTCAAAAGAGGCCGGCCCGATGCTGGCGTCTGCGGCCAGCTCACGCGCGAGGTCCTCCGCCAGCTCAGAGACCTTGATCCCGGGCACCACCCCGCCACGGGAGGGCGGAGTCACGGCTACCCGCCCCTCGGCGTCAGACAGCAGGGTCAGGCTCAGCAGGTGGGAGGTCGAGGGGTACCACTCCACACGCGCCACGACACCGTGCTCCCGCAGGCGCTCCTCCACGTCCTGCGGCGTGACCTGCGGTGCGATGAGTACGCCCTCCGTGCGGTTCCAGCGCTGAGCCGTGTCCTGTGCCATGAGGTGGCCTCCTGTCGGTGGCGGTGCGACCAGCCTTGTGGGCCGGCGCGTCAACAAGCCCCATTGTGTCAGTATCGAGGCGCGGCCGGGAGCCCACGGCGCAGCCTGGGACGCTCGGGCGCTGTGACCGCGTCAGGCCCGTGCCGCCGCGCGACGCAGCCGATCGACCTCGTAGAGGCTGATTCCGGTGGCGACGGCGGCGTTGAGGGACTCCACGGCGTGGGAGATCGGGATCGAGGCGATGACGTCGCAGGTCTCGCGCACGAGCCGGGACAGGCCGGTTCCCTCGGCGCCGGTGACCAGCACGAGGGGAGAGTCCGCGAGGCTGAGGTCCTCCATAAGGGTCTCGCCCCCGCCGTCGAGCCCGACGACGAAGCATCCTTCCTTCTTCAGCGTCTCCAGGGTGCGCCCGAGGTTGGTCTCCCGCGCCACCGGCACGCGGGCGGCGGCCCCCGCCGAGACCTTCCAGACGGTGGCGTTGACACCCACCGAGCGCCGTTCGGGGATGATGACGCCGTCGCCGCCGAAGGCGCCGGCCGAGCGCAGCACGGCACCGAGGTTGTGCGGGTCCGTGACCTGATCCAGCGCCACCAGCAGCGGCGTGTGCCCCACCGCCCGGGCGCGGTCCAGCAGGTCCAGGGCGCTGGTGTACTCGTAGGCCGGCACCTCGATGGCCACCCCCTGGTGGACGGCGCCGTCAGTCAGGGCCTCCAGGTCCAGCTTCGTGGTCTCCAGGACCGGGCATCCGATGAGAGTCGCGCGACGCACCACGGCGCCCAGGCGATCATCCGACTCAGCCGACACCGCCATGAAGACACGGCTGATCGGGACCCCGGCCCGCGCGGCCTCCGCCACGGCGTTGCGCCCGCACACGATCTCGTAGCCCTCGGGCACCTCAAAGCGCCGGCGGATCTTCTCCAGCTGCCTGGCGCGGGTGGGCTGGGCCGCGCGAGCCTCGGCCCTGGCCTTGGCGCGAGCCTTGGGGTGGCCGACGCGGTCCTCAGCCTTGGGCGTGGGGCCGCGCCCCTCCAGGCCCCGGCGGCGGTTGCCCCCCGAGCCCTTGGTCGGTCCCTTCTTGGACCCGGGGCGGCGCCGGGCTCCAGGGTAGTGCTCGTTTCCAGGCATGGTCTCGGTCCTCTCTGTGCCGGTCGGCTCGCCGGCTGAAGCGGTGATGCTACGGGACGACGGCGCCCCGCGGCCAGGGCGGTCAGTGGCTGGTGGAACTAGGCCAGGTGCCAGCGGGCGCCCTCAGCCCCGTCCTCGACGACGACGCCGGCTGCCGCGAGCTGATCGCGCAGGGCGTCGGCCCGTGCCCAGTCCTTGGCCGCGCGGGCCGCAGCACGGTCCTCGATGAGGGCGGTCACGAGGTGGCCGAGCGCGGAGACCGCGGCGTCCGGCCCTCCGGCGGCACCCGCGCCCAGCACCCGCGAGCGCCAGGGCTCGGCCAGCGGGTCCAGTCCCATGACGTCGAGCTGGGCGCGCAGGTCCAGCGCCGCCTCCCGCACCTCGGTCGTGTCCACGGCGCAGGCCGCGAGCGCGGTGTTGAGGCGCTTGAGGGTCGCGTGGACCACCGCCATAGCACCGGCGAGGTTGAGGTCGTCATCCATGGCGGCGACGTACTCGGCCGGCAGCGCACGCTCGCGCAGCTGCTCACCGGGGGCGTCGACGTCCTCGCTCACCTCTCCGGCGCGGGTCACGGCCCCGGACAGACGCTCCCACAGGGCGGCGGCGGAGTCGAGAGTCTCTTCAGAGAACTCGACCGTAGAACGGTAGTGGACCGTACCCAGCGCCAGGCGCAGGACGACAGGGTCATAGGACCTGAACAGCTCGGCCACCACCAGGGAGTTGCCCAGCGACTTGCTCATCTTCTCGCCCTTGACCGTGACCCAGGCGTTGTGGACCCAGTGGCGGGCGAAGCCCCAGCCGGCGCCGTGGGACTGGGCCTGCTCGTTCTCGTGGTGGGGGAAGCGCAGGTCGATGCCGCCGCCGTGGATGTCAAAGGACTCCCCCAGGTAGCGCCGGCTCATGGCCGAGCACTCCAGGTGCCATCCGGGTCTCCCCCTGCCCCAGGGGGTGTCCCAGGCAGCGTCAGCGGGCTCGCTTGGCTTGACCTTCTTCCACAAGGCGAAGTCGCGCGGGTCGCGCTTGTCCGCCTCGACGTCCTCGTCCAGCTGGGACTCGTCCTCGGTGGTGGCCAGGTCGTCCACGCGCTGGTTGGTCAGTGACCCGTAGTCCGGCAGGGAACGCACGTCGAAGTAGACGTTGCCAGCCTCGCCCACGTAGGCGTGCCCGGCGTCGAGCAGACGCTGGATGAGGTCGATCATCTGGGGCACGTGGCCGGTGGCTCGTGGCTCGTAGGTGGGAGGGGTGACCCCCAGGGCCCGGTAGGCGGCGTCGAACTCGCGCTCAAAGCGCTGGGCCCAGGCCCACCAGGGCACAGGCGGAGTGGCGGCGGCGGACTTGGCCAGGATCTTGTCGTCAATATCCGTGACGTTGCGGACCAGCAGGACACGCTGCCCGCAGCGCTCCAGCCAACGACGCAGGACGTCGAAGGCGATGCCCGAGCGCATGTGACCAATGTGCGGTGAGCCCTGAACCGTGGCACCACACAGGTAGATCGCCACCGTGCCAGGCGTGACGGTGGGCGCCAGGGGGAGGACGGCGCGCGCCGCGGAGTCGTACAGGCGCAGGGCAGGAGCGGTGTGGGTAGTCACCGCACCAGGGTATCGGTCCGGGCAAGTCAGGGCCGGCCGGGCCCACCAGGCGGCCTCGCCTCCGGCCCTGACCTGTGAGGTGGCAGGGGCCTAGGCGCTGGGAGCTGCCGCCGGGTAGACCAGGGCCGAGGCGATGGCGAGCAGTCCCTCCTCACGACCCAGGAAGCCCAGGTGGTCGGTGGTGGTGGCGCTGAAGGAGACCGGCGCGCCGGCGGCCCGGCTCAGGGCCTGGCTGGCCTCGTGCCTCCTGCCTGCTACACGGGGGCGCGCCCCCACCAGCTGGACGGCGACGTTGCCGATCTCGAAGCCGGCCTCACGCACGCGCCGAGCAGCCTCGGCCAGCAGCGTCGCACCCGCAGCCCCCTTCCACTGTGGCTGCGCGGTACCGAAGTTGGAGCCGAGGTCACCCAGCCCCGCCGCCGAGAGGAGGGCGTCGCAGCAGGCGTGGGCGACGACGTCGCCGTCGGAGTGCCCCTCCAGACCAGTCTCGCCGGGCCAGGACAGGCAGGCCAGGTGCATCGGGGTGCCGGAGTCGGCCGCGGCGAAGGCGTGGACATCGGTGCCGATCCCGGTGCGTGGCAGGAGGGATGGTGCGTGCGTCATGGGCCTAGTGTGCCCGAGGCAGCACAATGACCCTATGACCGCGACCGGACCGAGCGCCGCCTTCTGCCAGCTGCACCGTGCGGGCACCTGCCACTCGTGCCCGCACCAGGACCTGCCCCTGGCCGAGCAGCTGGCGCTCAAGCAGGCCCGCGTGGCCGCGCTGCTGGCCGACGGCGCCGCCCCGCTCAGCCCGCAGGTCTGGCAGGAGCCGGTGGCCAGTGCTCCGTCGCGATTCCGCAACAAGGCCAAGATGGTGGTCTCCGGCACCGCCCAGGCTCCGCTTCTCGGCATCCTGGGGCCGCAGGGCCGCGGCCTCGACCTGCGCTGCTGCCCGCTCCACGTCGAGGCGATCGAGCAGGCGCTGCCGGTGCTCGCGCGCACCATCACCCGCCTGGGCCTGGTGCCCTATGACGTCGCCGCGCGCCGCGGCGAGCTCAAGCACCTGCTGGTCACCGCCTCCCCCGACGGCGACCTCATGGTGCGCTGGGTGCTGCGCTCGCTGCGGCACCTGGAGGTGCTGCGAGCGGCGCTGCCCCGGCTGCGGGAGGAGCTGGGGACCCTGGCGGTCATGAGCGTCAACCTCCAGCCCGTGCACCAGGCGATCATCGAGGGCACGGAAGAGACTGTCCTGACCGAGGAGGCCGGCGGTGACCGCCTCCTCATGCGGCTGGAGCTGCCTGAGGTGGTCGGACCTGGCGGGGGCCGCCGGGAGCTGCCGCTCGTGCTGCCCACACGATCCTTCTTCCAGACCAACACCGCAGTGGCCCAGCAGCTGTACGCCACTGCCGCACGCTGGGCTGGGGACCTGGTGACCAGCGGTCGGCCGGCCCAGGTGTGGGACCTGTTCTGCGGCGTCGGCGGCTTCGCCCTGGCCCTGGCCTCTCCCGGCCGCCAGGTGCTGGGCGTGGAGGTCTCCTCCCCCGCGATCGACGGTGCCCGCGAGGCGGCCCGGCTGATGGGGCTCAGCACGCAGGAGGCACGCTTTGAGGCCGGCGACGCTCGGGTGCTGGACCCTGGGGCCGAGGCGGTCCCGGACCTGCTGGTGGTCAACCCGCCTCGGCGGGGGATCGGGGAGGAGCTCGCCGCGCGGATCGAGGCCGCAGGGGTGGAGCGGGTCCTGTACTCCTCGTGCAACCCGGTGTCCCTGGCCCGCGACCTGGAGGCGATGAGCTCCTACACCACCGTGCGCGCCCGGCTGTTCGACATGTTCCCGCACACCGACCACGCCGAGGTCCTCGTCGAGCTGCGCCGCTCCCCCACGCCCTAGCCGGACGCCTCCTCAGCCGGAGAGCCGAGCACCGGCGCCACGGACGCGTCCAGCTCAGCCAGGGCGTTGCGCACCTCCTCCAGGCAGGAGTCGATCGTCTCGCTCAGGTCCGGTACCTCCAGGTCCCGCACCGCACCGGCCAGGTCCGCCAGGTCCCGAGCCTCCGGGAAGCCGTCACGGACCAGGGAGCGTGCCTGTCGCACCGAGGTCTCGTGAGCCGCCCCCGCGTCCGAGGCGGCACCCAGCAGGTCGATGAGCGGACGGTGGGTGTCCGTCAGCGCGCGGGCGACGACGTCGAGCTCACCCCCCACGAGCTCAGCCCGCGCCCGGTACAGGGACAGGCGCTGGGCCAGGGAGGCGGCTCCCTCGTGCAGGGCCTGGGTCAGCTCGTGCAGGGAGCCGACGGCGTCGTTGGCGTCCACCTCGTCCTCGCCGTCGAGGAGCTGGAGGGCGAAGAAGCCGGCTGCCAGGTTGTGCAGACGCGCCAGCGCGATCGCGAAGCGCACGGAGTCCGTGTCCCGTCCCAGCTCCTCGACCTGTCCGGCCAGGGGCCGCAGCTGCTCACAGCACTCCAGGACCAGGGCATCGACCTCCTGGTAGCGCTCGCGCACCTCGTCCGCCTCCTGGCCCGCGCCCAGGCGGTCGACGTCGTCCGCCGCCTGTCGCAGGTCCTCGCGCAGCTGGCCCAGGCGCGTGGACAGGCCACCGATCTCCTTCGCCCGGCGCCCCAGGAGCGTGACCAGGCGGGCGCACTCGTCCAGCAGGTCCACCAGGGAGACGGTCGCAGACTCGATGGCGTTCATCTGCGTCAGGACCGTGGCCACCGCGCCCTCGGCGTCCGGGCGCTCAGGAACGCCGACGCCGCTGGCCACCAGCGCAGCGACCTCGGCGGTGAGGGTCTGACGGGTGAACTCAAGGGCGTCGGCGTACCCCAGCCCCTCCAGCTCAGCCAGCAGCGCGGCCTCCCCCGCCGCAGCGACCTCACGGGCTGGGGAACCGGCCTGGGCGGAGGCCTGCTCGACCTCCAGCACCCTGGCGTAGGCGGCCTCGACCTTGTCCCGCAGCCCGGTGAGCATGGGCAGGGTGCGCACGGACAGGTAGCCGTCCCCGGAGGGGACGATGGTGGCGAAGACGCGGTAGCAGCTGCCGTCCGAGGCCTTGTTCGTGATGTAGGCGCTCGCCGCCTTGCCGTCCTGGATCGCGTTCCACACCGAGCGGAAGACGCCGGCAGGCATGACCTCGTGGCGCACGACGTTGTGCGGCTTGCCCACCAGGGCGCCACGGGGGTAGCCCGCCAGACGCATGAAGATGGAGTTGGCCCGGCGGATGCGACCGGCAGCGTCGGTGGTGGAGAAGAAGAGATCCTCGGCAGCGTAGGTGCGCTCGGTTCCTGCGGGTTGCAGGGCAGCAGTCTCAGTCATCGCGAGCCTTCCGGTAGCAAGGGTTGGATCGTCCCGTGAGCGCCTGGAGCCAGGCGGCGGCGTGCCGCCGGCTCCCGCAGCGACAAGACCCTGCGAGCACCCTAGGACGTTGGGCCTGTGGCCGAGGTTACTCGTACTTGCCCCGGTGCGCCGAGAATTGGCGAAGCAGAGGCTAGGCTCGTCCTGCACCCAGACCGATGACACGTACCTGCCCCAGGGACGCAGGAGGAGAGGAAGAGGCCATGACCGTCGAGATCGTCACCGAGTCCAGCCCTGAGATCGTCGAGGCCATGGAGCGCCTCATCCCCCAGCTCTCGCGCTCCGCACCGCCGCTGACGGCCGAGCAGTGCGAGGCGCTCATCGCGCAGGACGGCGTCTACCTCTTCGTCTTCCGCCCGGCCAGGCGTGCCGAGGACGGCACCTACCCGATCCTGGGCATGCTGACGCTCGCGACCTTCTCCATCCCCACCGGCCTGCGCGCCTGGGTCGAGGACGTCGTTGTCGACTCCCAGGCGCGCGGCCAGGGTGCTGGTCGGGCGCTGGTCGAGGCCGCCGTCGCCCACGCCGGTGAGCTGGGCGCACGCACCGTGGACCTGACCTCACGCCCTTCGCGCGAGGCCGCCAACCGCCTCTACCGCCGCGCCGGCTTCGAGCTGCGCGAGACCAACGTCTACCGCTTCACCGGCAGGTAGGCCAGGCCCGTCCGCTGACCCGGCTTCGCGCCGTCTCACAGCTCGCGGTCGACGACGTCAGCCAGCCCCTGCGTCAGCGCCCCGCCGCCCTCCAGCGCGGCCTGCCGGGCGTCTGCCGCGCCGTCGGCCATGGCGTAGGCCTGGTCGGCGACGGCGAACATGGGGATGTCGTTCCAGGAGTCGCCCACCGCGACCGTGCGCGAGAGCGTGACGCCACGCTCCGCCAGGACCTGGCGCAGGTGGCGCACCGCCGCGCCCTTGTCCAGGCCGGCGGGCACCAGGTCCAGGTACTGGATCGAGCGCGGCGCGCTGACCGCCCCGCCGCTGCGCCGCTCCAGCTCGGCTGCCAGCGCGTCGGCCGCGGCGTCATCCGGCACGCGCACGGGCATCGAGGTCACTGCCAGCCCCGCCGCGTCCTGGGGCGAGATCGTGGTGTAGAAGCTGGCGGCGAAGCGGTTGAAGGAGTCCTCGCGCCCGGCGAAGGGGTTGTGCAGGAGGTAGTCCCCCTCCAGGGTCGTGGCGACGACGGCGCAGTCCTGACGCGTGGACAGGTACTCCACCGCCCGGGTCACCTCCTGGGGCGGGATCGTCTGGCTGCGCAGCACCTGGCCGTCAGCGTCCAGCAGGGTGGTTCCCGAGGCGCAGATGACGAAGTCAGGGCGCAGCGCCACCTCGGCAGCTGCGCAGGCGTCAGCCACGGCCAGCCGCGCCAGCGTCACTGAGCGGCCGGTGGCCACGGCCAGGAGGTTGCCCGCCTCCTGCCAGCGCAGCAGGGCCCGTGCGTCACGAGGGTCGACGTCCCGCTCGCGCACGAGCGTGCCGTCCAGGTCCGTGACCAGCAGCACAGGGTGGCTCATCGGCGCGCCCCCAGGTCCAGCGGCCAGGTGTTCTCGCCCGAGTCCGTCCTCCAGCGCGCGTGGGCGGCTGAGCCGTCCTCCTCGTGGGTCAGGACCCAGTCCACCAGGGCCGCCACCGAGGGGGTCGTGACGTCGCAGGCCGCCACGACCTCGTCGGGAGCCCCGCCCATGGCGACGGCGCAGTCAGCCGCCTCGTGCATGGGGATGTCGTTCCAGGAGTCGCCCACCGTGTAGGTGAGGATCTCGCGTCCCTCGTAGGCACCGCCCGGCGCCGTGAGCAGCTCGACGAGCCCGGTGAGCCCCGTGCCCTTCGTGGCCCCGGCGGGAACGAGGTCGAGGAAGTCCTGGTTGCGGGCGCCGTCGAGCACCTGGCCCCAGCGCTGGCGCACCGTGGCCAGGATGCGCTCGCCCTCCTGCGGACGTCCCAGGCGCAGGGGGATGCCGACGACGGCGCGGCCGGCAAGGTCCGCCGTCGTGCCCTTGGTGAAGAGCGTGAGGAGCTCAGAGCCTGAGCCGATGGTGTCGTGGATCTGGAGGTCACCGTCCATGGTGGTGGCGAAGATCGTGATGGGGTCCTCGGTGGACAGGGCCTCCAGGACCTCGTCAACGACGCCGTCAGGCAGGGTGCGCGCGCGCAGCACCGTCCCGGCCTGGTCCAGCAGGACGGCACCGGTGTAGAGCACCGCGTAGTCGTAGCCGACCCCGGAGCCCTCCAGGGCGGAGGCCAGGGCGGAGCGGGAGCGGCCGGTGTTCATCACCAGCAGGTGGCCGGCCTCGCGCCAGCGGCGCATCGCCTCAGCGTCCTCAGGCCGCACGCGGCCGTCGAAGATGATCGTGCCGTCCAGGTCCGTGGACAGGAGCCGCACCGGGGGCAGGGTGTCAGCCTCCTTGGGCTGTGAAGTGGTGGCGTGGTGGTCTGCTGGCGTCATCGCGCGCTCCTTAGGCCTCGGGGACGTTGCGGGTCAGCTCGGCGATCCAGGCCGCGGACGAGGCGTCCGAGGGCATGCGCCAGTCCCCGCGCGGGGACAAGGAGCCTCCGGCCACGACCTTCGGGCCGTTGGGCAGGGTGGAGCGCTTGAACTGACTGCTGAAGAAACGGCGCAGGAACAGCAGCTCCCAGTGGCGGATGGTCGCCAGGTCATAGGAGACCCGCTCCTCCTCAGGCAGGCCCTCAGGCCACAGCCCGGTTGAGGCCTCCGCCCAGGCCTTCTCCGCCAGGAAGGCGATCTTGGAGGGGCGGGCCCCGTGGCGCAGCACGTGCCACAAGGTGAAGTCCTGCAGCGCGTAGGGGCCGATCCTGGCCTGGGTGGACTGGATCGGTTCGGAGTCGCTGGCCGGCACCAGCTCAGGACTGATCTCGGTGTCCAGGATGGACAGCAGGACCTGTCCTGCCTCGTCGCAGAAGAGCCTCTCGGACACCACCCAGCGGATGAGGTGCTGGATGAGGGTCTTGGGGACGCCGGCGTTGACGTTGTAGTGGCTCATCTGGTCACCCACACCGAAGGTGCACCAGCCCAGGGCCAGCTCGGACAGGTCACCCGTGCCCAGCACGATGCCACCTCGCTGGTTGGCGATGCGGAAGAGGAAGTCAGTGCGCAGGCCCGCCTGGACGTTCTCAAAGGTGACGTCATAGACCTCTCGCCCCCGCTCACCCCGGCCGTAGGGGTGGCCCATCTCAGTAAGCATCTGGGTGGCGGTGGGCCGGATGTCGAGCTCCTCAACGTGGCAGCCCAGTGCGTGTGCCAGTGCCAGGGCGTTGGACCTGGTGTGCTCTGAGGTGGCAAAGCCCGGCATGGTGATGGCATGGACGTGCTTGCGTCCCAGCCCCAGGCGGTCCACCGCACGGGCGGCGACGATCAGGGCGTGGGTGGAGTCCAGGCCGCCGGACACCCCGATGACGATCTTGGGCAGGCCGATGGCCTGCATGCGCTGGACCAGCCCCGCGACCTGGATGTTGTAGGCCTCGTAGCAGTCCTGGGCGAGGCGGGCGGGATCGTCGGGGACGAAGGGGAAACGGTCGACGGCGCGGCGCAGCCCGATGTCGGTGCGCGGGGCGGCGAAGCGCTCGCGCGCGATGTGGATGGTGCGGAAGGCGGCAGCCGCGTCAGGTAGGCGGCCGGCCGCCATCTGGGCCGCGTTGTCGCCGAAGGTCCCCTGGCGGCGACGTTCCGCACGCAGGGACTCCACGTCGACGTCGACCACCGTGGCCTGGGGGCCGTGCGCGAAACGCTCGGTCTCCCCTAGCAGTTCACCGTTCTCGTAGACGAAGGTCTCACCATCCCAGGCCAGATCCGTCGAGGACTCGCCCTCGCCTGCGGCCGCGTACACGTATGCCGCGAGATTGCGGGCGGAAGAAGCACGAGCCAGCAGACGGCGGTCGTCGCTGCGGCCAACCGTGATCGGCGAGCCCGAGATGTTCAGCAGGACACTCGCGCCCGCGAGCGCCGCCATGGTCGACGGCGGGACCGGCACCCACATGTCCTCACAGATCTCGACATGGAAGGTGAGGCCCGGGACGTCGTCGACCGTGAACAGGAGATCCGCGCCGAGCGGGACGGGACGATCTGTGACGCCAGGGAGGCTGATCGTATCCGCAGTAAGAGCGGCAGCGGGAGTGAAGTAGCGAGCCTCGTAGAACTCGCGGTAGGTGGGGAGGAAGGACTTGGGGGCGACGCCGAGCACCTCGCCGCCCTGGATGACCACCGCCGCGTTGATGAGGGCATCGCCAACCTGCAGCGGTGCACCGATGACGAGGGCCGGGAGGAGGTCGCGGCTGGCTTTGCGCAGGGTCGCGAGGGCGGCGAGGGCATCGGCGAGGAGGACCTCGGAGTGGAAGAGGTCATCGACGGAGTAGCCGGTGAGGGAGAGCTCAGGGAAGGCGACGACAGCGACGCCCTGTTCGTGGAGCTCGCGGGCCTGCTCGATGATGGCGCGGGCGTTGGCGAGCGGGTGAGCCAGATGGACGGGGAGCGTCACTGCGGCCACGCGCGCGAAGCCTTGGTCGTAGGCGGAGCGGAAGACCAGGGTGGGCTGGGTGGAGGGGGCCAGGTCGCTCGACATGCCCCGATCCTCCCACGAGCCGGGCCGGCCTCGGCAGGCCGGCTCCGCCAGGGCGGAGCGGACAGCGCCTGACAGGCCGAGCCTGACGACGCCTGGCCGGCAGTGAGCATCGTGCCGACGACGTCGATCACCTGGCTGCCAGCGACCGCTCACCTACCGGCTCGCTGCCAGTGGGACAATCCCAGCATGTCCGCACCAGCGCCGCGCGCCTACCCTGCCCTGTCCTGCTCTCGCCCCGTCCCTGAGGGCGCACGCACCGTCTTCGCTCACCGCGGCGCCTCGGCGCTCGCGCCGGAGAACACGCTGGCAGCCTTCCGTCGGGCGGCGGTCGAGGGGGCTGCGTGGATCGAGCTGGACGTGGACGTCATCAGCGACGGCACCGTCATCGTCATCCACGACTCGCGCCTGGACCGCACGACGAACCGCTCCGGCTCCTACTACGACCTCACCGCCGCAGACTTGGCGCAGGTTGACGCGGGCTCCTGGTTCGAGGACGCCGAGGGCGCCCACCCCTACACCGGCGAGAGCCTGCCGACTCTCCAGGCAGCCCTGGAGGTGGTCGCGCAGACCGGGATGAACGTCAACGTCGAGCTCAAGTCCTGCGAGGCCGGTGCTCAGGGCTGCCGGAGGCTGGTCGACGGCGTGGCCGAGCTGCTTGAGGCCCATGCCGAGCGGGGCGGGGAGCAGGTCCTCGTCTCGTCCTTCAACCCGCTGCTGCTGGAGCGGATGCGGGTGCGCCGGGAGAGCACGGACCTGGCGCTGCTGACTGACTCCCGCGCGCTGGGTGACGACTGGCGCTCCTACGTGGAGAACCTCGGAGCGGTCGCGGTCAATCCTGGCGACGAGGGCCTGGAGCGCGGCCGAGTCGAGCAGATCAGGGAGCTGGGCTACGGAGTCAACGTGTGGACCGTGAACTCCTACGAGCGCGCCGAGGAGCTGTTCTCCTGGGGTGTGAGCGGGGTCTTCACGGACCGGGTGCACAACCTAGGACCACTGGCCGGAAAAAGGTAATTCTTACCTGTATCATAGAGATGTCGGACCGCGCCCAGCATGAGGGGATCAGGGACCCCGATGACTGCTGACGCGTTCGGAGATGACGTGCTTCAGGGACCGCGCCTCCGATACCGACCGTGGCCCAGCGCCTAGCGCTGGGCCATGCCTGTGTCTTCACCATGTGTGCGTGGTCGCCCTGAAGGTGGCTCTCCTCCGGCCCCCAAGGAGCGGATCGTCTTGACCGTGCGGGTCTTGGCGTCACGGACGAGCCGCGAGCCCGGCTCAGGCCTCCTCGCCCGGCTCCGGCTTCCACAGCCGCTTGAGCCCGTCCACGTACAGCCGGATCTCCTGGACCATCTGCGTGGCCAGCGCCTGGCTGGCCGCACTGCCCGGCGTCGTCGAGCACAGCCACTGGATCTGCAGACCGTCACTGAGCGCGGTCAGCGTACGAGCGATGAGCAGCGACGGCGCCCCAGGTCGCACCAGCCCCCGTTTCTTCCCCCGCTCCAGAGCCTCCTCCACGCTCAGGACCGAGGTCTCCAGGTGCCGAGCGAACCACGCGTGCGCCGGGTGCTCAGCGTCCATGACCGAGGTCGCCGTCGTCGTGTAGATCGCCACCATCTCCCGCTGGTGGGTGTTGTGCTCCACCAAGCGGACAAAGGCGTCCAGCACACCCCAGGGGTCAGAGTGATCCACGGCTGCCAGGAAGGCCTGCCCGGTCTCCTCGTCTCGGCGCTCCAGCACCCGCGCGAAGAGCTCCTCCTTGGAGGAGAAGTGGTGCAGCAGACCCGCCTTCGAGATCTGCGCCGCCTCAGCGATGTCCGCCAGCGAGGTCCCGGCGTAGCCGTGGGCCCCGAACAACCTGACGGCCTCAGTCAGGACCCGCTCGCGCTTGTCCTCACTGCCTGCCGGCGGACGTCCCGGTCCCCGCCGACGAGGCTGGGGTGAGACGATGGAATCCGAGAACTGTGAGGTAGCCATGCAGGCATTGTCCCATCTCGCGCAACACGCCGCTTCCAGGGCCGCTCCTGCCTGCGCACAGCGCCACCGGCAGCCGACGTAGCAGCCACGCTCCGCCGTCGGCAGTCAGTGCGTGGCCGACCTGCTCACACGGCGCTGGCTGCGCTCGGGGCCCAGGCCTCACCGCGTGCCGCGAGCACGAGCCCGGCAGACGCACCCTCGGGGCTGAGGTCGACGACGACCTCCTGGCCGTCGAGCACCTGGCCGCTGAGGATCATGCGAGCCAGCTGGTCGCCGATCTCGCGCTGGACCAGGCGGCGCAGCGGGCGCGCCCCGTAGGCCGGGTCGTAGCCCTCGTCCGCCAGCCAGGCGCGAGCGGCGTCGGTGACGGTGAGCGTGAGCCGGTGGTCCGCCAGACGCTCCTGCATCTTGTCCAGCTGGATCTGGACGATCCGCCCCAGCTCCTCCTTGCTCAGCGCGTCGAAGATGAGGATGTCGTCCAGGCGGTTGAGGAACTCCGGCTTGAAGGAGGCGCGCACCTGGGTCATCACCTCGTGCTCCTTCTCCTGCGGGCTCATGATCGGGTCAATGAGGAACTGTGAGCCCAGGTTGGAGGTCAGCACCAGGATGACGTTGCGGAAGTCCACGGTCCGGCCCTGGCCGTCGGTCAGGCGCCCGTCGTCGAGGACCTGCAGGAGGATGTCGAAGACCTCAGGGTGAGCCTTCTCCACCTCGTCCAGCAGCACCACCGAGTAGGGACGACGCCGCACGGCCTCGGTCAGCTGACCGCCCTCCTCGTAGCCCACGTACCCCGGAGGCGCACCAACCAGACGCGCCACCGAGTGCTTCTCGGAGTACTCGGACATGTCGATACGCACCATGGCGCGCTCGTCATCGAAGAGGAAGTCCGCCAGCGACTTCGCCAGCTCGGTCTTGCCCACGCCCGTGGGGCCCAGGAAGAGGAAGGAGCCGGTCGGACGGTCAGGGTCCGCCACACCCGCACGAGAGCGGCGCACGGCATCAGCGACGGCCGCCACGGCCTTCTTCTGACCGATGAGGCGCTCACCGATGACCTGTTCCATCTGGAGCAGCTTGGCCTGCTCACCCTGCATAAGCTTGCCGACCGGGATCCCGGTCCACGAGCCGACCACCTCAGCGATCTCCAGCGGGCCGACCTTCTCAGCAATCATCGGCTCGTTAGCCGCGCGCTCGACGCCGTCGGGGCCGACCACCGTCTCTGCCGCGGCCTCGGAGGCCTCGGCGTCACGGATCTGCTTCTCCAGGGCCGGCATCTCACCGTAGCGCAGACGCCCGGCCTCCTCGAAGTCGCCGTTACGCTCAGCCAGGTCAGCCTTGGTACGCAGCTCGTCCAAGTGGGCGCGCAGCTCACCGATGCGGTTGTGTCCCGCCTTCTCCGCCTCCCAGCGGGCGTTGAGGGCGGTGAGCCTCTCCGTGGCGTCGGCCAGCTCAGCGCGCAGCCTCTCCAGGCGCTCGACGGCGGCCGGGTCGCTCTCGCCCGACTCCTCCAGAGAGTCGGCCAGGTAGGACTCCTCCATCGTCATGCGGTCCACGCGCCGACGCAGCTCGTCAATCTCCACCGGCGAGGAGTCCAGCTCCATACGCAGGCGCGAGGCAGCCTCGTCGATCAGGTCGATCGCCTTGTCCGGCAGCTGGCGGGCGGTGATGTAGCGGTCGGAGAGCTGAGCAGCCGCCACGAGGGCGCCGTCGGAGATCGTCACCTGGTGGTGAGCCTCGTACTTGGGCGCGATCCCGCGCAGGATGGCAACCGTGTCTGCCACGGAGGGCTCGCCCACGAAGACCTGCTGGAAACGACGCTCCAGGGCCGGGTCCTTCTCGATACGCTCGCGGTACTCGTCCAACGTGGTCGCGCCGACCAGCCGCAGCTCGCCACGCGCCAGCATGGGCTTGAGCATGTTGCCCGCGTCCATCGCGCCCTCGGAGCCGCCGCCAGCACCGACCACCGTGTGCAGCTCGTCGATGAAGGTGACGACTTCGCCGTCGGAGTCCTTGATCTCCTGCAGGACGGCCTTGAGGCGCTCCTCGAACTCGCCGCGGTACTTCGCGCCCGCGACCATGCCCGCCAGGTCCAGGGCGATGAGGCGCTTGCCCCGCAGCGAGGTGGGGACGTCCCCGGCGACGATGCGCTGGGCCAGGCCCTCGACGACCGCCGTCTTGCCCACCCCCGGCTCACCGATGAGCACCGGGTTGTTCTTGGTGCGGCGGGAGAGGACCTGGACCACGCGGCGGATCTCGGAGTCGCGGCCGATGACCGGATCGAGCTTGCCCTGGCGGGCAGCCTCGGTCAGGTCCGTGCCGTACTTCTCCAGAGTCTTGTAGGTGCCCTCAGGGTTGGGGGAGGTCACGCGGGCGTTGCCGCGGACCTTGGGCAGGGCGTCACGCAGGGCGACCGCGGCGGCGCCGGCCTCGGCGAGGATGCGGGCAGCGGGGTCGTTGGCCGGGTTGCCGGAGGCCAGGCCAATGAGCAGGTGCTCGGTCGAGATGTACTCGTCCCCCAGGTTCTTGGCCTCGGTGGAGGCAGCCTCCAGCGCAGCGAGCAGGGCGCGTGAGGGCTGGGGCTGACTGACCGAGGAGCCAGACGAGGTGGGCAGCTGGGTCAGCACGCGGCGGACCTGCTGGCCCACCGTGGTGCGGATCGTGCCCGCCTGGGCGGCGTCGGGGGCGACGGCGGCCAGCAGGCCGAGGGCCACGCCGTCCTCCTGCGAGAGAAGCTCGTTGAGCAGGTGCGCAGTGTCGACCTGCGGGTTGCCGGCGGCCGCAGCGGCCTGCATGGCGCCGCTCACGGCCTCCTGCGATCGGGTGGTGTAGTTCGTGTCCATGTTCGGACCTCCTTGACGTTGATCAGGCTCGCGGGTCCTGGTCGGGGGGCCGGGCCAGGGGTCCGCACGCCGGTGACATGCGGCGCAAGCGGTGCGTCGCCGTCGGCCGGTGGCGGTGAGGTCCAGGCCTGGTCCCCAGCGGGGGTTCCGCGGGTCTCCGATCAGTCCAACCGAAGCAAGGTTGAGTCTATTCCACTCAACTTCATTTTCCTTCCTCGAATGCGTGTGACGCCCTAGACAGGTAATGGCACGGCGGACCGTCCGAGCCGCGGACGGCTGCCCATGCTGCAGAGGGGCCTATGCTCTCGGTCGACTGCCTACGCCGCAACCGGATACCTGCGCTCCCGGCAGACCACCTCAGGGCCGAACACACCCCCGGCCACCCGCACCACGACAGGCCATCTACGCCACAGCCAGCTCCCCGCACTCCCGACCGACCACCTCAGGGCCGAACACACCCCCGGCCACCACGCCCCCCCCCAACCACCCGCACCACGACAGACCACCTACTCCCTCACCGACTGCCCACGTGCCCCCCGACCACCCAAACCTCCAGCGACCACGGTATTTGCGCGAATGTCGTGGTCGGTGGAGGTTTGGGCGGTCGGCCGGGGGCTGAGTGGTCAGCCGAGGAGAAACAGGAGAGGCAGACTGAGCGGTCGCACGAAGATCAGGTGATCGGGCGAGGAAGAGACAGTCGACCGGAGACTGAGTAGTCGCCCGGGGAAGAGACGGTCAACCGGGGATTGAGGGCCGGCCGATGAGAAATAAAGAACGACACACCGGGGTCGACGAGGGACTGGGCGGGCGGTCGGGGGGCTAGGCGACCGTCATAGGGGAAAGAAAGGGCAGCACACCAGAAGTCGACCGAGAATGGGGCGGTCGCACGAGGACGAAGCGGTCGGTCGCGGCTCATACGGTCGGTTCACAAGAGGGCCACCGTCCCAGCACTACCCCAGCTTGTGCGACGCCTACGTTCCACAGCAACGCACGGCGATTACGAGCGCTCAGTGCGTGGCGCGGACTCCTGCATCCGCAAGCATCTGGACCATGTGCTGGCTGCCCCACACGTCGCCCCACATCCACCGTACCAAGCGCATGCCAGTCGCCTGCTCGATCGCGATCTCTCGCCGTCGCTCGCGCTCGATGACGTCCTCGATCCTCCCGCTCGTCAGCTCCCGCCCGTACTTCACCTTCCCGTCAAACTCACCGATGACGCCGAACTTGGGCCAGACGAAGTCCACCCGTCCCAGGAACGTGCCCCGCGCGTCGAGCACCTTGCGCTGAAGCTCGGGAATCGGCAGATGGTTCTCAATCATCACCGCCCGGCTCAGGCTCTCACCCGGAGACTCTGACTGAGGGTCCGCCAGCTCAACCCATCTCCGCACCGAGGCATTGCCCCTCGTTCCAGGATGACGGTCGATGATCTCAATGAGCGACTCCTTAGTCACCCGTCCCTGCCTGAGCACATGGTCCAGGCTGGCCAGGTTCGAGGCGAGAGACCGGCGTCTGCCCAGGTCAACGAGGGTCTGGGCGAGGCTAGATATCAGCACACCTTCCACCTCAACCACCTCGTAGTCCGCCGGGCCAGGGAGGGTACGCGTCGCCGTCGTGCGCCTGCCACCGGTGCGGCCCACACGAACCAGCTGCACCTGCTCAGGTAGCGCTCCGATGAGCGGGATTCCGTAGGCAACAGCGGCCGACTCCCGAGCAAGTACGGCTCCCGGGCGAACACGGTCAACCAGGGTCAACGCGCAGACACGCACAAGATGCTGCTGGCTGACATGAAGCTCCCGGAAGTCCGCTCCGCGCACGTACGCTCCCGGACACAGCCGAATCAGATCGGCGCTGTCCTCGCGGGCGGCGCGTGCCAGAGCGTAACGGCTGAGCCCGTGGTCCAGCAGGTCCCGGGTCAGCTTGATCTCGATCGGCGCAGTGACCATGGCCCAAGAATGGAGGCAAAGACGCCCGCACCGCTTGGCGCCTGTGGACGGTCGTTTCCAAGGGTGTCGCGGGGCAGAACTGTGGAGCCCGGGCAACGGTTTCGTGCCACCGCCCCTCAAGGACGTTTCTCCCTTTCCCGATCGACCGTGAGTTGCTCCACCGACCGCCAACGATCAACCACACGCTCCACCACCGACCGCCCACGTGCCCACCGACCACCCAAACCTCCAGCGACCACGGTATTTGCGCGAATGTCGTGGTCGGTGGAGGTTTGGGCGGTCGGCCGGGGGCTGAGTGGTCAGCCGAGAAGAAAAGGAACAACACACCAGCGGTCGGCCAAGGAAGAAGCAGTCGCTCAGGGATTAGGTAGTCGACTGAGGATTGGGCGCCCGTCATAGGGGAAAGAAAGGGCAGCACACCAGCGGTCAGCCAAGGAAGAAGCGGTCGACCAGGGACTAGGCGGTCGGCCGAGGCTCACGCGGTGAGCCAGGTCGCTCTCCAACCACCGCACCCACGCTCCTACCCCACGCCGCCCGCCCCAACCACCACGCTCACCCTCCTCCTACCCCACGCCACCTTCACTCACTCCTCCTCCAGGCGGAGACCATCACCGCTCCCAAGGTCCTCCCACGGCACGAGGCCGCGTGGCTCCACGACCGATACCCTGCATGCCATCACGTGCCGCCGCCTACCGACACGTCACCTCGGCCGCCTCCCACGGCAGCCGGCATCCGACCACCGGAGAAGGAAGACATGCGTCCTGCCCGCTACAAGCCGCCGCTGGCGTGCAGACTGCTGCCCACTAGCCTGTACGTCGCGGCTGTCCTGGCGATCATCGAGACGGTCTTCGGCTCCATCTCCTGGGTGGACCGGCCCCTGGACCTGGTCTTCACCTGGCTCATCCCGCTGCCGATCATCGACTGGTTCTCCGCGATCGTCATCATCCTGCTCGCCGCAGGCCTGGGTCGACGCAAGCGCCTGGCCTGGGTAGCCACCACGGTCATCGCCGTGGGCCTGCTCGTCTTCTACTCGCTGATCCTCGGCATCGCCCTGTTCTTCTCCGAGAACCCGGGCTCCACGCAGGCCGCCCCCGAGGCGATACCCGCATGGATCGTGTGCGCCATGCTCACCAACATCACCATTCTCCTCGTCATCCTGGCCGCGCTCCTGCGCCACCGCCGCTACTACACGGTGCGCTCCCAGCCAGGCGACTACAAGCGCGCGCTCAGCCTCTTCGTTCTCGGCTCCGCCACCGTCGCCGTCATCGGCATCAACGTCCTGTTCATGACGCGAGGCGTGGGCTTGCACCAGGTCCTCGGTCTGCTTGCCGGACGTCACGAACCGGACTGGCTCTACAGCGCGATGGGCCTGGGATGGGCCCTGTGCGCGCTGGCCTCCCTGTGGCTCATCATGCAGGCCCAGCACAAGGCCGCGCAGATCAACACTGACGAAGAGCTGCGTATCCGCGCCCTCCTGGCGGACAACCCGACTGACTCCCTGGGCTACTTCGCCACTCGCCGAGACAAGTCCGTCATCCTCACCGAGCACGGCGGCGTGGTCTACCGCTCCACCATGGGCGTGGCGCTGGCCTCGGGAGATCCCCTCGGCGACCCCTCGGTATGGCCGACTGCGGCCCGCGCCTTCCTGTCTCACGCCTCCGACTACGGGCTCGCCCCAGCCGTCATCGGCGCCTCCGAGGCCGGCGCCCGCGCTTACGTCCAGGCAGGTCTCAAGGCCGTGCGCATCGGTGACGAGGCGATCCTGCACCCTTCACGCTTCCGGCTGGCCGAGCTTCCTGAGGTGCGCCGTGCAGTGCGGCACGTGACGGACCTGGGCTACACCGTCCGCATCCGCCGTCACCGCCAGATCCCGGCCGAGGAGCTGGCTGACCTGACCTTGCTGGCCGACCAGTGGCTGGGCGGGGAGGAGGAGCGCGGCTTCTCCATGGCCCTGTCCCGTCTGGGCGACCCCTCAGACGGCCAGTGCGTCATGGTGGAGGCTCTCTTCCCAGCCGGCGACCAGCGCGGCGAGGTCGCGGCCCTGCTCTCCTTCGTGCCCTGGGGCGCCGACGGTCTGAGCCTGGACGTCATGCGCCGCCACCCCCTGGCGGACAACGGCGTCACCGAGCTGATGGTCTCCTCGCTCATGGCCGCCGGCTCCGACCTGTCCATCAACCAGGTCTCCCTCAACTTCGTCGTCTTCCGCTCCGCCTTCGAGCAGGGCGAGAAGATCGGTGCCAGTGCCCTGCTGAGCCTGTGGCACAGGATCCTGCTCTTCGCCTCGCGGTGGTGGCAGATGGAGTCGCTCTACCGCTCCAACCAGAAGTACAACCCGGAGTGGTTCCCGCGCCTGATCTGCTACGCCGGCGACATGCCCCGCACGTCCCTGGCCATGGGCGTGGCCGAGGGATTCGTCAACCTCCCCGCACGCCTGGGTGGGGGCACCGGCCCGCAGCCCGTGCGCAGCACCGAGGACTCCGAGCGCCTGCTCGCTGTCACCACCGGCGCCGTCGAGCACAGGCGTCCTGCTCGCCTGCCCACCGAGGTCCGCGAGCGCCTGACGGCGCGCGAGCGGATGCTGGCCGACGGCGTCGAGCCCTACCCCGCCTCCGTCACCGTGACCTCCAGCTGTGCCGCGGTCCTCGCTGCCAGCACAGCCCGGTCGGCCCCCGCCGCCGGCTGCGACGACGAGGCTGCGGGTAGCGCCGTCACCCCTCCTGTGACGGTGGCCGGGCGGGTGATGTCCCTGCGCGACCACGGTGGCGTCATCTTCGCCTCGCTGCGCGACTGGAGCGGCGACCTCCAGGTCCTCCTGGACGTCGACGGCGCCGGGCAGGAGTCCCTGCTCTCCTTCCGCCGCCTGGTGCGCATCGGAGACCAGGTAGCCGTCACGGGCGTGCCCGGAGCCTCCCGCAACGCCACCCCCAGCCTCGTGGCCTCCACCTGGACCATGACCTCCAAGGCCCTGCGACCGCTGCCGGACAAGCACCGTGGCCTGCAGGACCCGGAGACACGAGTGCGTCAGCGCCACCTGTCCCTCATCACCTCGCCCCGTGACCGCCAGATGCTCGTGGCCCGCTCCCACGCCATCCAGGCTGTGCGCTCCACGCTGCTGGAACGCGGCTACCTGGAGGTCGAGACCCCGATGCTCCACCCCGTCCACGGCGGAGCGAACGCACGCCCCTTCCGTACCCACATCAACGCCTACGACCTCGACCTCTACCTGCGCATCGCCCCTGAGCTCTACCTCAAGCGCCTCATGGTGGCCGGTGCAGACCGGGTCTTCGAGATCGGCCGCTCCTTCCGCAACGAGGGGGCGGACGCTACGCACAACCCCGAGTTCACGATGCTGGAGGCCTACCAGTCCTACGCGGACTACACCGTCATGAAGGAGGTTGTCCAGGACCTGGCCGTCAGCGCCGCGAGGGCCGCGCTGGGGAGCACGGTGATCCGTGGCACCGTGGGCGGGGTCGAGCACGAGGTGGACCTGGCTGCCCCCTGGCACACGGTGAGCGTGTGCGACGCCGTGGCCGAGCACCTGGGCGAGCCCGTGGACGCCAGCACCAGCCTGGACACTCTCCAGGCCTTTGCTGACCGCCTCGACCTGGCCTACGACCCGTCCTGGGGCTGGGGCACGATGGTCCAGCACCTGTACGAGCACCTGGCCGAGGCGACGACGGCGCAGCCCACCTTTTTCACCGACTTCCCGGCCGAGACCTCACCGCTGACGCGTCCCCATCGCCGCCTGCCCCTGTTGGCTGAGCGCTGGGACCTCATCATCTTCGGCTCTGAGGTCGGCACCGCCTACTCCGAGCTGGTGGACCCGGTCCTCCAGCGCGAGCGGCTGACGGCCCAGTCACTGGCAGCAGCCGGCGGCGACCCGGAGGCGATGGAGCTGGACGAGGCCTTCCTCCAGGCCCTGGAGCAGGGCATGCCTCCTACCGGCGGCCTGGGTGTGGGCCTAGACCGCCTGGTCATGATGCTCACCGGCGCCTCGATCCGCGAGACCATCACCTTCCCCCTGGTCAGGCCCGGCAAGTGAGCGCACAACGCCGCGCTGAGCCCGCACAGGTGCCCTCGCCCGCTCAGACCGGCGTGCCCGACACCGGCGGCGCTGGCGCGCAGCCCCGGTCCCGGGCACGGGCGCTCGCCCCGCTGCTGGCCGTCGGCGTGCTCCTGGCCTACAACACCTGGCTGGCCTGGCCGATCAACGGCAACCCCAGGATCCTGACGGGCTACCTGTCTGAGCTGGCTGCCTCCGACCAGCCCTACTTCTGGTTCTTCCGCACCGGCGACCTTGTCTCTGCGCTGCTCATCAGCCTCATCGCCTGGACCGGCAGTCGTGCCTGGCGTGCGTGGCTCGGGCCGTGGGCACCTCGCCTGGCTGCGGCCCTGGCCGTGGTCGCAGCCGCTACGGCGCTGGACTGCGTAGTCGCCCTGCCCTGCGCAGAGAGCCATGACGCCGTGTGCAAGGCGACCCCGAGCCTGGTCCGCCACCTGCACGCGGTGACCTCATCGACCGTGGGCCTGGCCTTCCTGGCCAGCTTCATCCTGGTGCTGACCGCCCTTCTGGGCCGGGACGGGTGGTCACGCACCGCCCTGGTCGTCACCGTGGTCGGCGCTGTCTCCGGCCTGCTCATGCTTGCCAGCGCCGTCGCCCCCTGGGTGGCCCCCGGCACTCAGGGAGTGACCCAGGCGGTCCAGGTCCTCATCTGCTCGGCATGGGTGGCGTGGCTGGCCTGGCGGCTGGATGATGGTGGTCATGAGCGAGGGCTGGCAGACCTGGGAGACTGACGAGCACGTCATCCGCTGGCGCCTCTCGCAGGCACCCTACGGTGCCCCTGAGACCGCAGGTCCCGCAGGGGTCACCACTCCCACCGACCCTGAGTCCTCACAGCACCCCACCGACCCTGCCCCCGTGCTCCTGCTCAACGGCGCGGGACTGGTCTCCGGAGGCTGGCGTGAGCTCTGGCCGGAGCTGAGGGACTACGAGGTCATCACCGTGGACCGCCCCGGCTACCGTGGCACGACCCGCCGTCACCTGCCCACCCTTCCCGGTGAGGTCCGGGTGCTGGAGACGGTCCTCGAGCGCCTCACCCACGGCGGCGCCACCGTGGTGGCGCACTCGATGGCGGCCTTCCAGGCCGAGGCCCTGGCACGCCTGCGTCCCGACCTCGTCCGCGGCGTCGTCCTGGTGGATCCCTCGCTCCTGGTCTCTTCCGCCCGCCGCCCACGACTAGCCGCTCCCCTGTGGCACGCGGCTCGTCACAGCCTGGCGCTGCGACCGGTGCGCTGGCTGGCCCAGACGGGATTTCGGGCTGGGCTGCGCTCGCAGACTCACCACCCGCAGAAGACGGGGCGCCGCGAGTGGGAGCGTGCGTGGGACTCGCCAGCCGCGCTGGCTGCTGGCACCGCAGAGTGGCTGTCCTACGGCCAGCAGGCCGCTGACCTGGACCAGCTGCGTCGGCGTCAGGGGGCTCCGGCCAGGACCTGCGCCGTCGTCCTCCAGGCCCCGCCCTATGCGAGCAGGGCGCAGGAGGAGGCGCTGCGCGAGGCCTTTGCCGACGTCGACCTCCGACAGGTGCCGCACTCGCGCCATCTCATGATGCTGGACGCGCCCACGCAGATCGTGGCAGCCATCCGGCAGGTGAGCGAGGGCTGAAGCCGCCGCCCCGCCGTCGAGTGTGCAGGTGCACCCGTGAGTGTGCACCTCAGCGCTGCACACTCACCCCCCTACCTGCACACTCGCGAAAAGGAAGGACCCTCATGACGACAACGCACCAGCCCGCCCAGGCGAGCCCCTCCTCGCAGGCTAGCCCCGACTCAACCCACCCGCTCCTGCCTGAGGTCCCTGCCTGGCTGGACGAGGTCGAGGGCGAGCAGGCTCTGGCATGGGTCAGCGAGCGCAACGAGGCCACCCGCGCCTCCTACGACAACGCCCCCGGCTTTGAGCAGCTGCGCTCAGACATCGAGGACATCCTCGACTCCGCGGACAAGATCCCCGGCATCACCCTGGTCGCCGGCTACCTCTACAACTTCTGGACCGACGCCGAGCACCCGCGTGGCCTGTGGCGTCGCACCACCTGGGAGTCCTACCGTGCCGGCGCCCCGCAGGCGGGCGGTACCACCGACTGGCAGGTCCTGCTGGACCTGGACGCACTGGGTCAGGACGAGGGCGTGACCTGGGTGTGGCACGGCGCCAACGTCCTACGCACCGGCCCCCTGGCCGGTCGCCGCGCGCTCATTGACCTGTCCGACGGCGGCTCGGACACCGACGTCACGCGCGAGCTCGACCTGGACACCCTGAGCTTCATCGACCCGGCCGACGGCGGCTTCTACCGCTCCCCCTCCAAGGGCTCCATGACATGGGCGGACGACGCGGGCCACAGCGTCCTCGTGACCACCGACTGGGGACCAGACAGCCTCTCTGGCTCTGGCTACCCCCGCCAGGTGCGCCGCGCCTGGCGGGGCCAGAACCTGGCCGAGGCCGAGATCCTCCTGAGTGCGCCGCGCGAGTCCATGGCGGTCGCCGCCTGGCGCGACCGCCGCGGCCGCACGTGGCTGAGCGAGCAGATGACCTTCTACACCTCGCGTACCTGGCTGGCGGACGACGACGCATCCGGGCTGGCCGCTGAGCGCTCGGCTGAGCTGCTGGCCTCTGCTGCTACCGTCAGCGCTGAGGGCACCCACCTCATCAAGGTCCCCGAGTCGGCCGAGGTCTCCGCCGCCTGGGACTACCTGCTCATCCACCTGCGCGAGCCGTGGAGCGTGGGCGCTCAGACCTACCCCACCGGCACCCTGCTCGCCGCGCCCCTGGTGGCCTGGCTCGACGGCGAGCACCGGCTGACCGCGCTGTTCACCCCGACCAGCTCGACCTTCCTGCAGGGATGGACCGTCACCGCCCACCACCTGGTCCTCTCCCTGCTCGACGACGTCGTCGTCGCCCTCCAGGTGCTCACTCCCCCGCTGCCGGGCGAGGGGGAGGAGACGAGCGAGGAGGGGTGGAGCCGGCAGGACATGGACCTCTCCTCCCTCGCTGCGCCGTCGGCCTCTGCTCCTGGCGGCTCAGGTGCCAGCACGCCAGACCCGACTGAGCTGCGCCCAGGACGCACCCTGGTGGAGGTCGCCGCGGGCGCCGTCGACTCCCTGGGCTCTGACGAGCTGTGGATGACCGTCTCCTCCTTCACCCAGCCGACCACCCTGGCCCTGGGAGCACTGGAGCAGGACGGTCGTCTGGCCTCAACCGAGGTCCTGCGGCAGGCGCCGAGCCGTTACGACGCCTCCGGCGTCCTCGTCACCCAGCACATAGCGGTCTCTGAGGACGGCACGCGCGTGCCCTACTTCCAGGTCGGCAGGCCCGGCGACGGCCCGGCCCCCACGATCCTCTACGGCTACGGCGGCTTCGAGGTCCCGATGGGTGTGGGGTACCTGGCCGTGACCGGCAAGGCCTGGCTGGAGCAGGGCGGCACCTATGTCATCGCGAGTATCCGCGGCGGTGGCGAGTACGGCCCGGCCTGGCACCGCGCCGGGCTCAAGGAGGGCCGCCACCTGGTCTACGAGGACTTTGCCGCAGTCGCCCGCACCCTGGTGGAGCGCGGGGTGACAGCTCCCGGCCGCCTGGCCGTCCACGGCGGCTCGAACGGCGGGCTGCTGGTGGGCAATATGCTCACCCAGTACCCCGAGCTCGTGGGGGCGGTGGTCTGCGAGGTACCGCTGCTGGACATGCGGCGATACACCCACCTGCTGGCCGGAGCCTCCTGGGAGGCCGAGTACGGCGACCCGGACGATCCCGTCCAGTGGGAGTTCATCCGCGGATTCTCCCCCTTCCACCTGCTGCGTCAGGGGGTCGACTACCCACCGGTCCTGTTCGTCACCTCTACGCGCGATGACCGCGTCCACCCGGCGCACGCACGCACCATGGCCTATCGGATGCTCGCCATGGGTCAGGAGGTCACCTACTTTGAGAGCTCCGAGGGCGGGCACGGTCGGGCCTCGACCAACGCCCAGCGTGCCTGGGTCAGCGCTCTCATCTACACCTTCGCGCGCAGGCAGCTGGGCTGAGCCCGCCTCTATCGGCGGCGGCTCAGGCGCACCATCCCGGCGATCGTCAGTCCCAGGCCCGCGACGCCGCAGGCGCCCGCTACCAGGAGCATGGTGCCGGCCTGCACGATGCGATCCGTGTTGAGGGCCGGGCCGACGACGATGCCCTGGGTTCCGCTCGGACAGGAGACCGTGTAGGTGCCTGACTCCGGCGCGGTGAGACTGGCGTATGGCAGGTCCTGACCGATGGCCGTCACCTCGATGGCGGCACCGGAGGGAGCCTTGACGGTGCACCGCTCGGTGGAGACCGAGGTGTCAGAACTGTACAGGCCCACCGCCCGGCCCTGGTCGAGGTAGACCTCACCGGAGTCAGTGAGCATGGCACCGGTTGACAGGGAACCATCGACCGCGATGAGCACAGCGCCCACTCCCAGGGCGATCGGCAGCACAATGAGCATGATAAGGCCGGTCACGAGCATCCCCCAGCGGCGGCGGGGCTGGCGGGCATCGTCCTGCTGCCAGGACCAGCCACCAGCCGGAGGCTGGAGGGATGAGGCCCCTGCCCAGGATCCGCCCGGTCCACCCGGGCGCTGCCCGGCGTAGCTGTAGGGGTTGGACTCCTCACTCCGTCCTGGCCGCATCGAGGAGGGCGCTGCAGGCTCCGTCTCTCCCTCGCTGCGCGGGACCGCGGCCTGTACGGAAGAGCCGAGCCCCTGCTCACGCCGGATCTGTTCCAGCTCCTCAGGGCTGACCCGCTGACCGTAGCGAGGCTGTCCGTCGTCGTCCACGTATCGCTGCGCCATAGGACCTCATCACGCTCATGACTTCTTGTGCCAGCACGCCGGGGCCTGGTCAGGCTCGGCCTGCGTGAAGCCTACCTGGCTCCTTCCAGCAGTCTTCGCCATGCCGAAGCATGGTGCCCCTACGGATCAGGGGTGGTGGGCCCCAGCCCGAAGGCTGGGGCCCAC
>NZ_JARKVC010000035.1 GCF_029851875.1 Actinomyces sp.
GACAGTTACACGGGGGCGGGCCCGCTCTGGCCAGCCCGCCCCCTGGTACCACTGGCGTGAAGGTCAGTCTCAGGGACGCACGGCGTAGGGCATGATCGCGGAGTAGCGCACCGGGGTGATACGCACCACCATGTTGAAGGTCGGGGCCTCGATCATCCGACCGTCACCCACGTACATCGCCACGTGGTAGATCCCCGACTGCGTGCCGTTCCCGGACCAGAAGATGAGGTCGCCTGGCTGCATCTGGGACAGCGGCACCTTGGTGCCCTGGCCGTACTGCACGCGCGAGGAGTGGTAGAGGCTCACGCCCACCTGGCGGTAGGAGAGCATGACGAGCCCGGAGCAGTCGACTCCGTTGTAGGACTCGCCGCCCCACACGTAGGGCACGCCCAGGAAGGTCTTGGCCGCAGCCACCGCAGAGGCCCCCCTCCCGGAGGAGGCCGCCGGCGCGCTGGGGGCAGGACCCTGGGGCTCGTCAGCCGCCTGCTGCGCCGCCGCCTGAGCAGCAGCCTGGGCCTGGGCGGCTGCCTGGGCGGCGGCCTGCTGAGCAGCGGCCTCCTGGGCGGCCTTCTCCGCAGCGGCCTTGGCGGCCGCCTCCTCAGCAGCCTTGCGCTGGGCGTCGAGCTGCTCCTGGTACTGGGTCTCCAGCTCCACCGTCGTGCTGCGCTGGGCGGCGAGCTGGGCGATGAGGCCCTGACGCCTGGCCTGGGCGGAGGAGACCGCGCTGGCGGCAGCGCTGGCTGCCGAGTCGGCCGAGGCCTTGGCACTGGCGGCGGTGTCCGCAGCAGCCTGCTTCTCGCTCTGCTTCTGGTCGGCGATGCCCTGCATCGTGTCGGCCACGGCCTGCAGGGCCTCGACGGACTGGACCTGGGCGTCCGCCTTCTCACCGGCGCGCCTGAGCGCGACGTCGGCGTCGGCGAGGTCAGCCAGGGACTCGCTCGTGAGGTAGGGCTGGAGGGCACTGAGCGCGTCCCCACCCTCCTGGTAGGTCTGGACGACGGCAGCGCCCAGCTCGCTGCGGGCGGAGCTGGTCCTGGCAGCCGCGTCATCGGCGTTCTTCTGAGCCTCGTCCGCCTCGGCGGTGGCGGTGTCCAGGTCCAGCCTGGCCTCGAGATAGTCCTCGTTGGCAGCCTGGGCGTTGACCGCGGCGACGTCAGAGTCGGCACTGAGCTGGGACAGCTGGGTCTCCAGGTCCGCGATCGAGGCCGAGGTCGAGACCTCGGCGGACCTGGAGCGGTTGATGTCGTCCTGGGAGACAGGGTCAGCCAGCGCGCCGGGAACAAGCAGGCCGGCCGCCACTGCTAGGCCCGCCGTCGCGGCCGAGGCACGCGAGAGGTGGCCACGCAGGCCCGCACCCTGACGGGAGCGCAGCCAGGAGCTAGGGATACGACTCACAAGTCCTCCGTCGTCATGCGGCGCGCCTGCTTGACGAGCGCGCCGAGGTCTTCGAACACAGTAGTCACTCCACGCACTTTTCAACACACAGACAACATGATTCACAGACGCCTCAGGTGCCCCTCCTGCACGTCCACCGACCGTGGCTCGCAGAATGACGCCGCAACTCCCTCTCTGTGAGTTATCGCACGACATCGATGTTATTTCCGTTCTCCGGGCGCGACTTGCCTCGTGGCAGGCCCTGCGCGCTATGGTCGCTCCATGCTCACTCCCTCGAGCCGAGCGCACCGTCGAATGCCCCGCTGACGCGTGCGCCGCCGTAGCCAGCCAGCAGGGTCTCTTACTCCCTGCCCTGTTGTCACGGCTCCCAGAGCCTGCGGCCCTCGCTCGCGTCGCCGGAGAACCCGGCTCCCGCCACCACACGAGGAGACCGACGGCGCCCCCCTCTCGCGTGCCGCGCCGTCGTCACCGCCACGGCCGCTAGGACGATCGATGACTGAGCACTCCCCCTCCCCCACCCACCCCTCACAGGCAGCCCGCTCCCCCTGGCCGGGCGTGGGCTCCGCCTCGGCGAAGCTGGTCGAGCGCCGCGCAGGCTCCCCCACCGGCGCCTGGCGCCCCGGCGACGACCCCGGACACCGGCGCTTCGTGGAGATCGGGGACCTCCCGCTGGAGTGCGGCGAGGTGCTGCCTGACACCGTGCTGGCCTTCGAGACCTGGGGCCGGCTGAGCCCGGAGCGTGACAACGCCGTCCTCGTCCTGCACGCCCTGACCGGTGACTCCCACGTCACCGGCGAGGCCGGCCCCGGCCACCCGAGCCCGGGCTGGTGGTCCGAGCTGGTCGGGCCTGGTCGCGCGATCGACACCGAGCGCTACCTCGTCGTCGCCGCCAACATCCTGGGCGGCTGCCAGGGGTCAACCGGCCCCTCGTCCACCGCGCCGGACGGACGGCCCTGGGGCTCACGCTTCCCGTGGCTGACCACTCGCGACCAGGTCACCGCCGAGACGCGCCTGGCCGACGCCCTGGGCATCGAGACCTTCCACCTGGTGATAGGAGCCTCGCTCGGAGGACACCGCGCCATCGAGTGGGCGGCCAGCCACCCCGAACGGGTCCGCAACCTCGCGCTGGTGGCGACCGGGGCCTCGACGACGGCGGACCAGCTCGCCTGGTGCCACCTGCAGGAGCTCGCGATCGTCGCCGACCCCTACTTCTTCGACGGCGACTACTACTCCCACCCCGTCGGACCGGTCCAGGGGCTGGGACTGGCCCGGGCCATCGCCCACACCACCTACCGCAGCGCCGCCGAGCTTGATAGCCGGTTCGGACGCGCCCACCAGGGGCAGGAGGACCCGGCGGTGGGCGGGCGCTACCAGATCGAGTCCTACCTCGACTACCACGCCGGCAAGCTGCTGGCTCGCTTTGACGCCAACACCTACCTCATCGTCACCCACTCGATGATGGTCCACGACGTCGGCACCGGCCGTGGCGGCACCGAGGAGGCGCTGGGGCGCGTCACAGCGCGCACGCTCGTGGTCGACGTCGACTCCGACCGTCTGTTCCTCGCGGCTCAGGCCGAGCAGCTGACGCGATGCATCCCCGGGGCCCGCCGCGAGACGATCACCTCCCTGCACGGCCACGACGGGTTCCTCATCGAGGCCGAGCAGATGGACCGGGTGCTGCGCACGTTCCTGGCCGAGGCCTGAGCCCGCCGTAGGAGGCCTGCCCCGACGCCCTCACTCCTCCACCCGGCGCGACTGGGCCGGGAGCAGGCTGCCCAAGCTCGGTCCACCCGGTCCCAGGCGCCACACCCGCCAGCCGTCGACGTCCTGAGTGTGCTGGACCGTGTTGGCCGCGAGGCTGGGGTCGGTGAAGACCCGACCGTCCGCCAGCCTGATCCGCCCCTCGGCCTCCAGGAGGGCCTCGTGGTTGATGCCGCGACGCAGGCTGCGCCACACCAGCGGCGCCGGCGTTGCGACGGCGGCGGCCACCTCGGCCAGGGCGTAGGCGGAGGCCTGGCCGGCAGCCACCGTGGGCGCCGCCCCCAGCACCGGGGCACTGGAACGGTGAGTGACCCCGGCTACCGCTCCTGGAGGCTCCTGGGAGTCCTGCGGGCTCGGCGCCGATGGAGCCGTCGGCCCGGAGGGCGTTGTGGGCGCTGAGGCCAGGAGGGCGGCCTGCCTCGGGTCTGCCACGGCAGCGGCACCGCCTGTCACGCCGTCACTGCGCACAGGCTCGATCCCCACCAGCAACCGCGTGCCCGTGGTCTCCTCCAGCTCCCGCACGTCAATGAGGTACATCTCCACGCCAGATCCGCGCAACAGGCTGGCGCTCCCACGCACCTGCGGCGAGAGAGCACAAGCCAGGACGATCAGGCTCGGCCCCGGCTCGAGGTGAAGCGGCAGGGCCTCACGGAACTCGTTCCAGGCCTGGGAGAAGGCGACCGCCCCGGCCGGGTACCTCGCAGCCAGCTGGGCGCGTGAGGCGCCACCGGCCTGGTGCTGCCTGGCCATCGCGGCGAGCAGGTCGGCCGGTCCCACCTCCCTCAGCACCTCGACCGTCACCACCTGGCCGGAGGGGTCCAGGGCCGTCAGCGCGTGGCCGTGGTCGGTCTGCGTCCACTCCACAGGCAGCAGCGGGCGCCCCAGGACGTCGATGAGCTGGCTGCGCACGGCCGTCAGGGCCGCGACGTGGGAGTCCTCGTCCGCCCGACGGCCGATGCTCGTGGCCTCAAGCCGACCCTGCGTGAGCTGAAGAAACGTCATCGCGGTCCTCACCTTTCCTCGTCACCTGCGTCGCCGACCACCCGTGACGGCACTCGCCCGTCGGGCGCCGCCCCGGCGCCCGTCATCCTCTCACGCGTGCCAGTACTGACGTAGCCGGTCCCCGGCACCCGCAACAGCGCGGTGCCGGGGACCGTGCAAGCCCGTCAGCAGGAGAGCGCGGGCGCGGGGCTCAGTCCTCCTGAGACTCGGGGTAGAAGATCGCCGCCCGCCCAGCCTCCAGGCGAGCCACCGGCACGCGGAAGGGCGAGCAGGAGACGTAGCTCAGGCCCACTCGGTGGAAGAAGTCGATGGACTCCGGGTCACCACCGTGCTCACCGCACACCCCCATCTTCAGACCCGGCTTGGTGGCCCGGCCGTGCTCCACGCCCAGGCGCACCATGCGGCCCACTCCCCGCTCGTCCACCGTCTCGAAGGGAGAGACCCCGAAGACGCCGTAGTCGAGGTACTCCTTGAAGAAGACCCCCTCGACGTCGTCACGCGAGAAGCCCCAGGTGGTCTGAGTCAGGTCGTTGGTACCGAAGGAGAAGAAGTCCGCCTCCTCGGCGATCGTGTCTGCACTCACCGCAGCGCGCGGCAGCTCGATCATGCAGCCGATCGGGAAGTCCAGCCTGTACCCCGACCTGCCCGAGACCTCACGCAGGACGGCCTCGGCGCGCTCGCGGGCGATCTGGAGCTCACGCACCGACCCCACCAGCGGGATCATGATCTCCGGGTGAGGGTCACCGCCGGCCTTGAGGCGCTCGACGGCCGCCTCGGCGATCGCACGCACCTGCAGCTCGATGAGACCCGGCATGGTCAGCAGCAGACGCACACCACGCAGGCCCAGCATCGGGTTGGCCTCGTGGCTGCGGCGCACGACGGCGAGCAGCTCCTCGTCAGCCGGGTCCAGGGTGCCGCGCTCGCGGTCCAGAGCCACCTTGACGCTGAGCTCGGTGAGGTCGGGAAGGAACTCGTGCAGCGGCGGGTCGATGAGACGCACCGTCATCGCCTTGCCGTTCATCGTCTCGAACATCTGGATGAAGTCACCCTTCTGCAGGGGCAGGAGGGCAGCCAGCGCGTTCTCACGCTCCTCCTCGTTGGAGGCCAGGATGAGGTTCTGGACGAGCTGCTTGCGCTCACCGAGGAACATGTGCTCGGTACGGCACAGGCCCACACCCTCGGCACCGCGGTGGATGGCGTGACGGGCGTCGTCGGGGGTGTCAGCGTTGGCACGCACCTGCAGGCGGCGCACCTTGTCCGCGTGGCGCATGAGGCGGTCCACGCTGGTGACCAGCTCGCGGGTGTCCACGTTACCGGCGGCGTCCAGCGCCTCCTCCAGACCACGACGCAGGTAGGTCATGACCGGGGAGTCGGAGACGGGGACCTCGCCGAGGAAGACCTCACCGGTCTGACCGTCGATGGCGATGACGTCCTCGCTGGTCAGCACCAGGTCCTCTCGCCCTGCCACACGCACGGTGCGGGCGGCGGCGTCGACCTCCAGCTGGTCAGCGCCGCACACACAGGTCTTGCCCATGCCGCGGGCGACGACGGCGGCGTGGGAGGTCTTGCCGCCACGTGCCGTGAGCACGCCCGCAGCCACGACCATGCCCGGCAGGTCGTCCGGGTTGGTCTCGCGACGCACGAGGATGACGGACTCGCCGGCCTCGGTGCGGGCGATGGCCTCAGCGTTGTCGAAGGCGATGTGTCCGACGGCGGCACCCGGCGAGGCAGGCATCGCGCGGGTGAGCACCTCATTGTCCCCGGTGTGCTCGAACTGGGGGAACATGAGCTGGGTGAGCTGGTCGCCGGTGACGCGGGTGAGGGCCTCGTCCATGGTGATGAGCTTCTCGTCCACCAGCTGGGTGGCCACGCGGAAGGCGGCGGCCGCGGTGCGCTTGCCCACGCGGGTCTGCAGGAGCCACAGCTTGCCGCGCTCGATCGTGAACTCGATGTCGCACAGGTCGCGGTAGTGGGTCTCCAGGCGGCGCATGGCGCTGCGCAGCTCGTCGTAGCTCGTGCGGTCCAGCGTCTTGAGATCCGCCAGGGACAGGGTGTTGCGGATTCCGGCGACGACGTCCTCGCCCTGGGCGTTGACCAGGTAGTCACCGTAGACACCGGAGCGGCCGGTGGAGGGGTCACGGGTGAAGCACACGCCCGTGCCGGAGGTCTCGCCCATGTTGCCGAAGACCATGGTGCACACGTTGACGGCGGTGCCCAGGTCGTGCGGGATCTTCTCGCGACGACGGTAGATGTGGGCCCGCTCGGTGTTCCAGGAGCGGAAGACCGCCTCAGTGGCCATGTCGAGCTGGGCGCGCGGGTCCTGGGGGAACTCGATGCCGGCGTGCTCCAGCACCACGGACTTGTACTCCGCCACCAGCTCCTTGAGCGCCTCGACGTCGAGCTCGTAGTCCAGGTTGACGCCGCGCTCGGCCTTCTTGGTGTCCAGGCGCTCGGAGAAGTGGTCGCCGTCGATGTCCAGCACGGTCTTGCCGAACATCTGGATGAGGCGACGGTAGGAGTCCCAGGCGAAGCGCTCGTCGGAGGAGACCTCGGCCAGGCCGAGGACGGACTCGTCGTTCAACCCGATGTTGAGGACGGTCTCCATCATGCCCGGCATCGAGAACTTCGCGCCCGAGCGTACGGAGACCAGCAGCGGGTCCTCGGGGGCACCGAGCTGGCGGCCCAGCTCCTCCTCGACCTCGCGCAGGGCCTTGGTGACCTGGACGGCCAGCTCGTCGGGTACGGCTCCGTCAGCGAGGTAGGCGCGGCAGGCGTCGGTGGTGATGGTGAAGCCCGGGGGGACGGGCAGACCCAGGCGGGTCATCTCGGCAAGGTTGGCTCCCTTGCCTCCCAGGAGGTCCTTCTGGTCCTTGTCGCCCTCACTAAAGCGGTACACGTACTTGGGCATCGTCGCCTCTCTCGCTCTCATGCAGTCACGGCCAGCCGTGATCACTGATAGGACACAGCGGCGCGACCGTGCGCCGCCACACAGGCACTCTAGTGTGACCGAGGTCCCAGAACCAAACTGACCGTTTGTCAGCCTCATCCAGTCATGACAGCGTGTGTGCTGTTACGCCGTCGAGTGTGCATCCTGTAGCTGCACACTCGACGGCGTACCTGCACACTGGCGGGGGATCCTACTCGGCCGCCTCACGCTCCTCAGCCTCGACGACGGCCTCACGCGCCGCCTGGGTGGCACGCTGAGCCTGTGCCAGCTGCTCACGAGCCTCCATCTCGGCCGCCAGAGCCACCGCCACCTCAGCGCGTGCCTCCGCAGCAGTGGGCTCCTGGTCAAGCAGGTGAACCGGAGCCTGGGCGAACACCTCAGCCACGTCCAGGTCCGGGTTCTCCTCCTGGGTCTCGACCAGCTCGATGGCCTCCTCCTCGCTGGCGACCGAGGGCATGGAGCCAGGCAGCGGCTGGCGGGCGGACTCCGGCATCTGGGTGACGGCGATGAGTCCGGCAAGCGAGGTGGCAATGACCCAGAAGGCGGGAGCCAGCGCGCTGCCGGTGGCCGTCACGAGGGCCTCCATGATGAAACCGGCAGTACCACCGAACACCGCCACGGCCGCGTTGTAGGCGATCCCCATGGCGCCGTAGCGCGAGGAGGTGGGGAACAGGGCCGGCAAGGACGAGGCCTGGTTGCCCACGTACAGGGCCACCGGCAGGGCGAGCATGACCAGCCCCAGCAGCGTGGACCAGACCGCGCCGTGCGCCATGAGCACGAAGGCTGGGACAGCCAGGACCACCGCAGCCCCGGCACCGGTGAACAGGATCGCGCGGCGCCCCAGGCGGTCCGACAACCACCCGGCCACCGGCACGCAGAAGGCGAGAAGCACCAGCACCGGCAGGGTGAGGAGGTTGCCGTGGACGGCGTCGTAGTGGAGCGTCGTCGTCAGATAGGTCGGCATGTAGGAGGTCAGCGCATAGGCCACCGTGTTGGCCGCCGCGACGAGCACGAAGGCGGTCGCGAGCTCACGCCGGTAGGTCACGATGAGCGCCTTGAGGCCCTTGGGCCCCTCATCGGTGGCCCGGATGGCGGCCTCGACGTCTCCCACGGAACCGGGGTGCGCAGAGGCGTCCCCCTCCTCGGCCGAGTCGTCATCCTGCTCGTTCTGCGCCTCGACGAAGGCCGGGGTGTCCTCGATGTGCGTGCGGAAGTACAGGGCGATCAGGCCCAGCGGCAGAGCGGTCATGAAAGGCAGGCGCCACCCCCAGGAGTGCATGAGCTCCTCGCTCAGCGTCAGCTGCAGCGCCGAGACGACGGCGGCGCCGGCGGCGAAGCCCATGTAGGAGCCCCAGTCCAGCAAGGAGGCGTAGAAGCCCCGCCTCTTGTCCGGGGCGTACTCGGTGATGAAGGTGGTAGCCCCGGCGTACTCGCCTCCGGTGGAGAAGCCCTGGACCAGCTTCAAGGTGATGAGCAGGAGCGGGGCGATGACGCCGGCCGCCGCGTACGTCGGCAGCACACCGATGAGGAAGGTCGCTGCCGCCATCATGAGCAGGGTGTAGGCCAGGACCTCCTTGCGGCCCAGGCGGTCACCGAGCTGTCCGAGGATGACACCGCCCAGCGGGCGGGCGATGAAGGTCACTGCGAAGACGCCCAGGGAGAAGAGGTTCTGGACGTGGCCGTCGACCTCGGGCAGGAAGACCTTTCCGAGGATGACGGCGACGTAGCCGTAGACACCGACGTCATACCACTCCATGAGGTTGCCGACGACGGATCCGAGGACGGCCTTCTTCAGCGCCGGCTCCTCGACGACCGTGACGTCGTCGACCCTCAGGCGCCGTCGCTGACGCAGCTGGCGCAGGCGACGCCGCTCGGCGCGGATGGCGGCCTTGCGCTCGGCTGCCGCGTTCTTCTGCTGGCTCTTGGCGGTCTTCCTCCCGGCCTTGCTTCGTGCCCGGTCGGCACGGGTGTCCGTGGTGAGGGACGAGGATGTGGTCTGATCCACGCTGTTTCCGATCCTGACGCGGCCCCTCGGGTCAGGGCCGCTGTGAGTCGGCGCCGCTCCTGGCGGCGCCTCGGAGGGCCCTGCGCCTCGACCGACGATCCGGATCAGCCAGGCCTGGTGCCGGGCCGACTCGGGACCGTGGGGAGCGGGACCGTCTGACAGCGTGGCCGGGCACAACCAGAGAGGGTGCCGCAGAACCGCGACCTGTCAGACAAGACTCCGAATCGTCACCAATGATAACATTTTCATCACAATCCTGGTCGCCTAGGTGAGTCACCTCATGCCCGCGTGGTCTCGCCGACGCCGTCGCTCGTCCCCGGCCGCAGCGTCACCAAGGCCTCCGAGCAGCAGCGGACCGGGTGGTCCGGCACCTGTGTGCCGGACCACCCGGTCCGTCGTCAGCCGGCAGGTGCCGGTCAGGCGCTGTGAGCCTCCGTCGCGGCCTCAGCCTCGGCCACCGCCGAGCCCTCGATGCTGCCGACGGTCCGCTCGGCCTCCTGCTCGGCGGCAACCTCCGCGCTGAGCGGGTCGGAACCGATCCTGGGGTCCCAGGGCTCACCGCGGAAGGTGAACTCACCCAGGATGCCCTCGCCCTCGGCGTCGACGACGACCTTCTGGCCCCGCTCAATCTCGCCGAAGAGGATCTTCTCGCTCAGGGCGTCCTCGATGTCACGCTGGATGGCGCGACGCAGCGGACGCGCGCCGAGCACTGGGTCGAAGCCACGCTCCGCCAGCAGGTCCTTGGCCGCGTCGGTCAGCTCGATCGTCATCTCCTGCTCCACCAGGCGCCCCGCCAGGCGGGCGATCATGAGGTCGACGATCTGGCGGACCTCCACCTTGGTCAGCTGCGGGAAGACGATGAGATCGTCCACGCGGTTCAGGAACTCCGGCCGGAACTGGGACTTAAGCTCACGGTTGACGTGAGCCTTCATCTCCTCGTACTCCATGGTCCCGCCCTCGGTGGACTGGAAGCCGGTGGCGACCGCCTTGCCGATGTCCTTGGAGCCGAGGTTGGTGGTCATGATGATGACCGTGTTCTTGAAGTCAACCACGCGCCCCTGGGCGTCGGTGAGGTGACCGTCCTCCAGGATCTGCAGCAGCGAGTTGAAGATGTCCGGGTGGGCCTTCTCGACCTCGTCGAACAGGACCACGCTGAAGGGCCGACGCCGCACCTTCTCGGTGAGCTGACCACCCTCGTCGTAGCCCACGTAGCCCGGAGGGGCGCCGAAGAGGCGCGATACCGTGTGCTTCTCGGCGAACTCGGACATGTCGAGCTGGATGAGGGCGTCCTCGTCGTCGAAGAGGAACTCCGCCAGAGCCTTGGCCAGCTCGGTCTTACCCACGCCGGTCGGGCCGGCGAAGATGAAGGAGCCACCAGGACGCTTGGGGTCCTTGAGCCCAGCGCGGGTGCGCCGGATCGACTTGGACAGCGCCTCGATGGCCTTGTCCTGACCGATGATGCGCTTGTGGAGCTCCGCCTCCATCCCCAGCAGCTTGGCAGACTCAGCCTCGGTGAGCTTGACCACCGGGATACCGGTAGACATGGCCAGCACCTCGGCGACCAGCTCCTCGTTGACCTCGGCGACCTGCTCGACCTCACCGGACTTCCAGGCGGCCTCCTTGGCCTCGCGCTCCTCCGCCAGGCGACGCTCGTCGTCACGCAGGGCGGCGGCGCGCTCGAAGTCCTGGTCGTCGATCGCGGCCTCCTTCTCCCGCTTGACCTCGGCGATCTTGTCGTCGATGGCGCGCAGCTCGGGCGGAGCGGTCATGCGGCGGATGCGCAGGCGCGCGCCCGCCTCGTCAATGAGGTCGATCGCCTTGTCCGGCAGGAAGCGGTCGTTGATGTAACGGTCCGCGAGCTTGGCGGCAGCCTCGATGGCGTCGTCGGTGATGACCACGCGGTGGAAGGCCTCGTAGCGGTCACGCAGGCCGTTGAGGATCCCGATGGTCTCCTCGATAGAGGGCTGGTCCACCGTGACCGGCTGGAAACGGCGCTCCAGAGCGGCGTCCTTCTCGATCTTGCGGTACTCCTCCAAGGTGGTGGCACCAATGGTCTGGAGCTCGCCGCGAGCCAGCATGGGCTTGAGGATCGAGGCGGCGTCCACCGCGCCCTCAGCAGCACCGGCCCCCACGAGGGTGTGGATCTCGTCAATGAACAGGATGATGTCCCCTCGGGTACGCACCTCCTTGAGGACCTTCTTCAGCCGCTCCTCGAAGTCACCGCGGTAGCGCGACCCGGCGACGAGCGAGCCCATGTCCAGGGAGTAGAGCTGCTTGTCACGCAGGGTCTCGGGCACGTCACCGTGGACGATGGCCTGGCTCAGTCCCTCCACGACGGCGGTCTTGCCCACGCCCGGCTCACCGATGAGAACCGGGTTGTTCTTGGTGCGCCGGGAGAGGATCTGCATGACCCTCTCCATCTCCTTGTGACGCCCGATCACCGGGTCCAGCTTGCCCTCGCGGGCAGCGGCGGTGAGGTTGCGACCGAACTGGTCGAGGATGGCCGAGCCGGAGGGAGTGCCCTTGTCCGAGGGGCCGCCGGCCGTGACCGTCTCCTTGCCCTCGTAGCCGGAAAGCATCTGCATGACGGTCTGTCGCACGGTGGACAGGTCAGCACCAAGCTTGGTCAGCACCTGGGCGGCCACACCCTCGCCCTCGCGCAGGAGACCGAGCAGGATGTGCTCGGTGCCGATGTAGTTGTGGCCCAGCTGCAGCGCCTCGCGCAGCGAGAGCTCCAGGACCTTCTTCGCGCGAGGCGTGAAGGGGATGTGCCCGCTGGGAGCGGACTGGCCCTCACCGATGATCTCGACCACCTGGCCGCGCACCGCGTCCAGGGAGATGTCCATCGACTCCAGCGCCTTGGCAGCCACTCCCTCTCCTTCGTGGATGAGGCCGAGAAGGAGGTGCTCAGTGCCGATGTAGTTGTGGTTGAGCGCCCGAGCCTCGTCCTGGGCCAGGACGACGACGCGGCGGGCGCGGTCGGTAAAGCGTTCGAACATCGCTGGTTCTTCTCCTCGGCACGTGCAAGTCGGTGGGGTGCGCCAGGCCGCCTCATGCCGCGGCTCCCGTCTGGGCGCCGACGGCGTCGAGGTCCTGACGCTGGCACGTGCTGGTAAGGCTAACGGTGCAGCCCGCCGCCCCATGCCCCTGTTCGCAGTGGGCGTGAGCAAGATTGAGCGAGACCGGCTCAGCTATCTATCCGGCGGGCGTTCCCAGACGAAAGCGCGCGCAGGCGCGGTGGGACTGGCAGGAGCGGAGCGGGGAACGAGCGACGCGGACGGTAGCCAAGCGCGTCCTCCCCAGCCTGCCCTCTCACGCCTCCACGAGAATCGTGACGGGGCCGTCAGCCTCCATGTCGATCATCATGTGCTCGCCGAAGGCACCGGTGGCGACCTCCAGGCCGCGAGCGCGCAGGTCCGCCACGACAGCGTCCACCAGGGGCTCGGCCACCTCGCCCGGCGCCGCCTGGCTCCAGGACGGACGCCGCCCCTGACGCACGTCCGCGTACAGGGTGAACTGGGAGACCACGAGGACCGGCGCTCCCAGGTCCGTCACCGAGACCTCGCCGCCCCGCCGACCCTCGCCCGCCACGCCGTCGAACAGACGCAGCTCGGCGATCTTGCGGGCCACCGTCGCCACCTGCTCCGGGCCGTCGTCATGCGTGGCCCCGACAAGCACCATGAGCCCGGGCCGGGTGATCTCCCCGACGACCTCACCGTCTACCCGCACCGCCGCGCGGCTGACCCGCTGAAGAACCGCCCTCATCAGCGCCTCCAGCCGTTACGCCCCTGGTCGCCTCGGCCGTCAGGACGCCGGATCTGGGAGCGAACCCGCACCGGCTTGTAGACGCTGAGAGCCGGGCGCACGTCCGTGAGGTAGACGGCGTTGGCCACGAGACCGAGCAGCCCCAGCATCGAGGTCGAGCCCATGAGGGCGACGACGGCCAGGCCCGCCGCGTTGACGCCGATCCAGAAGCCCTTGGTGCGCTTGCCCGCCGCCACGAAGTGCTCGGGGCGCTGCATGAGGGTGTCCACCAGCGCCCACAGCCCCAGCGCCAGCCCGGTGAGCTGGAACAACCGCCAGGCCACCACCACGGCGTAACGGGTGTACTGGGCCACAAGAAAGAGAACGCTCACGTCTTCAGCCTATCGATCCGATCCCGGCCGGCGCAGCAGCGACGTGCGCAGCCCGGCTCCCGGGCGCTCAGCAGGACTGGCCTGCGCCTTGCCCTGTGGGGAGACCAGCAGCTCCTGCACGGCGTCAACACGGCCGACGACGACGCGGCCACCGCTGTGCTCCCCCGCGTGCGCGAGAGGGATCTCAGCCTCCTGGCTGCTCTGCGTCACCGGCTGCGAGACCTCAACGCTCAGCACCGCGTCCGCAGGTACAGCCCGGCGCACCAGCGCCAGGGCCATCGGCCCGTAGTCGTGGTGACGCACGACGCTGGTGACCGCCCCGACCGCACGCTCTCCCATCAGTACCCGGCCGCCTGGTCCGGGCAGCTCACCGCAGAGCCCGTCGAGCTGGAGAATGGTCAGCCTGCGCGGCGGACGCCCGAGGTTGAGCGTGCGCGCGATCGTCTCCTGGCCGGGGAAGCAGCCCTTCGTCAGGTGTACGGCTGTCCGCAGCCAGTCCAGCTCGTGCGGGATGGCACGTGCGTCCACCTCACGAGCCCACCGCGGGCGTCCCGCCTCCACACGCAGCGCCTCCCAGGCCAGCGTACCGACTGGCCGCAAACCCTGATCGGCCAGGCCCGCTACCAGCGCGCGCACCTGGTCCGCCACCAGGATCACGTAGCCGGCCTTGTAGCGCTCACCGGGGTGACGGTAGGGCTGAGCCTCGCTGCCCAGGCCGACGTCGTAGCTTGTACCGCCGGGGAGCACGCCGGGCCAAGGGTCACGCCAGGTGGCCATCCCAGCCTCCGCCTGCTCGGCTGAGGTCTCCAGCGCCGCCAGACCACTTCCGTGCGCGCCGAGCACCGCCAGGTCCTCACGCTCGCGCACCTCTACGCGCAGCATGAAGCGCATCGAGTCCAGGAAGGCCGCGAGCGCCGGACCGTCACCGGCCTCGGTGACCAGGAAGAGCGTCTCGCCGTCATCCACCGCAGCCAGGGCGTGGGTAATGTGCCCCTGAGCATCCAGGAGCAGTGCCTCGGTCCCGCCGTCACCGGGAACGAGCTCGGTGAGGACCTGGCTGGACAGGGTGGTCAGCCAGGTCAGCCGGTCCGGCCCGCTGACCGCGACGACGTCCCTGCCCAGCGCCACCACGGCCCGCCCCTCAGCCAGGAGCGCCTGCTCGCGCAGGGGGTTGCCGAAGTGGGCAGGAACCATGCGGTCCGGCTCCCGGGCGGAGTCAGGGGAGTCGACACCGACGGCCCCGTCCAGGTCCAGCAGCGGCGAGCGACGCATCAGCGGCTCTCGGTGCCAGGAACAGCAGCCGGTGCGGACGGGGCCGCCGCGGCGTCCTCGGCCCGCACCACACCGTCCTGGGAGGGCTCATCCGGCGCGCCCACCCGTCCCAGACGCCCTGAGGCGTAGGAGGCCATCTCCTGGCGACCGAAGGCGGCCATGTCCTGGGTCCACATGAGGTCCCCTCCCACGAGCCCGAACATGCGGGCCATCTGGGTGACCTCAGCAGCAGTGCGGGTGCGGCCCACCGCCTGGGTCCCCACCTGGGCGCGAGGACCCTGGATCCATCCCTCCCAGACGCCCACGTGCCCAGCCGGGTCCGTGGAGACGAGCTCAAGGCGGGTGACCGGGGTCCTGGTGTCGACGTCGTCGGCGTCAGGCTGCTCCTGGCCGACGGGACGCCAGTACGTGGTCTCCGTGGACCAGACCTGGGCCGCAGTGATCTTCTCCGCGCCCTCCAGCCCCGGGGTCTCGAAGTCAAGGTCCTGGGAGCGCGTGGCGTCCAGCGTCCAGATGGTGGTGGTCTGACGCAGGTAGGGGCCGCCGTCGTGGTCGAAGGTCATCTCCTGGTACACCGCCTGCTCCGGCACGGTCTGCCCGTAGGTCAGGATGCCGTAGCCGCGCCAGGTGCCCACGAGCCAGGCCAGGGGGTAGAGCTCGGGAGCCAGGTCCTCAGGAAAGGTAAACGCCATAGCCGCAGGGTACGTGGCCCCTGGGAGAAAAACACCGCGCTTCGCTCCTGGCAGGTTCAGGCGGCCAGGCGCGCCAGGGCCACCAGCACCGTCGCCGCCACGCCTCCCAGCAGCGCCGCGGCAGGAAGCGTGACGAGCCAGGCCGTCGCGATGCGCCCTACGGTCCCCCAGCCCACCCGTCGCCGTCCACGCACCAGCGCCGCCCCGGTGATCGAGGAGGCCACCGTGTAGGTGGTGGACACCGGCGCTCCAGACGTCAGCGCCGTCGTGTAGAGGACGACGGCGGACACGCACTGGGCCGCGAAGCCCTGGGCCGGGTCGACCTCAGCGATCCCGGAGCCAAGGGTGCGGATGATGCGCAGGCCTCCCGCCGCTGTCCCCGCGGCCAGCGCCAAGGCAGCCGTGAGGCGGACCCACAGGGGAACCGTCCCGGCCTCCAGGCCTGCCAGGTCCTGCGCCGCACCGCTGTGTCCCAGGACCCCACCGGCTGCCAGGGCCAGGACCATGACGCCCATCGTCTTCTGGGCGTCCTGCAGACCGTGCCCCAGCGCCGTGGCCGCGGCCGCGACGGTCTCCAGCAGACGGAGCTGGCGCGTGGTGCGCCCGTAGGGACGCGGGGCCGCCAACCAGTGGATGAGGCGCGTCAGCCCCCAGGCGCCCAGGACCCCGATGAGCGGGGAGAGGAGCATGGGCACGAGCACCAGGCCAGCCAGCAGCTCCCAGTGGACCGTGATCCCTCCGGCCGCTCCCGCACCCGCCAGGGCACCGATCAGGGCGTGCGAGGAGGAGGACGGCAGCCCTACCCACCAGGTCGTCAGGTTCCAGGCCACCGCCCCCGTCAGCGCGCCCCCGACGACGGCGAGCCCCACCGGGCCGGCGCCCGCCCCCGAGGCGGCCACGACGTCGTCGCCGCAGAGCACCTCCGAGCCGATGGTCACGGCGACCCGTGTCCCCAGCAGAGCGCCGAGCAGGTTGAGCACCGCGGCCATGGCCAGCGCGCGCCGCGTGGTCACGGCCCGGGTCATCACCGTGGTGGACACCGAGTTCGCGGCATCGTGGAAGCCGTTGGTGAAGGCGAAGCCCAGGGCCAGGGCCAGCACGAGCCCAAGGAGCACCGCTGTCAGCGCCGTCACGGGGCTCAGCCCTCGCGCATGGCCAGCAGCTCAACGCCGTCGGCCAGGGCCTCGAAGGCGTCAGCGGCCTCCTCCAGGCGCTCGACGACCTCCTTGACCTTGACCAGGCGGATGGCGTCGCGCTCGGTGGCGAACAGCTCGGCGATCGTCGCGCGATAGAGGGTGTCCGCAGCGTTCTCCAGGGAGTTGACCTGCACCCAGTACTCGCGCAACGAGGAGGCCGCACGCAGGCGCGGCACGGCACCAGCCGTCAGCTCAGCGGCCCGTCGCAGGATCTCGACCTGCTCGGTACAGGCCTGTGGGAGGGCACCGGCCTGGTAGAGGACGACGGCGTCACCCGCCTGGTCCACGGCGTCCAGGCAGTCGTCCAGCAGCCCGGCGATGCGACGCAGGTCGTCGCGGTCGATGGCGGTGACGAAGGTGTCCGAGAGCAGGTGCAGGAAGCGGTGGTGGATCTCGTCCGCCTCGTGCTCGACGTCGTGGAGCTCCTCGCGCAGCTGGGCGCGTGAGGCGAAGTCAGCGGTGACGATCTGTCCTACGAGGTCGCAACCGGCGACCAGGCGGTCAGCCAGGGCGCTGAGCCCGGCCAGGAGGTCGGCATTGTTGTCGCGCGGACGCAGACGCAGACGCACCAGCTCTCCTTCGGTCAACGGTCGCGGGAACCCGCGGCGAGGCGACAGACTAGCCCATGAAGGTAAACAGACCGGCCTGCCCGGACCAGGAACGGCAGGAGACATCGTGGGGGGGGGGAGCCAGCGCCCGCCCCGTCACGCACGGAAGACATCGACGTCATCACACCGCCGTTGAAGGACAGGGCTGGTGCAGGAGAACCTCGCTGTCCTCCTGCGGCACCGCCAGACAGATGAGGACGTCGGGCCGCAGAGCGCCAGTCGGCGCGAGTGCCGCTCGCGGCGGCTTGAGTTGGAGCCCGGGGCTCACGCGGCCCGACGCCGCAGCCAGTCTAGTCGACCGGCACGTCCAGCCGGTACCCCACGTTGCGTACCGTCCCGATGAGGTGGTCGTGCTCGGTGCCGAACTTGGCGCGCAGGCGTCGCACGTGGACGTCCACCGTCCGCGAGCCGCCGATGTAGTCCTTGCCCCAGACCTCGTCGAGCAGGGTCTCGCGAGTGAGCACCCGCCCGTGGTTGGCCGCCAGGTACTTCAGCAGCTCGAACTCCTTGTAGGTCAGGTCGATGATCTGGCCACGCAGGCGAGCGGTGTAGGCGTTGACGTCGATGACGAGGTCGCCGACCTCGATACGGTCACCGCTGTCCTCGGCGCGCGGTGCCGGCTCACGCGTGTGCAGCAGCCGCAGCCGCGCCGAGAGCTCCGCCGGAGCCGCACCGGTGAGGACAAAGTCGGTCGCTCCCCAGTCCGCCTGCACCACGGCGGCACCGCCGTCCTTGAGGACCAGGAGGATCGGGGGGCAGTCCATGGGCCCTGACAGCAGCTGGCACAGAGCCCGGGCACGCGTGAGGTCCCCCGTGGCATCGACGAGGACGACGTCGGCCTCCTCCACCGCGACGTAGGAGGCCGGGGCCGGGGGCAGGCAGACGACCTCAGAGTCCAGGAAGGAGGCGGAGGGGAGCACCTGGGCAGCATGCTCGTGGCGGGTGAGCATGATGATGCGCATCGACGACCTCCTCCCCGCGCCCCGGCGGGCTCGTCCTGTGTCGCCCTCCAGTGTCCCACACCAGGCGTTTCAGGTATGCGACGATGCCGACTGTGAGTACACCTGCTCCCCACCCTCGCCGCGAGTCCCCGATGCCGACTGCCAGTCGTCACGGCGCCTACGGCACCCGTACCGGTGGCCGAGTCCCGACCCAGGTCGGCCTGGCAGACCCTGCGTGGACCCGACTGGCCATGGCCGGGCTGGTTCCCATCCTGCTGGCGGTCACGGCTTCCCTACCGACCTGGGTTCGCCTGGTACTGGTCCTGATCCTGGTCCCGCTGACAGCCCAGGGATGGCCGGCGCTGGTGCGTTCGCGCCATGACCGGCGCGCCACCGTGGTCGTGACGCTCACCGGAACCGCCGCCACCGCGGCTGTCTCCCTGACCCAGGACTTCGGCAGCGCCGGCCTGGTGATGGGACTGAGCGTCCTGGCCGCCTTCGTGGCCCAGATGCTGCGCCACGACGGCCGTCGCGGGCTGGTAGAGGACCTGTCTGCGACGGTCGCCGGCAGCCTCGTCGTCGTGTGCGGAGCCGGGTGGTGCGCCTTGGAGCCTGGGGTAGCAGACCCTGCCGTCATCGTCCCGTGCTGCCTGGCCCTGCTCATCGGTGCCGTCCTGACCACGCTCCAGGTCCGTGCGCTGGTCCTGGAGACCCTTACGGTCACCGTGCCCGCCCTGGCTGCCGGGACCGCCGGGGGCGTGCTGGCCGCCGTCGGCTTCTTCGGCCCGGCCCACACGGGGACCACGGCGGCTCTCCAGTCCGCGGGGGCCTGCCTGCTGTGCGGATTCGTCGCCGGCGTCCTCATGGCGGCGAGCAACCGGGTGCTGTGGACGCACCGGTGGGTTCCCGGCGGACGCGCCGCCGTGGCCAGCGCGATCGTGCCGATCCTGGCCGTGGGCGGTCCGGTCTACGCCATCGCCCGCCTCATGGGCGGTTTCATCGCCGGCTGACGGCGATCACCCGAAGCGGCCGGAGATGTAGTCCTCAGTCGCCTTCTCGTGCGGGTTGGAGAAGATCGTGTCCGTCGTGTCGAACTCGACCAGCTGGCCCGGCTGCCCCGTGGCCTCCAGGTTGAAGAAGCCCGTCATGTCTGACACGCGCGAGGCCTGCTGCATGTTGTGGGTGACGATGACGATCGTGTAGTCTTGCTTGAGCTCGTGGATGAGGTCCTCAATGGCGAGCGTCGAGATCGGGTCCAGGGCCGAGCAGGGCTCGTCCATGAGCAGAACAGCAGGCTTGACGGCGATGGCACGGGCGATGCACAGACGCTGCTGCTGGCCACCAGACAGGCCCGAGCCAGGACGGTCAAGGCGGTCCTTGACCTCGTCCCACAGGTTCGCTCCGCGCAGCGAGCGCTCAACGAGCTCCTCGGCCTCCGACTTCCTCATACGCCGGTTGTTCAGGCGCACGCCGGCCAGGACGTTGTCCGCGATCGACATCGTGGGGAAGGGGTTGGGGCGCTGGAAGACCATGCCGATGGCTCGTCGCACCTGCACGGCGTCCACACCCGGACCATAGAGGTTGACGCCGTCGACGATGACCTCGCCCTCCACACGAGCACCCGGAATGACCTCGTGCATGCGGTTGAGGGTGCGCAGGAAGGTGGACTTCCCGCAGCCGGAGGGGCCGATGAGAGCCGTGACGGACCTGGGCTCGATCGTGACGTTGACGTCCTTCACGGCGAGGAAGTCGCCGTAGTAGATGTTCTCGTTCTTGACATCAATTCGCTTCGACACTGGGGTTCCTTGGGTCAGGCGGTGGCGGTGGGCTGCGGCGAGCTGGTACTCATCGCCGGCCGCCCCTGGGGCTGAAGTAGTAGGACACGGCACGAGCCAGCAGGTTGAGGAGCATGACGATGATGATGAGTGTGAGGGCCCCGGCCCACGCACGCTCAAAGGCCGCCGCGTCCGCGCGGGAGTACTGGTTGTAGACCAGGGTCGGCAACGTGGCCATCGTCCCCTCGAAGGGGTTGAAGTTCGTCGTCTGTGGCAGGCCCACGGTGATGAGCAGCGGAGCCGTCTCACCGATGACGCGCGCGATGGCGATCATGACCGAGGTCGTGATACCGGCGATCGCGGTGCGCAGCACCACCTTGATGATCGTCAGCCACTTGGGCACGCCCAGGGCGTAGGAGGCCTCACGCAGCTCGTGAGGCACAAGCTTGAGCATCTCCTCCACACCACGGATGACCACCGGGGTCATGAGCACGCTCAGCGCGATGGCGCCGATGATGCCTGCCTGGTAGCGCGGGCCCGCCACCAGCAGGAAGAAGGAGTAGGCGAACAGACCGGCCACGATCGAGGGGATACCGGTCATGACGTCCACGAGGAAGGTCACGGCCCGGGCGATCCAGCCGCCGTTGTACTCCACGAGGAAGATCGCGGTGAAGATACCCAGCGGAACCGAGATGAGGGTGGCCAGCCCCGTGATCTCCAGGGTTCCCACGATGCCGTGGTAGACACCTCCGGTGTCCTCGGAGTAGCCGCGCATGTTGGTCAGCAGGAACTCCGGGCTGAACCGAGCAGATCCGTTGACCACGACCATCCACACCAGGGAGACCAGGGGCACCATGACGATCGCGAAGGCCAGGTAGACCAGCGTCGTCAGCAGAGTGTTCTTGCCCCAGCGCTCGCCCTCGCGCACCCAGGACAAGGCGGTGGAGGCCAGGACCCAGACCAGCGCGGTGAGCACGATCATGGCCACCGGCGACCATCCCAGCGGGATGCCGATCGCGCCGACGGCGACGAAGACGCCACCGAGCACCGCCCAGATGAACCAGCTCGGCAGCCGGTAGGAGGTCAGCGGCACTCCCTCGAAGACCTCCGAGGGGTCGGCCAGGGGGTCGATGACAGCAGTAGGAGAGGTGTGGGGTGCACTCATGTCAGTTGGCTCCCGAGAACTCGGCGCGACGGGCGATGATCCAGCGGGCCAGGGAGTTGACCAGGAAGGTGATGACGAACAGCACCAGGCCGGTGGCCAGCAGGACCTCGCGCGAGAGCCCGAAGGCCTCGCGGAACTGGCTGGCGATGTTGGCCGCGATCGTCTGGTGCTGGCCGGGGGCGAGGATCTTGAGGTTGATGAACAGCCCGGAGGACATGATCATGAGCACGGCCATGGTCTCACCCAGTGCGCGCCCCAGCCCCAGCATGGAGGCGGAGATGATGCCGGAGCGGGCAAAGGGCAGCACCGCCTGACGCACCATCTCGTAGCGCGTGGCTCCCAGGGCCAGGGAGGCCTCCTCGTGGAGGGTGGGGGTCTGCAGGAAGACCTCGCGCACGGTCGCGGTGATGATCGGCAGGATCATGACGGCCAGCACCAGCGAGGCGGTCATGATGTTCTTGGCCGGCGCCTGGTAGTCGGCGAACAGCGGGATGAAGCCCAGGTGGGTGGTCAGCCACTGGTAGACGGGGTTCATCAGCGGCACGAGCCACAGGAATCCCCACAGACCGTAGACCACCGAGGGGATGGCGGCCAGCAGGTCCACGAGGTAGCCCAGCCCCTGGGCCAGGCGCCTGGGGGCGAAGTGGGAGATGAACAGGGCGACGGCGATGCTCAGGGGAACGGCCACGGCCAGCGCGATGAGAGAGGACAGCAGGGTGCCGAAGACGAGCGGCGCAGCGTAGGCGAGGAAGCTCTTGCCTCGCATGAAGCCCACCTCCTCGTCCAGCTGCGCCTGGTCCGCGACGAAGGCAGGGAAGGAGTCACGGAAGAGGAAGACCGTCACCAGGGCCAGGACGATCATGATGAAGATGCCAGCGCCGAAGGACAGGACCGAGAAGACGCGGTTGCCCGCGCGCCCGGGAGCCTTGCCGGCGGTGATGGCGACGCTCACGTCCGTAGCGTCTGGGTTGCTTGTGGTCACAACGACCTTCCTTGAGATCTGTCCGGGCGGCGGCGGTGGCGCTCCCCCGGCTGGTCCCGTGCTCGGGCCCCGCCCCTGCGGCGGGGACGAGGCCCGAGCACGAGCCTGGAGCCGGCTCAGACGATGGTGCCCACCGCGGCCAGGACCTTCTCGCGCAGCCTGTCCGAGATCGGGGCGCTGCCGGCGGCCTCAGAGGCGGCCGTCTGGCCCTCCCGGCTGGCGGCGTACTCCAGGTAGCCCTTGACCGTGGCGGCGATGTCAGCGTCCTCGTACCTCTGATGGGCGATGAGGTAGGACACCAGGATGATCGGGTAGGCGCCCTCGGCCGTGTAGTTGATGTCGTAGACGATCTGGGTGTCGGTAGCCTTGTCGCTCAGCTCCGAGGCGTCCAGGGTCGCGGCGGCGGCCTCGGCCGAGTAGGGCGAGAAGCTGCCGTTCGCGCCCACGGCCACGGTGCCCAGCTCGCTGGTGACCTTGGAGGCGTCGGCATAGCCGATCGCGCCCTCGGCGCCCTTGATGGTGGCGATCATGCCAGAGGTGCCGTCACCAGACTGGCCGCCCTCGATCGGCCAGGTCTCCTCGGCCTCGTAGGTCCACACCTCAGCAGCGACCTTGCTCAGGTACCTGGTGAAGTTCTTGGTGGTGCCGGACTCGTCAGAGCGGTGGACGACGACGATATCGAGGTCGGGCAGCTCGGTCCCCTCGTTGTCCGCGGCGATGGCGGCGTCGTTCCACCTGGTGATGGTGCCGGAGAAGACCTTGGCAATGGTGTCGGGGGTCATGTTGATGTGGGTCTCACCGGTGAAGCCGGGGACGTTGTAGGCCACCGCGATCGGGGAGATGTAGAGCGGGACCTCGATGACGGCGTCGACCTTGGTCAGCTCCTCCTTGCTCATCGGGGAGTCCGAGCCGGCGAAGTCGACCGCGCCAGCGATGAGCTTCTCGCGCCCTGCCCCCGAGCCCTCGGCGGCGTACTCGACCGAGGCCCCGGAGCTGGCGGCGAGGAAGCCGTTCATCCACGCGTCCTGGGCGTCTCCCTGGGAGGAGGCACCAGCGCCCTTGATCTGACCAGTAAGGTCGGTGGCGGAAGCGGCCGAGTCCGTGGCGCTGGAGCTCGACGAGCCGGAACCGCCGGCGTCCGAGCCGCAGGCGGCGAGTGTGGCGAGAGCGGCGACGGAGAGCGCAGAGATCGCGCTACGACGGGTGAGAAGCACTGGAGACCGTCCTCATTCAGTCTGGTGGGCCGCCGTGCTGGTCGGCCCGCAGTTTCGTCGGCCTGGTGGCCGACGTGACTGAACATAGGGAGACCGGGTGACCCGGGAGGGTGGGCTAGGTAAACGGTCGGTAAACACTCCTGAGAGGCTTCACACACGCCGTCCCTCTCCCCGTGCCGGACGACGGCGCGGCCCGCCTGGCAGCGACCGGTGGGCTGCGCCGTCGTCGCCACAGGAGCGCACGGGGCGCTGAGGCTCAGCGACCCTCGGACAGGACCGGGCGCTGCTTCTCGATCGCCACGGCCCGGATCTTTCCGTGAGAGCGGCGCGCCATGTGGATGACCATGATCTCGCCGGTCTTGAGCCAGGGATCGCGGTCCGGAACCGAGCGCAGCAGCTTGCCCGGGGCGTGCTCGGCGACCACGTCCATGATGGTGGGAAGCACCGGCCTGTGCAGGCACAGCGCCAGGGGGACCTCGCGCATCCTGACGGCCCGCTCAGCCACCTTTCGCGCACGCTTGGGGTGGGCGGCGTGGGCGTGCTCGGTCAGTGCCGGCTCGGTCTCCAGCGACACCCCGCTCGCCTCGGCGTAGGGAGCCAGGGTGTCGTAGCAGCGCCTCCAGGGACTGGTGACCAGCCTGGCCACGCCGTAGGCGGACAGGACCGCGACCAGGGCACGGGCGCGGACCTCGCCCTGGTCAGCGGTCAGGGGACGCGTCGCCTCGTCCTCCTCCTGGCTGCGCGAACGCGGACGGTTCCACACCGAGCGCTTGACCGCCCGAGCGTGACGGACCAGGACCAGGGTCCAGGTGGCCAGCTTATCGTCCTCCCACAGGTCGACCAGCTCGCCCAGCAGGTCGCGGTCGGCCTGGTGGGTCAGTCGCCCGCGAGCCTGGCCCACCGGCAGCCAGGCGACGTCGTCGATCTCCTCCGGCGAGGCCGGACGCACCGCCTCGCGTGCCGCCAGCGCCGGAAAGGTGCCCTCAAGCTCGTGGGCAGCCCAGTAGCGCACCTCCTTGCGGCGCCCGTCGGCCAGCGTGTAGCGCTGGGTGGACAAGGGCTGGCCCAGCGCGATGCGTACGCCGGTCTCCTCCTCCACCTCCCGCACCGCGCAGGCGCGCAGGGACTCCCCCGCCTCCACCTTCCCCTTGGGAAAGGACCAGTCGTTATAGCGGGGGCGGTGGACCAGCAGCACCTGGAGGTCCTTGCCCTCCTGGCGCCACACCAGCGCACCGGCCGCGCGCACGCGAGGCTTCTTGCTCTCGGCCATCGTCAGTCCCGGCCCTTGACACGCTTGGAGGCCATAGACATGAGGGTGTCCTGGATGTCCTCCAGACGCTCACCGTCCGGCCCGGTGACGTGGCGGGTCCACGAGCCGTCCGGCTCCATCCACCAGCTGGTGACCTCATCGCAGGCGCAGTGCGTGACCAGCCAGGTCAGGTGCTCCACCATCTCAGGGTCGGTGATGCGCACCAGCGCCTCGACGCGGCGGTCCAGGTTACGGTGCATGAGGTCGGCCGAGCCGATGAACAGGTCGGTGTCCCCGTCGTTGCAGAAGGCGTAGACGCGCGAGTGCTCCAGGTAGCGTCCCAGGATCGAACGCACCCGGATGTTCTCGCTCAGTCCCGGGATGCCGGCACGGATGCCGCAGATACCTCGCACCACGATGTCCACGCTGACCCCGGCGCGCGAGGCTCGGTAGAGGGCGTCGATGGTCTTCTCGTCAATGATCGAGTTGACCTTGATCCTCACCCAGGCGTCCTTGCCTGCGCGCTTGTTCTCGATCTCGCGGTCGATGCGCTCGATCAGCCCGCTGCGCACCGTGCGCGGGGCCACGAGGAGACGGCGGAACCGGGCACGCGGGGCGTAGCCGGACAGGAAGTTGAACAGGGTCGTCAGGTCCTGGGCCACGTCCCGGTCCGTGGTGAGCAGCCCCAGGTCCTCGTAGCCGCGGGCCGTCTTGGGGTGGTAGTTGCCCGTGCCCACGTGGCAGTATCGGCGCAGGCCGTCGGCCTCCTGACGCACCACGAGCAGGAGCTTGCAGTGAGTCTTCAGCCCCACCATGCCGTAGACGACGTGGACGCCGGCCCGCTCGAGCTTGCGAGCCCAGGAGATGTTGTTCTCCTCGTCGAAGCGAGCCTTGATCTCCACGATCGCCACGACCTGCTTGCCGGCCTCGGCCGCCTCGATGAGGGCGTCGACGATCGGGGAGTCACCCGAGGTGCGGTAGAGGGTCTGCTTGATGGCTAGCACCTTGGGGTCGGCGGCAGCCTGGCGCACGAACTCCTGGACAGAGGTGGAGAAGGAGTCGTAGGGGTGGTGGAGCAAGACGTCGTGCTCACGCATCGCCGCGAAGACGTCACGTGGGGTCGACGTCTCGGTCTCCCCCAGCCCGGCGGCGGTCACCGGCACATAGCGCGGGTACTTCAGCGCTGGCACGTCCAGGTCGTGAAGCTGGTTGAGGCAGCGCAGGTCCAGGGGGGCGGGCAGGGCGAAGACGTCGTCGTCACGCAGGTCCAGGGCCCGCACGAGGTAGCGACGCACGAAGGGGCTGATGGTGTCAGCCACCTCCAGACGCACGCAGTCACCGAAGCGGCGCCGTTCCAGCTCCTTCTCCATCGCGGCCAGGAGGTTCTCGGCGTCGTCCTCCTCGACCTCCAGGTTCTCGTTGCGCGTGACGCGGAAGAGGTGGTGCTCCAGGATCTCCATGCCGGGGAAGAGGTGGTCCAGGTGCTGGCCCACCACCTCCTCCAGGGGGATGAAGGCGGCGCCTGCGGCCTTGTCCACGGTGTCGAGCTCGCGGCCGGGGACCGTGATGAGACGAGGCAGGGAGGCCGGCACCTTGACCCGGGCGAAGTGCTCCTTACCCGACTTGGGGTTGCGCAGCAGCACCGCCAGGTTGAGAGAGAGGCCGGAGATGTAGGGGAAGGGGTGGGAAGGATCGACTGCCAGAGGCGTGAGCACCGGGTAGATCTGGTGACGGAAGGTGCGAGTGATCCTCTCCTGCTGCGCCTCGTCCAGCTCCTGCCAGCTCTTGATCTCGATGTGGTGCTCGGCGAGCTTGGGACGGATGTCGTCCTGCCAGACCGCGGCCTGGCGGGCCGTGAGGTCCTTGGCGCGGCGGGTGATCTCAGCGACCACCTGGTGGGCGTCCAGCCCGGAAGCGCGAACCGGGGTGATCCCGGCCTTGATGCGGCGCATGAGCCCGGCCACGCGCACCATGTAGAACTCGTCGAGGTTGGAGGAGAAGATCGCCAGGAACCAGGCACGCTCCAGCAGGTGGAGGTCCTGGTCCTCGGCCTGCTCCAGGACGCGCTCGTTGAAGTCCATCCACGTCAGCTCACGGTCAGCGAAGCGGTGGGGGAAGTCCTCCAGAGGCGGCAGGTCCTCGTCCTCGTGGCCCGGGCTCTGCGACGAGGGGGCTGAAGCGCTCGGGCTCACGGCCGCCGGTGAGGACGCTGAGTCAGGCTCGGCCTCGGCCGACGCCGGGGTAGCCGCCGGAGCCTCGGTCTGTGCCGGGCGAGCCGAGGAGGCAGCCGCAGCGACGCCGTCGTCCTCACCGGGAGCGTCGAAGTCCTCGTCCTCGTACTGGGGGCCAGCGTCGTCGGCAAAATCGCGTGGGTCAGCGACCTCGAAGACGTGTTCCTCCTCCAGCACGATGTCCTGCGGCTGCTCAGCCCGGAGGTCTCCGCCGTCGTCCTGAAGGGCCTGGGGGGCCTGGCCGTCGCGGGTGGCGCTGTGAGCCGGAAGAGGCCGGCCCTGCTGAGCGCGCGCCCACCCACCCAGGAAGGCGGACAGGGGTGCGGCACCTGGGGCGGAGGAGGCGGCCTGGGGGTCGGGCGCGGGCACGGCGTCAGGAGTGGTCATAGGGGCATGGTCCCACGACCAGGTGAACGCCGGGCGACATTGCCTGCCCTGTCCCGCTCGCCGCGGTGGCTCCGGTTCTCCCCACCGACCACCCGTGTGCCGGTCGACCACCTGTGCCACCTCCGACCTCGGTATTCGCGCAAATCAAGAGGTCGGAGGTGGCACACGTAGTCCGCCGCGGCACACGTGGTCCGTCACGGCGAGGGAGATCCGCCGAGAAGGAGATAAGGGCGAGACCTCAGCCGAACGAGGCCTCAGTCGAGCAGGCCGGCACCGGCGCGCCGCGCTGCCTCCTCCAGCTCCTCGGCAGTGGCCAGGAGCGCGGAGTCACGGCGCGTCACCCGGTCGGCCAGGGCGTCGGCGTCGTCCTCAATCCACACCGGGCTCGAGCTGGCGGCGAGCGCACGCAGGAACTGCGCCACCACACTCAGCAGCCCGGCGATCGCAGGCACCGACCCCTCCACCTGGCCCGCGAGGACGCCATCGATCGCCTCGCGCACCTGCGCGGGCGAGGGCGCCGGCCGTGCCTGGGCCAGGGCCGCCTCCGCACGTGCCCGAACAGCGACGTCCGCCCCCGTCAGGTCTACGGTCGTGGCGTAGCGCCGCTCCACCAGCGCAGGATCACGCCGGATCCACTCGCGCACGAAGAACAGGCGCCACAGGCTGCCGGGCAGGGTCGTGGCCGGAGAGTCCGCCCACAGCTCGGCGACGTCGTCGACGCCGTGGCTCGCCACGGCCCGTGCCACGCCCTGCCGGCTAAAGGGACCGGTCTCCTCATGCGACGCCCTGCCGTCCGCCTCGCCCGAGGCGGAGGTGAAGCCGCCGACGAGCGCCTGGGCCGTCAGGTGCGCGAGCTCGGAGGCGACGGCGGTGTCCTGGCCGCCCTCGATGTTCTCGGCGGCCTCAGGGTCCAGGCGGGCGGGGCGGTGGAACTGGCGGGTCATAGCGTCTCCTTCGCGGTCGCTGGCCGACGGCGCAGCCGCGGCAAGGCCCTACTATTGTCTCCCACGTCCGCACCTGCCCCAGGTCAAGGACCTCACGCCTACCCTGAGGTACGACGTCATTGCTTCTGTCGTCGGACGTATCATGACAACGGCGTCAGGAGGCACGAGATGAGCACCACTCCCCAGGCGGTCGAGCACCTCGTCCTCATGGGAGCTGCTGGCTGCGGCAAGACCACCGCGGCCGAGAACCTGCGCCAGGCACTGGGACGGCCCGTCGCCGAGGCAGATGACTTCCATCCCCAGGCCAGTATCGACAAGATGACCGCCGGCACTGCCTTGACGGACGAGGACCGCTGGCCGTGGCTGGAGTCCCTGCGCGACTGGATGAGCTCACAGGCCGCATCCGGCGCCAAGACCATCGTCACCTGCTCAGCCCTCAAGCGCTCCTACCGTGACCTGCTCAGCAACGCCGCAGGACGGGTGTTCTTCATCCACCTCGTCGCCCCGCATGAGGAGCTGGCGGACCGGGTGCAGCGCCGCGACGGTCACTTCATGCCCGCGGCCTTGCTGCCCTCACAGCTGGCCGCCCTGGAACCACTGGCCCCCGAGGAGGACGGCGCGACCGTGGTCTCCCAGCCCACACCCGAGCAGACCCTGGACGCCATCCTCGCTGCGCTGGCGCACGCCTCCCAGCCTCGCCTGAGGCCCGGCCCCGTCCAGAAGACCCCACCCAGGCCCGCGCTGGTACCCCCTGTGGGGCTCGAACCCACGACCTTCGGATTAAAAGTCCGCAGCTCTGACCAGCTGAGCTAAGGGGGCGCACCGCCAGGCTGGCGGCGACGGGGACCAGCATAGCGGCAGCCGTCCCGGAGCATGACCCACCCGCGCCTTCTTTGGTCCTACCTGGCAGCCTTGATCGTCATGCGACTCTAGAAAGCGCACGTCCTCTTTCGGCACCTCACCCGCTCACCCACCGCCGCGCCTCTCAACCCGACCGTGGCCATAGTGGCCTCAGGGCTCGTGGCGTTGCCTGACGCGGGCGTCCCGGCTGGGCTCGTGGGAACGACGGAAGGTGATCTGGTCCGCGCCAGGCCCTTCCGGGCCTGCACCCAGCGATGCGGAGCTCCTGACCGCGCCCCCTTCACGATCGCCGCTGCCCCGTCGCTCCGGTGGCTACCGGAGCGACGGGGTAGCGGTCAAGGTGTCAGGGCGTCAACACCCCCGAAGGGGCGGCGCCGGACACGCTACTTCTTGCGACCGGTGACGGTCTCGAACACACTGATGACGACGACGGCGCAGACCACCGAGATGATCCAGCGGATCCAGTCGATGCCGGGCGTCTCAGCAACGCCGAGCAGGCCGGCGATCGAGCCGCCGAGGAAAGCACCGATCGCACCCAGGACGATGGTCCACAGGACGGACAGGTCCTGCTCTCCCTTCATCACCAGGCGGGCCAGGGCGCCGATGACGCCACCAAAGACAAGCATGCCAATCAGCTCAAACATGCGATCTCCTTCTCAAGACAGGCGAGGGCTCAACGCGAGGTCCGCGGGGCTCCACAGCAGTGCGAGCGCAGCTGCTTCCCAAATTATAGCAGGCCACTGTCTATAAGCAGATATGGAGAGAAATCTCTAATAAGCCGTGTTGCCTCAGGCTGTCCGACGGCGCCCGTGCGAGCCACGCCGTGAGATCGCGCCCGCAGGTGCCTGACGCCCTCCCGAGCCTCGCGAGGCCGTCTGACGACCGGCGCCCCGGGACCTGCCTACGCCGCGAGACGTCCCGGCTCCGCCGCTCTGACGCGCTCCACCGCGGCCAGCCGCAGGGCCTCCTCCCTTGATCGCCACACCCTCCGGCATCTCCTCAACCGCCACCTTCGGGGCGACCTCGCCCACCAGGGCAGCAACGACGTCGTCATCAGGCCGCACCCGCTCAGTATCCGCCTTGATCTTGGCCTTCTTGAGCAGCACCTGGACGTCGTGCCTCTGCTCTGGCAGGACCAGCGTCACCACGGTGCCCGAGGCCCCGGCGCGGGCCGTGCGCCCCGAGCGGTGCAGGTAGGCCTTGTGCTCAGCCGGCGGATCCACGTGCACCACGAGCTCGACACCGGAGACGTCGATACCGCGCGCCGCGATGTCAGTGGCCACCATGACGTGCGCCTGCCCCGAGGAGAAAGCACCCATGGCCCGCTCGCGCGCGTTCTGGCTCATGTTGCCCTGCAGCTCGACGGCAGGAATCCCAGCCGTCACCAGCTTGCGTGCCAGGCGCCGGGCCAGGTGCTTGGTGCGCGTGAACAGGATCCGCTGCCCCGCGCCCGAGGCGAGCCGAAGTACGAGACCGTCCTTCGCCGTCTTGTCCGCAACCATCCACACGCGGTGGTCCATGTCCCGCACCGGAGAGCTGGCCGGGTCCACGCTGTGGTGGAGCGGGTTGTGGAGGAACTCGGCCACGAGCTTGTCCACGCCGTTGTCCAGGGTGGCAGAGAAGAGCATGCGCTGGCCCCGCGGCGGCGTGGCCCGCAGGATGCGACGGACGTTGGGCAGGAAGCCAAGATCGGCCATGTGGTCAGCCTCGTCGAGGACGGTGATCACGACGTCGTCGAGACGGACGACCCCCTGCCCCATGAGATCGAGCAGGCGCCCGGGGCAGGCCACGACGATGTCGACACCCGCCGCCAGCGCCTTCTCCTGAGGCTTCTGAGACACCCCGCCGAAGACGGTCGTCACGGTGAGGTCGAGGGCGGACGCCAGAGGACGGACAGTGTCCGCGATCTGCAGGGCGAGCTCGCGCGTGGGCGCCAGCACCAGGCCCAGGGGATGACCTGGACGAGGGGCGTCCTCATCGGCCAAGCGCTGGACCAGGGGGAGGGAGAAGGCAAGTGTCTTGCCACTGCCGGTCCGTCCCCGCCCCAGCACGTCACGACCGCGCAGGGTGTCAGGCAGCGTCGCGGTCTGGATAGGGAAGGGGGAGGTGAAGCCTCGGGAGTCGAGGTCGGCCACCAGCTCGGGGTCGACGCCGAGCGAGGCAAAGCTGGGACCGTCCTCAGATCCGAGGCGGGAGGAGGTGAAGGGGGCGCGAGGCGCGCGGGTCGTGGTTGCCACGGAGGTCCTGTCAGTCGAGACCGTGCGCAGCTGCCGCTCCGGCGCGAGCCAGCGGTCTGCGCGACGGTGCGTGGGTGCCGGCGTTCATGGCTCGACGACGCGCCGGTCCTCGGTAGGACCGCCCGGAGCTGCCGGGAAGACGCCGGAGCCAGGGCACCAGCCAGGCCGCGGCGGGAGCCGGGCCAGGTACCTGAGTCTGCCAGGAGCGGCCGCGATCACGAAATCGTGGCCCCGCTCGCCCCGTTATCCGCGAGTGTGCAGGTACGACGTCGGCTGTGCACCCCGGGGCTGCACACTCACCGCCCTACCTGCACACTCGTGTTGCGGATCGGGCCAGACGACGCCGTGCCCGCCCCGATCCGCTTCCCGCACCGCCGCCCGATCCCGCCAGGGCGACGGCCACAGAGACCAGGACCAGCCCGGCCACCTCCCAGGCGTTGGGCATCTGGCGCAGCATGACCACCCCGACGGCGAGCGAGGTCGCAGGCATGAGCGCAGACAGGAGCGAGAAGGTCGCCGAGCTGAGACGGCCGAGGTTGACCTGGTCCAGGGCGTAAGGGACCACCGTGGACATGACGGCCACGCCCAGTACCTTGAGGAAGGTTCCCAGCGAGCTGAAGGCCGCACCCGCGCTCCCCAGGGCAATCGGCAGGTAGACCAGGGAACCGGCCACCGAGGCCACAGCCAGGGAGTCAAGCCCGGAGCCTGCTGACGCCACCCGCCGCCCCAGCAGGATGTAGGCGGCCCACGCCAGTCCGGCCCCGACCGCCAGTACCACGCCCAGGCGCTGACGCGGGTCACCCAGGTCCAGCCCGAGACCGCTGATCGCGGCCACGCCGGCCAGAGCGAGCACGGCCGCCACGCGTGGGCGCCAGCCTCGGCCCGTCGCCAGGGCGACGGCGACAGGTCCGAGGAACTCCAGGGAGACGGCGGTTCCGAGGGCCAGGTGGTCAATCGCGGCATAGAAGATGACGTTCATCGTGGCCATCGCCGCCCCAAACAGCGCCGCGACCGCCACCGAGCGCCTGGTCCACGCCCGCCGCCACGGTCGGCGCCAGGCCAGCAGGACCAGGGCACCGATCGTCACGCGCCACCAGGCCACAGTCGTGGGAGGCATAAGCACGAACAGGGCGACGGCGAAGCCCGCTCCCACGTAGCTGGACACGCCTGAACCGATGACGAGCAGCGGTGCCGGCAGCCGGCGCAGACGTGCGCCCAGGCGCGGGAGAAGTCTTTCCACGGGCCTCATTCTCACTTACGTCGAGGGCGGGGCCCCACAGGTTCTCAGGTCACGTCGGCTGGTCAGCCGGCCGGTCAAGGACCTCAGCGCAGAAGCGCCGCGACCAGCAGGACCACCGGGACAAAGCCCGCGGTCGTGATGAGGCAGCAGTCACGAGCCAACGGCTTGGCTGCCCCGTAGCGGGTGGCGTACATGAAGACGTTCTGGGCACAAGGAAGGCAGGCGGTGGTCACCGGTGTGAGCAGGGCCTCGCCGCGCAGTCCGAGCGCCCAGCCCAGCGCTGCGGCCAGCAGGGGCACGAGGACCAGCTTCCAGCCCACCGAGACCCACAGCGCCGCGCCGCGCTCGCTGACGTCGTTGAGCTCGTCGTCCGCGGCGGCCTGGACCCGCACCGGCGCACCGGCCCGGCCTGCGGCGCCTCCCTCCCCCTGCGGGGTCAGCCGCGTCACCTGCTGGACCGTCAGTCGCCTGGTGACCGTGGGCGAGGAGGCCGCCAGGCTCATCCCCAGGGAGAGCATCATGACGGTCACGGCCAGCGCCCCCAGCGAGCGGAGGCTGCTGACCACCAGTCCGCCGAGCCAGGGCTTCATGTTCCAGCCCGCCAGGTTGATGACGAGCCCGGCCAGCACGCCGACGAGCAGGGGGTTGCGTAGCGGTGCCGTCCACAGCGAGGCCCGGGACACCCCGTCCTGGTCAGCCTGGGTGCACCAGTCCAGGATCGCGAAGGAGACCGGGGCGAGGACGAGCAGCTGCAGCAGGAGGATCGGGGCGATCGCGGTGGCGTCCCCCAGCAGGACGATGAGCACCGGGATACCGAAGTTGGCCGCGTTGACATAGCCCGCCGCGAGCGCCCCGATGGTCGACTCGGCGATCGAGCGGCGCAGGACAAGGCGGTGGACCAGCCAGGCACTGAGGATGCCGAGGACCTCAGCCAGCAGTCCGGCCAGGGTGTCACGTGAGACGACCGTCGCCAGGTCGGCGTCGGCGATGGTGGTCACCAGCAGCGCCGGGGTGGCGGCGTAGAAGCACACGCGGGTGAGCACCGTGTCACTTCCAGCCGGTACTCCCCCGCTGCGCACCAGCAGCCAGCCCACTGTGATGACGACGGCGAAGACCGCCAGCCCGGTGACGACCTCAAGCACGCTGTCACACCTCCTCCAGGTCCACCCAGGTGGCCGCGTGGTCGGAGACCACCAGCTCACGCACTCCCCAGGCGCGGGCACGCAGCAGGGGCCTCCCGCCCGTGAGCCCCGAGGGCGCCATCGGACTTCCTGCCGCGTCCACCGGCCAGGGGTCGGTCAGGAAGTGGTCGATGCGGTGGCTGGGCGCACCGCTGGGGTAGGTGCTCCCTTCCCCCAGCTCGCGGGCCAGGCCCACGTCACGCAGCTGGGGGCCGCGCAGGTTGAGGTCGCCGGCCAGCAGGTGCGTCCCAGGGCGCGCGGCCAGCGCCGCCCAGGCGGCAGCCAGCTGGCGGGTCGCGACGTCGCCGCGAGTGGCCAGGTGGGTGGTCGAGACCGTCAGAGGCCCGCGCCACCCGGGCACGGCGAGCGTGGCCGCCAGCTGGCACCGAGCCGTAGAGGTGTGGAGCCGGTAGGAGCGAGGGTCCCACCCGCGCCCTGCGCGACGGGTCAGGAGCGCCGGCCCACGCCCGAGCCGCTGGACCGACCACCTGCGCACCGGCAGGCGCGTGAGCAGGGCGTTGCCGAAGCCGGTCATGGGGAGGCCTGCCGCTGCCCGCAGGGGGCCAAGGACGTCGTCGGCGGGCGAGTCCAGGGCTGATCGCAGGGGCCGACGGCGCAGCCCTGCCACTGCGCCGGCGTAGGTGGCGGAGAAGCGGTAGCTGCCCCAGCCCAGCGCGCTGGCGAGCTCGGCGGTCTGGTTGAGGCGTGCCGAACGCGCCTGACCGAGGTCGACCTCCTGGAGCGCGATGACGTCCGGGGCTATCTCGTGCAGCTGCTGGGCCAGCGCGCCCAGGACCTCTCGGGCCGCCGCGGGGTTGGCGACGTCAGCCCGGGCCAGCGGTGCCGTGGCAGGGTCGTTGAGCGCCCCGGGGCCGGGCAGGGCGTGCTGGAGGTTGAGGGTGAGGACGCGGATCATGAGCCTGCCGCTCAGGACCGCGCGACGCCGTCGTTCTCCTGGGCGGCAGGCTCGAAGGTCAGGCTGACGGAGTTCATGCAGTAGCGCTGACCGGTGGGGGTGTGCGGGGCGTCGTCGAAGACGTGGCCCAGGTGGCTGCCACAGGACGCGCAGCGCACCTCCGTGCGCACCATCCCGTGAGAGGTGTCGGTGGACAGGGCGACGGCGGCCGAGTCTCGCGGGTCGTAGAAGGAGGGCCAGCCGCAGCCGGAGTCGAACTTGGTGGTCGAGCGGAACAGCTCGGCCCCGCAGCCGCGGCAGCGGTAGACACCCTCGCGGTCCTCCTCCAGCAGGGAGCCGGTGAAGGGACGCTCGGTACCGGCCTCGCGCAGCACGTGGTACTCCATGGGGCTCAGGGCAGCGCGCCACTGGGCATCGGTACGGGCAGCGACAGTCGGGTCAAGGACAGGCGCGGAGCCAGACTGACTGGTCTCCTGCGTGGAGGGGCTCAGGGACTGTGGATCGCTCACGGCACTATCGTGCGCACGAACGGGTACCTGGCGCGAGCCGCTTTCACGCTGCGGGAGCATCCGGCCTGCCCCGGCAGGCTGACGCTCAGCGCCCGGGGACTTCCGCTCACACGGCGCAGATCCAGCAGGCGCGCAGGCGCGAGGAGTCTTACGGGCGAGCGTTCAGCGACGCGGTGTCCTCCTGGTCTCCTCCTCCGCCTCGTCAGCCACGGCCGGCTGGACCGTGGTGGCCGGCTCAGATCCTGCTGCGCTCACGGAGGCAGTGACCTTGACCTTGCCGGTGGAGACAGCCTCCTCCACCGTCGTCGGGTGGTCAGCGTCGCCTTTCTCCCCACCCGGACGGGCTGCCAGGTAGGCCTCCTGGTCCTTGGTGGAGATGACGGCGGTGGCGTCCTGACGCCGGGCCGGCAGGCCCTCGCGCTCCAGGTCCTGTGGCGCCACGCCGTCGCGCGCCAGAATGCGACGACGACGGACCTTGGCCCGGCGGGTGCGGCGCAGCACGGAGCGTCCGCGAGAGACGGCGCGCACGCGCGCGGCCTCGATGGGGTCACTCTCCACCACCGGCACGGTCGTGGTCGCGGCAACCGTCTCGTCCCCCGGGTTCTGCAGGGCGAGGAGCTCCTCAGCCAGACGCGCGACCTTCTCCGGCGCCGGGTCATGGGCGACCTCCACCTGCTCGACCTCCACGCGGGTGCGTGGCAAGGCGTAAGGGGCCTCGCGCTGCATCCAGCCGATGAGCTCCTCACGCACGTGGCACTGCAAGGTCCACAGGTCGTCCGGGTTGGCCGCTGAGAGCGTGACACGGGCGGTGACGGTGGTGGCGGAGGTCTCGGTGATGAGCAGGGCGCAGGTACGCCCGTCCCACGCGCGCGAGGCAGCCACCACGCGCCCGAGCTCGGCACGCATCTGGGCGACAGGCACACGCCAGTCGACCTGGAGGCTGACGACCCCGAGCATCTGGTGGCTGCGGCGCGACCAGTTGGTGAAGGGGTTCTCGGTGAAGTAGGTCGAAGGCAGGATGAGGCGGCGCTCGTCCCAGACCTTGACCACCACGTAGGTCAGGGTGATCTCCTCGATCTGGCCGTGCAGGTCACCCACGTCCACGACGTCGTCGACGCGGATGGCGTCGGTGGTGGCCAGCTGGATGCCCGCGAAGACGTTACCGAGGGTGGACTGGGCAGCCAGGCCTGCGATGACGGAGACCAGGCCGGCCGAGGCCACGAGCGAGCCCATGGCGAAGCGGGCCGAGGGGAAGGTCATCACCGCTCCCACCACGCCGCACACGATGACGACGACGACCGCGACCCGGCGCAGGACCTGGGCCTGCGTGGTCACGCGGTTGGCTCGCCCCTGGTCACCAGCAGCCCGGACCGAGCCGACCACCGTGGACTCCACGGCCTTGAGCAGCTGGGCGACGAACCAGGTGGCGGACAGGATGACGGAGATGAGCAGGGCCTGAAGGACCACTGCCCTCCAGGAGGAGGCCATGTCCGAGGCGATGAGCTGAGACGTGATGTAGGCGCCGGACAGGGCGCACACGGCGTACAGGGGCGTACGGCTGAAGCGGGCGACCTCGGTGTACAGGGAGCGGCGCCGTCCCAGCACACGCAGCACGACGACGCCGACGAAGGCGACGACGACGCCGACGAGCGCACCTGAACCGATGCGCAGCAGGATGCTCAGGACGTCGACGGTCGCGTCAGCCACCGCCCCCACGGTCTCCTCGACGCTGCTCGTCGCGCTGTCACTGGGCTCGGTGGTGGCAGCGGCATCAGCAGCGAGCAGGAAGGTCAGCGGCATGCCTCTAGGGTAGAGGCCCGGGCTGGACGCTGCCTGGGGACGCAGCGTCCCCCGGAGAGACAGGCGGACCGCTTGCCGGGGGGGACAGCGAAGGACAGGAGACCCTGCCGCGCTCAGCTCCAGGAGGAGGCGAGCTGGCGGACCTGGGCGATGACGTCGTCGGCATCACGACCTGAGGAGGCGACGGCGTAGCCCACCAGGAAGGCGGTCATGGGCGCGCCGGGGCGCGAGGGGCCGTGGGCGACGGCGGAGGTGAGGGCGAGCAGCTCCTTCTCGTGAGCGGCCAGCAGCCCGGGGTCGATCTGGAGCTCAGTGCTGACGGCGGCAACCCACCGTCGCATCTGCTCCATCTTCTCGGTCTCGTCAGCGCGGTCTCTAGCCATACGGCCCAGGGTAGCGCCGCTACCCCTTGAGTGCTCTCGCTACCTCTCGATTACCACCGCTACCCCATGGCGTCCGTCGCACCCCCGTTGCGTGCGCTAAGAGGTAGCCAGCGCCGCAATCGGGTAGCGAGGGACAGGAAGGGGTAGCGTCTAGCGCTCCCCCGCCAGGCGCGCCAGGAGGCGGCTGCGGCCGATTGTCGCCGTGCCGTCGTCATCCAGGCGCACCAGCAGCCACGGCGGAGCCAGTGAGATGAAAGTGTCCGTGACCTCCTCCGGGCTCTCGTTCATGCCGGTGGCGAGCCAGGAGTCGATGATGGCCACGGTGTTGCCCACGTGCTGGGAGACAGCCATGCGTACCCACAGCGGGGAGGGAGGCTGCGCCAGATGGCGGACGAAGTCGGCCACGAAGCTCTCCGCCGCCTCCCCCAGGCGCGCCCGTAGCCGAGCCAGGACCACGGAGCCAGGGGCGTCGAAGACCTGGGCGTAGACCTTCCCATCGCGGCGGATCGCCGTGAGCATCTCGATGTAGACCACGCGCCAGCGCTCCAGGTAGCTCTCGGGATGATCTGCCAGGAGGGAGCCGAGGCGATCAAGATAGGGGTCCAGGGTGGCGATGAGGTGCTCGGCCAAGAGGTCGGCAGGGCTGGCGGCGTGGGCGTAGAAGGCCGAGCGGGAGACGTGGGCCCGGCTGGCGAGCTCAGAGACGGTGATCTGCGCGATCGGCTTGCGCCGTGCCAGGCTGAGGACGGCGTCAACCAGTGCGCGGCGGGTGCGCTGGTAGCGCGGATCGTCCTGGGAGGCACTCACGGTCAACGTCCTGTCCTGGAGCTGATTCAGGTTGTCGGCAGGGTATATGCAAGGGTGACGTTCGCGAACACCTAACCGGCTGGCGAGAAGTAGGGGTACCCAAAGGTGGCGTCATTGCAGGCAAAACGAAGGGTCGGCCCGCGAACTAAACGACACGAGTCCGTTAGTCCTACCGTGGATGCAGCTCTTCATCACGACCGATCTCCACGGAGGCATCCATGACGGCTTCGCCCGACTCGTCCACCACTGCGGTCGAGGCTCCTTCGTCGGCCGCTCAGCGCGGTCCGCGCCCCTCGCGACGATCCTTCCTCACCTGGTCCTCCGTCGCCGCCGGCGCGGCCGGACTGGTGGCCGCCACGGACCTGGGCATGCCGAGCACCGGTGCCCCAGCCAGCGCGGCCGAGGTCGAAGGCATGGAGGGAGCTGACTCCGTTGTCTGGTCCGCCTGCACCGTTAACTGCGGCTCACGCTGCCCGCTGCGCCTGCAGGTCAAGGACGGCACGGTGGTACGCGTTCTGCCGGACAACACCGGTGATGACACGCTCGGATCCCAGCGCGTGCGCGCCTGCGTGCGTGGACGCTCGATCCGCCACCGCATCTACAACCCCGACCGTCTCAAGCGCCCGCTCAAGCGCAAGGCCGGCACCAAGCGCGGTGAGGGCCAGTGGGAGGAGATCTCCTGGGACCAGGCACTGACCGAGATCTCCGAGAAGATGAAGGAGATCAAGAAGCAGTACGGCAACGAGGCCTTCTACATCAACTACGGCACCGGGACCCTGGGCTCGACCATGGCCTGCTCCTGGCCGCCGGACCAGAGCCCCTTTGCCCGGATGATGAACTGCTGGGGCGGGTACCTGGACCACTACGCCGACTACTCCACCACGGAGATCACAGCGGCCTACCCCTACTTCTACGGCGGCTGGGTGTCCTCCAACTCCCTGGATGACGCCAAGAACTCCAAGCTCCAGGTCTTCTTCGGCAACAACCCGCTGGAGACGAGGATGTCCGGGGGCGGCCTGACCTTCGTCAGCCAGCAGACCCGCAAGGAGTCCTCGGTCCGCACGATCGTCGTCGACCCGCGATACTCCGAGACCGCCGCGCTCCTGGCCGACGAGTGGGTGGCTGTCCGCCCGGGAACCGACGCCGCACTCATCGCCGGCATGATCCACGTCATGCTTGATGAGGGACTGCAGGACCAGGAGTTCCTGGACACCTACTGCCTGGGCTTCGACGAAGACCACATGCCCGCTGGCGCCCCGGCCAGCTCCTCCTACCGCTCCTACATCGAGGGCAAGGGAGCCGACGGCGTCGAGAAGACTCCCGAGTGGGCCGCTGACATCTGTGGCGTACCTGCCGACCAGATCCGCCGCCTGGCACGCGAGATCGCAGGCGCCAAGCCCTGCGCCATCAACCAGGGCTGGGGACCACAGCGTCACGCCAACGGGGAGAACGAGGCTCGCGCCATCTTCCTGCTGGCCTGCGTCACCGGCAACATCGGAGTCTCCGGTGGCGGCACCGGTGGCCGAGAGGGATCCCCCTCCCTGTCCATCACCAAGACCTTCAACACCTCGACCTCGAACCCGCAGCCGCACATCATCTCCGTCTTCTCCTGGCTGGACGCCATCGACCACGGTGAGCAGATGAACACCTTCAACGCCGGCGTGTGCGAGAAGCCTGAGCCGGGAGTGCGTGACGCCAAGGTCCCGATCGATGACGCGGGTAACCCGACCAACGTCCAGCTCACCACTCCGATCAAGATGGTGTGGCAGTACTCGGGCAACTCCCTGGTCAACCAGACCGGCGAGAACAACCGCTCGGTCGAGATCCTCCAGGACGACACCAAGTGTGAGCTCATCGTGGTGTGCGACATCCAGATGACGGTCTCCGCCCGCTACGCCGACTACGTCCTTCCGGGCACCTCAGCCGCCGAGGAGTTTGACCTCCACCCCGGTGAGAACGCCAGCCCCATGGCCTACGGCATCATGTCCTCCCAGGCGATCGAGCCCCTGTACGAGTGCCGCACGATCTTCGACATCTGCGGCCAGCTGGCCGAGAAGCTCGGCGTGGACGAGGCCTACTACGACGGCAAGGACCGCGAGGGCTGGCTACGCGACGCCGTGGAGACCTCCCGCAAGGACGACCCTGAGCTGCCGACCTACGACGAGTGGAAGGAGATGGGCCTGTACCGCCGCAACGTCGGCTCGGTCATCCCCCTGGAGGACTTCCGCTCCGACCCCACGGCCAACCCGCTGGGCACCCCGAGCGGCAAGATCGAGATCTACTCCGAGCGCCTGGCCGCCATGGCGAAGAAGTGGACGTGGGACGACTTCCGCCCGGCGCTGGCCGGCGACGTCCTGACCGCCCTGCCCGAGTACACCGAGACCTGGGAGGGCGCTGCCGAGGCCCGTCGCAGTGAGAAGTACCCGTTGCAGTGCATCGGCCACCACTACCGTCAGCGCACCCACTCCACCTACGGCAACGTGGACTGGATGAAGGAGGCGCACCACCAGTACCTGGCGATCAACCCGATCGACGCCGAGCCTCGCGGCATTGCCGATGGCGACCTCGTCTTCGCCTACAACGACCGCGGCACGATCCGCATCGAGGCCCGCGTGACCACCCGCATCGTGCCTGGCGTCGTCGACCTGCCCCAGGGCGCTTGGTACGACCCGCGCCCGGCCAGCGAGGTCAAGCCTCCCAAGGGGGCTGACCCCGACCACCCGGTGGACGTGGGTGGCAGCGTCAACACGCTGACCTCTCTCCACCCCTCACCGCTGGCCAAGGGCAACGCGGTCCACACCACCACCGTGCAGGTCGTCAAGGCCTGAAGGAGGAACGACGATGACAGACAGCCTGACTGAGGCCGGCGCCGACTACGGCTTCTTCTTCGACCAGTCCCTGTGCACCGGCTGCAAGGCTTGCCAGGTGGCGTGCAAGGACAAGCACGACCTGCCCGTGGGCGTGACCTGGCGCCGCGTGGTGGAGTACACGGGCGGTACCTGGCAGACCGCAGGAAACACCTTCTCCCCCAACGTCTTCACCTACTACACCTCGGTGTCCTGCAACCACTGCGAGAACCCGGTGTGCATGGAGGTGTGCCCGACCACCGCCATGTCCAAGCGCGAGGACGGCACGGTCTACGTGGACCAGTCCAAGTGCGTGGGCTGCCGCTACTGCCAGTGGGCCTGCCCCTACGGCGCCCCGCAGCTGGACCCGCGCAGCGGCCACATGTCTAAGTGCGACCTGTGCTACGACTACCGCTCCACGGGCCAGGACCCGGCCTGCGTCTCCGCCTGCCCCTCACGGGCCCTGGACTGGGGCCCGATCGAGGAGCTGCGCGCCAAGCACGGCGACCAGGCCGGCATCGCCCCGCTGCCTGACCCGTCTATCACCCGCCCCCACCTGGTCATCCGCCCGCACCGCGACGCCCAGTCGTGGGACGAGGGCACCGGATCCATCGCGAACCCGAGGGAGATCTGATGAACACCGCCGAGCTCCCCATGATCCTGTTCACGGTCCTGGCACAGATGTCCGTGGGCGCCTTCCTCACCCTGGGCCTCATCCAGGCCGACGGGCTCATCCGCAAGCAGCCCACAGCCGCGACCGACCGCGTGACCCGGGCGGCGCTGTTCGCCGTCGGGCCGCTGCTGGTCCTGGGCTTCTTCGCCGCCTTCTTCCACCTGGGCGACCCCTTCCACGCTGTCAACACCCTGCGTCACGTGGGCAGCTCGTGGCTGAGCCGCGAGATCCTCTTCGGCGTGCTCTACGGCGGCCTCGGCTTCGTCTACACGGCCACCGAGTGGCTGGGCAAGGGCAGCCGGGCCCTGCGCCAGGCGTTGGTCGTCCTCACGGCGCTGGCCGGTGCGGCCCTGCTGGTGTCCATGATCTGCGTGTACTACTCGGTCCCGACCATCCCGGCCTGGCACACCCCGGCCACCTGGGCCCTGTTCCTGGGCTCGGCCTTCTTCACCGGCCCCCTGGCCGTGGCGGTCACCCTGCTCCTGGCCTGGACCCAGCAGCGCAAGCGCGAGGCCGACGGCGCCGCGAGCCTGTGGGCCCGCACGCTCTCCACCCTGCAGGTGACCAGTGAGGACAAGCTGGACGAGACCACCTCCGGCCTCATCGCCCGCGCGATTCAGCAGGTCTCAGTGCTCGCCTCCGTGGCCGGCGCGGTGGTGCTGGTGACCTACCCCTTCTACCTGCTGCACCTGTCCGCCTCCGAGGACGCCGCCTCTGCTCACGTCCTGGACTCCCTGACCCACAGCCCGCTGCTGGCGGTGCGCCTGGTGATCCTGGCCGCCGTCGTGGTCCTGGTGCGCTTCGTGGCCTACCGCCGTGCCAAGGCGCCCGAGCACCCCTCGACGGCGCTGGTGTGGACGATCGTGGTCGCGTACGCGCTCGCCATCATCACCGAGCTGGCCGGCCGCGTCATCCACTACGAGGGCCTCTACCACGTGGGTCTCAACACCCTGCAGTCCGGACTCGGCGGCTGAGCCGCTCCACCCGGTGCCGGCTCGTCCCTCAGCCTGCTGACGACGACGCCGAACCCACCACACACTGTGCCCACGAGTGCGCCGCCCGTTAGGGCACACTCGTGGGCACCGTGACATGACGACACCAACACCTACCACCTGACCACCCCTCTGCCCCACGCCACTCGGAGACCGCATGAACCCCGACCTGCTTGACCGCTGCGCCGCCGCACTCACCGTCCTGGCCCGCCTTCAGCTCACGCCACCGGACGAGGAGACGATGGACCAGGTGGCCAGCCTTGCTGGGCAGTGGCCGTTGTCCGAAGCGGCACCCGAACCTGCCCCGGCCCGTCTGGCCCGGGTGGCCGGGTGGGACCTCCTGCTGGGCTCGCGCGACGCCCAGGAGACAGCCGAGGAGGTCCGAGGCGACCAGGACCGCCTCTACGGCATCACGGCCAAGGCCGTCGTCCCTCCTTTCGAGTCCGTCCACCGCAACGAGGAGGGTCTCGTCTTCGACGCCGTGACCTTGGAAGTCCGCTCAATGTACCTGCGTGCGGGCCTGCGCGCGCCGGCGCTGGGCCGCGAGCCTGACGATCACCTGGGCCTGGAACTGGACTTCCTCGCCCACTGCTGCACCACCGCCCTGGACGCCCTGGAGCGCGGCGAGGAGGACGTGGCCGACTCCTACCTCGCCGTGGCTCAGGAGTTCACCCAGGAGCATCTGCTCACCTGGGCTCCCGCCATCCTCGAACGGGCGCGCGGCGCCTCACGCACGCGGTGGATGCGGGGCCTGGAGGAGCTGACCCTAGCCACCGTCCTCACTTTTGCCCAGGCCATCGGCGCCGGCACCCCCGCACAGGCCGACGAGGGCGGGTACGCGATCATCGCTCACCACCCGAGCACCCCTGCACCATCAGTCCCTGAGGAGACCGTATGACTGCCCCTGACAGCTTCGACCCCTTCAGCGCCCCGGCACCCGACGACCTCCCGGCTCGCGCCACCCGGCTGGCCACCGCCTGCGCCGTCGTCTCCATGCTTGCCGCTAACCCGCCCTCGCCCTCGCACCTGGCGCTTCTGCCCCACGATCACCTGGCCGTGGTCCTCTCGCGCACCGGCTCACTGGCCGTGCGCGCGGTCGCAGAGCCCGCGCCGTCGGCTCAGGCCACGGCCTTCATGGCCACCGTGCGCCATCTCCTGACGCCTCTGCTCCCTGCGATCAGCCAGGTCCTGCGAGCTCAGGCCGCCACCCACCTCTTCCACGGGGTCGCCAGCCTGCTCGACGGGATCGCGGCTGAGGCCTCCAGCCTCGCCGAGGCGGTGCAGGCTAGAGGCCTCCAGGTCCAATGACCCCGCAGACCTCGTCCCCGACTCCGGCCTCATCCCCGGCCCAGTCCGAGCCCAGCGGCGTGGACGCGGCCGCCCTGATGCGCTGGGTGCGCGCCACCGAGTCGGTCGAGGTCGTGGTGCTGGCCTGCCACGACGCCTCCCCCACACCCGGCCCGCACGGCACCGCCGTGGTGCGGTGGCCGGGCTGCCTGGACGAGCAGGCGCTGGGCCTGGTTCCGCAGCTGCTGGCCGACGGCGTGCGAGCCCTTCGGCTGCGGTGGTGCCCCGCTCACGGGCCGACGCCGTCGTCATTGCCCGTGTGGCGCCAGGTCCTCGGCGAGCTGCTTGAGACGGAGCCTGCGGCGGGCCGGAGCCTGCGCCATGGTCCGGTCCTGCACGCCGAGGCTGTTCCGCTGCCGCGCCGAACGCTGACGGGCGCACGTCTCGACGGGGTACTCGCCCTCACTCTCGACGAGCAGGCGCGCCTCATCCAGTCACTGCGGGTCCTGTACGCCCAGGACCGCATCGACGACCCCGGTACCGCCCTGGCCGGGCTCCCCGCCGCCGGGCGGGTACTGACCGCGTCCGGCTGCACCCTGTGCGCCGCCTGCACCTGGGCGTGCCCGCATGGCGCGCTGGAGATAGCCGACACCGACTCGCGCCTTCGCGGGCTCGTCCAGGACCTGGCCGCCTGCCGCGGATGCCAGGCCTGCGTAGGCGCCTGCCCGGTTGATGCCCTGCACGCCGAGGAGCCGGTGAGCCTGGCTCAGGCCTGGCAGGCCGAGGTCACGGTACTTGCCGCTGACCGGCCTCACACCTGCCGGCGCTGCGGGGCACGCTACAGCCAGGACGTCGGGAGCCTGGCGCCCCACGACGTCGGGCGGCCGGCTGTTCCTGGCCTTGCCCCGGCGCCGGGCGGCCAGGACGAGGACTCCGGGCTGTGCCCGTTGTGCCAGGCCCGCGAGCGCTCCCCCTTCCTCACCGACCTGCCGCCTGAGGCTGAGCACGCGCTGCCGCCGTCGGTCCTCGCCGCGATCCGCCGCTCCCGAGGCCTGTCCTAGCCCCGTCAACCTGCGAGTGTGCAGGTAAGCCCGTGGGTGTGCACCTTGGGACTGCTCACTCATGGACGCACCTGCACACTCGCGGTCGCGCACCCTCTCCGTTCCAACTCGTGCCCTTGGTCCTGTAGACAGCCACCGCAGAGGTGTGTCATGATGAGTTCACCTATTTGAGAGCGCTCTCAGCCAATGGGGACAGACCTAAGAGCGCTCTCAACAGAACACCCGCGACGCAGGGAAGCGTCGCGCCTTCCCATACCAAGGAGTAGCTGTGTTCGCAAAGAAGACCATGATCGGCCTGTCCGCCCTCACCGTCGGCGCTCTGGCCCTGTCGGGCTGCGGCTCCAGCAACGGCGGGGACTCCGGCAAGGACGCGGACGGCAAGATCACCCTGACCGTCGCCACCTTCAACGAGTTCGGTTACGACAACCTGCTCGACGAGTACATGAAGCTCAACCCGGACATCAAGGTCGTTGAGAAGAAGGCCGCCACCTCCAACGAGGCGCGCGACAACATGAACACCCGCCTGGCCGCAGGCTCAGGACTGTCTGACGTCGAGGCCATCGAGATGGACTGGCTGCCCGAGCTCATGCAGTACGCAGACCAGTTCATGGACCTGTCCTCTGACTCGGTCAAGGACCGCTGGCCCGAGTGGAAGTCCGGCCCGGCCACCACCGAAGACGGCAAGCTCATCGGCTACGGCACCGACGCCGGCCCGGAGGCCCTGTGCTACCGCGCCGACCTGTTCGCCAAGGCCAACCTGCCCACCGACCGCAACGAGGTCGCCAAGCTCCTGGAGGGAGACTGGGACAACTACTTCAAGGTCGGTCAGCAGTTCGTCGACGCCACCGGTATCCCGTGGTACGACGGCGCTACGGGCACCTACCAGGGCATGCTCAACCAGATCCGGAACCCCTTCGAGAACGACGACGACTCGGTCATGCCCCTGAAGGACAACACCACCATCCACGACACCTACAACACGATCCTCGACCAGTCTGCTGCCGGCCTGTCCGCTGGACTGTCGCAGTGGAGCGAGGACTGGGTGAACTCCTTCCAGAACAACGGCTTCGCCACGATGCTGTGCCCGCCGTGGATGCTCGGCGTGGTTGAGGGCAACGCGGCCGGCGTCGAGGGCTGGGACGTGGCCCCGGTCTTCCCCGGTGGCGGCGGTAACTGGGGCGGGTCCTACCTGACTGTTCCCACCCAGGGCGAGCACCAGGCCGAGGCCCAGGCCCTGGCCGACTGGCTGACCGCCCCCGAGCAGCAGATCAAGGCCTTCCAGACCAAGGGCAACTTCCCCTCGCAGGTGGACGCCCTGGACGACCCGGCCCTGCTGGACTACAAGAACGAGTTCTTCAACGACGCCCCCATCGGCCAGATCTACTCCGACATGTCCAAGAAGATCGAGATCTCCCCGTACAAGGGCACGAGCTTCTTCGCCATCACCACGCTCGTCACCGACGCCCTGACTCGCGTTGACGTGGACGGCACCGATGACGCCGACTCCTCCTGGGACAAGGCACTCAGCGAGTTCGACCAGCTCGACATGGAGTAAGGCCTAGCCCGCTCTCGCCCACCGGTCGCGGGGGGGGGGGGGGGGGGGGGGGGGGGGGGG
>NZ_JARKVC010000044.1 GCF_029851875.1 Actinomyces sp.
AGGGTGTGGGAGAGTAGGACACCGCCGAGCACACACCTGGATACGGGTCGAGCCCCCACACCAGCCACACCCCCCCCAAGAAGACAAGGGGTGTGTGCCGGTGGCGGGGGCTCCCCCACACCCACACACACCTGCTGCCCCACCCAGACAAACCACACTGAGACCCCCGACAGGATGTCGGCAGCGCACACGCGGCCTTCGAGGGCCGCCGTCCTGAAAACGAAATGAGAGACAGCATGGCTGAGCGTTCTTCCCACGGTTTCCGCGGACCCCGCCGCAGCTCAGGAGGGGAGAGGCACGGTTTCGGTCGCGGACACGGCAGCGAGTCACGCCGTGGCTCAGGCTCCTCCTACCGGGGCACAGACGGTTCCCGCGGTCAGGGCGGGTACAAGCGCGGTGACGCAGGCCAGGGGCGCTCCTATGGAGACGGCGATCGTCGTCGTCCGGCTCGTGACGGTGGGGATGGCGGTCGGCCCTACGGTGACGGCGAGCGTCGTACTCGCTCCTACGGCGATGGTGAGCGTCGAGGGCCAGGTGGGCGCGCTTCCACCTCGCGCGGACAGGGCGGCTTCTCTCGCGGTGGCGAGCGCGGTGGGCGTGGCGGCGTCGGCGGGCGTGACACGCGCTCGGCCGAGCGCCGGGGCTCCCGCCCTCCTCAGCGTCGCCGGGTGGCTGAGCCGCCGCTTCCTGAGGAGGTCGAGGCTGCGGACCTCGAGGCCTCGGCGCGCCGTGAGCTGCGGGGACTAGGACGTGCCAACGCCGAGAACGTCTCGCGTCACCTGGTCATGGTACAGCGGCTGCTGGACTCCGACCCCGAGCTGGCCTTCCAGCACGCGCGCTACGCCGCCTCTCACGCAGGCCGGGTGGCCGTGGTGCGTGAGGCTGCGGGCGTGGCCGCCTACCTGTCGGGCCACTATCAGGAGGCCCTGCGTGACATCCGTGCTGCCAGGCGTCTGTCCGGTCTTGACCTGCACCGCGCCATCGAGGCTGACTGCGAGCGGGCGCTGGGGCACCTGGGACGTGCGCTCAAGGCTGCCGAGGAGGCTGACCCGCGCCAGCTGGATGACGTGGAGGAGGCCGAGATCGCGATGGTGGTCTCTGGTGTCCGCCACGAGATGGGGCAGACGGAGCTGGGCCTCATCGTCGTCGAGGAGGCGATCATGATGTTCCGTGGTGACCGCGAGACCCTGCGTCGGCTGCACTCGGTGCGCGCGGACCGTCTGGAGGAGCTCGGACGCGTGGAGGAGGCGCAGGCAGTTCGCCGCAGGATCGGCGAGGGGCCGCAGGAGACCGAGCCGGAGGACGTCGAGGTCTACGACATCGAGGAAGAGTCGCAGGAGGAGCTGGCCCAGGCCGAGCAGGAGACCTCGTACACACCCGAGCCGGCAGCCCAGGACGACGACGAGCCGGATGACGACTCTGACGCCGGCTGGTCCGCGTCCTTCGCTGAGCGTGTGGAGGAGGAGATGGCTGAGCTTCTCGGCGAGACGGGACAGGCCCCTGAGGCTGCTGAAGCCGATGAGGTCGCCGCCTCGCAGGAGGATCAGGTATGACATCGTCTGCCACGTCTGGCTCGCCTGCTCTGCTGGGCTCACGCTCTCCTCTGTCCCAGGCCTACGACGTCGCCCTGCTGGACCTGGACGGCGTGTGCTTCGCCGGCCAGGCGCGCATCGAGCACGCGGCGCAGGGCGTCAACGCTGCACGAGGTACCGGCATGCGCCTGTCCTTCGTGACCAACAACGCCTCCCGGGCCCCACGTGCGGTCGTCGACAAGCTCGCGGCCAACGACATCGAGGCCTACCCGAACGAGGTCTTCTCTGCCGCTATGGACGCTGCGGCGCTGCTGGGCGAGCACGTCGAGCCGGGCAGCCCCGTCCTCGTCATCGGCGGCGAGGGCCTGCGCCAGGCCCTGGTCGATGAGGGCTACCGCCTGGTGGACAGCGCCGAGGACCGTCCGGCCGCCGTCGTCCAGGGCTGGGCCCCTGAGGTCGACTGGGCGATGATGTCGGAGGGCGTGTACGCCATCCGCGACGGTGCCCTCCACGTGGCGACCAACACGGACGCCACCCTGCCCACGGAGCGCGGTCTCGCGCTGGGCAACGGCAGTCTCGTCGTGGCCGTCGCCAACGCCTCGGGCAAGGACTATCTGGCGGGAGGCAAGCCCTTTCCCGGGATCTACCGTCGAGCGCTGGCACGCGCCGGCGGTACCACGCCGCTGGCCGTCGGCGACCGTCTGGACACAGACCTGGTGGGCGCCCGCGCCGCAGGGATCGCCGGCATGCACGTGCTGACCGGGGTCTCAGCCGCTCGTGACGTCGTCCTGGCTCCTGCCCAGCAGCGTCCGAGCTACCTGCACACGGACCTTCGAGGCCTCAACGAGCCTCATCCGGCCCCCAGCCGCGGTGAGCAGGGATGGTGGCGGGTTGGTGACTGGGCCGCCCAGGTGGCAGGCGGCGTCGCGCGGCTGCGTAGCGAGCAGGGCACCTGGGACCTTGACGCCCAGGGCACGACGGCGCGGCTCGCCCTGGACGCCTACCGCGCCCTGGCGTGCGCGGTGTGGGAGCAGCTGGACCACCACGGCCCCACTGGGGCGCCGGCGCTGCCCGAGCTGAGCGTCCTGGCCCCCTCGGAGGGCTGACGGTGAGTGCAGGACCCCGGCCCGGGCCCCCTCAGCCGGTGCCCGGCCCGCCGCCAGGAGCCTCAGGCGCCGAGCAGGCGCACGGCCTGACGGACTACGCCGACCGTCTGGAGGAGATTGCCGCCCTGCCGCCTGAGGAACGGTCGGCGGGCCTGGCAGCCGTTCACGAGGCGCTGACCTCGCTCCTGAGGGAGGCTGAGGGCTGAGCTGGTACCAGGCGTGGGGAGACAACCGGAGGACGACATGGCCAGACTGATCCGCATCGACTCTGAGCTCGTACGCCGCGGGCTCGCACGCTCGCGTACCCACGCCGCCCAGCTGGTGAGCGACGGCCACGTCACCCTCGACGGCGTCGTCGTCACCAAGCCTGCGCGTCAGGTCGATCCCGCCCAGGCGATCGAGATCGTCGTCCCCGCCGGCGACGACTACGTCTCCCGCGGTGCCCACAAGCTCGCCGGCGCCCTGGACGCGCTGACGGCGCGCGGCCTGGCGCCACGCGTTCAGGGGCGCCGGTGCCTGGACGCAGGAGCCTCCACAGGCGGGTTCACGGACGTGCTGCTGCGCCGCGGTGCCGAGCACGTCGTGGCCGTCGACGTCGGCTACGGACAGCTGGCCTGGTCCCTTCAGTCCGACCCGCGTGTGACCGTGCTGGACCGCACCAACGTGCGCACCCTGGACCCGCAGTCCGTGGCTCCGGCGCCGGGGCTCGTCGTCGGAGACCTGTCCTTTATCTCCCTCACCCTCGTCCTGCCCCCGCTCGTGGCGGCGGCCGCCGAGGACGCGGACCTGCTGCTCATGGTCAAGCCGCAGTTCGAGGTCGGCAAGGAGCGTCTGGGGCACGGGGGAGTCGTGAGGGACCCGGAGCTGCACGTGGAGACCGTCCTGACCGTGGCCCAGGCCGCTCACGAGCTGGGAGCCGGTATCGGCGCCGTGACGGCCTCACCGCTGCCAGGGCCGGCAGGTAACGTCGAGTACTTTGTCTCCATGCACGCCTCGCGCGCCGGCGCGCCGCAGGACCTGCGTGACCAGGCGCTCGTGGCGGAGGTGCGCCGTGCCGTCGAGGACGGCCCGGCCGGTCGGGCTCGGCGAGCCAAGGGAAGGAGATGAGGGTGACTGTACGCCGCGTCATGGTCATCCAGCGTGACCGTGGTGACATGCCTGCGCCTCCCCACCGCAAGGCGGCACCGACGGCTCGCGCCGTCGAGCGCGCCGAGGCGGCGCTGCGCGCCCGCGGCGTGGACACCGTGGACCAGGACTGTGAGGAGGAGGTCGACTTCGTCCTCGTTCTCGGCGGTGACGGCACGATCCTGCGTGCCAGCGAGATCGCTCGTGAGCGGGACGTCCCGCTGGCTGGGGTCAACACCGGGCACGTCGGTTTCCTCGCCGAGGCTGACCCCGATGACCTGGAGCAGGTCGTCGCAGACATCGTCGCCGGGCGCTACACGGTCGAGAACCGGATGACCCTGGACGTGGAGGTCACTGCTCCCGACGGCACGGTCACCCGCAGCTGGGCGCTCAACGAGGCCGCCCTGGAGAAGCGTGACCTCGCGCGGATGCTCGAGGTCGCCATCGGGGTGGACGGGCAGGCCGTCTCCTCCTTCGGCTGTGACGGCCTGGTCATGTCCACCCCGACGGGCTCCACGGCCTACGCCTTCTCCGGAGGCGGACCCGTGGTCTGGCCCGAGGTCGAGGCTCTCCTGCTCGTGCCGCTGGCCGCCCACGCCTTGTTCACCCGTCCCCTCGTGCTGGGACCGCGCTCGTGCCTGGAGGTCGTGGTCCAGCACGCCGGCCTGGGCGGTGCCGAGGTGTGGTGTGACGGTCGCCGTCGCCTGCTGGCCCCTGCCGGTAGCCGGATCCGTGCTCGGCGTGCCGCCCGGCCGGTACGCGTGGCACGCCTCAACCAGGCGCCCTTCTCCACCCGCCTGGTGCGTAAGTTCGACCTTCCGGTTGACGGGTGGCGTGCTGCCGCTGAACGGCCTGCCTCTCGTGCGCCGCATGAGGAGAAGCCATGATCGAGTCCCTGCGCATCGAGGACCTGGGCGTCATCGAGGAGGCTGAGCTGAGGCTGAGCCCCGGGCTGACGGCCCTGACCGGAGAGACGGGGGCCGGAAAGACCATGGTGCTCACCTCCCTCGGCCTCCTGCTGGGCCAGCGCGCCGAGTCCGCCGTGGTGCGGGCCGGGGCCGGTCGCACGGTCGTTGAGGGCAGCTTTGTCCTGGACCAGGGCTCGCGCGCTGCCACGCGGGCCCGGGAGGCGGGCGCCGAGCTGGACGAGGACCTGCTCATCGCCTCGCGGACCGTCCCGGCGCAGGGACGCTCCCGTGCCTACCTCGGCGGGCGCTCGGTGCCCTCCGCCGTCCTGTCCGAGGTGGGCGCCGAGCTCGTCTCGGTCCACGGCCAGGCCGACCAGCTCCGCCTGCGCAGCGCGGCGGCTCAGCGCTCTGCCCTGGACTCCCTCGGCGGAGCCGAGCACGTGGCCCGCTGCCGGTCCTACGCCCAGGCCTACCGTGCCTACCAGGACGCCGCCCAGCGCCTGCAGCAGTGGCGTGAGGGGGCTGCTGCCCGCGCTGAGGAGGTGGCCCGCCTGCGGGGGTGGCTGGACGTGATCGAGGAGCTTGACCCGGCTGCCGGCGAGGACGCGGCGCTGAGCGAGGAGGCCACGCGCCTGGACCACGCTGAGGACCTGCGGCGTGCCGCCGCCGTGGCACGCACGGCGCTGGCGGGTGACGACGACGCCCTGGCCCCTCAGGCCGACGCGCTGGCGCTGATGGCGGAGGCTGAGCGTGCGATCGCGCCTGTGGCGGACGTGGACAAGGCGCTGGGCGAGCTGGGCGCGCGGGTCCAGCGCCTGTCGATCGAGGCGGCCGACGTGGCGGCCGAGCTCGGTGAGTACCTGGCTGGCCTGGAGGCCGACCCGGCGCGCCTGGCCTGGGTCCAGGACCGCCGCGCCGCGCTGGCCCGAGCCTGCCGGGAGGTCGGTGGCGTGCAGGAGGAGGTCGAGGACGCCGACGCGCTGCTCGCCTTCGCCGAGCGCGCGGCCGCGCGGCTGGCGGTCCTGGACGGCCCGACGGACACAGGCAGCACGCTCTCGCAGGAGGTCGAGCAGGCTCGTGAGCTCCTGCAGGCTCGCGCTGACGAGCTCAGCTCAGCCCGCGCGCAGCTGGCTGAGCTGCTGCGTGAGCGCGTGACGAGCGAGTTGGAAGGGCTCCAGATGAAGGGATCACGCCTGGTCGTGGCCCTGGAGCCGCTTGACGAGCCCGGACCGACGGGGGCGGAGTCGGTGTCGCTGCAGCTGGTCTCCCACCCTGGCGCCCCTGCGCTGCCGCTGGGCAAGGGAGCCTCTGGCGGTGAGCTCAGCCGCATCATGCTGGCCCTGGAGGTCGTCCTGGCCGAGGCGAGCGTGGACGGCTACCGGCGCACCCTGGTCTTTGACGAGATTGACGCTGGCGTGGGCGGCAGGGCCGCCGGTGAGATCGGCCGTCGGCTGGCGCGGCTGGCACGCTCCCACCAAGTGGTGGTGGTCACGCACCTGGCGCAGGTCGCCGCGTGGGCCGACACCCAGCTGGTGGTACGTAAGGAGCAGGCCCGGTCGGCTCACCTCCAGCAGGACCGGACGGGCAACGGCGTCCTGGCAGGCCTTACCCGCACCACCGTCCTGCCGGTGAGCGGGCCGGAGCGCGTGCGTGAGCTGGCCCGTATGCTCTCGGGCCACGATGACTCAGACTCGGCGCTGCGCCACGCCGCTGAGCTCTTGGAAGAGGCCCACGTGGCAGAATCCCAGCCGTGAGGAACCCCTTCCGCAAGCAGCTACCGTCGGAGCCGGAACGTCCCAGCGGCGTCGTGCGCGTGGACGCCCGGACCAAGACGCTCACCAAGCGCCTGCGCCCGGGCGACGTCGCCGTCATCGACCACAGCGACCTGGACCGTGTCGCCGCCGAGGCGCTCGTTGAGTGCCAGCCTGCAGCGGTTCTCAACGCTGCCCCCTCGGTCTCCGGGCGCTACCCGAACCTCGGCCCCGGCATCCTCCTGGAGGCAGGCATCCCCCTCGTCGACGACCTGGGCCCCGACGTCATGCGTCTGCGCGAGGGCCAGCGCGTGGTGGTCGACCTGGCCGAGGACTCCCCCTCCCGAGGCGCCGTGGTGCTTGTCGGCTCCGAGCAGCCGGTCGCCCAGGGTACCGTCCAGACCGGCCAGAGCGTCGAGGCGGCGATGGAGGCGGCCAAGGAGGGCCTGGCGGTCCAGCTTGAGGCCTTTGCTGCCAACACCATGGAGTACATGCGCGGGGAGCGCGACCTCCTGCTCAACGGCGTGGGGATGCCGGACGTGCGCACGCAGATGGGCGGGCGCCACGTCCTGGTGGTTGTGCGCGGGTACTCCTACAAGGAGGACCTGCAGGCCCTCAAGCCCTATGTCCGCGAGTACAAGCCCGTCATCATCGGCGTGGACGGAGGGGCTGACGCCGTCCTCAAGGCCGGCTTCAAGCCGGACATGATCGTGGGGGACATGGACTCGGTCTCGGACAAGGCGCTGCGCTGCGGCGCCGAGATCATCGTCCACGCCTACCGTGACGGACGTGCGCCGGGCCTGGCTCGCGTGGAGGACCTGGGCGTGGAGCACCATGTCTTCGCCGCCACCGGTACCAGCGAGGACATCGCCATGCTCCTGGCTGACGCAGCTGGTGCCGAGCTCATCGTGGCCGTGGGGACGCACGCGACCCTGCTGGAGTTCCTGGACAAGGGACGTGCCGGGATGTCCTCGACCTTCCTCACGCGCCTCAAGGTCGGCAGCCGCCTCATCGACGCCAAGGGCGTCTCGCGCCTGTACCGCACCCGCATCTCGACCTGGCAGCTCGTCCTGCTGGCACTGGCTGGGCTCATCGCCCTGGGCGTGGCACTGGCGGCCACGCCGGCCGGGCAGACCTTTCTCGGCCTGTCCGGTGCCGTGTGGGACGACATCGTCAACTTCATACGCTCGTTGCTGGGGCTGGCTCCGTCAGCCCCGACCGTCTGACGACTCGGAACAGGAACGGCACACCTCATGATCGACTTCCGCTACCACCTGGTCTCCCTGATCTCCGTCTTCCTGGCCCTGGCTGTCGGCGTCGTCCTGGGAGCAGGACCGCTGCAGAACTCGTTGGGCAACGCGCTCAACGACCAGGTCACCTCGCTGCGCGAGGACCGCAACGCCACCCAGGGCAGGCTGGAGCAGACCGAGACGGCCGTCAACGAGCGCGACGAGTACATCACCGCCGCGGCGGCGGCCTACCTGCCTGGCACCCTGGCCAGCCGCAAGGTGGCGCTCGTGGCCCTGCCTGAGGCTGACGGCTCCGACGTCGAGGCTGTCGTGGCCCAGCTGGAGGCCGCCGGCGCCAGCGTCGTGGCCCGGGTGACCCTGACGACGGCGTGGATCGACACCTCTCGGGAGACCTTCCGCTCGACCTACTCCGGCCAGTTCGCAGGTTACATGGAGGGCGTGTCCGGCAGCGGGAACACGGTCCTGGGCGCCGGGCTCGCCACGGCGCTGACCTCCTCACAGTCCAGCGCCTCGGCGCTGACCGATCTGCTCAAGGCCTCGGACAACCCTTTGATGACGGTGGACGCTGAGCCGAGCGAGCCGGCGGACAGCGTCGTCGTCGTCGGCCCGCGCACCACCATGGCCGCGGGGGAGGACCCGACCCCGGCCCCGACCGAGGGCGTGAGCCTGGCGGCCTGGAACGAGGCCCTGGGCGGCCTGGCCTCCGTCTCGCCGTCGGTCGTCGTCGGTGCGGCCGACGTCAGGACCGACCTCGTGGCGCAGCTGCGCTCCTCCCAGACCAAGGTGACCACCGTTGACTCGGTGGGACAGGTGGCGGCCGCGGTCTCGGTCCCCCTGGCGCTGGCCCAGACGATCGCCGGGACCACCGGTGCCTACGGCTTCGACGAGGGGGCCGAGGCCGTCATGCCGAGGCTCCCGGCGGACGCTGCCGGACCAGCCGCCACCCAGGACACGGGCCAGTGACGACGTCGCAGCGTGCCCTGGGCCTGCTGCCCGCCCTGGCCGGTGGCCTCCTCGTGGGGACCCTGAGCCGGGCGCTCGCGCGGTGCCCGCGCCTAGAGGCTGCCTTGGAGCGCGACAACTTCTACGGCCGTCGGGTCAGCCTGCGCGGAGGCCTGGCCGTGGCCGCCGGCACCACGGCCGTCGGGCTGGCGGCCGCTGTGCCCCAGGCACCCGGCGCCAGCACACGGCCGGTACGTGCGGTGGCGCTGGGAGCAGCCGTGGCCACGGCCGCGGCCGGCGCGGCGGGCCTCGTGGACGACCTCGACCAGGGGGAGCACGACGGCCAGGCTCCCGCCAAGGGCCTCAAGGGCCACCTGGGTGCCCTGGCGCGCGGACACGTGACCACCGGGGCGCTCAAGATCCTCGTGATCGGGGCCGGCTCTGCCGTGGCCGGCGCCGTCATGACAGCTGCGGACCACAAGCCTCGTCACGCTCTGAGAGGCCTGGCGGACGCAGGCGTGCGCACCGTGGTCATCGCCTCGTGGGCCAATGTCCACAACCTGCTCGATCTGCGTCCCGGCCGTGCCCTCAAGACCGCTGGGCTCCTCACCACGCCGCTGGCCCTGGCACAGGCGCGACAGGCACCGGCCTCAGCGGCGCTGGCCCGTGGCACGCTGGCCTGCTGCCTGGCCGGGCTGGGCGAGGACCTGAGCGAGCAGACCATGCTGGGAGACACCGGCGCCAACGCCGTCGGCGCCCTGGTAGGGGCGAGCCTTGCCAGCCGTCCCAGCCCCGCTCTCCGCCTGGCCGGCGCCTGCGCCGGCACGGCCCTGGTCCTGGCCAGCGAGAAGGTCTCCTTCTCCTCCGTCATCGCCCGCACACCGGCCCTGGCCGCCCTGGACGCCCTAGGACGCCGTGAGGGCTAGGGGACCTGCTCCCTCCGGCGCCCGTGCAGGGCTGCTGGGAGCCGCAGGATCGGTGGCGGGCCTCACGCTTGTCTCGCGCGCGCTGGGGTTCGCACGCTGGATCGTCCAGGCCTCCACGGTGGGGGCCGGGACCGTGGCAGGCGCCTACTCCACAGCGAACCAGGTCCCTAACGTCCTGTACGAGGTGGTGGTCGGCGGCGCCCTGGCGGCCACGGTCGTCCCGCTGCTGGCCGCAGCGGTACGAGGAGGCCGAGCCGACGAGGTCGAGCGCACGGCCTCGGGCCTGCTCGGCCTCGTCCTGGCGGTCCTGGTCCCCCTGGCCGTGGCGCTGGCCGCCCTCGCCGGCCCGGTCGCCTCGCTCTTCCCCCTCTCCCAGGGCGTCGACCCCGCCTACCAGCACCAGCTCGTGGCCGACTTCCTGCGCATGTTTGCCCTCCAGGTGCCGCTGTACGGCGTCGGGGTCGTGCTCACCGGGGTCCTGCAGGCCCACGGCTGCTTCACCTGGCCCGCGCTCACACCTGTGGCCTCCAGCCTCGTGGTCATGGCGACCTACGCCGTCTACGGGCGCATGAGCGCCTCGGCTCCTGAGGCCCCCAGCAGCGCCTCGCTGGAGGTCCTGGGCTGGGGCACCACCCTGGGGGTCGCAGCGTTGAGCCTGCCGCTGATCTGGCCGGTAGCGCGCCTGGGACTGCGGATCCGCCCCAGGCTGGGGCTGCGCGGCGGAGAGCTCAGACGGCTGGGACGTCTGGGGGGTGCGGGTCTGTGGACCCTGCTGGCGCAGCAGGCCAGCGTGCTCGCGGTGCTGGCGCTGGCCCGCAGCGGCGGCCAGACCGGCACCGTGGCCGTCTACCAGTACACCCAGGCCGTCTACGTCCTGCCCTACGCCGTGCTCGCGGTCCCGGTGGCGACCGTGCTCTACCCCCGCCTGGCCGCCGCGCTCGCCGCGGACCGCCCTCACGCGTGGGCGGCCCGCGAGCTGGCGGCGCGCTCGACGGCGCTGGTGACGGCCGTGGCGGCCGCCGGAGCCGGGGCGCTGCTGGCCGTGAGCCAGGGGGCCCAGACCTTCTTCTCCCTGCTCACCGAGGTCGAGGGGATGGGGGAGTCCCTGGCGGTGCTCGCCCCGGCCCTGATCGGCTACGCGCTCGTCTTCCAGGTCACCCGCCTGCTCCTTGCCGCCGACCGCGCGGGCTCAGGGGCCGTGGCAACCTGTGCCGGGTGGGTGAGCGTCATCGTCGTCTCGACGGCGGCGGTGCGGGTCATGTCCCCCCACGGCGGCGACTCGCGCTCGACCTTGATCGCCTTGGCGATCGGGCTGAGCGTGGGGATGACGGTGGCCGGAGCCGGCCTGCTGGCGGCCCTGGCACGTGCGCTGGGCGTGGCGGTGCTGGCGCCGGTGCTGCGTGCCCTGCTGGTGGGCGGTGCCGTGGCCGCGGTCGGCGGCACGGCGGCGCTGCAGGTCACCTCGGTGCTGGCTGAGCACACCTCGACGCCGGTGTACCTGGCAGCATGTCTCCTGGCGGCCCTGCTCGTGGCCGCGACGAGCCTGGGGCTGGCACTGGTGGCCGACCGCCGCCTGCTGGGCGTGCTGCGCTCTCGCCCCGCGCAGCAGGAGCGGGCACCGGTCGGCCATGACACGGCCGACGCAGCGCAGGAGCAGGAGAGTGACAGGCCATGACCTCACAGGTCACCCCCGAGCCGCAGCGGCTGCGTGTGCTGGAGGTGTGCGGGTCGGCAGCCGGTGGCGTGCGGGCCCACGTCGCCGACTGCGCCCGGCTCCTGGCTGAGGCGGGTCACGACGTCGTCGTCCAGGCGCCTGCCGCGGTGCTGGAGGGGGCGCCGTTGGGCGGGGCGCGCAGCCAGGTGCTGGAGGTCGGCCCGCGTCCGGGCCCCGGGGACCTGCAGGTCCTGGCGCGCCTGCGCCGTGCGGGCAGACGCGCTGACGTCGTCCACGCCCACGGCCTTCGCGCCGGGGCCCTGGCCGGACTGGCTCTGGGACGACGACGGGCGCGGCGTCCGCGCCTGGTGGTCACCGAGCACAACCTGCCAGTGGGAGGGCTCCTGACCACCACGGTGGGCCGGGCTCTGGCTGCCGTGGTGGCTGCCCGCGCCGACCAGGTCCTGGCCGTCAGCCCGGACCTGCTCGCACAGGCCCGTGACCTGGGCGCGCCCGAGGTCGAGCTGGCCGTCATCCCCGCCTGCGGCCACGAGCAGGAGGAGGCGCCGGACGCCGCGGCGGTGCAGGAGGTGTGGCCCGAGGGCTACCGCGTGCTCACGGTGGCACGCCTGGCTCCCCAGAAAGGGCTGGACCTGCTCCTGGACGCCGCCGCGCAGCTGGAGGACGCTGTGGCCCAGGCCGGCGGCGGGAGCGGTGCCGCGCCACTGACCTGGGCCGTGGCCGGGGAGGGGCCGCAGGCCGACGAGCTCGCTGCACGGATCGCGCGCGAGCAGCTGCCCGTGCGCCTGCTCGGTCGTCGAGGGGACGTCAGCTCCCTCATGCAGGCTGCGCACGTCGTCGTCCAGACCTCGCTGTGGGAGGGCCAGCCCATCACGATCCAGGAGGCACTGGCTGCCGGGGCGGCGATCGTGGCCACGGACGTGGGAGGCACCGGCGTGACCGCTCACGGTGGGGCCCGGCTCGTCGAGCCGCGCAGCCGCGCCGTGGCCCAGGCCGTGGCCTGGCTCCTGGCCGACGACGGTGCTCGTCGCCAGGCCCAGGAGCGGGCGCGCCAGGCGGCGCGTGAGCTGCCGGACCACGCGGCGCTGGCGGCCCAGCTGGAGCGAGTGCTGCGCCCGGGCGTGTGAGGCGGCCCTAGCCGCCCGTGTCCGTCAGGTTTCGCCGTCGTCGATACGATGAAGTCCCGTGATGAGCACCTCCAACCGCTCCAGCGGTCACCAGAGTGAAGTCCCTGCCCACATCTTCGTCACCGGTGGCGTCGTCTCCTCCCTCGGCAAGGGGCTGACGGCCTCCAGCCTGGGGCGCCTGCTGCGCTCACGTGGCATCAGCGTGGCGATGCAGAAGCTCGACCCGTACATCAACGTCGACCCTGGCACCATGAACCCCTTCCAGCACGGGGAGGTCTTCGTCACCGAGGACGGGGCGGAGACGGACCTGGACATCGGTCACTACGAGCGCTTCCTCGACGTCAACCTCTCCGGCAAGGCCAACGCCACCACGGGGCAGGTCTACTCCCGCGTCATCGCCAAGGAGCGGCGGGGCGAGTACCTGGGCGACACCGTCCAGGTCATCCCTCATATCACCGACGAGATCAAGCGCGTCATGCGCTCCCAGGCCGAGCCCGGCCCGGACGGCCAGGTGCCCGACGTCATCATCACCGAGATCGGTGGCACGGTCGGTGACATCGAGTCCCAGCCCTTCCTGGAGGCAGCCCGCCAGGTGCGCGCTGACCTGGGGCGGGCCCACGTGGCCTTCGTCCACGTCTCCCTCATCCCCTTCCTGCCGGCAGCCGGTGAGCTCAAGACCAAGCCCACCCAGCACTCGGTCGCCGCGCTGCGCTCGATCGGTATCCAGCCTGACGCCCTGGTCCTGCGCACCGACCGTCCCCTGCCCGAGGGAGTCAAGGGCAAGGTGGCGCTCATGTGCGACGTCGACCGTGAGGCCGTCATCGAGTGCAAGGACGCCGCGAGCATCTACGACGTCCCGCCCACCCTGCACCGTGAGGGCCTGGACGCCTTCCTCGTCCAGAGGCTGGGCCTGACCTTCCGGGACGTGGACTGGGCGGAGTGGAACGGCCTGCTCGACCGCGTCCACAACCCCTCCCGCCGTCTTGAGGTGGCGCTGGTGGGCAAGTACGTCGACCTGCACGACGCCTACCTGTCCGTCTCCGAGGCGATTCGTCACGCCGGCTTCACCTGCGACGCCAAGGTGGAGATCCGCTGGGTCGCCTCCGACACCTGCGAGAGCCCGGACGGAGCCCAGCGCGCCCTGTCCGGGGTGGACGCCGTCGTCGTGCCCGGAGGCTTCGGCGTGCGCGGCATCGAGGGCAAGCTCGGCGCGCTGCGCTGGGCCCGCGAGCACCAGGTGCCCACCCTGGGCCTGTGCCTGGGGCTGCAGTGCATGGTCATCGAGGCCGCCCGCCACCTGCTGGGCCTGGAGGCGGCCTCCTCCACCGAGATGGACCCCGAGACCCCTGACCCGGTGGTCACCACCATGGACGCCCAGCGTGAGCTCGTCGCCGGTGGGGGAGACCTGGGCGGCACGATGCGGCTGGGGGCCTACCCGGCGGTCCTGTCCGAGGGCTCCGTCGTCGCCCAGACCTACGGCACCACCCACGTCAGTGAGCGCCACCGCCACCGCTTCGAGGTCAACAACGCCTACCGCGAGCGCCTGGAGGAGGTGGGGCTGCACGTGTCCGGCACCTCGCCGGACGGGCACCTCACCGAGTTCGTCGAGCTCGACCGCTCCCAGCACCCCTACTACGTGGCCACCCAGGCCCACCCGGAGTTCAGGTCGCGGCCGACCCGCGCCCACCCGTTGTTCACGGGGCTGATCAGCGCCGGGCTGGAGCGCCAGCGCGGCCGCTTCGCCACCCGTGGCGAGGAGGGGCTGGAGCCCGAGGTCGCGCAGGCTGCGCAGAAGGGGAGCGTGGCACCAGCCAAGGAGGAGGCCACGGCGGGAGGGCAGCAGCGGTGAGCACGAGGGGACAGGGGCGCGAGCTGGACGACCAGCGTGACTCGCGGCAGGTGAGGGCCAGCCAGCAGGTGTGGGCCGGCCCGATCTTCACCGTCCAGGACGAGCAGATCGCGCTGGCGCCCGGCACGCAGCCCGTACGCCGACAGACCGTGGCCCACCATGACGCCGTGAGCATCGTGGCGTGGCGCGAGGGTGCGGACTCCTCCCAGGACGACGGCGCCCCGGAGATCCTCCTGGTGCGTCAGTACCGCCACCCGGTGCGCGCCGACCTGTGGGAGGTGCCTGCCGGTCTGCTTGACGTCGCCGGCGAGGCGCCGGTGGCGGCCGCGGCGCGCGAGCTGGCGGAGGAGACCGACCATGAGGCCGCTACCTGGCACACGCTCGTCGACTACTACGCCTCGCCGGGCTTCACCACGGAGGGCTGCCGCTCCTTCCTGGCCCGTGGCCTGAGCCTCCTGCCCGATGAGCGTCGGGTGCCTCGTGAGGCCGAGGAGGCCGAGCTCGTGCCGACCTGGTTCCGTGTCGACGACGTCGTGGCGGCAGTGCTGGAGGGGAGGATCCACAACCCGGCCACGGTGACGGGCGTGCTGGCCGCTGACCGCCTGCGCGCCCGCGGCTGGGAAGGACTGCGGGAGGCCGACGCCCCGTGGCTGAGGAGCCCGGTGAGCCTGTAGCCCCAGGGCGGCTGAGCCGCACCGGGTGGCCCGCGGCACGAGAAGTGTCGCGGGCCACTTTTCGTTGTGAGGACTGGACTTCGATCATCAAGCGATTAACTCGCTGACGTTAACAACGTTAAACGGTTGACGAGCGGTCGTCGCCGGGGCAGGATGGTCTCACCGGCGCACGAAGGTGTCTGCCGTGTGGCGACGACGGAGCGTGGAGGAACCATGACGACTCTGGCGGATGTGGCGCAGGCCGCGGCGGTCTCGACCGCCACCGCCTCCTTGGTCCTGTCTGGGAAGGCGGACGGGCGGGTCTCGGCGACGACGGCCAAGCGGGTACGTGGTGCCGCACGGGACCTGGGGTACGTGCGTAACGCCCTGGCCGCCTCGATGCGCAGCCAGCGCACTCACACGCTCGGCGTCGTCGCCAACGACGTGCTGTCCACCCCCTACGCGGTGTCGATGGTCGAGGGCATCTTGGTCACCGCGAGGTCGCAGGGGTGGTCGGTCATCTTCGCGGACACCGGTGGTGACGCCGCGCAGCGTCGACGAGCCGTGGACGAGCTGCGTTCGCGCCAGGTCGACGCCATCATCTACGCGGCGATGTACCACCAGGAGGTGGTCGTCGACGAGGGGCTGTCAGATGTCTTCGTGCTCAACGGCTTTGCTGACCGTGACGACGTGCCGGGCGTGGTGCCCGACGAGGAGCGCGCGGCCTACGAGGCGACGACTCACCTCATCGGGCTGGGCCACCGCCGCATCGCCTACCTGGCGCACGACTCCGAGGCGGTGGCGGTCGGCCTGCGTGTCGCTGGCTACCGCCGGGCCCTGGTCAGCCACGGCCTGCCGTGGGACGAGCGTCTGCTTCTGCGCGGAGGCAACGACCCTGCGGGTGCTGACGAGACCGCGTCGCGGCTGCTGGACCTCGACCCTCGCCCCACGGCTGTCTTCTGCTACAACGACGGCATGGCCGCCGGGGTCTACCGGCAGGCGGTGCGTCGAGGTATGAGGATCCCCCAGGACCTGTCGGTGGTCGGCTTTGACGACCTGGAGCTCATCTCCACCAACCTCGACCCTCAGCTCACCACGATGCGGCTGCCGCACTACGAGATGGCCGAGTGGATGACGCGCGCGGTGATCTGTGAGGAGGAGCGGAACCCACCGCCTGGGACCACCCGCGTGCGCTGTCAGCTCATCCAACGAGCCTCGACGGCCCCGCCCAGCCGGTCTGTCCGCCCCTGAGAGCCGGGCCGAGCGGCCCGGGCGCACACGCTTCCGGCTCGCACGGGCCGGGGGAGACCCACCCCAGATGACACAAAGGAGTGTTCCATGATCACGACTCGTCGTACCTTCCTCGCCCTGGGCGCTGCCAGCACCGTGGCTGTGACCCTGGCAGCCTGCTCCTCCCAGGGCAGGGACTCCTCAGGCTCCGCTTCCGGCGGCAAGGGCGGGCTGACGCTGTGGACGCACAGCGCCGGTGGCACGGATGAGTACGCCGTTATCGAGGAGATCGTCAACGACTTCAACGCCGCCAACCCCGACACCCGATCACGGTCACGGCCTTCCCGCAGGCCTCCTACAACGACGCGATCGTGGCGGCCGCCGCCTCCGGGAACCTGCCCGACATCCTGGACCTTGACGGGCCGATCATGCCGAACTGGGCATGGTCGGGCTACCTCGCCCCTCTGACGCTGCCCGGCTCGCTGACCGACAAGATGGTGGACTCCGCCAAGGGCTACTTCAACGACACGCTCTACTCGGTCGGTCCGTACGACACCTCCCTGTGCTTCCTGGCCCGCAGGTCCGCGATCGAGCAGATCGGGGTGCGCGTGCCCACGGTCGGCTCGCCGTGGACCAAGGACGAGCTCGAGGACGCGCTGACCAGGCTCAAGGCGCTGCCGGACTACGAGTACGCTATCGACATGTCGAACTGGGACGCCGCGGAGTGGTGGCCCTACGCCTATGCCCCGATGCTGCAGAGCTTCGGAGGCGACCTCATCGACCGCAAGACCATGGCGAGCGCCGAGGGCGTGCTCAACGGCCCCGAGGCAGTGGCCTTCGGCCAGTGGTTCCGCCACCTGTTCGCCGACGGCCTGGCCTCGCAGACCCCGGCGACGGACGGTCAGGACTTCCTTCAGGGCAAGGTCCCGATGGTCTACACCGGCGGCTGGAAGGTGCTGCAGGCGCAGGAGACCCACGGCCTGGACGAGGTCCTCATCCTGCCGCCGGTGGACTTCGGTGCCGGTGCCAAGGTCGGTGGCGGCTCCTGGCAGTGGGCGGTGTCTGCGACCTCCAGGAACCAGGAAGCGGCTCACAGGTACATCGAGCTGCTCATGCAGGACAAGTACCTGGTCAGGTACTCCGACGCGATCGGCACCTACCCCTCCATCGAGTCGGCTATCCCGGACACCGCCAACTACGGCGAGGGCAAGCCGCTGGAGCCGGTCTACGAGATCGGCAAGACCTATGCCCTGCTGCGCCCGGCGACCCCGGGATACAAGACGATCTCCTCGGTCTTTGACAAGGCGCTGCGTGACGTCGCCTCCGGCGCCGACGTCCAGGCCAGCCTCGACCAGGCGGTCAAGGACATCGACGCCGACATCACCTCCAACAACGGCTACAAGGTTTCCTGACGGGCCTCGCCCCGAGCCCACTGGTCCGGTGGGAGGCGCGCTCACGCCTCCCACCGGGAAGGGAGAAAGACGTGTCCACCTCTGAGACGGCAAGGCGCAGCGCGAGCTCTCGTCGCGAGGCGCTGCAGGCGTGGCTCATGAGCTCACCTGCCCTCATCCTGCTACTGCTCTTCATGGGCATCCCGATCCTTCTGACCTTCGGGCTGTCCTTCACCAACGCCCGGCTGATCTCGCCCAACCCGCCCTCCTTCGTCGGGCTGGCGAACTTTGAGCGTGCCCTGGGGGCCGACCCCACCTTCCTGCGCTCGCTGACCAACACCGCCTTCTTCGCCCTCGTCGTCGTCCCGTGCCAGTCCGGCCTCGCCCTGGCCCTGGCCATCCTGGTCAACCAGAAGGTCAAGGGCGTCACAGCCTTCAGGACGATGATCTTCATGCCCGTGGTCACCTCCATGGTGGTGGTCTCGATCCTGTGGAGCTTCTTCTACGAGGACGACGGCCTGGTCAACTCCATGCTCACCACCATCACGGGAGGCGGCTGGACGGCCGTGGCCTGGCTCAACAACCCCGGGACCGCGATGCCGGCGATCATCGTGCTGTCCGTCTGGCAGGCGGTCGGCCTGCACATGATCATCTGGCTGTCGGGCCTGCAGGGCATCGACCCGGCCCTGTACGAGGCAGCGGACCTCGACGGCGTCAACGGCTGGCAGCGGTTCCGCTACGTGACCTGGCCAGGCCTGCGCTCGACGATGGTGTTCATCCTCGTCACCATCACCATCGCTGCGCTCGGACTGTTCGTCCAGGTTGACGTCATGACCTCAGGAGGTCCCCAGGACGCGACCTCGACACTCGTCTACCACGCCGTGCGCAAGGGCTACCGCGAGCAGGACATGGGCTACGGAAGCGCGATCTCGCTGATCTTCTTCGTCTGCGTCCTCCTCATCAGCCTCATCCAGCGCTGGCTGACCAGGGAGAAGGACTGACATGGCTACGCACACTGCTCCGTCTGGCTCACTCGCGCACCCCACCCGCCAGCCCACCGCCCAGCGCGTGCCCGGCAGACGCGGCCGGGCGGCAACGAAGCGGCGCTCGCGGGTCCTGACCTATACCGGGCTGGTCGTCGCGGCATCGATCGCGGTCCTCCCGCTCCTGTTCATGATCTTCTCCTCGCTCAAGCCCGACTCGCAGATCTTCGCCGACCTGGGCAGCGTCAGGGCGTTCCTGCCCGTGGGTGACCTGTCGCTGGAGGGCTACGAGGGCGTCTTCCAGCGTGTGCCGGCAGGTCGCTTCCTGCTGAACTCGGCGATCGTCACCGCGTGCATCGTGGTCCTCGGCCTCGTCGTCAACTCCATGATCGGCTTCGCCATCGCCCGGATGCGGTGGAAGGGCAAGCGCCTCATCCTCTCGCTGGTCCTGGCCACCCTCATGGTGCCTTTCGAGACCATTGCCGTGCCTCTGGTCTTCTGGGTCGCCAGGCTGCCCTCGCTGCAGTGGGTGGTCGACGGCTTCCTGGTCAAGCAGGGGATGCTGAACACCTACCAGGTCCAGATCCTGCCCTACATCGCCAACGCGCTGGCGATCTTCCTCTTCTCGCAGCACTTTGGAGACATCCCCAAGGAGATTGACGAGGCGGCGCGCGTGGACGGCGCGAGCTGGTTCACCATCTACCGCAAGATCGTCGTCCCCCTGTCCGGACCGACCTTCGCGACGGTCGCGATCATCATGATGCTGCCTGCGTGGAACTCCTACCTGTGGCCGCTCATGGTGGTGCAGGAGGAGGCGATGCGGCCGGTGAGCGTGGGCATGCAGTACTTCTTCCAGCTCAACCCCGTGTGGGGGCAGATCATGGCCTACGGCACGCTCATCACGGTGCCCGTGCTGGTGCTGTTCATCATCTTCCAACGTTCCTTCGTCCAGTCCCTGGCCGGCACGGCCGTCAAGGGCTGAGGCGCCCTGCACCCCCGGACAAGGAGACCGACATGGCCTTCAGCCTCGCTGACCACTGGATGTGGGACCACTGGATCGTTCGTCGCGGTGACCAGTACCACCTGTTCTTCCTGCGTGCCTCGAAGGCTCTTCACGACCCGGAGCGACGTCACCGGCGGGCGTCGATCGGGCACGCGGTGTCCTCAGACGCTCGCAGCTGGACCTTGCTCCCCGACGCCCTGGTCCACTCTGACGGCCCCGCCTTCGATGACCAGGCGACCTGGACCGGTTCGGCCGTCGTCAGGGCCGACGGCACGATCCGCCTCTTCTACACCGGTATCTCCCGACGGGAGGGCGGTATGGTCCAGCGCGTGGGCTGGGCCGACTCTTGCGATGGCGTGGTCTTCACCCGCGCCTGCGCCGAGCCTGTGGAGGCTGACGGACGCTGGTACGAGAAGTGGAACCCTTCCTGCCCCTGGGACGAGCCGTGGCGGGACCCCTATGTCTTCCGCCACGAGGGGCGTTGGCACATGCTCCTCACGGCGCGCCGTGCCGGTGTGGACCGCCTGCACGCAGGCGTGGTCGGCCATGCCGTGTCTGACGACCTGGACCACTGGGAGGTGCTTGAGCCCCTGACCGAGCCCGGCCAGTTCGGCCAGCTTGAGGTCTGTCAGTCGCGTCTGGTCGGTGGCGAGCACCTGCTGGTCTTCTCCTGCGGGCGCGACATGCAGGCCGCTGCGAGCGAGGGCACGGTGTGGGTCGCCCAGGGGGAGGGACCCCTGGGACCGTGGGACGTGGACAACGCACGCTACGTCGAGCCCACGCACCTGTACGCCGGCCAGGTCTTCGAGCTGGCGGAGGGCCAGTGGGCCTTCACCGGCTTCGACGACGGGCAGGACGGCGTCTTCCGCGGAGTGGTCCCGGACCCGCTGCCATGGAGCCAGGTGCGGCTGTCGCAGCCGCCAGGTCAGCGCGGAGCGAGGACCTAGGCGCCGCCGCCCGTGCCGCCCGCGTCGTCGTCGCCGCGCCGAGCCGGGCACAGGCCTCTCCTCTGAGCGGCATGCGTGCTGGATCCCACGTACCGAGATCGACCGATCCTCGCCTCCAGCGAATATCGGAAGGCTGATCTTGGTTAAAGTGGGACAGTGCGTAGGCCGTCCGGCCTACGTGCGCCGCCCGAGGAGGAGAGGAGAGGTCATGAGCACGGTCGACGACGACTCGACCCGGGCCAGGGTCCTTGACCTCATCGTCGAGAAGGGGCCGGTCTCCGCTGCCCAGCTGGCCAGGGTCCTGGACCTGACACCCGCGGCGGTGCGCCGTCACCTCACCGCCCTGGAGGAGAGCGGAGAGATCCAGGTCCACGCCACCGCGGCCTGCGGCAAGCGGGGGCGCGGCCGCCCTGCTCGCTACTACGTGGCCACCTCCAGAGCGAGGACCAGGTTCGCCGAGGGCTACTCCGACATCGCCACGCGCGCCCTGTCCTACCTCCAGCAGGTCGCCGGGGACAAGGCGATCGACTCCTTCGCGGCCGTGCGCGGACGTGACCTGGAACGCCGCTACATGCCGGTGGTCGAGGCCGCCGGTAAGGACCCCTCGGACCGTGCTCGCGCCCTGGCGGACGCCCTGACCCTGGACGGCTACGCCGCCACCGTGCGCGACGTGGGGGACGGCTCCTTTGCCGTCCAGCTGTGCCAGGGCCACTGCCCGGTACGTGACGTCGCCGGGCAGTTCGGCGAGCTGTGCGAGGCCGAGACCCAGGCCATCGCCCGCCTGATTGGAGTCCCGGTGCAGCGTCTGGCTACCCTCGCCGGCGGCGACCACGTGTGCACCACGCACGTCCCCATCGCGATGCCCGTCCTGCGCAAGCGCGCGGTGCGGGCAGCAGACACGCGAAGCCCTCGGGCCCAGCGAACGGAAGGAACCCGATGACATCACCGAGCACCGACAAGCCTCGCGTCTCCGACGACGAGATCATCGACTCGATCTCGACGCAGTACGACTTCGGCTGGCACGACTCTGACGAGGCTGGTGCCAACGCCAAGCGCGGTCTTGACGAGCAGGTCGTGCGGGAGATCTCCGCCATCAAGGGCGAGCCCGAGTGGATGCTGGCCAAGCGCCTCAAGGCCTACGAGATCTTCGAGCGCAAGCCCATGCCCACCTGGGGCGTGGACCTGTCTGAGCTGGACATGGACTCGGTGAAGTACTACGTGCGCTCCACCGACAAGCCGGCCAGCTCCTGGGACGACCTTCCCGACGACATCCGCTCCACCTATGACCGCATCGGCATCCCCGAGGCCGAGCGCGAGCGGCTGGTGGCGGGTGTGGCGGCCCAGTACGAGTCGGAGGTCGTCTACCACCAGATCCGTGAGGACCTGGAGAAGCAGGGCGTCATCTTCGTCGACACCGACACGGCGGTGCGCGAGCACCCCGAGCTCGTCCAGGAGTACTTCGGGTCGGTGGTGCCGGCTGGTGACAACAAGTTCGCCGCCCTCAACACCGCGGTGTGGTCCGGTGGCTCCTTCATCTACGTGCCCAAGGGCGTCCACGTCGAGATCCCGCTGCAGGCCTACTTCCGGATCAACACCGAGAACATGGGCCAGTTCGAGCGCACGCTCATCATCGCCGACGAGGACTCCTACGTCCACTACGTCGAGGGCTGCACGGCCCCGATCTACTCCACCGACTCCCTGCACTCGGCGATCGTGGAGATCGTGGTGAAGAAGAACGCCCGCGTGCGCTACACGACCATCCAGAACTGGTCCAACAACGTGTGGAACCTGGTGACCCAGCGTGCCACCTGCGCTGAGGGCGCCACCATGGAGTGGGTGGACGGCAACATCGGCTCCAAGCGCAACATGAAGTACCCGGCCGTCTACCTCATGGGCCCCCACGCCCGCGGCGAGGCCCTGTCCATCGCCTTCGCCGGCGAGGGCCAGCACCAGGACACCGGCGCCAAGATGGTGCACATGGCGCCCTGTACCTCCAGCCACATCGTCTCCAAGTCCGTGGCCCGCCACGGTGGGCGCTCGGGCTACCGCGGCCTGGTCCAGGTCATGAAGAACGCCCGGCACTCCAGGTCCAACGTGCTGTGCGACGCCCTCCTGGTCGACGAGATCTCGCGCTCGGACACCTACCCTTACGTTGACGTGCGCACCGACGACGTCGAGATGGGCCACGAGGCCACCGTGTCGAAGGTGAGCGCGGACCAGCTCTTCTACCTCATGCAGCGTGGGCTGACCGAGACCGAGGCCATGGCCACCATCGTGCGCGGGTTCGTCGAGCCCATCGCCCGCGAGCTGCCGATGGAGTACGCCCTGGAGCTCAACCGCCTCATCGAGCTGCAGATGGAGAACTCCGTCGGCTGAGGCCGACGGCGAGGCTCGCCTCCCGCACACCACACCCCTCTCGATTCCACTCGATCCGCCGGGCCACCGGCACAGGAGCACCTCATGCCCGACCTGTCCACTGACCACTCCCAGGCGAGCCTGGACGGCGCCCACTCCCACGGGCGTGGCGCCGCGCCCCAGGGGCGCTACGTCGCCTCGCGCGCGGCCCGTCCCACCTCCTTCGACCCGGCCGACTTCCCGGTGCCGCGTGGGCGCGAGGAGGAGTGGCGCTTCACGCCCGTGAGGCGCTTCCGCCCGCTGTTCGACCTGGAGGCCGTGCGCGCGGGAAGCGCGACTCACTCGGTGAGCGTCGCCGTCGACGCCCCCCAGGGCGTGGACGTGGAGAGCCTTGAGCGCGGGGACGAGCGGCTGGGGACCGTCGGTGCCCCGGTGGACCGCACCGGCGTCGTCGCCTGGGCCGCCTTGACCACCGCCACCGCCGTCACCCTCCAGGCAGGCGCCCAGCTCGAGCGCGCCGTGCGCGTGAGCGTGACGGGCCACGAGGTCCCCGGCGAGGAGGGCTTCGCCCACCCCGCCGCCGGGCACCTGCTCGTTACCGCCCAGAAGGGCAGCCGCGGCACCGTGGTGATCGACCACACCGGCACCGCCGCCTACACCCAGGGCGTGGAGGTCGTCGTCGCCCCCGAGGCCGAGCTGACCCTGGTGACGATCCAGAACTGGGACGACGCCGCCGTCCACGCCTCCGACCACCGCGTGCGGGTGGAGGGGCGCGGCACCCTCAAGCACGTGGTCGTGAGCCTGGGAGGAGACGTACGCGTCTCCTGCGACCTCGGCTTCGCCGGCGAGGGCGGGCGTACCGAGGCCTACGGCGTCTACTTCACCGACGCCGGCCAGCACCAGGAGCACCGCCCCTACGTGGCCCACACCGAGCCGCACTGCTACTCCCGCGTCACCTACAAGGGTGCGCTGCAGGGGGAGAACGCCCACGCCGTGTGGGTGGGCGACTGCCTCATCGGCGCCGCCGCCCGCGGCACGGACACCTACGAGCTCAACCGCAACCTGGTGCTCACCGAGGGCGCCAGGGCCGACTCCATCCCGAACCTGGAGATCGAGAACGGCAACATCGAGGGCGCCGGCCACGCCTCGGCCACCGGCCGCTTCGACGACCACCAGCTGTTCTACCTGCGTGCCCGCGGGATCCCTGAGTCTGAGGCCCGGCGTCTGGTGGTGCTCGGCTTCTTCAACGAGATCGTCGCTGAGATCGGCGTGCCGGAGGTCGAGGAGACCCTCATGGGCGCCATCGAGAAGGAGCTGGAGCTCACCGGCGTCATCGCCGCCGGCGAGCAGGCTCCTACCGCCTGAGCCGCACCTGACCACCCCCCGTACCCGCAACAGAAGAGCACACGAGCATGAGCACCCTGCAGATCAAGAACCTCCACGTCCAGGTCGCCACCAACGACGGCCCCAAGCCCATCCTCAAGGGCGTGGACCTCACGGTCGACTCCGGCGAGGTCCACGCCATCATGGGCCCCAACGGCTCGGGCAAGTCCACCCTGGCCTACTCCGTCGCCGGTCACCCCGACTACGAGGTCACTGACGGTGAGGTCCTGCTCGACGGCGTCAACCTGCTGGACATGAGCGTGGACGAGCGCGCGCGTGCCGGCCTGTTCCTGGCCATGCAGTACCCGGTCGAGGTCCCCGGCGTGTCGGTCGCCAACTTCCTGCGCACGGCCAAGACCGCCATCGACGGCCAGGCCCCCAAGGTCCGCCAGTGGGTCAGCGAGGTCTCCGGCGCGATGGAGAAGCTGCGCATGGACCCCGCCTTCAATGAGCGCGACGTCAACGCCGGATTCTCGGGAGGCGAGAAGAAGCGCTTCGAGATCCTCCAGATGGAGCTCTTCAGGCCCCGCTTCGCCGTGCTGGACGAGACCGACTCCGGCCTGGACGTGGACGCGCTGCGCATCGTCTCCGAGGGCGTCAACCGCCTGCACGACTCCTCTGACGCCGGCTTCCTCCTCATCACGCACTACACGCGGATCCTGCGCTACATCAGGCCCAGCCACGTCCACGTCTTCGTTGACGGGCACGTGGCCGAGGAGGGTGGTCCGGACCTGGCTGAGCGCCTGGAGAACGAGGGCTACGACCGCTTCCTCAAGTGAGGAACCCTTATGACTGACCCGGTATCCATCCTCCCGCCTGCCGCACAGGCGAGGACGCCGCAGCCGCTGAGCGCGGCCGAGCTCGCCGCGCTGCGTGCGGACTTCCCCTACCTGGCGCGCCCCTCGCGCTCGGGCAGGCCACTGGCCTACCTGGACTGGGCCGCGACCAGCCAGAAGCCTGCCTGCGTCATGGAGCGCGAGGCCGAGTTCCTGCGGGTGTCCAACGGCGCCGCGGGCCGCTCGACCTACCAGATCGCGGACGAGGCCACGGCTGCCTGGGAGGAGGCCCACGAGGCGGTAGGCGCCTTCGTGGGCGCGCGGGCCAGCCAGGTGGTCTTCACCAAGAACGCCACCGAGGCGGTCAACCTCGTGGCCCTGGCGATCGGGCACGCGAGCCTGGGGCGCCCGGCCGCGCGTGGGGGCGCAGCGGCGCACGCTGGCGACCCCTCGGTGAGGCTCCGCCTGGCAGAGGGGGACGAGATCGTCGTCTCGCGCGCCGAGCACCACGCCAACCTCGTGCCCTGGCAGGAACTCGCGGCGCGCACGGGCGCCGTCCTACGCTGGCTGGACCTGACCCCCGAGGGCCGGATCGACCCGCAGACGGTGGACGTCATCACCGAGCGCACCCGCGTGGTGGCCGTGGCCCACGCCTCCAACGTGATCGGGGCGCTGACCCCGCTGGAGGCCGTCCTGCCGGCGGCCAAGGCGGTGGGTGCCCTGGTCCTGCTGGACACCTGCCAGTCCGGGGCGCACCTCCCGCTCGACTTCGCGGCGCTGTCCGCCGCTGGCGTGGACGCGATGGTCCTGTCCAGCCACAAGATGCTCGGGCCCACCGGCATCGGTGCGCTGGTGGCCACCGAGGCGCTGCTAGAGGCGATGCCGCCGGTGCTCACCGGGGGCTCGATGATCGAGGTCGTCACCATGGACTCCTCGACCTACATGTCCGGTCCCGCCCGCTTCGAGGCCGGCAGCCAGCCGCTGGCCCAGGCCGCGGCCTGGACGACGGCGGTGGGCTACCTGGCACGGGTGGGCCTGGAGCGTCTGCACGCCAGTGAGCAGGTGCTCACTCAGTGCCTGCTGGACGGCCTGGCTGGCATCCCGGGCCTGCGTGTGCTCGGGCCGACCAGCACCCGCGACCGGCTCGGTGTGGTCCCCTTCGTCATCGAGGGGGTCCACCCGCACGACGTCGGCCAGGTGCTCGACGCGGCCGGGGTGGCCGTGCGTACCGGCCACCACTGCGCCCAGCCCGTCCACGCCCACTTCGGGGTCCACGCCTCCTCGCGCGTGTCCCTCGGGCCGACCAGCACCGCTGAGGAGGTTGACCGCTTCCTCGAGGCGGCGGCCTGCGTCCGTTCCTACTTTGGCAGGTGAGCATGAACGACCTCGACCAGCTCTACCAGCAGGTCATCCTCGACCACTCGCGCGAGCGCCACGGCGCCGGCGCGCTCGACGCCCCTGACGGCCAGTCCCACCAGGTCAACCCCACCTGCGGGGACGAGGTGACCCTCGGCGTCAAGGTGGTGGACGGCACCATCGCGGCCGTGGGCTGGGAGGGGGAGGGGTGCTCCATCTCCCAGGCCTCGATCTCGGTCATGCACGACCTGGTCGACGGCGCGGACCTGGAGACCGTGGCCCGCCTGGAGGCGGACTTCGACGCCCTCATGCACTCGCGCGGCAAGGGCGTGGACGAGGCCGTGCTCGACGCCCTGGAGGACGGGGCGGCCTTCGAGGGAGTCTCGAAGTACCCCAACCGCGTCAAGTGCGCGCTGCTGGGCTGGATGGCCCTGAAAGACGCCCTGGCGCGCTCCGGCGTCGTCCTGCCGCAGGTGAGTGCCGACTCCGCCGAGCCCAGCTGACATCCCCCCATCACTGACTGACGAGGACCTGCGTGGTCCTGACAACCCCAAGGAGACCGTATGAGCGAGCCCACCGGCGCCCCGGCGCCCGGAGCCGAGAACACGGCTGGCAGCCCGGCCACCGCCGCGCCTGCCAGCGTGACTGACAACCCCATGGCCGCCCAGCACGCCCCCGCCCGGCTCTCCGACGTCGACGTCGCCGCGATCGAGGAGGCGCTGCGAGACGTCATCGACCCCGAGCTGGGCATCAACGTGGTTGACCTCGGTCTGCTCTACGGCGTCGCCATCGAGCCGGACGGCACCGTGGTGCTGGACATGACGCTGACGACGGCGGCCTGCCCGCTCACCGACGTCATTGAGGAGCAGGCGGCCCAGGCCCTGGCCTACATGGTGGACAAGGTCCGCATCCAGTGGGTGTGGCTGCCGCCGTGGGGCCCGGACAAGATCACGCCCGAGGGCCGCGAGCAGCTGCGGGCGCTGGGTTTCAACGTCTGAGGAGCACCTGGCGCAGCACGGGGGCGTTGGAGCGCTGGTCACCGTTCCTCGTGCCGTACAGGAGGGTGAGGCGTCCGCGCTGGGCCAGGCCGCGCAGGTGTGCCAGGGCCTCGGCGCGCTCAGGCTGTGCCAGCTCTGCGCGGTAACGCTCCTGGAAGTCCTCCCAGCTCACCTGGCCGTGGTGGAAGCCGCGGCGCAGCTCGGGGGAGGGGGCGACCTCCTGGCACCACTCGTCCAGCGCTGCGCGCTCCCTGGAGACTCCGCGCGGCCACAGGCGGTCCACCAGCACCCGGTACCCGTCCTCGGGGCCGGCCTGATCTCGGACGGACTTGAGCGTGATGTCCAGGCTCATGACGGTCTCTCGCCTCGCTTGTCTCTGCTTGGGAGCGTGCCTGCAAGGCAAGAGTAGGTCCGCGCGGCGCAGTGGTGTCAAGGCTCGATGGCGGTCTTGAGGGCCTGCTGGCACGTGGTGCCTTGGCTCATCCGTAGAGCGCTGAGGCTGGGGGCTTGTGCGGGCAGACCTGATAGATGTCGTCGCTGATCGGAGGCGCTGTGGCCCTGCTACCGTCCGGGGACCAGAACTGGGTGTCGAGTGGGTCCCAGCTCTCGACCTTGGCACTGCCGAGGTCCGCGACCCACTGCTCCTTGGAGGGTTGTGGCGGGCCGGTGTAGCGGAAGCCTTGTGCCGCGACGCAGGGCATGTAGAAGTCGGTGAGGTACTCGTACTGGACCGCGTTCTGCTCCTGGGTCCACGGCAGCATCTGACTCGGCGGCGGTGGATACTGAGCACGACACCGCCACATGACGTCCCAGAACTGACCGCGTTGGCTGTCAGTGACCTCCTCGACGACGATGTCACCGGCAGGACTGTAGGCCGAGGCCTTGAATCCCGCCTCAGTGACGCACGCGATGAAGCTGGAGTCGTCGCCTGGGTCTCAGCGCACCATCTCGGGAACAGGAGTGTCCGTGGGCAGGACGTCCGGCATCTCCTCGCGCAGCCACTCCTGACGGATCCTCTCGGCCTCCTCGTCAGTGAAGGTAGCTGGAGTGACAGCGGTCTGGGGCTTCCAGTCCCTCCAGGCCTGGAGCCAGTCGACCTGGGCGGGGGAGGGCTCCGGCTCTGCCTGCGTGGGGCCGGGGACAGGGGCGGAGCAGGCGGTGATGAGGATCGTGGCGACCAAGAGGACGACCCGTCCGCGCGCACGTGGACGGCAAGCCTTCGAATCTCCCCATCTCCGCCGAGAAATCCGCAGGATTTCAACGATCCGGCATTAATGTCGGACCCTGTCGCTACGGTCGTTGCTACAGGGGAGGGTCAGCCGCTCCTCTGCAGCAAGGAGAACACCGTGGCCATCACCCCAAAACCCCGCCGCCTGAAGAGCGGACAGGTCGTCTGGGACGTCCAGTTCAGACCCACCCCAGGATCCAGCCCCACCCGTGAGGTGTTCGACACACTGCCCGCGGCTAAGCAGTTCGTCACCCTCATCGACAGGGTCGGCGGCGCCGCTGCGCGAGCCGCCCGCGACATGGCCACCATGTCGGGCACCAGCGTCCCCACGCTCAACACCGCCATCGACCAGCACCTCGACGAGCTGCGCGCCTCAGTCACCGCCGGCACCATCCGCCGCTACCAGCAGATCGCCAACACCCGCCTGCGCCCCACCCTCGGGGACCTGCCCTGCGACCTCATCACCCGCCCTGTCGTCACCCAGTGGCTCGCCAGGCAGCGCGAGACCCCCGTCCAGCGCGGACGAACCAAAGGAAGTACGCCCTCATACAAGACCCTGCGCGGAGCGCAGGCGCTCCTCTCCTCCGTCCTAGAGCGCCAGGTCAGGGCCGGCACGATCCCGACCAACGTCGCCAGGGGGCTGAAGATCCCCCGCGACGGCATCGTGCGGGACAAGGTGTTCCTTACCCCCACCCAGTTCGCGACCCTGCTCGACTGCGTCCCAGACGCTCACAAGCCGCTGGTGTCCACCCTCTACGGCCTGGGGCTGCGCTTCGGGGAGGCGACCGCCCTCACCCCGGCCGACCTTGACCTGGACGCCGCCCAGCCGGTGGTCCGCGTAACCAAGGCGTGGAAGGAGGGCAAGAAGGGCTCCTACCTCGGCTCCCCCAAGACCCGCCGGTCAATCCGCACCGTCACCGTCCCGCCCTCCCTCATCCCGATACTCCGCGAGCAGGCGCGAAAGAAGAAGCCCGGGGCGCTGCTGTTCCCTAACGCGTACGGGGAGCAGATCACCTCAGGCGCCTTCCACGCTCGCGTCTGGCAGCCAGCCGTAGCCGCCTCGGGGCTCGACCCCGCCCCACGCGTCCACGACCTGCGCCACTCCCACGCCTCAGCACTGATCGCCGCCGGCATCCCCCTGCCCGTGATCCAGCGACGGCTTGGGCACGAGTCGATCCAGACCACCGTCGACGTGTACGGGCACCTCGCGCCCGAGGCGTACGCGGGGGCAGCGAGTGCGATCGACCTGTCTCTCACGCTGGCACTACCCAAGGTCGAGAGCGAGGCGGCGCCGGACGAGATCGAGGGTGAGGTCCTGGAGGAGCGGCAGATTGGGGCCGCGTGACCCGGGTTTCGTGTCGGACCCTGCCGCTAGCGTCCCGGGCCATGAGCACCCGTGTCGTCGTCATGACCCGCACCCACCAGACGTGGCCCACCGACGGCGGCGTCATGGCAGTCGCCCCCGTCCCACAGCGCCCTGCCTGCGGCGCGTCCTGGCGTCTCACGGGGGTGCTGCCCCGCACGGTGGTGTGCGGGTGCCGCCCCGGCTGGCCCAGGCACACGGCGTGGGCGTGCTGCTCCTGCGCCCTGGTGGTGGCTGAGCAGTGCTCCGACCCCAGCAGGTGGATGTCGACATACACGCCGGTGGGCTGCACCCGTGCGGTGGCCGTCTGACGGCCCCGGATACACGAGTAGCGCCCCCACCGGCCGTGTGGCTGGTGGGGGCGCTTCATCGTTTAGGTGGGTGTGCCTGGCAGGGTGGCGGGCCAGGGCGTGCCCGGCCTGTAGGCCAAGCTGGCGCTGAGCTGCTTGATGCCGTTGTTGGCGTAGTGGCCCCCGGCAGGTGCCACGGGCAGGTCAATCAGGGCTCCTTTGGCGGTCCAGGTGGCGTCGGGCAGCAGGCTGGGGGTGATGCCTGCGTGCAGGAACCCCGCGGTGGCGCCTGTGCCCTGCGCGTAGCGCACCAGGCACAGCCCGTCACCCTCACTGGCCAGCCCGGCGGTGAGCAGGGCGGGCAGGGGCAGGTTCAGGTGCGAGGTGCTGGTGACGCCGGTGATGGTCGCGGCCACCAGGGAGTCGGCCCACACCAGCAGGGTGTCGCCGGCGCGTCGTAACCGGTAGGTGCGCCACCGTCCCGTGACGGTCTCGTCCAGGCCCGCCTGGAGGCTGCGCCACCCGGTGTCGCCGTCCACGACGACCCAGCCGGTGGGGCGGCGCCGCCACACCCACGCCCCCACCCCGGTCCCGTCGGTGGACACGTAGGTGGAGCCCACCGGGGCGGTGCGTACCTGCTGGACCAGGTCAGGGGGCAGGGTGGGTGGCGTGTCCGGCCTACCGGTACCGGTCAGGGCCAGCGGGGCGCCGGCCAGGTGCGCGTGCAGGACGGGGCTCACAGCGCACCACCGTGCCGTGTCACACCATCCAGGACCCTGACAGGTAGACCCGCGTCCCGGGCTGCGGTGCGGCTGGGGTGGATCCGGCCCGGAAAAAGTTGCCCCACCTCTCCCACTGCATGACGCCCACGCTCGTGCGGTCCCACTGCCAGACCCACAGCAGGCACGCCTCGACCGGCCGCCACCCCACAGGCAGGGACAGGGTGTAGAGCCGGGGCTCCTGCGGCAGGGTGAGGCGCTCGGAGTGGACCCCGACCGTGCGGCCCTCGCGCACCAGCCAGGCCCTGCCCGTCGTGCCGGCAGGCAGCAGAGGCAGCAGGTCGAGACGGTCCAGGTCCTGGTGCAGCCTCACTCACACCACCCCGTACCAGCAGCGGGGGGGCCGTGACGGTCCCCGTGGATGTCGTCAGATCGTCCATGTCAGTACCACTCCTCCGTCAGGCACTATCGGTATCTCACCCAGCCGCACGCTCGTGCCTGCCAGGGTCACGGGCCACCAGTCCTGCCCGGCCACCCACCAGCCGCCCACCGTGGCGACGGGCGCGTCGGCGGCCTCCAGGTCCGCCAGCACCGTCGTGGCGGGCGTCCCGGCCAGGCGCAGCACGCGCACCGGCCCCACCCGCACCAGCTCCCCCGACACTCCCGCGCCGACGGACACGCCCACCACCTGGGCGGGAGTGTCAGAGGGCACCAGGCCCAGAGTCAGGGTCAGGTCGGGCGAGGTGCCGGTGACCGTGGCCGTGGGGGCCGACCCCACAGGCAGCACCACCGCCCGCGCGGACAGGCGCGGCACCGGACCAGGCGGCCCCACCTCACCACGAGGACCGACCGGCCCGGTCTCACCCCGAGGACCGACAGGGCCAGTCTCACCCCGTGGCCCGGTCTCACCGCGCTCACCCTGGGGGCCGGTCTCACCACGGGGGCCGGTCTCACCGCGCTCACCGGCGGGGCCGGTCAGGCGTCCGGCCTCCACGGCCTCACGCACCGCCGACAGGTCCCCGGCCGCAGCCTCGGCAGCGGCCTCGGCACGCAGGGCCGCGCCCTCAGCCACCGTCACCGCGTCACCGGCATACGCGGCCTGCGGTACCAGGTCGGCCAGGTCGTACACCTGGCCGGCACGCAGCACCACGTGAGCACGCCAGTCAACGCCCGGGGCTACCAGGCGCAGCAGGTAGGTCCACTCACCTCCCGGCTCCACACCAGGGGCGTCGCAGCCCACCACGTCCACCCAGCCATGGGCCTGGCTGTCAGCATCCGTGTAGGTCAGGTGCCCGGCCTCGTCCAGGGAGGCGCGCACGCGGTAGGCCACCAGCACCCGGCCCCCGTCCACCACAGCACGCGGGGAGCACGGGTCAGGATCCAGGGACAGGGACCCGCCCGCCCCGGTACGCCCATCAGGCAGCACCACGCGCCCAGCCACACGAGCCCACGGCACCGGCGGGGCAGTGATCTGGTCAGTCTCGGTCATGGCTCCGTCTCACTCTCTACGGCGCGGATGCGCTCGTCGTGGTCGCGCAGCCGCTCGTCATGGTCACGGCGGGCGTCCGACAGGTCCTGACGTGTCGCACCCAGGTCACGGTGCAGGGCGGCCAGGTCCTGACGGATAGCGGCGTTGTCCTGCCGTGAGTCGGTGATGTCACGCAGCATCACGGCCTGCTTGGACTCGATCCGGGTGATCGCGTCCTTGATCGAGGAGCCGTGGTTGTGCTCGACCTGGGCACGCACGGCGGTGACGTCATCGGCTAGGCCCGCGTCCCTCGCGTCCCTGCGTCGCAGGGTGGCCAGGGCACCTATCAGGGCGGCCAGCCCGGCCATACCGCCCGCACTGTTGGCGAGCTCCAGCAGGTCTCTGAGGAACGGCGGCACTAGGCACCCGCCTCCCCATCGTGTCCAGTGGCGATGGCGGTGTCAGCCCGTGCCGGGTCCGCGATCGAGGTCAGCACCGAGGCGATGACGGCCAGGGCTACCGTGGACGCCACAGCAGGCCAGGGCACGTCCCCCAGCAGCGTCGCCGTCCCGATACCGGCTAGGGCGGTCTGGGCGGCCGTCTTGGCGGCGCGCTCAGCCACACCAAGCCACCAGGTGCGCCGCACATAGGTCTTTGCGAGGTGCTTCGCCATGCTCACCACACCCCCGCGTTGAGAGCCGTCTGCATCTTCTTGACGGTGTTGGAGGGGCCGTCCAGGCGTCCGTCCGCCGGGTACCCGTAGTGGGCCTCCAGGGCGTTAATCGTGGCGGGGCCCATGATGCCGTCAGCCCCCACACCCAGGCGGTCCTGCATCGCCTTGATGACGGCCGACCCGGTGGGGCTACCTGTCCACTTCCAGCCCGTGGTGGCGGCCTTCAGGATGCTACGGCGTCCGGTCCACTGGCCCCACACCTCGCCGTCGACCGGCGTGCCCAGGACCTCCTGGAGTCGGCGCGTGGTGGCGGACCCCCACCAGCCGTCCACGGTCAGCCCACCAGACGGCGCAGGAGCTGGTGCAGCGGGGGCGGGCGTGGTGGGCGCTGGTGCGGCCCCGCCAGCGATCTGACGGGCGCGGGCGTCCAGGGCGGTCAGGCGCACGTACCAGCGGCCAGGGCAGGCGGTGGACATGTGGTCGCGGTGCCCCGCCAGGGGCAGGTTGCCGTGCTCGGAGCGGATCGCGGCCACCAGGCCGGCCACCGTCTCGAAGTCCCCGTCGCTCATCTCTGGGCGGCACTCGATGCCGATGCCACGGGGGTTGCCGGAGGAGCCTGCGTGCCAGGCGCGGTCACGGTCGGACACCAGCTGTGTCACCCGGCCGGCGGAGGCCACGTAGTGGGCGGAGGAGTTTCCGGCGTAGCGGCACAGGTAGGCGGCCACCCCGTCGTGGGACTGGCCGTCTGCGCCCCAGTGGTGGATGACGATCTGGTTGGGTGCCCCGGCCGGACGGCCGGGACTGTAGTTCGGTGACTGCCGGACGTCTGTCACGGCAGAGTTGGGGGCGATCTGGGTCATGTGATCCTCCTGGTCCTGGTACGACTAGAGCCCCCTGGCTGTGCGCCTGGGGGCTCGGACGGGTCGTGTATGTGGTTGGTGTGTGGTGGGCTGGTGTCAGGCTTGTGAGGCGATAGGCCAGGCGGCCACGGTCACGCGGGTCCACTCGTCGGACACGAGCGTCATGGTGGCCGCCCCGGTGGGGGCCACGGCGCACACCTCGAAGTCCGGCGTCACCCCCGCGCGCACGACGGCCATCCCGGCCACGGTGATGTTCCCGTCGTCGACGTCGGGGATACGGGCCTTGAAGAACTGGCCGTTCATGCGCAGCTCGGCGTCCGCCGTGCCGGACTTCATCCGCGCCCACAGCGAGCCGATCCCCATCACGACCCTGTCGTAGGGGGCGACCGGCAGCGTCGTGCCGGCTACCTTGACCGCCCCGCCACGCGGGATGGTGTGGTCCCCGTAGCCGACGCCGCCGCCTGAGGCGGTGGACCACTGCACCTCGCTGACCGGTGCCAGCGCCCACGCCCCCGACGGGGTGCGGGTGCCGTCGGCCCGCCACAGCACCCCCTTGATGTCCCCGTACCAGGGGGCGGCGGGTGTTGGTGCGGAGCCGGCGGCCCGGGCGGAGTCCAGGGCGGTGCGCATGGCGGAGGTCGAGGTGAAGGCCACGATGGTGCCCATGGCGTCCAGGCTCGTGGGCCACGTGGCCAGCAGGCTGTCACCTGCCTCGGGGACCGTGTTCCCCTTGGGGGTCTTACGCATAGCTGTTTGTCCTTCTCTAGTCCTCGTGGAGCATGTACAGGGACAGGCGCGACAGCCCCGAGTTGGGCTTCCAGCTGCCGGTGTTCTGCCAGAAGGCCAGGCACACGCCGTCCCCGGCGTCCAGGTGCATCAGGCCGCACACCGACGGCTTGGTCGTGATGGCGGCGATCAGCGGCAGGGTCGTCGCCGGGTCGCTGTCCCAGTCCGGTGCGCGCCTGGACCTGCGGCACACGCCCACAGACACGGCCCAGGAGGCCTGCGTGGACTCCCACCTGAACCCGCACGAGACGTCCACGGCGTACCAGCCTGAGGTGGGGACGACGCAGTAGCCGTCTGCGGTCGTGCACCCGCCCCGCAGCGTCCTTGACGCGGCTGTGTCCACGGTCAGCAGGCCGCTGGTGCCGGAGGCGGCGTTGGCGCCGGCGTTTGGCGCCCAGGTGATGAATGCTGCGGGCGGCTGGACGAGCGCCCGCCACGAGGCGCGGCCGAGCCGGGTGGCCCCCTGCGTGTAGGTCACCCCGTCAGACGTCAGCGTCGCGAGCCCGCTGCCTGTGGTGATGTCGATGCGTGCCTGGCCGGAGGCGTCACGCCAGATACGCAGCCCCGAGGTGCGTGCAGGACGCCACGACACTGACAGGTCCTTGATGAGCAGGCGGGGGGCGACGTTGCGCACCGACACCTGCCCGCCCACGACGACCGACAGGATCCTCGCCCCGTCCGGGACTGACACGCTCGCCGTGGATGACGTGGAGAACCGCTGCGTCACGCCCGGCTCGCCGTCGCCCTTGTAGGACACGGTCAGCCACCAGTCCACGCCGTCGGAGGCGTCGACGGTAGCGGTCACCACGGTGCCAGCCGCCTCGCCCTCACCAGGCCCCAGCCCGCCCTTCAGGGCGGCCGAGAACTGCGCGAAGGGCGTCCGGCCGGTCACCAGGACGCCCGTGGCCGCCTCGGCCACGCTCGTCCCGGTCGCCTCACCGGGCACCCACCCTGAGCGTGGGGCCGTCTGTGTGCGTGCCTGGCTGTCAGAGTCCAGCAGCGACAACTCCCCGCCGGACAGGCGGTTGCCTACCAGGTCGCCCACCACGGCGGTGCCGGTGACCGTCGCCCGCCCGGCGGTGAGCATGTCCGTGGTCACCTCGGCGAAGCCGGCGACCCTTGCCCACAGCTCGCGTGAGGCGACCAGCTTCTCGGCGGTCACGGCCCCGTCGGCCAGCAGGGCACCGCCGATCAGGGAGGGGCCGGGCACGATCCTGTCCGTGGGCACCTCGGCCCCGGCCAGGCGCTCCTCGGCGGCTGCCAGCTCCTCGCCCAGGCGCTGGCTCGCCCGCGCGAGGTCGCCCTCGGCCTTGGCCAGGCCCTCGGTCAGTATCCGCCCCACCGCGCCGGTGGGTACCGGGGCGGAGCCTGGGGGCAGGGTGATCGGTGAGGAGATGGACACCACCCGGCCCGTGGCGTCCAGGGTCACCTGGACGATCGAGCCCACTGCGCTCACGCCGCCGTCTGACAGGCCGGTGACCTCGCTGGTGGGGGCGTCGTGGGGGATTCCTACGCGCAGCCAGCCCCTGGGCAGGGCGGGCTCGTCCTCGTGGGTGGCGCGTACCACGCCCAGCACCCACGAGGGTGTGCCTGCTGCCGCCTGGGCCGCTGAGGAGGCCAGAGCGGCCTCCTGCGTGCGGTGGGGTGAGGTGTCCAGCCACAGGCTCCTACCCATCGTGTCTCCTTACGTGTAGGTCTCTTCCAGGTACGTGCGTGGCGTGGGCGGTATGTGTGTCACCACTCAAGGAGGGCCAGGTCCACGCGCATGGACGCCCCCACCTCGGACACGGGCAGGGAGTAGGCGACCACCCGGCCCGCCAGCACCTCATCTGCCGTGACGACACCGACCACGTCCCCCACCTCAAGACGAGGGTCTGGCACGACCTCCACGCTCCGGGTGGTCACGGCGTACAGGTCAGAACGCATGTAGGAGTCGGCCGCCTTCTCGACGGCCTCACGCGACCCGGCGGCAGAGAACTCCTTGTGGGACGTGACCCACCCGTATCCCTCCACGTCGAAGGGCGGGGCGGTCGCGGTCCTCTCGGCGCTCCACCTCGTGTCCTGACCACCCTCAGAGGACGTGCCGGTCACGACCCAGCGGTTAGGCCGACGCGACTCACCACCCGGCGCGGCAGGAGCGTCCACCAGCAGGCCGTTACCCACGCGCCCGCCACCCAGTGACGCCGCCTCGTAGACCACGTCCAGGACAGCGGCGTCACGCAGCGGGTAGGCGTGCAGGCACCCGTCAGCCCCGCACCGAAGCCCGAACCCCTTCGAGTCCGCCAGCTTCCACACAGCCTCAGTCCGGGAGTTGCCCCACTGCGTGGTCACAGCCACCGGAGAGTCAGCCACACCCGGGTCCAGGACCACAGGCAGCGACCCAGCCAGACGCTGAAGCTCGCTACGCACCCTCGCGCCCCTGCCAGGTGAGGACGGCCAGGGCATCGGGTCGTCCTCCAGCACCTGCATGAGGTCCATCGCCGTGACCGTCACCGTCCCGCCGGAGGAGTCCCAGTCCGTGTGCAGGTACTCACCCAGCGGCGTCTCCCACACGCGCCCAGTGGCGGAGCGGCACACCACGGACACGGCGGACCGCTGCCCGAAACGGTTCAGCGGGTCCAGCGGGTGGCGGGGCACCCAGTCCTCCGGCACCTCGTAGGTCAGCCTCGCCGGCACGGCCCGACCGGCCGACCACTCCAGTGCGACCTTCGCGGCCGGTACGTCAGCGGCCAGCACCCTGCCGGCGCGCAGCACGTCCACGCGCACACCCACCGCCAGCCCACCGGCCAGCGCCGCTGTCGGGGGGCCGGGCCTCATGAGGGCATCCCCGCCACGGCCCGGCACAGGTCCAGGTAGGTGCGGTCCCGCCACGCGTGGTCGTAGGCGTCCCACTCACCCCACACCACCACAGGGGCACCGACCGTCCCGTCAGGGCTGGTCAGCATGGGTGAGGTCAGCGGTACCTCAGCCCACTTGGCCGTCCACTCCAGGACGCCGTCGCCGCTGATCCGCTTTCGACCTACCGAGCTGATCGTCATCACCCTGGCGGGCAGCGCGACAGCGGGTGCGGCTGGCATGACCACGAGAGGCCCTGGTGTCCTCAGCAGGTCCCACACCTCGCGCTCACGCTCGGGCTCCCACAGGACGAACGTCCCGCCTCCCTCGATGGCTGGCTCCTCCAGCGGCCAGCGCGCCACGGACGGGGAGAAGCGGACGACGCCGGACGTCCAGTCGCGCCCGTCGCCGTCAGCGTCCCACGACAGGCCGGGGACCGTGCGACCGTCCAGCCGTGACACCATGCCGCGCCACCACTCCTCGCCGCCGCGCGGCACAGGGCGTGTCATCTCGACCTTCCGCCCGTCAGGAAGCAGGTAGGTGACTGGCACTCCTGGCGCAGCCAGGGGGTCGCTGGCCAGCAGGTCGCTGCCCGTACCCGTGGCGGCCACAGCCGTCCACGTGCGTGTCGCGTCAGCCGCGAGCACACTCAGCCGCCGTCCCGCCACCGTAGGGAGCCGGAAAGAAGGCAGACCCGTGTGCCTGGCGATCCATACGGTCCCAGCCATACACCCTCCTTAGACGCCGGCGCGGTTCATACGGATCGCCTCGACAAGGCGGTCATCCGCCTCTACGCGCATACGACCGACGAGCTTGTCGTCCACGTCCCGCACCGTCAGGTCACGGGCCGTGTTCTCCCTCAGGGCCTCGATGAGGTCGTCCATCTTCGACCACTGCCCGGACGTGAGCACCGCCTCCGGCCTTCCTGTCTCGTTGACGACACTGGTACGGCCGGGCTGCAGCCACCCGCCGTCGTCGAACTTGAACGACCGCGTCGACGGGGCGCCCCAGATCGGTGCCTCACGCACCACAGTGCCCGGCTTTGGCGCCTCGACGAGACGGCCGCCGCCAGCCGTGATGGCCACGTGGTACGCAGGACTTCCCCAGAACAGGAGGTTTCCCGCCACGTTCTGGTTAGCCGGGCCACCAGCCATCGACTGGTACCCAGCCGCTGTCAGGCGCGGGATGCTGGACCCCATCTGACGGGCGGCCCAGTACACGAGACCGGAGCAGTCCACGCCCGGCGGGATGGACGAGCCGCCCCACACGTACGGCACACCGATCGCCTTACGGGCAGCAGCGACGATGTTCGACGCCGCCATCGTCTCGGTCTTGCCCTTCAGCCAGCTGCCGAAGCCGTCGATGAGCTGCCCCGGTACCGCCCTCGCTGCGTCAGCGAAGGCTCCGGACCCAGGCAGGCGCGAGACGAGCGCGTCCACAGGTACGCGCACGAGGCTGGTCACCGCCCCGATCGGGTCCTGGATGATCGACGCCACAGCGTCCGCCGCGTCAGACAGCCACTCACTGGCAGCACTGACAGCGCCTCCGACCGTGTTCCTGACCCGGTCCCAGACACCACCGTCAGCGAACGCGGCGGCACGCCCCACGTCGCCGCCAGGGATCGGGCGCCCGTGCCGCGCGGCGGCGTTCATAGCAGCCACGGCACGAGGTCCGCCAACAGCGCGCGTCCACTCTGGCCGCATGATCGCCTCGCCGCCGGACAGGGCCAGCGCGCCACCGCCGTCGTGGGACACGAAGTGGTAGACGTCTCTCCCCGGCGTGTACCCGGGCAGCACGCCTCCGGTCGCGTACCCCGGGATCGGGGTCATCGTCGGGAGCGTCAGGGACAGGCCCACCTTGGAGGCCATTCCCTCGACGAGCTTCTTGATGCCGTCGGTGTAGACGGTCTGGATCAGGAAGTTCACCGGCTTTGCGGCCGCGCCCTTGATCCCGTCCCACACCGTCTAGACGGCGGAGCTCATCGACTCGAAGGCGGACTTCACCCCGTCGGCGATCTCGCCGGCCTTGTCCTTGACTGACTGGAACACGTCCTTCACGGCCTGGACGGCCGTCCCGATCAGGGGCACGAGCGTGCCGCCCATCCAGTCGGACAGGCCACCCAGCTTCTGCGTGATCCAGTCGACGACCTTGCTGACGATGTTCTCCCACAGCCACGTGAAGACGGTGCCCATCGCCTCTACCGCCACGAGGACGATGTTGGCGGCGAGCTGGACCACCGGTACGAGGACGGCGCTCAGCACGTCGATGGCTGACGAGATCACGCTGATGATCCCCTTGATCAGTGGCACCACGTACGGCAGGGCCGTCGTGATGACGTCCTGGAGGACAGGGATGAGGTCGGCGACGAGGCTCGACACGATCCCAGCGACCTTGCCGATCAGGTCACCGATCTTCGCGCCGATCTCAGCCAGCAGCGGAGCGACCTGCTCGATAGCGTCACGGATGAGCGGCATGACGGTCCGGACCATGCTGGTCAGCGGCGGCATGATCGTGCTCAGCGCGTCCCGGACCGCCGCCAGCAGGGAGTCCACGAGAGGTGACAGGGCTGTCACGATCGCGTCGATGGCGGACGTGACCACCGGGAGCACCGCCGCCGTGAGGTCCGTCAGCGGTCCCAGCAGGGCCGCCACGACCTCGCTCAGCCTTACGAGGATGCTGCCCACGAGCGGCGTCAGCGCGTTGAGGAGCGCCCCGAACGTCTGCGCCATGACCGGGACGATCCGCTCAGCCATGTACCCCATCGCCGGGGCGACGAGCTCCAGGGCCAGGCCCAGGC
>NZ_JARKVC010000008.1 GCF_029851875.1 Actinomyces sp.
CCCCCCCCCCCCCCCCCCCCCCCCCTGGTACCTGTCTGGCCGTGTTGCCTGACCGGTGCCGGGCTCAGTGCTCCTTGCGGGCCACGCGCTCAGCCTCACGCTCGTAGGAGCGGCGGATCTCCGCCTCGGCCTCCTCACGGCCCACCCAGTGGGCGCCCTCAACGCTCTTGCCGGGCTCCAGGTCCTTGTAGACCTCGAAGAAGTGCTGGATCTCCAGGCGGTGGAACTCGCTGACGTCCTCAATGTCCGTGCGCCAGGAGGCGCGCTGGTCCGCGCTGGGCACGCACAGGACCTTGTCGTCCCCGCCCTTCTCGTCGCGCATACGGAACATGCCCAGTGCGCGGCAGCGGATGAGGCAGCCGGGGAAGGTGGGCTCCTCCAGGAGCACGAGCGCGTCCAGGGGGTCGCCGTCCTCACCCAGGGTGTTGTCGATGAAACCGTAGTCGTCGGGGTAGCGGGTGGAGGTGAAGAGCATACGGTCCAGCTTGATGCGGCCGGTTTCGTGGTCTACCTCGTACTTGTTGCGGTTTCCCTTGGGGATCTCGATCGTGACGTCGAACTCCACGAGTGCCTCCCAGCTGTTGTCCGGTGCTTGCCGATCAGGAACGGCGAGCGGGCCGCTCCGGGACGGGCGGCTTCAATGGCACTAGTGTGGCTCACGACGCCGCCTGAGGCTGGGATCCTGTCACACGACCTGGCTGCGGTGGCAACCCAGACCTGTCTCATGACCCGGAGGACCAGTGCGTAAGGCCACGATCGGCGCCCTGACAGCAGCGACACTCCTCGTTGCCGGGGGCTACTACGGGCTGGCTGACGCCCTCGACGTCGTTCCTGGCCCGCTCACCGTCGCTCCGGCCACCAACGAGCTCCAGCCCTTCCCAGCCACGACGACGGCCACGCCCTCCGCCCAGGCGGCGGCGGGACTGGCCGCCGACGCCCCGCTGCCTGAGGCTCAGGTCCTGGCCGGCTACGCCCAGACCCTGGCTGCTGACGACCTGGTCGCTGCCGCGAGCACGGGAGTGTCGATCATCGACGTCGCCACCGGCCAGATCCTGGTGGACCACAACGCCTCCACGCCGCTGACCCCGGCCTCCTCCAACAAGCTGCTCACGGCCTGGGCGAGCCTGTCCGAGCTCGGTGCCGACCACCGCATGACCACCTCAGCCACCTTCCAGGACGGCACGCTCACGCTGGTAGGAGGCGGGGACGTGCTCCTGGCGGCCGACGCCGGTAACCCGGACGCCGTCGTCGGTCACGCGGGCCTGGGGGACCTGGCTCGCGACGCCGCCGCCACGCTGGCCGACCAGGGGGTGACCAGCGTCAGGCTCGCCCTGGATGACACGCTCTTCACCGGGGCCACCTTCTCTGCGGACTGGGAGGCCGGCAACGAGGCCTGGGTCGCCCCGATCCAGCCGCTCATGATTGACGTCACCTCCTACGGAGGCGCGACCGCCTACCCCCAGGACCCGGCCATGGAGGCCGCCCAGGCCTTCGCCACCGCGTTGACGGCGGCCGGCGTCAGCGTCGAGGGAGACATCACCCGCTCCCGCGCCGCTGAGGGCGCCAGCGTCGTCGCCTCGGTGGACTCCGCGCCCCTGTCAGAGATCCTGACAGTCTCCCTCAAGGCCTCGGACAACACGATGACCGAGGTCGAGGGGCGGGTGCTGGCCGCTGCCGCCGGTCACGAGGCGAGCTTCGCCGGCGCGGCACAGGCCGTGCTGGAGCGGCTCAGGACCGACGGCTTCGACGTCTCGGGCGTGACGATGCTCGACTGCTCGGGCCTGGCGCGTGGGGACAAGGTACCAGCCCGTCTGCTCGCCCAGCTCCTGGCCCGGGCCTCAGGCGACGACGGCGGGACGGTCGGCCGCTCGCTGGTGACCGCCCTGCCGGTGGCCGGGCTGGACGGTACGCTGCACGACCGCTTTGCCGAGGGGGCTGCCACCGGCACGGTGCGCGCCAAGACGGGCTCCCTGGACCAGACGGCTTCCCTGAGCGGGACCGTGGTGACTCGCGAGGGCAGGCTGCTGGCCTTCTCCGTCATCGTCGACGGCTTCGAGACCGGCGGCTTGTACTCGGCTCGGGTGGCGCTCGACCAGGACCTGGTGACGCCGATGGCTGACTGCGGCTGCCGGGGCTGAGCGCCGCGCTCGCGCCCGCGCCCGCGTCGTGCCAGACTCCTCCTGCGGTGTTATTGAAGTATCGTCTCCAGCCGCACGGAGGGTGAACGTGGACGCCACTGACATGGGCAGCGACCTGGCACAGGTTCTTGTCTCGCAGGAGGAGATCGCTCAGCGGCTCGACGAGATGGCCGCCCAGATCGACGCGGACTACGAGGGCAAGGACATCCTGCTGGTGGGTGTGCTCAAGGGAGCCGTCTACGTCATGGCGGACCTCTCGCGCCGCCTGCACCGCAGCGCCCCCATGGACTGGATGGCGGTGTCCTCCTACGGGTCGGGGACCAGGTCCTCCGGCGTGGTGCGCATCCTGAAGGACCTGGACGCGGACCTGACCGGACGGCACGTGCTCATCGTCGAGGACATCATCGACTCCGGGCTCACCCTGTCCTGGCTCGTGGGCAACCTCTCCAGCCGCGGGGCTGCCAGCGTCGAGATCGCCACGCTCCTGCGTAAGCCCGAGGCGGCCAAGGTCGAGGTGGACGTCAGGTACGTCGGCTTCGACATCCCCACCGAGTTCGTCGTCGGCTACGGCCTGGACTACGCCGAGCGCTACCGCAACCTGCCCTTCATCGCCACCCTGCGTCCTGAGGTCTACGGAGGCTGAGCCTCCCCTGCGTGGCAGCGGCGGCTCCTGCGGTACCGTGGTGGACGTGGCGCGTGACCAGGTAGACTTAAGTCCCTGGTCGTGACAACGGAGAGGATGATGAGCGTGGTGACCCGCCGTGTGGTCCTCGCGTCCGCCGCATGGACCATCCCCGCCATCAGCGTCGCTGCCCCCGCCTCGGCCTCCGTGTGCTCAGCCCAGAGCGCTGACCGCGCGGGCTTCCTGCCGACGACGGCGGCTCATGCGTTGTGGGAGGAGCCCCAGCTGACGCAGACGACGCAGCAGTACCGCGTCCAGGGCTGGGCCCTGTCGCTGACGGAGGCCGCGAGGACTGACCTGGACAACACCAGCTTCAGCCGCGGTATCGCTCCCCCCCCCCCTGTGCTCCATAGCCCTCAGCATGAGGACGTCGGTCGTCATCGAGGTCGTCAGCCGGCGCGCCTCCGACGTCAGGCAGAGCCCGGTGGTCTCACCGATGACCTCCGACCTGATGGCCGACCAGGTGTACGGACACCTGGTCGGTGACTACGGTCTGACGCTCCAGTCAAACATCTCAGGCACGGCAGGCGGGGACAGGCTCAACGCCCTGCAGGTCAGTGTCGGCGACGGCGTCACCTTCGCGGACGGCACGACGGGAGCCAAGGCAGGTGAGAAGGTCACGGGACCCAACGGCTACCCCGCCTACGGCTGGGAGCTGGTGGTCCCTGGCGGGCGTGGTGATGCGCCCGCCTTCCATACCATCCTGCGCAACGCCGTCCTCAGCTACGGGTCGCGGAAGAGCGAGAAGTACTGGACGACCTTTCAGTACATCGTGACCATCACGACCGCCTCGGGGAGAGTGACGACCTACACCACCCCGTCCCTGTGACGCCGAGGCTGTCGTCATAGACTGCGCTCGGGGCCTGCTGCGGCTGGGCGAAGTGCTGCAGCCGCGCCCTGTCGTCCGTCCCTCTTCGTCGGATTGCCTGGACACCATGCGAAGCCAGATTTTTGACCAGTCTCATTCTGAGCGGCAGACCAGCCAGCGCTGGACGCTGCAGTCGAGCAAGATGCTGAGGGTCCTCATGGGCCCCGAGGTCATCGCGGCCCAGGGCGCCATGGTCGCCTACCAGGGACAGATGGACTTTCACTACCAGGGGGCCCGTTCGCTCAGCGGGATGCTCAAGAAGGCCGTGTCCGGTGAGGGCGGCAACCTCATGCGCGTGTCCGGCCAGGGGGAGCTCTTCCTCGCACGATCAGCCCAGCGGGTCTTCCTGCTGGAGCTGGAGGGGGACGCCCTGACCATCAGCACCCGCTCGCTGCTCGCCTTTGACGCCAGCCTGGGCTATGACGTCACGATGCTGGGCAACGCCGGCCTGCTGGCCGGTGGCCTGTTCAACCTCCAGGTCCAGGGGCGCGGCGTGGCAGCCCTGTCCTGTGACGGCACGCCGATGGTCCTGGACTGCTCGCTCCAGCCCACCTACGTCGACCCTCAGGCGGCGGTGTGCTGGTCCGCTAACCTCCAGCCCCAGGTCCACTCGACCTTCAAGATGGGGGCGCTGATCGGTCGTGGATCAGGAGAGTCCTTCCAGCTCGCCTTCCACGGCCCTGGCTTCGTCGTCGTCCAGCCCTCGGAGGGGCAGCCCGTCGTCACCGCCGGCTAGGAGCGGGCCGGACGCCCTCGTTGCTCGGCCGGGGCCGGGTGCGTCTGCACGCCTGAGGCGAACGAGCCCCCTGCCTCGTGGTGCGCGCACGAGGTTGTCGGATACCGTCAGACGATCACACGCGCGAAGGGAACACACCTCGATGAGTGACACTGGTCAGCCCGGCGGCAACCGCCCCGTGGGCACCAAGGACAAGAAGGACGGCTCACCCTCGGGCCGTGGCCTGAAGCGGGACAAGGGCTCCAGGCAGCGTCAGCGTGGCCCGCTGGCCAGCCCGCTGATGTGGGCGGCTCCGCTGGTGCTCCTGGCGCTGCTGGGGTGGGTGCTCCTGTCCGCCTTGGGGGGCTACCGAGCGATCGACACCTCTGACGGTCTGGCGATCCTCAAGGACTCTCCGCAGACGGTGAGGTCCGTGACCGTGATCGACGGCACCCAGCGCGTGGAGCTGGACCTGACGCAGAGCTACACGCTCAAGGCCAAGGAGTCTGGCCGCACTGACCAGAACCTCGGCAAGAAGGTCCAGTTCACCTTCACTGACGCCCAGGCCGAGCAGGTGGACACCCTCGTTCAGGAGGCCCAGCCGTCGGGTGGCTTCAACTCGGTCGTGCCGACGGCGAGCTGGTGGTCCTCCATGCTCCAGCTCATCGTGCCCATGCTCCTGCTGCTGGGTGCCATGTGGTGGTTCATGGGCCGGATGGCCGGCGGGCGCGGCGGGGCGATGGGCTTTGGCAGGTCCAAGGCCAAGGTGGGCTCCAAGGAGATGCCTGAGGTCACCTTTGACGACGTCGCCGGCGAGGACGAGGCCGTTGAGGAGCTGGAGGAGATCCGCGAGTTCCTGGCTGAGCCGGAGAAGTTCCAGGCCGTGGGTGCCAAGATCCCCAAGGGCGTGCTGCTCTACGGTCCTCCTGGAACCGGTAAGACGCTGCTGGCCAAGGCGGTGGCTGGCGAGGCTGGCGTGCCCTTCTTCTCCATGTCGGGCTCCGAGTTCGTCGAGATGTTCGTCGGTGTGGGTGCCTCGCGCGTGCGTGACCTGTTCGAGCAGGCCAAGGAGAACGCTCCGGCCATCATCTTCGTCGACGAGATCGACGCCGTCGGCCGCCACCGTGGCTCGGGCACTGGCGGTGGCCACGACGAGCGCGAGCAGACCCTCAACCAGCTGCTGGTGGAGATGGACGGCTTCGACGCCTCGACCAACGTCATCCTCATCGCCGCCACGAACCGACCTGACGTGCTTGACCCCGCGCTGCTGCGTCCGGGCCGTTTCGACCGCCAGGTCGCCGTCGAGGCCCCGGACATGGCCGGGCGGGCCGCGATCCTGCGCGTGCACGCCAAGGGAAAGCCGATGACGCGCGACGTCGACCTCGACCAGGTCGCCAAGCGCACCCCCGGGTTCACCGGTGCGGACCTGGCCAACGTCCTCAACGAGGCCGCCCTGCTGACCGCGCGCTCCAACGCCCAGCTCATCGACAACCGGGCGCTGGACGAGGCGATCGACCGCGTCATCGCCGGCCCGCAGAAACGCACCCGGGTGATGAACGACCACGAGAAGGCGGTCACCGCCTACCACGAGGCCGGGCACGCCCTGTGCGCGGCCGCCGGCGCCTACTCCGACCCGGTGACCAAGGTGACGATCCTGCCGCGAGGCAAGGCGCTGGGCTACACGATGGTCATGCCCTCGGATGACAAGTACTCCACGACCCGCAACGAGCTGCTTGACCAGCTCGTCTACGCCATGGGCGGGCGTGCGGCCGAGGAGCTGGTCTTCCGCGACCCGACCACCGGCGCCTCCAACGACATCGAGAAGGCCACCGCCACGGCCCGCAAGATGGTCACCGACTACGGCATGACCCGCTCGGTGGGAGCAGTCAAGCTCGGCACCACCGAGAACGAGACGGTGCTGGGCCTGTCTGCCACCCAGCGTGACTTCTCCGAGCAGGTGGCCGCCAGCGTCGACGCCGAGGTGCGCGAGCTCATGGACGCCGCTCACCGCGAGGCCTGGCAGATCCTCACCCGCAACCGCGCCGTCCTGGAGGAGCTGGCTACCGAGCTGCTGGAGAAGGAGACGCTGCTGGAGAAGGACCTGGAGCGCATCTTCGCGCCCGTCGTCAAGCAGAGCGAGAGGCCGCTGTGGCGCTCGGACGAGTCCCTGGTCCTGGACGGGGACCTGGCAGCGGGCACCTACTTCTCTGGCTCGACCCTGCCCCGCCGCAGCGCGGTCAAGGACGGCGGGGACGTAGGCACGGGCCCGGCTGAGGCCCCCGCCCAGGGCGCGGCAGACGAGGCGGCTGCACCGGTGGGCGGGTCTGAGGCATGAGCGAGGGCCAGGAGCCTGGCGCCCCGGTGGGCGGCGCTGTCGTCGCGCGCTCGGTGCGGCCCTACGACGCCGAGGGCGTGCGCCGGGCGGTGCGGGACCTGCTCGTGGCGATCGGGGAGGACCCGGACCGCGACGGGCTGAGAGAGACGCCTGACCGGATGGCCCGGGCGTTTGAGGAGATGTTCGCGGGCCTGCGTGAGGACCCCGGTGCCCACGTGGAGAAGGTCTTCGACGTTGGTCACGACGAGATGGTCCTGGTCCGTGACATCCCGATGTACTCCGTGTGCGAGCACCACCTCCTGCCCTTCCACGGGGTCGCCCACATCGCCTACATCCCCAGCGAGGACGGACACGTGACGGGCCTGTCCAAGCTGGCGCGCCTGGTCGAGGGCTACGCGCGCCGTCCGCAGGTCCAGGAGCGTCTGACCGCCCAGGTGGCTGACGCCATGGTTGAGCGCCTGGGTGTGCGGGGCGTGCTCGTCGTCGTCGAGGCTGAGCACCTGTGCATGTCGATGCGCGGGGTGCGCAAGCCCGGGGCCTCCACCGTGACCTCGGCGGTACGCGGGCAGCTGCGGGCCGCGGCCACGCGTGCTGAGGCCATGAGCCTCATCCTGGGACGTCACTGAGGCGGTAGACCGCCTGTACCCTCCGGGAGACCGACTCGCTCGGGTCGAACGTCCTCGGGCGGGGTGGGAGTGAGGGGGGCGCCGTGTGTCAAGAGCCCTTGGTGCACGTCCTGGGTCTGCGCGGTGCGTCGGTAGCCAGGTCCCGGCGTCAGCACGGTGCGCACGTTAGGCTGGTGCGGTGAACCAGGCTGACCTTCTTGCCCCATCGCCTCTGCCGGAGCGACTGACTGCTGCCACGCGCCAGGGTCGCACGCTGGTCATGGGGATCATCAACGTCACGCCGGACTCCTTCTCCGACGGCGGTCGCTGGCTCGCGGCGGACAAGGCCGTGGGCCACGGCCTGGAGCTCATGCGCCAGGGGGCGGACCTGCTGGACGTGGGCGGGGAGTCCACCCGCCCGGGTGCCAGCCGGGTCAGCGCCGCCGAGGAGGTCGATCGCGTCCTGCCGGTGGTCCGCGAGCTGGTGGCCGCAGGTGCGGTGGTCTCGGTGGACACCGTCCACGCTGCCACGGCCGAGGCTGTCACGCAGGCTGGTGCCCTCATCGTCAACGACGTCTCCGGCGGGCTCGCAGATCCCCGCATGCACGCCGTCGTGGCGCAGGCCGGCGTGGTCTACGTCTGCCAGCACTGGCGAGGCGACCCCGAGACCATGGACCAGCTGACCGACTACGGCGGCGACGTCGTGGCGGGAGTCGAGGCGGAGCTGCGCCAGCGCCTGGACGAGCTTGAGGCCGCGGGGGTCGCCCCCTCCCAGGTGGTCATCGACCCGGGCCTGGGTTTCGCCAAGACGCACGATCAGTCCTGGCAGCTGCTGGCTGCCACGGACCGTCTGCGCCAGGACCTGGGCCACCCGGTCCTTATCGGCGCCTCGCGCAAGCGCTTCCTGGCTGCTGCGGTCGCCGCGGACCGCGCTGCCGAGCCGACGGCGCGCGACGCCGCTACCGCTGCCACCTCCGCCCTGGCCGCTGCCGCCGGTGCCTGGGCCGTCCGAGTCCACGAGGTCCCGGCGAGCCGGGACGCCGTCATGGCTGCCTCCTTCTGGAAGGAATCACGATGAGCACCGTCCTGACACAGGACCAGATCCGGCTGACAGGACTGTCGGCCCGCGGTTACCACGGCGTGCTACCCAGCGAGCGCGAGGAGGGCCAGCTCTTCGTCGTCGACGCCGAGCTGCGCCTGGGGGTGCGAGGCGCGTCGGTGGCTGCCGTGACCGACTCCCTGGGGGACGCCGTCGACTACTCGGCCGTGGCCGCGGCGATCGTCGACGTCATCGAGGGCGAGCCTGTCAACCTCATCGAGACCCTGGCTGCGCGCGTGGCTGAGGCTGCTCTTGCCTTTGAGGCGGTGCGCGAGGTCGAGGTGACGGTGCACAAGCCGCAGGCGCCCCTGGAGGTAGCCTTCGAGGACGTCTCGCTGACGATCGTGCGTCGCAGCGACGATGCCCCGGCTGCCAGGCCGTCTGCAGGCAGGTCGCCAGTCCTGGCCGCCCACGCCGCACCCGCCGAGCCGGCCCCGGCGCCCTTGTCGGAGCCCGAGGCGCTGTCCGTGCCCGCGCCCGTGGAAGAGCCCGTGCCCGTGACGTCCCTGCCGCTGGAGGACTCCTCCGCCCTGGTGGAGGAGCTGCCCGAGGTGCCGCCTGTCGTCCAGGCTCAGGACGAGCCTGCGCCTGAGGGCCTGGCTGCGCCGCTGGCCGAGGCCGTGCAGGAGGAGACTGCGCAGGAGGACGTTGCGTCGCAGGAGCCGGTGCCGGCTCACCAGGGCGAGCCGGCGCTGGTTCCCGCTCCCGCACCGCCTGCACCACGCGACCTGCTGGCACAGGTGCCGGAGCACCCGGTGGAGGCTGTCATCGCCCTGGGGGGCAACGTCGGGGGCGTCGTTCCGGCGCTGCGCCAGGCCGTGAGCACGCTGCGGTCGACGCCCGGCGTGACGATCACCGAGGTCGCCCCTCTGGCCCGCACTGCCGCCGTCGTCCCTGAGGGCGGGGCCGAGCAGCCTGACTACCTCAACACGGTGGTCCTGGTGTCCACGACCCTCGCTCCGCGTGAGCTTCTGGCGGTGTGCCAGGGCCTGGAGGCCGATGCCGGACGCGTGCGCAACGAGCCCAAGGGCCCGCGCACCTTGGACGCGGACATCGTCACCTACGAGGGCGTGTCCTCGACCGAGCCCGAGCTCACGCTGCCGCATCCTGCTGCTGCCCAGCGAGCCTTCGTCCTAGTGCCCTGGTCCCAGGCAGACCCCTTCGCAGAGATCGGGGACCACTCCGTGGCCGCCCTGGCGGAGGTCGCCCCAGACCGTGAGGGCGTGCGCTGGCTCGCCCTGGACTGGCTGGACTCCGACCACCTGCCCGCCCTGCCGACCGGCCAGTACGTGGCCCCGCCGCTGCCGCAGGAGGCTCCGGTCGAGCCGCAGGACCCGGCCCTCGCGCCTGCCCCTGAGCCACCCGCCGAGCCTGTCCCTGTGCCCGAGCCGGTGCGTGAGGAGCCGAGTGCGCCCGAGGGTGATCTGCCTCCCGAGCCCCAGGCCGACGCTGACCCCAACCCGGTCGAGGCCCCAGGCCCCGCCTCCGCGGTCTTCGCGCCCCCGCCGGCTCCGCCGTCGACCTCGACCCCTGACCCCGCTGCGCCGGCCTCGGCGCCTGCGGGGACCAGCGCCTCCTCGTCCCTGACCCCGGACCCTGCTCCGTTCCCCGCCGTCATGGACGCGGAGGGCCAGGAGGAGTGGGCGCAGCCGCTCGGCTGGGACGAGGTGATCGGCGGACGGGACGGGCAGTCCTGATGCGCCGCACGCGCTGGACCGGCGTCCTCGCGTGCTTCGCCACGTCGGCCGTCGTCAGCTGGGTCGTCCTTGACCTGGTTCTGCGTCATCGCGGATGGGTCCCCGCCCTCACGCCCTGGGGTGCGGCGGTGGCCCTCGCGGTGGCTCTGGTCGTGCTCGTGGCCGGCCACGCCGTGCGCCGCATGAGGGACCACCGCCCGACCTGGATGACGCCGACCGGCGCCGCTACCACGGCGGCCGCCGCCCAGGCCTCCGCCATCGTCGGTGCCGTCGTGGCAGGCGTCTACGCGGGCGAGCTGGCGGTGTCACTCATCAGCCCAGCCTCCCCGGCGATGGACACCCTGAGATGGACCGCCGCTGGATGCCTGCTCGCCTCCCTCGTGTGGTGTGTGGCTGGCGTGGTGGTGGAGCACTGGTGCGCCATCGACATGAGCGATGACGACGACGAGGACGGCTCGCCTGGCTCGGCGCTGCCCAGCGGAGGCGCGACGGCCTGAGCCCTGCGAAAGAAGGCTTTCCTCCTGACGGAGGAGGCGAGGACCTACGGTGGCGTGGGAGCCTGAGGACCCCGACCCCGCAAGGAGCCACTGTGACTGCCTCCCGCCCGACTGAGCCGACCGCCCCAGACCCCGGCCAGCCCGTCGTCCCCGCCTCCGTCTCGCCCTTCGAGCCGGAGGGCGTGGAGTTCCACCCCGTCTCTCCCAGGCTGGTCACTGCCCGGCTCACGGTCAACCTCAGCCTCGACGCCGTGATCATCATCGTCTTCCTCGTGCTTGGCGTGCTGCACAGCCGCTGGTGGTTCCTGGGAGCGGGCGTGACCGCGGCGACGACGTTGTGGGAGGCCTGGCTCATTCCTCGCCAGGTGCGTGCCATGGGCTACGCGCTGGGGGAGGATCACCTGCTGTGGCGCAAGGGCATCATGTTCCGTCGCCTCTCGGTGGTCCCCTACGGGCGCATGCAGTTCGTGGACACCTCCCAGGGGCCTTTGGCGCGCCGCCTCGGCATCGCCGAGGTCAAGCTCCACACCGCCTCCGCCTCCACTGACGCCACGATCAACGGTTTGCCGGTGGCCGAGGCGGAGCACCTGCGCCAGCTCCTGTCCGAGCGCGGCGAGGAGAGGATGAGCGGGCTGTGAGCGCCAGGAAGATCGTCCCGGCCACTGACGCGGCTGAGCGCTCGATCAGGCTGCCCGAAGGCGTGCAGTGGCAGCGCATGCACCCCGTCACCCCGCTGCTGGAGGGATGGAAGGCCATTGCCGCGCTCCTGGCCTTCCTGACCTATCAGAACGTGGACGAGGCCTACCAGGCCTACCAGGCCATCTCCAAGGAGGGCCTGCCCTTGAGCCAGTCCCAGCTCGTGTGGATCCTTCCTGCTGCGGGCGCGCTCCTGGCGCTCCTGGGGATCGCCTTGTTCCTGGGCTGGCGTTACAAGACCTATGCCGTGGACCGTGACGGTGTCTACCTGCGTTCGGGGGTGCTCACCAAGCAGCTGCGGATCGCGCGCCTGCCGCGGATCCAGTCCGTCGACGTCGTCCACCCGCTGCTGGGCCGCCTCTTCGGTCTCGGGCAGCTGACCGTCGAGGTGGCCGGCAGCGGCGACTCCCGAGTGGTGCTGGGCTACCTGCCTACCGCCCGGCTGGAGGAGCTGAGGGACCTCATTCTCGACCTGGCGGCTGGTGCGCAGACCAACGGCGCCCCGGAAGCAGTGCCTGCCCAGACGAGCCCGGAGCCCGGGGCCGCTGCGGTGCCGGGAGAGGTGAGGCTGTCGGCCCTCGCCGCGCAGGCAGAGGACAGCGGTCAGAGCGGGGCCGGGCAGGTACCGCGAGGCTTTGAGGACGCCGCTGCCGCGCCGCTGGCCGGCGGCCGGCAGCGCCAGGAGCATCCGCTCTACGAGGTAGACACCAAGGTCCTCGTCGGCTCCGTCCTGCGCTCGGCGACCATCGTGACGACCGCCGTGCTCGTCGTGGCCTTCACGATCCTGCTTGTCGTCGCGCTGACCGCCAACGACATCGCGAACGTGGGAGAGATCATCGGCATCATCGTGCCTTACACGATCGCGCCGCTAACCGCCGTCGGCGTCGTGTGGGGCCGCTTCAACCGGGGCTGGCGCTTTCGCGCCTTTGCCACCCCGGCAGGGATCCGTCTGCGCTACGGCCTGACGGCGGACACCTCCTCCACGCTGCCGCCTGGGCGTGTGCACGCCGTGAGCCTGGAGCAGGGACCGCTGTGGCGTGGCAAGGACTGGTGGCAGGTCAAGGCCTGCGTGGCCGGGCGCGAGAGCGTGGACGCCTCGGCCTCAGGGCAGGTCCAGGAGAATGGCTCCAACGTCCTGCTGCCTGTGGGGGACCGCGACACGGCGCTGCGCGCCCTGTGGCTGGTGACCCCGGACCTGGGCACCTCGGACCCGGACAGCGTGCTGGACGCCGTGCTCTCGGGCAGCGGAGACGACGGCGTGGGAGACCCCAGCGCGCCCATCGGCTCGCCCGAGCGGGGGCTGGTCCGGATCAGCCCCCGGGGGAGGGCCTTCTCGCCCGTGGCCTGGCTCCGGGAAGGAGTCATGCTCACGGACACCTGTGTCATCCTGCGCCGCAGGCGGCTGTGGCGCAGTGCGAGCGTGGTGCCCTACGAGCGGATCCAGTCCGTCAGCATCAGCCAGGGGCCGCTGGCCCGTCGGCGCAGGCTGGCGAAGATCGACCTGTGCATGGTGGAGCTGGGGCAGGTCTCGACCTCCCTGTCCAACCTCGACCTGGGGGACGCCGCCGCGCTGGAGAGGGTCATCTCCGAGCGGGCGCTGCGGCGTCGTCAGGCGGAGAGGACTGACCGCTGGCTGGCTAGGGCCGTGGCTGATCCTGCTGCGTGAGGTGCGTGCGTGAGACGATCACGCCATGACTGAGCCACACTCGTCCACCAACCCGGTTCCCGGGGTCCAGACCTCTAGGCCAGGGCGGCTGGGAGTCGGCGTCATCTCGGCTGGCAAGGTCGGCGCGGTCCTCGGCTCGGCCTTGCGGGCGGTGGATCATCAGGTGATCGGTGTCCACGCTGTCTCACAGGCCTCGCGTGAGCGGGCTGAGGTCATGCTGCCGGGCGTGCCGGTGCTGGAGGTCGAGGAGATCATCCGCCGCGCCGAGCTGGTGCTGCTGGCGGTGCCCGATGACGCCCTGGCAGACCTGGTCTCAGGGCTGGCTGGCCTCGGGGCGTGGCAGATGGGCCAGATCGTGGTCCACACCTCCGGGCGCTACGGCATTGAGGTCCTCACCCCCGCGCAGGCCGCCGGTGCCATTCCGATCGCCCTGCACCCGGCCATGACCTTCTCCGGCATGTCCACGGACCTGGCCAGGCTGACCGGCTGCCCGATAGCGGTGACTGCGCCGCCAGCCTTCCTGCCGATCGGCCAGGCGCTCGCGGTCGAGCTCGGTGGGGAGCCCTGTGTCGTGGCGGAGTCGGCGCGGGCGGCCTACCACGCGGCGCTGGCCCACGGAGCGAACCACCTGGTGACGCTGGTCGGACAGGCTGTACGGGCACTGGCGGCGGCTGGCGTGGAGGACGGGGCGGCGACCCTGCGCCCGCTGCTCAGCGCTGCCCTGGACCGGGCGCTGAACGAGGGGGCGGACCGGGCGCTGACCGGGCCGGTGGCGCGGGGAGACGTCGGGACCGTTGAGGCGCACCTGGAGGCGCTCTCGCGGCTGCGGGGTGCTGAGGGGCAGCCGCTGGAGGACGTCGTGGCGACGTATCGGGCTCTCGCCCGGGCGACGGTGGATCGCTGCGAGGCCATCGGCCAGCTCCAGGCCGGCTCGGTCGAGCGGCTGCGGGACGTCCTGGACTGACAGCGCTCTCCGCCGACCGCTTCTGCCCCCACCGACCACCAGTGTTCCCCGCGACCGCCTAGTCCTCGGCCGACCTCGCTATTCGCGCGAATACCGAGGTCGGCCGAGGACTACGCGGTCCATCGGCACATAGGTGGTCGGCCAGCACGTAGACGGTCAACGGGGGCGGACTACTCTGAAGCCGTGACTTCGACTGCGTCTCCCACCGCCTCCCACCTTGCCACTGTGACCTGCACGCGCACCGAGCTTGCTGCCGCCCTGGAGGGTGACGCCGCTCCACGCGCCGTCGTCATGACGATGGGCGCCCTGCACCAGGGTCACTTCGACCTCGTCGCGCAGGCGGCCCGCCGCGTGGGCCCGAGCGGGACCGTCGTCGTCACGATCTTCTTGAACCCTCTCCAGTTCGCCCCGGGGGAGGACCTCGACGCCTACCCCCGCACCCTGGACGCCGACGTCGCCGGCATCGGCGCCGCGCTGACGGACGAGGCCGGCGCGCCACGCGTGGGTCGTCTCATCGTCTTCGCCCCTACCACCGAGGTCATGTACCCCTCCGGCGAGCCCACAGTGCGCCTGGACCCGGGTCCTCTGGCTACCGTCCTCGAGGGCGCCACGCGGCCCACGCACTTCGCGGGCGTTCTTCAGGTGGTGCTCACCCTCATGCATCTCACCCGTCCGCGCTGGGCGCTGTTCGGCCGCAAGGACGCCCAGCAGCTGGCCATCGTCTCCGCCATGGTCCGCGACCTGGCCGTGCCGCTGGAGATCGTGCCCGTGGATATTCGTCGCGAGGAGGACGGCCTGGCCATGAGCTCGCGCAACGCCTACCTCTCGGCGACCGAGCGTAGCCAGGCACTGGCGCTCTCCCGTGCGCTGGAGGCCGGGCTGCAGGCCGCAGCCAGTGGCGCCGACGCCGCTGGGGTCCGTCAGGCAGCAGCGGACCTGTTGGCTGGCGCCGAGGGCGTCGAGGTCGACTACGTCGCGGTCGTCGACCCGGACAGCTTCGTTGAGCGCGCCGGCGCAGGCCTGGGGCTGCCCGCCGCGGACGACGGCGCAGCGGTCGCCACCACCGGGACCGTCCTGCTGGCTCTGGCCGCCAAGGTCGGCTCGACCCGGCTGATCGACAACACGCTGGTCAGCCTCGGCTGAGCGCACCTGCCCGGGCCCCGCGGCTGGCACGGCGACGGCACGGGCCGGGCGGTGCGCGCCGTCGTCGCCCCTTCCCGGACGGGAGAGGTGTGAGGCACGTGTGCTGTCACCTCGCTCACCTCTGTGTCTGGCGGGGCGCCGCACGGCATACCCTTGGCCGCAATGAGCACTCGCACCCGGACGATGATGACGTCCAAGATCCACCGCGCTACCGTCACCCAGGCTGACCTCAACTACGTCGGCTCGATCACGGTGGACGCCGCGCTGCTGGAGGCCGCTGACCTGCTGCCCGGTGAGCGTGTGGACATCTGCAACTGCACCAACGGCAACCGCCTGTCCACCTACGTCATCCCCGGTGAGCGCGGCGCGGGCGAGATCTGCGTCAACGGGGCCGCAGCGCACCTGGTCTCGCCGGGGGACGTCGTCATCCTCATCGCCTACTCCCAGATTGACGATGACGCTGCGCGCACCTACCTGCCCCACGTCGTCTTCGTCGACGACAAGAACCAGATCGTGGACCGGGGGAGCGAGCCAGGGCAGGTCCCGGCCGACTCAGACGTCGCCCGCTTGCAGGGCCTGGCGTCATCCGGGGTGACCTTCGGGCAGGCCCGCGGCTGAGGCGGCTACCTCCCTGCCGCCTCCCTCCTCTTCGTACTGTCCCCTCCCCCTTAGGCTTAGGAGCCGTGAAGGCACGCGTCATCCTGCTCACCGGCCCCTCCGGCTCTGGCAAGACCTCCCTGCTGCGCAGGGTGGGTGCGCGCCGGCTCAAGCTGGATGACTTCTACCGCGATGGTGACGAGCCCGGGATGCCGCTGCTGGACGGGCGGGTGTCCGGTGAGGCCGGCGTGAGCCGGTCCGAGGCCATGAGCCTCATTGACTGGGACCACCCGGCCAGCTGGGACGCTGAGCGCGCGATGACGGCGATCCTCCAGCTGTGTGAGAACGGTCGGACGACTGTACCGGTGTACTCGATCGCTGACAACGCCACCACGGGCAGCGAGGTGCTGGAGATTGAGGAGGAGACGGCCTTCGTGGCCGAGGGGATCTTTGCCGCCGAGCTGGTGGAACCATGCCGTGAGGCTGGCGTCCTGGCTGATGCCCTGGTGCTGCGCAGGCCGACGATCCAGACCTGGTGGTTTCGCCTGCGTCGGGATGTCAGCGAGCACCGTAAGCCCTTGCACGTGCTGCTGACGCGTGGGCTGCGTCTGGCACGTGAGGAACCGGCCAAGATCGCCGCCTGGGTGCGTCAGGGGTGCCGGGCCGTCTCCCGCCAGGAGTGTGAGGAGGCGATCCGGGGTCTCATCCGCTCCTGACCCCGCTGAGGCACCTGCCTGCCCCGGGCCGACCAGTGTCTGTCCTGCCAGCCCCGCGCGCTCGCGGGCTCAGGCGCGCCTGACCAGCGGGAAGGTGATGGTCTCGCGAATGCCCTGGCCGGTCAGGGCCATGAGCAGACGGTCGATACCCATGCCCATGCCACCGCAGGGCGGGAAGCCCTGCTCCATGGCCACGAGGAAGTCCTCGTCCAGGACCATGGCCTCGGGGTCGCCCTTGGCGGCCGCGAGCGCCTGAGCCTCGAAGCGCTCGCGCTGGACCACCGGGTCGGCCAGCTCGGAGTAGGCGGTGCCCAGCTCGAAGCCGCGCACGTACAGGTCCCACTTCTCCGTCAGCCCCGGCTTGGAGCGGTGGTAACGGGTCAGTGGCGAGGTGTCCTCGGGGAAGTCGTAGACGAAGGTGGGGGCCCACAGCTTGTTGCCGACCGTCTCCTCGAAGATGTCCTCGACGATCTTGCCGGCCACGGCGAAGTCGTCCACCTCCAGGTCGAGCGTGCCGGCCAGGGCCACGAGGCGCTCACGTGGGGTCTCGACCGTGATCTCCTCGCCCAGGGCCTCGGAGACGGAGGTGTACAGGTCGATCTTGTCCCACTCGCCCGACAGGTCGTACTCGGTGCCGTCAGCCAGCGTGACGATCTCCTTGCCCTCCTCCAGACCGAAGGCGTCGCGGGCAGCCTGCTGGACGAGGTTGCGGGTCAGCTCGGCCATGCCGTTGTAGTCGGAGTAGGCCTCGTAGGCCTCCAGCGCGGCGAACTCGGGGGAGTGGGAGGAGTCAGCGCCCTCGTTGCGGAAGTTGCGGTTGATCTCGAAGACGCGGTCGACGCCGCCCACCACGGCGCGCTTGAGGTAGATCTCCGTGGCGATGCGCAGGTAGAGATCCATGTCGAAGGCGTTCATGTGGGTGACGAAGGGCCGTGCCGCGGCGCCTCCGTGGATGACCTGGAGCATGGGGGTCTCCAGCTCCAGGTAGTCGCGGCGGTGGAAGCTCTCGCGCAGGGAGCGCACGACGGCGGCGCGGGTGCGCACCATGTCGCGGGCGGCCGGGCGGGTGAGCAGGTCGAGCTCGCGACGACGCACGCGGTTGTCCTCGGACAGGGAGACGGTCTCGCCCTTGTCGTTGGTCCAGGTCTTGGGCAGCGGGCGCAGGGCCTTGGAGGCGATGCGCCAGGCCGGGACCTTGACGGCGTCGTCGTCGAGATCGGGCAGCTGGTCTGCGTCATGACCGGCGGTCAGTACGGTCTCGGCCATGACGGACAGCTCTCCGCGGCGCGAGGAGATGACGCGGCCGTGGACGAAGAGGTGGTCACCCAGGTCGACGTCGGACTTCAAGGAAGCCAGGCTCGTGTGGCCCTGGCCGGGCAGGTTCTTGGCGGAGATCATGGCCTGCAGGGTGCGGCCGGCGCCGTCGGCCAGCGCCACGAAGCACAGCTTGCCCGAGGAGCGCAGGAAGGTCACCCGCCCGGCCACGCCCACGACGTCGTCGGTCTCCTGGCCGGCCTCCAGGTGGCCGTAGCGCTCGCGGACGGCCTCGATGGTGGTGGTGACGGGCACCTGGACGGGGTAAGGCTCCCAGCCCTCGGAGCGCAGGCGCTCACGCTTGGCGGCGCGGATCTCGAACTGCTCGCCCGGGCCGGGCTCGGCCTTGGGCTGCTTCTTGGCTACCTGCTTGTCCTGGGGCTGAGAGGCGTCGGCGGGCAGGGAGGCAGAGCGTTCAGTCGCGTCAGTCATGGGGGAAGTCTAACGGTCGCGGGAAGGGCGGGCCGACGGCGTTTGGTGCTGTGGTGGGTGGCTTTAGAACGGGCCTTGTGCGACTGGAGCGTGCTTGCCCGGTTGCGCCGCGCCTGCCGGGGCCGGGGAGGCACGCCCCAACGGCGCCGCCCACCTCGCAGGAGACGAGCGGCGCCGTCGTCGCCCCCCTGACAGCGGTGCCAGGCGAGCACGTGCCGTGAGCGGTGCGCAGCCTGAGGCTGGAGGTCGTCGCCAGCTCCAGCCCTGGCCCGGCCTCAGCCCTCGGCCCTCAGCAGCGCCTTCATACGTGCCCGCGAGCCCTGCTCGCGCAGCGCAGCGAGCTCGGCCAGGTACGTGGTGCGGAAGCGCTCGTCCTCAGCGAGGTCGGAGAAGATGGCGGCGTTACGGATGAAGGCCAGCTCGCCCTCGCCGCCACGCCCAGCCTCCTGGGCCTGGGCGAGGGGCCGCAGGTCATCGACCTGCTCAATCTCCCCGCCCAGCTCGTCACGCCCGAGCACGCCAAGCGACCACGCCGCGCACAGCGCCGCGCCCATGCGGATCGGGCGGCCAGCCTCGAGGTTCTCGCGCAGCCCGGCGAGCACGAACTTGGGCATGCCCGAGGGGGCGAAGAAGGCCAGGCGCGCCAGGGTGTCGGCGATGGCCTCGTTGGTGAAGCGCTTGAAGAGGGTGTCGATGTACTCGCGCAGGTCGATCCCTGGCACCGGGCGCAGGGTCGGCAGCACCTCGCGGTCGAGGTAGGCGCGGATCCAGGCCGAGATGTCCGCGTCCGCAGCCGCGTCGTGGGCGTAGGTCATCCCCAGCAGGCGTCCCCAGTGGCCGAGTGCCTGGTGGGAGCCGTTGAGAAGACGCAGCTTCATCAGCTCGTAGGGCACCACGTCCTCCACGAGCTGGACGCCAACCTCCTCAAACGGCGGACGCCCCAGGGTGAACTGGTCCTCCAGCACCCACTGGGTGAAGGGCTCGGCGACCACGGGCCAGTTGTCGTGCACGCCGAGGACCTTCTCGGCCTCCTCGACGTCCGCCGGCGTGGTCCTGGGCGTGATGCGGTCGACCATGCAGCTGGGAAAGGAGACGTTGGCGTCGATCCACTGCGCGAGCTCGGGGTCGCTCATCCGGGCCTGGGAGACGACGGCGGTGCGGGCAGCGTGCCCGTTGCCCGGCAGGTTGTCACAGCTCATGACCGTGAAGGGCGCGGTACCCGCCTCACGGCGGCGGCGCAGCGCCTCGACGATGTAGCCGAAGGAGGTCTCCGGCTCGCTGGGGTGGGCGGCGTCGTGCACGGCTCCGGCCGAGTCGGTGCGGAAGTCGCCGGTGACGTCGTCGATGTTGTAGCCGCCCTCGGTCACGGTCAGCGAGACGATGCGGGTGGCCGGCGCGGTCATGACCTCAAGGACGCCGCCGCGGTCCTCAGGCGCGAGCCTGTAGTCGTGGATCGAGCCGATGACCGAGGTCTCGTGGTGTCCGTCGGGGTGCTTGAGGGTGAGGGAGTACAGGTAGTCCTGCGCGGCCAGGGCGTCGCGCATCGCGGAGTCCTGGGGCAGCAGCCCCACGCCGCACACGCCCCAGTCCAGGGCCTTGCCCTGGCGCATGAGGCGGTCGAGGTACATGGCCTGGTGGGCGCGGTGGAACCCGCCCACGCCCATGTGGACGATGCCGGTGGTGATGGCGGAGCGGTCGTAGGCAGGGGCCAGGGGGTGGGTGGCCAGGGTGGTCATGGCAGGTTTCCTTGTCGGTGGAGGTGGATGGGGGTGAGTGTGCAGCTAGGTGGGTGGTTCAACGAGCCAGAGGGGGTCGTCGGGCGCGGGGCTGAGGCGCGGCGCTGGACGACGGCGGGGCTCGCCTGGTCGTTCAGGGCGCCGGGGTGCTGGTCGGCCTGGTGCCGGACTCCTCTGCCTTGAGCTCGGCCAGGGCCTCGGCGGTGAGCAGCAGGTCAGTGGTGTCGATGATCTTGGCGTTGCCGGGGAGCTTGAGGGCGAAGGTGAGGACGAAGGCGAGGACGTACAGGCCGGCGAGCCCGACGGCGACCCACAGGTAGCCCGAGGCGGTGGTCTCCTCGCCCAGCAGCAGGGTGACGAGGGCCGGGCCGACGAAGGCGCCCAGGCCCGCACCGAGGTTGAGGACGGCCAGCGCGTTGCCGGTCTCGCCCTGGGCGTGGGCGGTGATCAGCGGGGTCGTGGGCACGAAGGCGGACAGGCCGATGCCGATGGCGGCGGTGCCCAGCGCGATGAGGAAGAAGCTCGGGCCTGCGATGATGGGGACGAGGTACATGTAGACCAGCGACGCGGCGCAGATGGGAGCCGCGGCCCACTGGATGGTGTTGCGCCAGCCGATCTTGTCTCCCATGACGCCCCAGAAGACGTCACCGATGATGGCCACGAGGCCGAAGATCGAGAACTCCAGGATGGCCTGGGACTCGGGCATGCCGAAGACCTTGTGGAGGTAGACCACGTAGAAGGCCTGCATGCCGTACTGGCCGGAGAGGTTGATGACCTTGACGACCCCGCCGACGGAGACCTTGGGGTAGCGCCACAGGACCGTGACGGCGGAGGAGACCGAGGCGGCGACGGACTTGCCCTGGTTGAGGTCGGCGGAGGGGTGACGGGCGAGGAAGGACATGCCGAGCCCGCCACCGACGGCGGCCAGGACCCACCCGACCCACAGCGTGGCGGTGTGGCCGATGGCAGGGACGAAGAAGCTGGAGAGGTAGGAGCCCAGCAGCTGCATGCCCAGAGAGAAGGCGAACCAGAACCAGCCGGAGGCCGAGGACTGGCGGGCGGCGGGGGTGACCATCATGACCCAGGTGAGGAACCCGTAGGCGAACATGGGGTAGCCGAAGCCGCGCAGGCCGTAGATCACCATGAGCAGGGGCAGGCTGTGGGAGGGGATGGCCACCGTGATGAACAGGGCGTCGAAGACGAGGAAGGAGACCAGGCCGATAGCCATGACCTTGCGGCAGCCCAGGGCGTCGCACAGCGCGCCGGACAGGAACGCGGCGACCGCGACGACGATGCCGTAGGAGGTGACGACCATGGAGGCCTGGGAGACGGAGAAGCCGACCTCGGGAGTGGACAGGTAGCTGGTGATCCACACCGCCTCGATGCCGTCACCGATGACGAAGATGACGACGGCGAGGAAGCCGACGGCGAGGTTGGTGGGGAATCCGCTGCGTTGGATCGGGGCGACGATCTTGTTCGAGCTGGGCATCGAGGGCACCTTCCGGGACGACGTTGTCTGCGGGCGGGAGCACGGGCGTGGTGCCCGGATCCGGCTGCGCAAGAATCCTGACGCCTGGTCCTGCCCGCGCGGTGACCGGTGTGCCTGGTCTGGCTGACCGTTGCGTGTGTGCCTGGAACGGGGTGAGGGCTGAGATCCTGCGGTTGTTTCCTGAGACGCGGGACGGGGCATGGCGACAGGTGACTGAAGCCAGCGTGAACGGTGACCGGTGTGGTGAGGCACCGTCGTCACTTCAGGCCCTGAACAGTCGACAACCCGCGCCCCAGCACAGGAACCGACTGTCCAGGGCCTGAAACGACGCAAGGAAAAGGGAGGGGGACGCGCTGAGCCGGCTCCTAGACCCGCTCGATGGTGGCACCGAGGTCGGTCAGGCGCCGAGCCGTCGAGGCCCGCAGCTCGCGGCCGGTGATGACGCGCTCCAGCTGGCGCACGTGACCAAAGCGCGCAAAGGTGTGGTGACCGAACTTGGCGTGAGAGCCCACAAAGACCGAGCGCTGCGCGGCACCCAGCACCGCCTCCTTGACCTCGGCCACTGAAGGGTCGGGCGTCGTCATCCACCCGTCCTCGCCCACACCGTTGGCCCCCACGATCGCCAGGTCCGGCTCCATGCCTCGCAGCATCGAGGTAGCCCACCGGTCCACGCTGGCCAGGGTCACCGGCCGCACCCGTCCACCGACGACGATCACCGTGGTGCGTGGGCGCTCGGCCAGCTCAGTTGCCGTGGGCAGCGAGGCCGTGATGATGGTCAGGTCCCGGTCGGTCGGCAGCGCGCGCCCCACCAGAAGGGGGTGGTAGCCCTCGTCCAGGAAGACCGACTCAGCCGCCCCCAGGTGCTCCACCGCAGCCGCCGCGATCCGCTCCTTCTCGTCGATGTGGTGGGAGAAGCGGAACTCACGGCTGGACTCAAAGCTCCCCGAGTCCGCCGCCGTCACAGTGCCGTAGCTACGCTGGACCCTCCCCGCCGCCTCCAGGGCCCGCAGGTCGCGGCGGATGGTCTCCACCGAGACCCCGAAGCGCTCAGGCAGGTCCGCCACCTGCGTCACCCCGGTGGTGCGCAGGTAGGCGATGAGGGCGTCGCGGCGCTCCTTGGCGCCGCAGGTGGGCGGTGGAGGAACAGCCATGAGCGTCAGGCTAGTGCGCGATGACCACGCGCAGGTTGCGTGGCCCGTGCACACCGTTGACGCGCACGAGCTCGATGTCGCTTGTGGCAGAACCGCCGGCGATCCACGTCGTCGGACGCTCCGGGTGGCGCCCGAGCACGTCAACCGCCTGAGGCACGGTCGGCATGATCGACTCGCGCTCGACGACCACCACGTGCGTGTCCGGCACCAGCGTGATCGCCCGGCGTCCCTGGTCGCTCTCGCCGTCCAGGCAGATCGTGCCGGACATCGAGATCGAGACCCGTGAACAGGTGACCACGGCGTCGACGGCGTCCAGCTCCAGGGTGGGAACCGGCTGCTCGCGCGAGTCCTCGCGCACGATGCGCCCGCCCCGGGCGGCTGCCTCCTTGTAGGTCTGGGGCAGCCCCGAGGGCACCACGACGCTGCTCGCCCCGGCCTGGGTGAGGTAGCGGTCGATCTCGTCAGCGACGGCGTCGTCCGCGACGGCCGCGGCTACCTGGGCGGAGTAGTCCTCCAGCTTCTCGATCATGTCCGCCACCACCGGATCGGAGCCGGGAGCGTGCTCACCGACCCGGATGTAGTCACGCGGGACCTCTCGGACCGGGCGGCCGTCCTGGGAGCGGGAGATCGCCTCACGTGCGCGGGCGAGGATCGCGGTCCTGGCATCCATCACTTGGCCTCCTTCGTGGCCGCGTCGTCCTGGAGGGCGGCACGGGCCGCCGCCACGGTCTCAGGCGGCGTCACGCCGTGCGGGTGCGTGCGCTTCCACCACTGACGCAGCGACTCGCGCGGTGCCACCGGGATGTCACGAGTGCGCGTCCACAGCGAGGCCGGGAAGGGCAGGGCCCCGATGCTTGCGTCCTTGCCGCCGAGCAGGCGCGAGGCCTTGACGGCGTAGGGGGCGCTCCTCCACAGCGTCGGGCTGGACATGATCGGCGTGGTGGCCGCCATCCCCAGGTCCCACATGTCCGGCACCGCGCGGCGCTTGACGTCCACGCTGCGGGCGCGCAGGTGGATGAGGATGGTCGGGATGTCGATCTTGACCGGGCACACCTCCGCGCAGGCCCCGCACAGCGAGGAGGCGTAGGGCAGGGTATGGACCGGGTCGTCGTCGCTCAGGCCCTGGGTCAGCTGCGGGGTGATGATCGCGCCGATCGGCCCGGGGTAGACCGAGCCGTAGGCGTGACCGCCGGTGTGCTGGTAGACGGGGCAGATGTTCATGCACGAGCCGCAGCGGATGCAGGCCAGGGCCTGACGGCCGATCGGGTCCGCGAGCGTCTTGGTGCGCCCGTTGTCCATGAGGATGAGGTGGAACTCCTGCGGGCCGTCACCGGGCGTCACGCCCGTCCACATCGAGGTGTAGGGGTTCATCCGCTCGCCGGTGGCTGAGCGCGGCAGGAGCTGGGAGAAGATCTCGATGTCCTGGTAGCGCGGCACCAGCTTCTCGATCCCCATGAGGGTGATGAGCGTGTCCGGCAGGGTCAGGCACATGCGTCCGTTGCCCTCGGACTCGAAGACGGAGACGGTGCCCGTCTCAGCCACGCCCATGTTGGTGCCCGAGATCGCGACGGTGGAGTGCAGGAACTTCTTGCGCAGGTGGGCTCGAGCCGCCCCTGCCAGCTCCTCGGGGTTGTCAGACAGGTCTGCCGGGGCGTCCTCCATGCGGTCCAGGAAGATGCCGCGGACCTCTGCACGGTTGCGGTGGATGGCAGGGACGACGATGTGGGAGGGCATGTCATCGGCCAGCTGGACGATGAGCTCAGCCAGGTCCGTCTCGTGGGCGGTGATGCCTTCGGCCTTCAGGTGCTCGTTGAGGTTGGTCTCCTGCGTGGCCATGGACTTGACCTTGACGACGTCGTCACAGCCCTTGGACCTCAGGATCGAGGTGATGATGCGGTTGGCCTCGGCGGCGTCGCGCGCCCAGTGGACGATACCGCCGTGGGCGGTCACGTTGGCCTCGAACTGCTCCAGCAGGTCGGGCAGGCGGGAGGCGACCTCGAACTTGACCGCCTCGGCGGCCTCGCGCAGCGCCTCCCAGTCGGCCGTCTCCTCCACCCTCTGGCCGCGCTTGGCGCGGATGGTACGGGTGGCGTGGCCGAGGTTGCGGCGCATCTGGGTGTTGGCCAGCGTGCGGTGCGCACCCTCGGGGAAGGTGTGGCCCCAGCGCAGCGTGTCCGCAGGCGTGGAGACGTTGGTGACCCATCCGCCGGTGTGGGCCTGGCCCTGGGCCTGGATGGAGGGCATGCCGAGGAAGACCTGGGACATTACAGCTGCACCGCCTCGTTGGAGGGCTGGAAGGAGACGTGACCGGTGAAGGGGGCGTCCTTGGTGGAGGCCAGGATCTCGGCCAGGTGCATGATCCGCACCCCCGAGCTCTGGCGCGACAGCGCCCCGCCGATGTTCATCAGGCAGGAGTAATCACCCGCGCACAGCACCTCGGCCCGCGTGGACATGATCGCGGTGGTCTTGTCCGCGAGCATGGCGGTGGAGGTGTCAGAGTTCTTCATCGAGAAGGTGCCGCCGAATCCGCAGCAGATCTCAGCGTCCGGCAGGTCCAGGAGGGTCAGTCCCTCCACGGCGCGCAGCAGGCGGTAGGGGCGGTCGCCGACCTTGGCGATCCGCATGGAGTGGCAGGTGGGGTGGTAGGTCACGGTGTGAGGGAAGTAGGCGCCGACGTCCTCAAGCCCCAGGAGGTCGGTGAGCAGCTCGGACAGGTCGTAGGTGTGGGCGCCGACCTGCTCCACGCGGCGTGCCAGGGTGTGGTCACCCACGTGCTCGGCCACGATCTTCTGCTCGTGACGCACGGCTCCGGTGCACGATCCGGAGGGGACGACGACGGCGTCCCACTCCCCGTCCAGGACCGGTGAGAAGGTACGCACGTGGTTGCGGATGATCTTGGCGGCGTCCTCGAAGTAGCCGGTGTTGGCGTGCATCTGGCCGCAGCAGGTCTGCTTCTCAGGCATAACAACCTCGTGGCCGAGGCGTTCGAGCAGCGTCACTGTGGCTTGCGCGGCTTGGGGGAATAACGTATCCGCGAGACACGTGGCAAAAAGTGCGATCCTCACGCTCGCTCCTATCTCAACGTCATGGTCGGGTTGTTGCGTTCTGTCGGTCCCGGGGCGGTGAGTTGCCCCAGGCGGGGTGCCGTAGTTTCAGCGGGCGGGGCTTGTGGCCTCCCCGGGCTGAAGCGTGGCTACGTCCGTCATGGGCGCAAGGTCCCGTTGGCTTGCTTCTGAGCATAGGAATCCGACGCCGTGCATGGGCTTGGGGAGGAGTGGTTGCGTTGAGCGGTCCATCCGAAAGCGCGGCCTGAGGCCGCAAAGTCAGCTCGACGACGAGCCGTGACGTTCCGAGTATGCACACGTCTTGAGCTGTGCCCCAGCTCATAAACGCGTGCCCATGCTTGTCTATTTGTTCGTCGCGGCCTCCGAGGCGAACTGCTCGTCATAGGAAGGGCGGATCGCGATGGATTCGACGCTTAAGGGGCCGGTCAGCCAATTTCCGGTGAGGTATGCGCGCAGGCCAGGAAGCTCGATTGTTTCCTCCTTAAGGCCGGTTGCTAAATCGTAGCGCGTGAGGGTTGGTGTTTGTGCGCGGTCTTCTGGGGCGACGAGGGCGTAGGCATGATTTTTCGTGATGTGGAAGGCCGAGTTGAGATCGTGAGGATTGCTGAGAGAGATCGTGAAGTCCCTCAGGATCAGGCCGGTGTGAATATCGACAGAGAGAACGCGGCCCGTGTTTACGGCGAAGGTGTAGGTCGAGCCGTCAAGGAAGCTGGCCGTTGAATAGTCCTCGTCCTTGCTCACCTCGATCACTGACCCGTCGTCGTAGGTCAGTGGGAGGATCGCGCGTTCACCACTGTCAGCGTTCCAAGTTTGAAGCGCGAAAGTCCCTGCATGAGGGTCGAGGCCATTGTCACGGCTGGCTTCCGGGTAGGTAAGCTTGATGACGGGCGCAATGACTGTCCGTCCGGAGCACTCTGGTTCCCAGTGGCCGATACGGACGGATCGATCTTCGGGAGTGGCGGCAAGGAGATCCGGAGTTGTTCCAGTATGGGGGTGGAGGCGAGCGAGGAAGTCATAGCCTATGGTGCTGCTCCCGTCGCTGAGCTCAGCCGCTTGTGCGAGAAGGTGGCTGTTGTATTCCGTGTTGGCGATGCCAAGGAACTCCTCGCCGCACTGAACGCCCTGTTGAAAGAGTCCTTCATTCTTGCTCTGAGCAACTATCTGCCCTTGGCTGTCTATGACAGTGACTGCTTCTGTGCCCAAGGCAGAGTAAAAGGCAGAGGAACCCGCTGGGCTGGCAGAGCGATTGACTTGGAAATTGGAGTCGAAGCCGCGATCAGTGCTCTGTAAGAAGTAGTCATTGATGAAAACTTCATGTGTGTATGTGGGTACATAAAGGCCCTGTGGCATCCAGTAGATTCGGCCTCCTGAGACCGGATCAACGGGGATCACCTTTCCTCTACCGTCATCACCTACAGTGAAGAGGTAGCCCTTGCTGGTCAGGGCGTCGATATTTCCTCTGTTTCCTGCGTATATGGCGACGTGGGTGTCTTGAGTAGTGAATTCTTCCTCGGTGCTTCCTTGAATTGGACTGCTTGAACATGAGGAGAGGAGGAGGGCAGCTGTGAGAATTGAGGCTGGAAGGCTAGAGAGCCAGCTGCGATCGGGCATGAGGAATGCTCAGTGGACGGTGTAGTAGTGGTGGGCAAGAGGGGATTCGAGGATGTCTCCAGGATAAACTCCAGGGCCTCCATCTCCGTCAATATCAATGCCAGCTCCCTTTTTGTAGGCGAGCCAGACGAGCTGTGAGCAATTAAGGTGCGATGGGTTAAGTTCTTTATTGTCGAAGAATTTATAGTTATAGGGGTAGTTGAGGAGGTGTCGGTATGCGTAATCTGCAGCAGCGTCTTGGGTGCTCTGAGAGACCTTAAACCAGATGAATTTTGCGCCGGCGACAACCCTTTTGTCTTTGGTCCATTCCCAGGTGCTCCGTTTCCCAGGCCCGGGTGCTTCTACGATCCATGTGGTGCCTCCGAAGATCCCGACGTGACCATAGGGTTGGACTTTCGAGTCGGCGTAAAAGACATCGCCTTTGAACGAGGAATTCGGTAGCTGCCGGTTTGCGGCGAAGGGGTTGGAGCGAAATGCGGAGTTGGTGCTCTGAGCGGTGGCTGCCCTCTTATGTTCCTCGCGCGCCTCCATGGCCTGCTCGAGCATGAGTGCGTAAGTTTCTTCCAGGCTCAGGCCGGACTCGAGTGACCAGTTTGCGGCTGCTGTCTCCACTTCTTCGATGGTAGTTCCGGGGGTGAGCTGAACGATCTGCTGGGTCGTGTCGCTGCTGTCGGCTTCTGTGGCCATTGCTGGCGACATGGTGAAGGTGAGAGCGAGGGCTAGGAATACGGAGTGGAGACGGGTGGGTTTCATGCGAGGCTCCTCAGGGAGGAGGAAGGCAGCGGCATTGCTGTCATAGGGAAACTCTACCTTGTGGCATAGGCCATGTCTTGAAAATGGAAGTACCTTTGATGGTTGTTTCTCGAATTTGGGGGCGTACGCAGCGGGGCCGGTGCGGGGACCTCTTCCCCACACCGGCCCCGCCGTCGTGTCACAAGCTGATGAAAGCCTCAGCTCACCATGAGCGGCCCAAAGACACCTTGGCTCGCCAGGAAAATGAGCAATCCCAGGAAGCTGGCCAGACCCAGCGAGAAGGGCGTGACCTTCTTGAGGATCTCGGCGTCCGTGCCCGGTGCGTCCACCGCCCCGGCCACGATGGCCAGGTTCTGTGGCGAGACGATCTTGCCCAGCCCTCCTCCGATCGTGTTGGCTGCCAGCAGGATCCGCGGGTCGATCCCGGCCCCGGAGGCCGCGGTGGCCTGGAGGTTGGCGAACAGCGCGCCGGCCGAGGTGGCTGAGCCTGCCACGGCGGTGGCGAGCCACCCCAGGAAGGGGGACAGGAAGGCGAAGGCCGCTCCGGTTGCGGCAAGGGCTGCGCCGATGGCTGTGGTCTGTCCCGAGAAGTTCATGACGTAGGCCAGGGCCATGACGGCGATGATGGTCAGGATCGACATCCGCAGGGAGTAGATGGTGCGGGGCAGGACCATGAACATCTCGCGCACGCCGGCGCGAAAGCGCCCTCCGGAGGAGACGCGCCCGTAGACCACGGCGACGATCGCGGCGGTGACGAAGATCCAGGTGCCGGGGTTGGACAGGATCTGCAGGCTGTAGACCGGGGCGGTCGAGGGGGCTCCCGAGGCGGTCAGCAGCTGGCCGTAGACGCCGGGCCAGGGCACGGCGACGTCGGTGGATGACAGGGCGGCGGACACGTCCACCCCGATCTTCCACGGCTTGGTCATGGCGATGATGGCCACGACGAGCACGTAGGGCAGCAGCGCCAGGAGGATGCGCGCGCGGTCGGGACGGTCAGAGTCCTCCACGTGTGTGCGCAGGTCCTGCGGCGTCGTCGGGCTCCACGCCAGCAGGAAGAGGTAGCAGGCTGCCAGCCCCAGCAGCGAGGCGACCACGGCGGTGAGCTCGTAGGAGATCGAGGGGGTGACGAAGTGGCCGAGCCCTGCCGCGCTGCCGGCCACGAGCGCCAGCGGCCACAGCTGGCGCAGGCCGCGCACGCCGTCGAGGATGATCAGCACGAGGAAGGGGGCGGCCAGCGCCAGTACCCAGCTGAGGTGGCCCATGTCCGTGGCCATCTCCACCGGGTCGACCCCGCCCAGACGGGCTGCCGTGGTCACCGGGATCGCCATGGCGCCGAAGCCGACGTTGACGCCGTTGGCCACCACGGTGGCGGCTGCGGCGCGCAGGGGCCGCACGCCCAGGGTGATGAGCATGGCGCCGGAGATCGCCACAGGAGCGCCGAAGCCGGCCAGGCCCTCCAGCAGGCCGCAGAAGCAGAAGGCGACGATGAGGGCCTGGACGCGCTGGTCGCCCTTGCCGATCGCGTTGAAGACGGCCTTGAGGTCCTGGCTGCGTCCGGAGGTCTCGGTGAGGTTGTACAGCCACACGGCTGCCACGATGATGTAGATGATCGGCAGCAGGCCCATGGCCGCTCCCTGGCTGGCGGCCAGCGCCGTCATGGTGACGGGCATCGAGAAAGCCACCACGGCGATGACGGACGCCACGGCCAGCGAGATGAGCGCGCACCAGTGGGTGGCGACCTTGAAGACGCCCATGAGGGCGAAGAAGATGATGAGGGGAGTCAGCCCCACCAGGGCGGTCAGGGCGACCGATCCGCCCACTGCTGTGGTCGAGGGGGTGAAGGTGACGGCGGACAGTGCGGTGGTCAGGAGCGCGGACATGGGTCTCTCCGGTCTCGAGGCGGGCGTCGTCGCCGCGGAGGGCCGCGACAGCCTTTATCATCTCACCCCATATATTGTCCTGACAAATAGTGAGGTGCTCGGGGTCCGGCCGGTGGGTCCGGCCGGTGGGCCCGGGGCCGCGCGCGCCCGC
>NZ_JARKVC010000022.1 GCF_029851875.1 Actinomyces sp.
CGCCGGCGGGGTGCGACCTGATCATCAGGTCGCACCCCGCAGCACCTACGGGAGCGCCAGCGGCTAGCCACCGCCAGCAGCCCAGTCCTCTGCTGCCATGCGGCAAGGGCGCTGGCTGCGGCTCAGAGCATCGGGTCCCAGTGGGGCAGGAGAGTCACCTCGCCCGTGAGCGCGGCGGTGATCTCCTCCGGCAGTCCGGCAGCGGGGACGACGGCCTGGTAGACGTACTCGTCGAACCAGGAGTCGTTCATGGTCCAAAAGCCCTTCTCCCCGAGCGTGTCACCCCAGGAGTTCTCCACGCGCCAGCGGCGAGGGGCGCCGTCGACCAGGTCCACGCCGGTCAGGCACATGGCATGGGTGAGCATGGACTCGCGGCTGACCAGGCGCTCAGCCTTGGTCATGGTCAGGTCGACGCCGTACAGACCCTCGTAGTCGTGCAGGGCGGCGTCCCAGGTCCCGGTCTCCTTGTCCCGCTGCTTGGCGACGTCGCAGGCGAACCACACCGGCGTGCCCGCCTGGATCGTGGCGATGCACGCGGCCTTGATCTCATCCAAGGTGGCCGTGACGTGCTCCTGAGTGGGCTCGCCGATCATGAGGTCGGTGCGCTCGATCCCGTAGCGGTGGTGGAGCTGGACCTGCGGGCGCGGGTCGTGGGCCAGGACCACGAAGTCCATGACACCAGCCGCGTAACGGGCCCCGAACTCCTGCGGCGTCATCTCGCCGACGCGGTGGAAGGCCTTGTCCTTGTCCCGGTACTGCCACACAAAGCGCTCCGGCGGCGTGCCCAGATGGATGGACAGCACCCGGTGCACGTCAGCCATGACGGCCTGGTGGATCGGCTCGGTGTCCTCTCCGGCTGCCACAGCCGCGCGCAGGCGCAGGCCTCCGCGACGCAGGACAGTAGCCAAGGAGCTGTTCATAGCCTCTGAGGAGGTGGCGGAGAAGGAGTCCGGCATCGCGTAGTGCGGTACCGCGCCGTACTTCGCCACCAGGCGTGCCAGCTCAGGCCAGTAGCCGCCGTCACCGATGGGGGCCTCGAAGGAGGCGGTGACGGAGCGGTCCATGAGGTCCGCACCGGCCTGGGCGTCAGCCACGGCGTGGGTGAGGAAGGTGTTGGCCTTCTCCAGCTTGTCATGGAAGTAGACGAAGGACTGGCTGAACTCGAAGGACTCTAGGTTCAGCTCCTTGATCACCGCGGCGCGCAGCACGTTGAGCCCGGCGAAGGCCCAGCAGCGGCCGGAGTGCTTCTGGTCCGTGATCGAGGCGTCAGGGATGAGGTCCGAGACGGAGGAGTCAATGGAGGTCAGGATCTCGCGGTCCAGGCTCAGCTTCTCCACGTCCGTGGTGGCGACGGCGTTGCCGACCACGCGGGCGGCACGGTCTGATCGGAAGGCGGCGTTGCGCTCGGCGACCCAGGTGGGGCTGACAGGTGTGCTCATGGAGTCAGGTTAGACCCGGCCTGTGACACGAATCGTGGCACGAGTCTGTCGCGGTAGGGAGCGGCTCAACGCTCCTGGCGCGGACCCAGCAACCCCACGATGACGGCCGAGGCGATCGAGATGATGACGGAGCCCAGGACCGCCGAGTCGAAGCCGGCCACATGCAGGCCCAACGGAGTGTCAGGGCTGACGACCTGGGCGAGCCAGTCCGTCACGTGGGAGGTCAGGACGAGCATGAGGCCGTTGACCACCAGGGCAAAGAGCCCGAAGGTGATGACGTAGAGAGGGAAGGTGACGATCTTGGCCACCGGCTTGACCACAGAATTGACCAGCGCGAGCACCAGGCCGACGACGAGGAAGCTGACCACTGCCGTGCCGGTGGAGGGGGAGCCGGGGACGCTCAGGCCCCCGACGACTGCCACCGCCAGCCACAGGCCGGCTGCGTTTCCCAAGGTGCGTGCCACGAACTCCATGAGGGCAGTGTCCCATCGGTGCCTTGAGACTTGCTGAGATGGTGCCGACGGCGTCGTCGCGCTCCCGTAGGCGGCTCGTCAACCGCGCCGGGCAGGTGCGAGACTGAGCCTATGAACGAGCCCGCGCCCAAGGACAGTTCTTCCCAGGCTGATCCGGCAGGTGAGGAGGTCGAGGTCCCGCAGTGGATCAGTGACCTGGTGCCGGTGGCTGAACGCGCACGTCCCATCTTCCTGGGCGAGCTGGTCTACCTGGTGGCGGCCCTCGTCCTGCTCGCGCTCACCTGGGACGCTGACCCGCTCAGGCTCGGCCTCCCGCAGGTCATCCTCCTGGCGCTGGTGGGATATGCCTACGCGCTGCGCCGAGGCGGAGTCCGCCGCCGGCTCGGGAGCGAGAGGGACGAGACGTCGCCGGCTGCGCTGCGGGCGGGGGCGTACACCACCATGCTCGTGCTCGTGGCAGACCTGGTGTGCAGCGCACTGGGCCTGGCGGTGTGGGCGATGGGGGCGCTCAGAGGCTCTGAGCGCCCGCTGTTGGCCGGCGCGCTGGCGGCGGCGGTGGCCATGACCACGGCCCTGACCGGGGTCCTCGCCTGCGAGGTGCCGCCGACGGCGCCGCGCTGGCTGGCACCGGTCGCCCAGCTCACCGGACTCCTCGCCGTCGTCTGCCTGACCTTGGCGGTACTGGGTGCTCCGACGATGAACCCGTGGTGGTGGGTCCTGGCGCTGGCGGTCACCGCGGACCTGCTGGGGGTCCTGGCTATCAGGGCTGGCAGACGCAAGGACCGAGCCACACGAGCCTGAACGGCCGCGCCCGGGCCGGAGAGGGACACGAGCCCCGCCCACTGCCCGGGCTCCACAGGCACGTGCCGTGACACCCCCGAGAGTGTCCGTCCACAGGCAGCAAGCGGGCGCGAGCCTGCACGGCCTAGCGTCAGGTCATGGACCTACTCTCACTCGTGCTGGCGCAGGAGGCCGTAGCCAGCGCCACCGCCCACGTGCCCTCGACGGTTCCCGCCAGCTGGAGCGGTCCGGCTGCTACGGCCTGCCAGGCCAGGCTGGACACGCTCCGTCTCCTCCTGACCGATCTGTCCGTGCGCCTGGAGCAGACCCGTACCGCAGCGGCCGCCGTCGATGATCCCCTGCTCCAGTGCGTGGCGTCATGACCGGGACAGGGGCACGAAGCCAGCACCTGGCCGCGTCGCGGGGCGCGGTCGGACCAAGGACCGACCCGACGGCGGAACCATCAGCGGGAGCCACCGCGCTGCCGGACGACACGGCCGCGCGCACGATGAGCTGGTCCCCACCGGCAGGAGGACAGGTACGAGCCCTGCTCTTCGGGGGAGGCTTCACGGTGGACCTGGCTGACCTGGACACCCTGGCCGCGCGGCTGTCTCGTGGTGCTGGGCTCCTGGACGAGGCGGCCAGGCACCTGTCCACGGCGCGCACCCAGATCGAGGCCGGCACCCGCCCCTTCGCTGAGGAACTGATGACCTGGGACCTGGCAGCAGACCCCATGGCTGTCCAGTGGCATCGCGCCCAGGCGGTCCAGGCGGTGGACGCGGTGCAGACAGGGCCAGGATCGGTGGCGCAGGTGGCCGAGCTCCTCCAGGCGCTGAGCACGGAGGTGTTGGCGAGCGCCGAGGCCTACCAGAGTGCGGAGGCCAGCAGCACGAGGAGCTGGCAGACCTCGATCCAGCTCCTCCAGCACGTCTCGCTCGTCCAGGCCCTCGGGGGCGGAACCAACCTGGCCCTGAGCCTGGCACGGCTGCTGGGAAGCAGCCCACGGCTGCGCACGCTCATGGACGACACCGTGCTCCAGGGGCTTGAGGACCTCCTCAACGAGGCACCGGAAGGGACGCTCAAGGACGGTCTGGCAGACCTCCTGATCGTCCTGTCGGACCCGGACCTGGCGCAGTGGGTCCGCACTGATCTCCTGGTGATCCTTGTCCTGGGGGCTCAGGCCGTCCGGGCTGGAACCAGCCAGGAGACCGCGCGTGTGGAGACCTACCTGTCCCAGGCTGCCGACCGGCTGGACCCGGTCATCTCCGCCAGGCTCCCTCGGGAGCTGCCGGTGGGCAGCCAGACCGTGCCAGCCGCAAGCCTGACCCCGATGCAGCGGGTGACTGCCTACCTCGCGATACGCTCCTGTGAGGCCGGCCGACGGCGCTTTGGAGCCCGCACGGGCCTGCGGCTGACGGCTCACGGTGGGTCCTCCTTCACGGTGCCACCGGCGCTGCAGGACCCTCTCGGGCTGGGGACCGCCGTCGCGCCCCTGGCCGTCTCCTGGTCTTCGGGGAGGCAGGGGCGGTGCCTGAGCCCCCTGGCGACGCCCAGTGACGTCATGCGCTACTCCGACGGGCTGAAGCAGTCCGACTCTGACGAGACCACGGGCGTCATCTCGCTCGTGCGCACCGATCACGCCGACGCCACCCGCTCCTGGCTCGTCGTCGTGCCAGGGACGACGAGCTGGGGCATGGGCGGGTCGAACCCCCAGGACATGCTGACCAACCTGGAGGCCGTGGCGCGCATGCCGACGGACATGGAGAGCGCCGTCGTCAGTGCCATGCGAGCCGCCGGAGTCGCGCCCGAGGACCCGGTTGCGCTCTACGGGCACTCCCAGGGCGCGATCACGGCCTCGAACCTGGCTGCTGACCCGGCTGTAGCGCAGCGTTTCAACGTCACCACCCTGCTCACGGTGGGTGGGCCGGTGGCGGGTGCCGCCGTCCCTGAGACGGTGAGGACCCTGCACATCGAGAACGGTGCCGACTCCGTCCCGGCCCTTGACGCTCGGGCCAATCCTGTGGGCCCGGCTCGCCTCACGCTGCGCATCGACACCACCGGCACCGACCTGGAGGGTTACCCGCACGGCTCGCTCGTCTACGCCGAGGCCTTGGAGGGTATGCCCCCAGACCCCGCGCTGGAGGACTGGACCCGTCGGCTGCGCGCCGTCACCGGCGCCGGGGAGGAAGGAGCAGTGACCAGCGAGCTGGTCCTCGACGTCGAGCGGCTGACGGACCAGGGTCCGCCTGAGGCTGTGATCGGCAGGTGAGCGACGCTGCACGCACGAGCCGGTCAGTGCGAGGATCCCCGCATGAGCGCTTCCCAGCCGGTGGACCCCGCAGCCTCCCAGGGCACGACGACGTGCGTCCACATCCGACAGGCCGTCGCCACCCTGCCGGCATACGTCCCGGGAGCGCGCCCGGGCAGCCAGCAGACTGCCAAGCTCTCCTCCAACGAGCTGCCCTACCCTGTCCAGGAGCCTGTGCTCAAGGCTCTGACGGCGGCCGCGAGCACGGTCAACCGCTACCCTGAGATGACGGGGGACGCCCTTGTGGGCGCGCTGGCTCGTCGATACGGGGTTGATCCGGCTCAGGTGGTCGTCGGCAACGGCTCGGTGGCCCTCATCCAGCACCTGCTGGACACCGTGTGTGACGAGGGGGACGACGTCGTCCTGCCGTGGCGCTCCTTCGAGGCCTACCCCATCTGTATCGCCGTGGCCGGGGCGAGGGCGGTCAAGGTCGCGCTCACGCCCGACGGGCGCCATGACGTGCCCGCGATGATCAAGGCGCTCACCGAGCGCACCCGGGTGGTCATGGCCTGCACCCCGAACAACCCCACAGGTCCCGCACTCACGCGTCAGGAGCTGTGCGCCCTGCTCGACGGCGTGCCTGCCAGCGTTCTGGTACTGGTGGATGAGGCCTATCTCGACTTCGTCACCGACCCGGCAGCGGGCGACGCGATGGAGCTGCTGGAGACCTGTCCGAACCTGGTGGTCTGCCGAACCTTCTCGAAGGCGCACGCGCTGGCCGGTATGCGCGTGGGCTACCTCGTGGCGCATCCGGAGATCGCGAGCGCGGTGCGCAGCGTGGCCACGCCCTTCGGCGTCAGCCTCCCCGCTCAGGCCGCGGCGATCGCCGCCCTGGAGAGCGAGGCCCTGGCCGAGACCGCTCGGCGCGCGGGCCTGGTGGCCGCTGAGCGTGACCGCGTGGTGGCGGCGCTGCGCGAGCAGGGCTGGGTCGTGCCGCAGGCGCAGGGCAACTTCTTCTGGCTCGGGGTCGGTGAGACGACGGCGCAGCTGACCGAGCACTTCAAGGCCGCGGGGATCCTGGTGCGACCTTTTGCCGGCGAGGGCGTGCGCGTGAGCATCGGCCTGCGTGAGGACAACGACCGGGTCCTAGCAGCCGCTCGGAGCTGGGACGGTCCGCGAGGGTGAGTCCTTCCCGGCGGTGAGGTGAGGCTCCTCAGCCGGCGATCGTGATGAGGAAAGCGAGGCAGAAGACCATCTCGACGACTCCCATCGTGCCTGGCCGCAAGCCCTTGTGCGTGCGTCGCACCAGACTCCACTGCCAGCGCACCATGGCGAAGGAGCGCACCGCGAGCAGCACCCACAGCACTGCGTGAGCCCAGGGAAGGTACCCGGTGCCAGCTCCCACGAGCGTGAGCACCGCGACCCCGGCGTGCCAGGCCACCGTGCCAGTCAGCAACCGGTTGTTGAAGCGCTCGCGGATCATGGCCTTGATATACGGAACCGTGCCACAGAAGTAGGCGGCCGTCAGCGCCGTGACCACCCACATCCACGACCATCCCACGAGCTCACCGTTGGGGCTGGACCCAGGCAGCGGCGAGCTCGTCGCTGCGGTGCCCAGGAAGCCACCCGCCCCGCCGACGGCCAGCGAGTAGGTGACGGCAGCCATGATGCTGGCGGCCGCCGTCGTCGCCAGACCGGAGACCAGTGAGCGCTCGCGTCCGGACCACATCTCCCACAGCGCGATCGCGAACAGCGGCAGCAAGGGGACCGCGAACTGCAGCAGGTACGGAGCCGTAGCCAGGGTGATGAGTCCGAGCATGGCGGTGGCGGCCGTGTAGGCCACGAGCGGGACGAGGATGAGTGCACGTCGGCGCGGTGAGCGGGTTCGCAGCCACTGCGACCAGGCCCAGTAGGTCAGGTAGGCGCTCCACCAGGCGGGCAGAAGCAGAAGGTTCTTCCAGCTCACGCCGCCTACCACCCAGCCCACCAGCGGCGGCAGGACGAGCATGGACCAGGCGCCGTGCTGGTTCGGGATCCAGGCCTTGCGACCTGGCTGGCGGCGGATCTGCTCCTGGCGTTCCTTGGCTGCCTCGACCCGCTCTCGTACGGGGGTGGGCTCGCCGGCTCCGCGTGGGCGGCCGGTGGCCAGCATGATGTCGTCCTCCGGCCCGGGGCGGGACTGGTGGGAGGGGATGGGGGAGGGGCGGCGTCCGTCCTCGGCTCGCGCAGGGGGCTGCTGCTCAGCCAGGACCTCGTCGGGCGCCGGGTCGGCGGCGCCGTCGTATTCGTGGGGCCGAGAAGGACGCTGCTGAGTCATGGAATTACCCTAACCGGGCCTACATCAGGTATGAGTGAGCGCAGGCCCAGACAGCGAGGTGGGGAGCCGTGCCAGGTACGGCTCCCCACCTCGTGACGCTGTTGAGGATCACGACGTGCCCCTCATGCGATCTGACCGGTCAGCGGCGCGTCACTTCCAGGTGATCGAGCTGAGGAACGCCTGGAGGTCGGCGTCAGAGACCTCGGCGGTTCCGCTGAGACTGGTCACCGTGTAGGCGATCTGAACGAGCACGCCGTTGTGAGTGACGTACACACCACGCGCCGCCTGGCTGCCGCCGTTTGAGAGCGTCGTCTGAGTGCTGAAGGAGGCACCAGTCTCACCATCAACAGTGAGCGGGCCGGACTCGGTGAAGGTGACGTCACCGGCTGTGGTCTGTGTAGAGCCGTTGAGGAGGCCACCCGCGGCAGCCAGCGCGGCGACGGCGGCCTCAGCGTCCTGGCTGCTCGTGACTGCCGCGATCGCGATGGCGACGAGACTGCCACTGGCGTCAGTTCCGCCAAGAGCAACGGCGCCCTCAGAGTCCGTCTGTGCCGTCAGGCCTGCGGGGGCCTCGTAGGTCAGGACGTCCTCGACCGGGACCGGCGTCTCCTCAGCAGCAGAGGAGGAGGTGGTCTCGCTGGGCGCCGCAGCCTGGGAAGCGGGCGCCTCGGTCGTGGCCTGGCTGGAAGCAGTGGACTCAGAGCCCGAGCCGCAGGCCGTCAGGGAGGCAGCCAGGGCGATGGCGGCGAAGGAGGCAGCGACAGTACGTTTCATGGGATCTCCAGGTGTGAGAGAACAAGGGAGCAGGATCTCTCACACCCTAAGTGGGGGGGGGAAGTGTCAACTGCGTCGTTTCAGGCCCTCAACAGTCGATCCCATTGCGGGGAGCATGGGAATCGAGTGTTGAGGGCCTGAAACGACGCGAGGAGAGTGAGGCAGGGGCAGGACCTGCGACCGGCTCAGTCGGCCAGCGCCGCAGCCACGACCTTCTTGGCCTCCTCCTGGACCTGAGCCAGGTGCTCGGCCCCCTTGAAGGACTCGGCATAGATCTTGTAGACGTCCTCGGTGCCGGAAGGACGAGCCGCGAACCAGGCGTTCTCCGTGGTGACCTTGAGGCCGCCGATCGGAGCGTCATTGCCAGGTGCCCGCACCAGGCGGTCCACGATGGACTCGCCGGCCAGCTCGGTGGCTGTGACGTCCTCGGGAGACAGGGCGGCAAGCTTGGCCTTCTCCGCCTTGGTGGCGGCGGCGTCAATACGGGCGTAGGCCGAGGCGCCGAATCGTGCCACCTGCTCCTCGTGCAGCTGCGAGGGCGTCTTGCCGGTGACGGCAATGATCTCGCTGGCCAGCAGCGCCAGGATGATGCCGTCCTTGTCCGTGGACCACACCGTGCCGTCCTTGCGCAGGAAGGAGGCTCCTGCGCTCTCCTCGCCACCGAAGCCCACCGAGCCGTCGATGAGGCCGGGGACGAAGTGCTTGAAGCCCACAGGGACCTCGACCAGTGTGCGTCCCATGGCGGACACGACGCGGTCGATGAGGCTGGAGGAGACCAGGGTCTTGCCCACAGCCGCTGTGGCAGGCCACTGGGGACGGTGAGTGAAGAGGTACTCGATCGCCACCGCCAGGTAGTGGTTGGGGTTCATCAGCCCGTCGGGGGTGACGATGCCGTGACGGTCGGAGTCCGCGTCGTTGCCGGTGGCGACGTCGTAGGGCGTCTTGCCGTCAGCGTCCGGCGTCATGACGGCGCGCAGAGAGGCCATGGCGTTGGGGGAGGAGCAGTCCATGCGGATCTTGCCGTCCCAGTCCAGGGTCATAAAGCTCCAGGCAGGGTCCACGGTGGGGTTGACCACCGTGAGGTCCAGGCCGTAGCGCTCGGCGATCGCTCCCCAGTAGTCCACCGAGGCACCGCCCAGCGGGTCAGCGCCGATGCGCACGCCCGCCTCGCGGATCGCCTCAACGTCAATGACGTTCTCCAGGTCTGCGACGTAGGACTCCAGGTAGTCGTGCTTGATGACGTAGTTGGAGTCCAGAGCCTCAGCGATGGGCACGCGCTTGACGCGGTCCCAGCCGTCAGCGAGCAGCTCGTTGGCTCGGGCAGCGATCCAGCTGGTCGCGTCAGAGTCAGCCGGCCCGCCGTGCGGGGGGTTGTACTTGAAGCCGCCGTCGCGCGGGGGGTTGTGGGAAGGGGTGACGACGATGCCGTCAGCCAGGCCCGGGCCGCTGGTGCGCACACCGGACTCGGTGCCGGCGCCGTTGGCCAGCAGGATCGAGTGCGAGACGGCCGGAGTGGGTGTGTAGGCGCCGCGGGCGTCGACGGCGGTGGTCACGCCCGCGGCGGTGAGTACCTCGATCGCGGTGCGCCAGGCCGGCTCGGACAGGGCGTGGGTGTCCCGACCGATGTAGAGCACGCCGTCGGTGCCCTGAGCGCGGCGGTACTCCACGATCGCGGCCGTGGTGGCGATGATGTGGGCCTCGTTGAAAGCAGTGTCCAGGGAGGAGCCGCGGTGGCCGGAGGTACCGAAGACGACGCGCTGCTCAGGTACAGCCGGGTCCGGGACAAGGTCGTAGTAGGCGTTGACGACCTCGTCGACGTCAATGAGGTCCTCGGGACGTGCAGGTTGTCCAGCTCGTGGGTGCATGCGTCGAGTGTGGCACAGCTCCCAGGACGCAGCGTGGAGCTTTCGTTTTGTGGACGGTCGCGTCTCAGCTGGTCTGCTCGACGGCGTGCGAGGAGCCGTCCTCGCTGCCACCGGCTGGATCCTCCGCGCCGCCATCGACGGTCAGCGCACGGAACTCAGCAGCATCCATGCCAGGAGGCGGCAGTGTGCGCAGGTGGTTGTGGAGGCGGTCCGACTGCTGTCTGAGGAGTACGAGAGTCATCCCGCCAGAGATCACGCCACCGGCAAGCGGGACGAACTTCGTGACTCCCTTGGCGAAAGAGTCCTTTGTGATCTTGACGCCGACCATCGCCAGCACCTTCTTCGTCACCGGGTACCACGACGTCTTGGTGAGGGCCTGCTTGGCGATCTGCTTCTGAAGGGCGGGACGGGCGACCTGGGTCGCGAAATCCGTCAGTCCCGCGGAGGCCCCGGCAACGCCCATCATGACCCCAAGGAAGAGCGTGAGCTTGCCAAGGGTTTCATCGTCGCCCTCCTCAAGATCGTTGAGGAAGTCTTGCCACCCGTAGAGGTAGGCGAGCTTCTGCATGATCCGGAAGGCGTGCGCGTAGTACTGCATGACGTCCGCAGGGATCGTGGCAGCCATGGCAAAACCGCCCGGGATTCCGGAGAGGAATGACATGGAGGCGGATTTATTCGTCTCGAAACGAGTGGCGGCACGCGCGAGCTCGTCGAGCTGTTCCAGGCTTACACCTGCCTGGATCGGTGTGCTCTCAACGGCTTTGCTGATCGTCTCGTTGCTGAGGCCAAGCTTGCGCAATTCCTGGTGGAGGAAGGAGGGCCGTTCCACCTGAACGCCACGTAGCCGGACCACCTTGGTGAGGAAGTCGACGGCGTACTGGTTGATGTCCGCGTCCTGCTGAGCGATCGTGGCGCTGAGGTCCGCAGCACCCTGGATGGTGGGAGCGCTAAGCTCGTAGGAGTCGTGAGGAGAGGGGTCGAGCTCGGTGGTGCCGGGCTCTGTGCCTTCAGGAGCGGTGTCCGCAGCGGTGAGCGCGCTCTGGCGAGGAATATCGTTGTGTGTCATAGCAGTGTTCTTCTCAGGCGTCGGCGTACTCGAGAGTCAGCGTAATCTCGGGGTCGATCGCGTGGATGATGTTGGAGTAGAAGGTCTCGCACTGCTGGCGCAGGAGCTCGTCATTTTCAGAGACGATGTTCTTGTACTCGTCGCTCTCCTGGATTCTCTCATTAATCTCCTCGCCTTGAACGTCAGATCCTAGGAGGCTGAGGATCCCATTCTTTTCGACAATTGGTTCCGAATTAAATTTGCTTGTTCCTAGGGTCTTGAAGGCGGGCACCGAGATTGTGAAGGCCTTATCTCCGGTTTGGGAGATGGATACCTGTTGCCCGTCGAGGCCGAGCAGGGCGATGTACTCGTACTTCACGAAGCGAGCCTTCTTCACGAAGCGAGCCTTGTCGGTCCCTGGGATAAATCTCTGAACAGCGTTCTGCTGCTCCTTGTTGGTGAGCTCGAAGATACCTTCGCGCTTGACCTTGAGCAGAGTGACTTCCTCTGCGCGCTGTATCGATGCCGTGACTTCTGCGTGAATAGAGGAATCGAAGAAGCCAAGGACCTTCAGTCCGCCAAAGATTGCTCCAGCAAGAAGGAAGATCGCCACAGCAACAGCGGCAAGCTTGGTCGTGGATCGCTGAGACGCTAGGACACTCATGGGGAACTCTCATCAGGGGTGGACGACATCGGCCTCTGGGAGATTACGGGGGGCACAATTCGCAAGCGACTCTGACGACCTTCATGGAGCCTGAGGTCAGAGAGCCCGTAGGCTGCCTCCGCACTCGCATCCCTACCACGCACCCATCCGCTGCACGATCTCACTGAGGAGCCCTCATGCCTGTACCCACGCAGAAAGCCATCGCCACCACCCAGGCCCCCTCCGCCGTCGGCCCGTACTCTCAGGCCGTCTCTACGGGGGATGAGCCGGGTGCCCAGGTCTTTATCTCCGGGCAGATTCCGCTCGATCCAGCCACTGGCGAGATCGTGCCAGGTGGCGTGAACGAGCAGGCCGAGCAGGCGCTGCGCAATATCGGTGCGATCCTCGCTGCTGCCGGCCTGGGCTACGAGCACGTCGTCAAGACCACCGTGCTGCTCGCCGACATTGCCGATTTCGGCGACGTCAACGAGGTGTACGCCCGTCACTTCACCGGCCCGGTCCTGCCCGCACGCGCCGCCTTCCAGGTCGCCGCGCTCCCTAAGGGCGCCCTGGTCGAGATCGAAGCCGTCGCCCTGCGCGGCTAGGGTTGGCGCATGTCGAAGAAGAAGCGTCAGCAGCGCCGTCAGGCTGCCCCCGCCGCTCCCAAGAAGCAGAAGATCGCCTACGTCGCCCGTCCCTTCGAGGGGCTGCCTGGCGAGGAGGACCTCGTCGCCATGATGCAGATCCTCCCGGCGGCTACCGCCACCGTGAAGCTCAACGAGGCCCACGGCGGGCGCACGGTCCAGCTGGTCACCCTCCTGCCCGAGCTCGCCCAGGCGCTCAAGCGTGACGACGGTGAGGTCCTGGTCGCACTGCAGACGACCCTTCACTCCGGCGACGCCAGCCGTGACGTGGCCGCCGCCCTCCTGGAGGCCCTGGACCTGGAGGAGGGGCACGGGCTGGCTGTCAACGGGCTGCCCGAGCCGGGCGAGCGCCTGCAGGACGTCCTGGACCTGGAGTTCGCCCCGCAGGTCAGCGTGCGCGAGACCTTCGACTTCTGGCTTGACGCCGAGGCCGCCAAGGACCCGCAGGCCCAGCGCCAGCTGGAGGAGGCCAAGAGCGAGATCGCCGAGGCCAGGGCCGTGCCGGGCGTGGAGCACGCCTACTGGTTCCGCATGGGTGGCAAGGAGTTCGTGCGCTGGGTACGTGGAGAGGACGAGGACGACTTCTTCAACGCCTTCGCCCGCGTGCACGCTGCGCGCGAGTCCGACCTGGAGGAAGGGGCCCGCTTCATCGGTGCCTTCCGGGCCTGTGGTCTGGCCATCCCAGTGTGGGAGCTGGTTGCGGGGACCGAGGCTGAGGAGCTGACCGCCCCGATGCAGGCGATGTCCACGCGTCTGGAGGCGGCACTGGCTGCCCCGGGGCCGCTGGACGCGGCGGCTCGCCGGGCCAAGGCGGGCATCATCTCTCGCCAGGTCAACCTCTGACCCGCGGCACCGGTTTCTCGTGAGCGACGCCGTCGCCGCGTGCATCGCTACCGGATCAGGTCGTGCTGTCGGCGTTGTGAGCACACCATCGGCAGCGGCTATTGGAACGTGCATCCACTGATAAGTCAGCGCATGGCCTATTGCGGCGTGCCTTCGCCCTGGCGGCGTGCATTCCATCCGTGGGAGCGTGTCGACGTTGTGGAGGCGTGTCCTACGACGTCTCCAGGCACGTCCTCATTCGCGAAGCACGCCGCGACGAGACGGAAGCACGCCGCTTGCAGGTGGAAGCACGCCGTCATGACATGGAGGTACGCCCCCAGCGTGGAGGCACGCCGCCATGTGGCGCAATCGCTGGCGATCGCGCCGGAGTCCGGCCGCAACGTCCCCAGACCAAGCCTGCACCCACCTCGCCCGACCTGCCGCGTACGCCATGAGGCTCAGGTGCCTCACCTGTCATGAGACGTGACAGGCGCCTATGGGTACGGTGGGGCCATGAAGGCACAGCGCATCACGGACTCGATCTCCTACCACGGTGAGGGACCGGTGTGGTGGCCGGTGACGGGACGGCTGCGCTTCGTGGACATGCTGGCCGGCAGCGTGATCGAACTGGATGAGGCCGCGCAGGGAGGCTACCGCCGTCTGGACGTGCCCTCGAAGGTGGCCAGCGTCATCCGCCCGCGTGTGGGCGGGGGCGCGGTCGTGGCCACGGAGCGGGGGATCGCCGTCGGGCGCGCAGAGGACCTGAGCGATCTGACGCAGGTCGTTGAGCTGTACTCCGACCCGGGTATCCGCACGAACGAGGGCAGTTGCGACCCGGACGGGCGCTTCTGGGTCGGGACCATGTCCTATGAACGTGTTGAGGGGGCCGCAGCGGTCTACCGCTGGGACGGCGCCAGCCAGCCGGTGCGCGCCTGGGGTGGAGCCACGATCGCCAACGGCCTGGCCTTCAGCCCGGACGGTTCGCGCGGCTACTGGATCGACACCCCCACCGGGAGGGTGACCGTTTTCGACTACGACGCCGAAGCCGGGCTGGTCGAGCCGCGCACCTTCGTGGAGATCCCGGCTGAGCAGGGGCACCCGGACGGGCTGACTGTGGACGCTGAGGGTGGGGTGTGGGTAGCCATGCACCGCGGCGGCGCTGTGCGACGCTTCGGCCAGGACGGTCGGCTCAGCGAGGTGGTTGAGGTGCCGGTGTCGAAGGTGACGGCGTGCACCTTCGGCGGGGAGGACCTGGGGACGCTGTTCATCACGACCTCGCGCGAGAACCTGCCTGACGACGTCGAGCTGGCCTCCGGCAGCGTCTACGCCGCCGAGGTGGGGGTCAAGGGTCTGGAGCCGCTGGCCTTCACGGGCTGAGAGGGTCGCGGACCAGGGATGGTGCGCGCTGCCTTGCTCAAGGCAGTCACGACCCGTGCGACGGCCTCTTCGCTTGTCTCGTGCTCCCAGACGTGGATGACGCTCCACCCCAGTGCCGCCAGCTTGTCGTCGGTGTCACGATCGCGAGCCTGGTTCCTGGCGATCTTCCACTGCCACCACTCGGAGTTCCGACCGGGGACCGTGCCGTGCTCCGGGCAGCCGTGCCAGAAGCAGCCGTCCACCTGGACAGCGACCTTGTGGCGGGTGAAGGCGATGTCGACCTTGCGCCGCGGAAGTCCGGGAACCTTGTACTGCACGCGGTAGCGGTAGCCGGCGTGCCACAGTGCTTGCCGCAGCGCCATCTCGGGGGCGGTGTCACGACGAGCGAGGTGCGAGTACCTGGCGGAGGTCTCACGGTCATCTGGTCGGAGGCGGGAGGGCTCGGGCTGGTGGAGCGGATCCACCGTGTTTGGCTCAGACGTCGTCATGGCTGCCTCGGGACAGGGCTGCGGCGACCGCGGCATCAGGGCTCGCCGCAGCGGCGTCGACCGCCTTGAGGACCCGACGCCCCGAGGCTGTGGTCGACAGGACGTCACGGTCTCGCTCGCAGTGCAGCTTGAGGACGTTCCACACGGCCCCGACGTTGACGCCGTTGCCGAGCTGCTTGTACGTCTTGGCGTCGGGCTGGCCGGCAAAGGAGAAGCCTGGTGGCAGGCCCTGGAGCCTGGCGGCCTCGTGCGGTGTCAGGCGGCGTCGACGTGGACCGATGATGCTGGTCTGCGTGATCGCGACGAGCGCGGGAACATAGGTGGGCGCCTTGGCCCGCAGCCCAGAGGGACGGAAGTGCATGAGGCAGTCCCACAGTGAGCCGAGGTCCTGGGCCTGCCACTCCAGCTTGCGCCTGGACGGCGGGAAGGAGCGCACCCCGGAGGTGGTGAGCCAGGCCCTGATCCAGGACTCGTTATCCGTGTACAGCTCGGCGTTCTTGCGCAGGAAGCTCATCTTCCAGGCGGGGACGTCGTCAAGGTCTCCGGAGTCGATCTGAGTCTCGAGGTCCTCAGTGGTCTGCCAGGCGTCGACCCAGATCGGAAAGCTGGGGAGCGTGGCGTCGGAATTGTGGTGTCGAAAGCGGCCGATCCACTCGTCCCAGGCATTGATCCACTCCACCTCGCTGGGCGTGAGGTCGTAGCCTTTCACGTCGTCGTCGAGATAGTCCTCGATCCTCCAGACTGGTGCTGTGGCTCCATAGGGTCGTCGAGCGCGAGTCACGGGTGCGGGATCGTTGTCACCGAGACCGTCAGGGTTGTAGGTCGCGGTGATGAACACGCGCTCGCGCACCTGTGGCCGCCCTCCGATCTCTGCCGAGAGCTGGTGCGGCGAGAGGATCGCGGGCTGGTCGGCGACCCGGTAGCCCTCCTCGCGCAGTGTGCGGACGATGACCTCCCACTCGTGCCTGTGGCGAGGTCCGGCTAGGTTGCGGACGTTCTCCAGCAGCAGGACGGTCGGGTGGTGCTTGCGGACTACCTGGAGGATGTTGAAGTACAGGGTGCCGCGCGTCTCCTCCATGCCACGTTGTGCGCCCGACTTCGAGAAGGGCTGGCACGGGAAGCCGGCGGCGAGCAGGTCGTGGGCGGGGATCTTCTCACAGGCTCCTGCCTCGCCGGCGTCCTTCGTGATGTCCCCGAGAATGTCCATGCCCCAGTTCCGCCGGTAGACGCGTGCCGCGTCCCTGTCGATCTCGACGGCGTACACGCACCTGCCACCCATACCGGTCAGGGCCGCGTGGAAGCCACCGATGCCGGCGAAGAGATCGGAGTAGGTGAAGGCTGAGGGCATGAATACAGCTTAATCTGAAGCTATTTTGAAAGGAAGCGCCAGAGTGCATGCGGAGATGAGCTCTCGCTCACGCGGAGGACGGCGTCTGGGACGAGGCGTCTGAGCATGCTCCATGCAGGTGCGTCCGCCCCAGAAGGAGGAGCACGACTGGGTCAAGGCGGCGTGGGTCGGCGTTGAGACCGTGGAGAGCGACTGTCTGGCCTGAGACCTTGGAGAAGTGGCAGGTGCTGGAGGAGTGTCTCTGTCTCCCGGGCGGCCGGTGATCTGAGAGGTCGCCGTCACGGACATGACTTGGCCCGTGGGCCCGGGTTGTCTCCCGGACCCACGGGCCCAAGCCTCGTGAGGGCTCCGCACCCGGCATCCCAGTTCCGGGGGAGCGTTCTCCTTCGCCGGAGCGACTGCCTCGGGCTCCCTAGGACCCGTGGCGGTCTCGGAGGCGGGTCGGTCCTCGGGCTCCCCAACCCTCGCGACCCGCTCCGTCCGGCGGCAGTGACCATGTAACCCACCCACCCTGAAGGAACACGGGGTGGTTGCCTGAAAAGGCTCTAGGAACCACGGAGCGGCTGGGACCGACGGCGGTGCGTGCCTCCTGTGAGGGCTGTTGCTGATCTCGTTTGCGTCGCTTCAGGCGCTGAACAGTCGATCCCAGTGCGGTGGGCGTGGGGATCGACTGTTCAGGGCC
>NZ_JARKVC010000020.1 GCF_029851875.1 Actinomyces sp.
GGCAAACCAAAAACAAAAATCAAGAACAACCAGACCCAACCACCACAACAGCAGCCAGACCCAGCCATCCCCAACCATGGCATAAAAAACATGACACACTATCGAGTTCTCAAACAACACACCCACCGGAACTCCACTTTCCACATTTCGTGGACCGCTTCTTTCCGGAAGCGCCCGACGAACTTTAGCGAGTCATTCTCTTGAAGTCAAACCGGATTCTCGTGACCCCGATCTCTTCAATGACTCTCTTCAGTTCTCGGTTCCCGACGGCCTGCAGATCCCTCCGCCGCCATTCGGGCCGCAGAGAACAATACACAGCCCTCACTCGACGGTCAAACGACAAGGCGGTGACCCTGCCCACAACGCATGGTCACCGCCCTGTCATGAGGTCCCTCAGGCCGTTGGCGTCTCCTGACGCGCCGCCGCCAGGTTGCGGCGTCCCTTACGGACCAGCACCACTCCCCCGGCCAGCAGGTCGTCCTGCGTCACCACACGGTCCTCATCCTCAACCTTGACGTTGTTGAGGTAGGCACCACCGCCTGCCACCGTCTTGCGTGCTGCGCTGCGTCCCTTCTCCAGGCCCGCAGCGACCAGCAGGTCAACGATCGTTGAGCGACCGACCTCCAGCGGCGCACAAGGCAGGTCCGCCGTCGCCGACAGCACCGTGGCCTCATCCAGGTCGCTGAGCTCACCCCGTCCCCACAGCGCCTGGGTCGCAGCCTCAGCGCTGTGGACCGCCTGCGCCCCGTGGACCCACGTGGTGACCTCGCGCGCAAGCACCTTCTGGGCCTCGCGGGCCTTGGGGTTGTCCTGAGTAGCCCGCTCCAGACGCTCGATCTCCTCGCGGCCCAGGAAGGTGAAGACCTTGAGGAACCGCACGACGTCGACGTCGTCGACCCGCAGCCAGAACTGGTAGAAGGCGTAGGGGCTGAGCATCTGCGGGTTGAGCCAGACCGCCCCGCCCTCGGTCTTGCCGAACTTGGTGCCGTCCGCCTTGGTGATGAGCGGGTTGGTCATCACGTGCACGGACTCGCCCTCCACCTTGTGGATGAGGTCCATACCGCCCACCAGGTTGCCCCACTGGTCGTTACCTCCCACCTCCAGGGTGCACCCGTAGCGGCGGAAGAGCTCGAGGTAGTCGTTGGCCTGCAGGACCTGGTAGCTGAACTCCGTGAAGGAGATGCCCTCCTCGCTGGCCAGGCGGCGCGCCACGATGTCCTTGGAGAGCATCGTTCCCATGCGGAAGTGCTTGCCCAGGTCACGCAGGAAGTCGACCGCGGTCATCTGAGCAGTCCAGTCCAGGTTGTTGACGATACGGGCCGGGTTGTCCCCCTCGAAGTCGAGGAGGTTCTCCAGCTGAGCCTGCAGGCTCCTGGCCCACCCGGCCACGACCTCCTTGGTGTTCAGGCTGCGCTCGCCCTTGGCCCTGGGGTCACCGATGAGGCCCGTCGCTCCTCCCACCAGCGCCAGCGGGTGGTGGCCAGCCATCTGGAGGTGCCTCATCACCTTGACGGCAACGAGGTGGCCGTGGTGCAGGCTCGGTGCCGTCGGATCGAAACCGCAGTAGAAGGTGACACTGCCCTCATTGAGCGCTGCTCGCAGCGCGTCGATGTCGGTGTGCTGGGCGACCAGGCCCCGCCACTGCAGCTCATCCAGGATGTCGGTCACGGTCGTGAGCCTTCCAGGTCTTGTTCAAACACGGTCCCGTCCCTGTCCGGGCGGGGGGCTGGGACCCACTGGTCTCAGCCCCGCTAGTCTGCCATGCCCGTCCGCCTCCGGCCGCTGGCGTCCGTGAGAGGAACGACGGCGAGGCCGCGCCGCACGGTAGGCCGAGACACTGGGTTCTCCCTCCAGCCAGAAGCGCCACGGGAAGCGCTGCGCGTCACCGCCCGGCCCGCTCACGCCGGTACGCGGTCCCCGGCGCACCAGCGTAAGGTCCACCTGCCCAGGCTCGGCCAGCCTCAGCGAGAGCCTGCTGCCCACCGGCCCCAGGCGAGCGCCGTCGTCCTGCCGTGCCAGCCCCAGTGCCTGCGCCAGCCGCGCTGGCCCTCGGGCCAGGTCACGATCGCTGCGGGCCGCGGGACGGCGCGCGCGAGCCAGCTCTCGACCCGCCACCACCTCACCTGCTCGCAGCAGGACCGCTCGTGACAGGCCGGCGGGCCCGCACACGAGGTTGACGCAGTAGTGCATGCCGTAGGTGAAGTAGACGTAGACCGCACCGGCAGCCTCGAACATGGCCGCGTTGCGTGCCGTCCTGCCACGGTAGGCGTGGGAGCCGGGGTCCGTCTCACCCCGGTAGGCCTCGACCTCGGTGAGCCTGACCGAGACCTCGCCGGCCTGCGAGGAGGAGGTCACCACGGCGCCCAGGAGCAGGGGCGCGACCTCCACGCAGTCTCGCTCCAGCAGCCGCAGGACGGGGGCCGGCGTACCCACGGCCCCGTCGGCCTCTCCCACGTCCTCAGGCCTCGCCGTCGACCTCGGTGGTCTCCCGCTGCCCCGATCCCAGCGGTCCGGCAGGTCCGTCCAGGAGGGAGCCTTCCCAGGCAAAGACACGCAGCTCGGCGCTGTGCTCAACGGCCCGCGCGAGCTGCTCGACCACGCGCACCGGGGCGGTCCCGCCGTGCCCGTCACGCGCCGCCACCGAGCCCTCGGCCGACAGCACCCGCCGCACGCCCGGGGTCAGTCGCGAGTCGATCCGGGCGAAGTCGTCGTCTGACAGGTCCCACAGCTCGATCCCGCGCTTGTCGCACTCGCGCACGCAGGCCCCGGAGACCTCGTGGGCCTGGCGGAAGGGCACGCCCTGCTTGACCAGCCACTCAGCCACGTCCGTGGCCAGGGAGAACCCCTGGGGAGCCAACTCAGCCATCCGGTCATAGTGCAGGGTCATCGTCTCCACCATGCCGCTGACCGCCGGCAGCAGGACGGCCAGGGTGTCGACGGCGTCGAAGACAGGCTCCTTGTCCTCCTGGAGATCGCGGTCGTAGGCCAGCGGCAGGGCCTTGAGGGTGGCCAGCAGCCCGGTGAGGTCGCCGATGAGGCGACCGGCCTTGCCGCGGGCCAGCTCGGCGACGTCCGGGTTCTTCTTCTGCGGCATGATCGAGGAGCCGGTGGAGAAGGAGTCGTCCAGGGTGACGAAGCCGAACTCCTTGGTGTTCCAGATAATGACCTCCTCGCTCAGCCGTGAGACGTCCACGGCCGTCATCGCCAGGACGAAGGAGAGCTCGGCGACCACGTCGCGGGCTGCGGTGCCGTCGATGGAGTTCTCGGCCGAGGAGTCAAACCCCAGGTCGGCCGCCACCGCGTCAGGGTCCATGCCCAGGGTGTTGCCCGCCAGGGCGCCAGAGCCGTAGGGGCTCACGGCTGCGCGCGCGTCCCAGTCCTCCAGGCGCTCGACGTCGCGCATGAGCGGCCAGGCGTGGGCCAGCAGCTGGTGGGCCACGAGAACCGGCTGAGCGTGCTGCATGTGGGTGCGCCCCGGCATGATCGCCTCACCGGCGCCAGCCGCCTGGTCGACCAGGGCGTCGACGACGTCGAGCACGAGGCCGGCCACGTGCCGGGCCTGGTCACGCAGGTACATCCGGATGAGGGTGGCGATCTGGTCGTTGCGTGAGCGGCCGGCGCGCAGGCGGCCTCCAAGCTCCGCACCGGCACGTTCCATCAGGCCACGCTCGAGGGCGGTGTGCACGTCCTCGTCCCCAGGCTGGGGAGCAAAGGCACCGGAGACGACGTCGGCCTCGAGCTCATCCAGCGCCTGTCGCATGCCGGCAAGCTGAGCGTCGTCGAGGAGACCTGCCGCGTGCAGGGCACGGGCGTGGGCGCGTGAGCCAGCAATGTCGTAGCGGGCCAGCCGCCAGTCGAAGTGGGTGGACACGCTCAGCGCCGCCAGGGCATCGGCAGGTCCTCCCTCGAAGCGACCTCCCCACAGACTGATGGAGGCTGGCTGAGACGTGGCTGAAGACTCGGCAGACGCTGCACTCATGGTCCCTATTGTGGACGAGCAGGGCCCTGGGCGCGACGTCGTCTCACAGGGAAGGGCCCTCAGCGCTCCTTCTTCCTGTCCCCTTCGCGGCCGTGAGGCGCCATGAGCGGCTCACTGGCTCAGTCCCCCGGATCGTTGGCGCAGCTGCTAGGATCACGCCGATCTCTTGAGTCCCACCTCTGACCGAAAGGAAGCTGATGTCCAGCTACACCCAGCCTGTCCCGAACACCACCTCCGGTCAGGTCGAGAACCCTGACTCTCTCGGCTCGTGGATCGTGGCAGTGCTCCTGTCCTACATCCCGGTCGTCGGCTTCATCTACCTGATCTTCCTCGCCTTTGGGCAGACGGCCTCCCCGGCGCGTAAGAACTGGGCACGCGCCACCTTCATCCTGCAGATCATCGCCTACGTGCTCGCCATCGGCCTGTTCGTCATCGTGGGCATCGGTGGCGCCATCGCCTGGAGCTCTGCCTCCAACGCCGCACTGGCCTGATCCCTGGGCTCGGTGACGGACACGCTCCTGACTCACGGTCCTCACTGAGCCCTGCCACGCGACGGCGGGCCGCACCAGTGACTGCGGCCCGCCGTCGTCTCTCCCGGGCTCGTCGACGGCCCCTGGCGGAACGGGGTCTCGGGGCTGCGGCGCCGTCGGTGTCCTAGAAGCCGACGCCCTGGCCCAGGCGCACGTCACGCGCAGCCGCGAGCTTGGACTGCATACCGTAGATCTCGATGAAGCCGCGCGAGGAGGACTGGTCGAAGGTGTCGCCGGTCTCGTAGGTGGCCAGGTTGAAGTCGTACAGGCCGGTGTCGGTCTTCCGGCCGTTGACCACCGCGCGGCCCCCGTGCAGCACCATGCGGATGTCTCCCGTGACGTACTTCTGCGTGTCCTCGATGAAGGCGTCCATGGACTTCTTCAGCGGCGAGTACCACTGGGCCTCGTAGACGAGCTCGCCCCAGGTCTGCTCCATCTGCTTCTTGTAGCGGCGCTGCATGCGCTCCAGGGTCACTGACTCCAGCGCCTGGTGGGCCTCGATGAGGGTAAGGGCTCCGGGGGCCTCGTAGATCTCGCGGGACTTGATGCCGACCAGGCGGTCCTCGACCATGTCGATCCGCCCCACCCCCTGCGCGCCGGCACGGCGGTTGAGCTCCTGGATCGCCTGGAGCGGGGTGACGGGCCTGCCGTCGATGGCGGTGGGAACGCCTTGCTCGAAGTGGATGACGACCTCGTCGGGCAGCGGCGGGTAGGTCGGGTCGTCAGTGTAGACGTAGACGTCCTTGGTGGGGGCGTTCCACAGGTCCTCCAGGAACCCGGTCTCGATGGCGCGGCCCCACACGTTCTGGTCGATGGAGAAGGGGTTGTGCTTCGTGGTCTCGATCGGCAGGTTGTGCTTCTCGGCGTAGTCGATCGCCACGTCACGGGTCAGCGCCAGGTCACGCACCGGGGAGATGCAGTCCATGTCCGGGGCCATCGAGGTGATCGCCACCTCGAAACGGACCTGGTCGTTGCCCTTGCCGGTGCATCCGTGGGCCACGGTGGAGGCGCCGAACTGGCGAGCCGCCTTGACCAGGTGCTTGGCGATGACCGGACGCGAGATCGCCGAGACCAGCGGGTACCTGCCCTCGTACAGCGCGTTGGCCTTGAGCGCCGGCATGCAGTACTCGTCGGCGAACTCGTCACGGGCGTCAGCCACGTAGGCCTCCACGGCGCCACAGTCCAGGGCTCGCTGGCGGATGACCTCCAGGTCCTCGCCGCCCTGGCCGACGTCGACAGCCACCGTGATGACCTCACGGCCCGTCTGCTCGCCGATCCAGCCGATGGCGACGGAGGTGTCCAGTCCGCCGGAGTAGGCCAGGACCACGCGGTCCTTGGATGCGCTCATGTGTGTTTCCTTCATCGTGTGGTGCCGCAGGCGGGCCCTGGGCACAGGTGGGAGTGTGGTGGTGAGAAGTCCTAGGCCCGCGAGGCGGGATCAGCCAGCGAGAGCAGGTGGGTCCCCACCTGGCTGGCGACGTCCTGGCTGCGGGTGATGACTAAGACGGTGTCGTCTCCGGCGATGCACCCCAGGACCCCGGGAAGCATGGCGTCGTCGACGGCGGAGGCCAGCAGCTGCGCGGCCCCGGCCGGCGTGCGCAGCACCAGCTGCTGCCCCGCCCACTCGGCGGTGACCAGGAGGTCAGCGCACCAGCGGGCCAGCCGCGAGGTCGTGTGGTCAGCCAGGGCGCCGTCGACCGAGGCGGGCGTGAGCCCGGCCTGCACCTGCCCGGGGGCGCCGGCCTCCGGGATGGCGTAGACCTGGGACCCCCCGGCGCTGCGGACCTTGGTGGCCCGCAGCTCGACCAGGTCGCGCGAGAGCGTGGCCTGGGTCGTCGTGACGCCGCGCTGGGCCAGCGCCTGGCGCAGCGCGGCCTGGGAACGGATGCGTTCCTTGGCGAGCACCTGGGTGATCAGGGCGTGGCGCGCGGCCTTGGTCTGCGGGGCCGAGGAGGGGCTGGAGGTATCGGGGGCGGAGGAGCTCATGCGGCACCTGCCTGGGTCAGACGGCTGGCGAGGACCCGACCGAGCGCCTGGGTGAAGGCCTCGGCCTGCTGGTCGGTCAGGACAAAGGGCGGCGCCAGCCGCAGGGTGTGCGGACGGGGGGCGTTGACGATGAACCCGGCCTCCAGGAGCTCAGCCGCCACCTGGCTGGCGGGGCCGACCTCCTCAGCCAGGCCCACGCCACGCAGCAGGCCGCGGCCACGCACCTGGGTCACGCCGTCGAGGGCGGACAGCTGCGCCGTCCACTGCTCCCCCAGCTCACGCACCCTCTCCAGCAGGCCCTGGGAGCGGATGGTGTCAATGACTGCCAGGGCAGCGGCGCAGGCCACCGGGTTGCCCCCGAAGGTCGTGCCGTGCTGTCCGGGCTGGAGGAGGCTGGCCGCCGGCCCCGTCGCCACGACGGCCCCGATCGGGATACCTGCGCCCAGGCCCTTGGCCAGGGTGACGACGTCGGGGACGACGCCGGGGGCCAGGAGGTGGTGGGCCGTCCAGGCGCCGCAGCGCCCCATCCCGGTCTGGACCTCGTCGATAATGAGCAGGGCGCCTGCGGCGCGGGTGAGCTCACGAGCCTGGGCGATGTAGCCCTCGGGCAGCTCGCGCACCCCTGCCTCGCCCTGGATGGGCTCGATGATGAGCGCAGCGACGTCCGGTCCCATCGCCGCCGCCAGCGCCTGCGTGTGGCCGGCAGGGACGAACTCGACCCCGCCGGGCAGGGGCTCGAAGGGCTCGCGGTAAGCGGCCTTGTGGGTCAGCGCCAGTGCCCCCATGGTGCGGCCGTGGAAGGCCTGCTCCAGCGCCAGCACGCGCGGGCGGGCCGTCCCCCCGTGGCGGCGGGCGATCTTGAAGGCGGCCTCGTTGGCCTCCGTACCCGAGTTGGCCAGGAAGACACGCGTGTCCTTCCTCGAGCACGTGGGGAAGATGATCCCTGCCAGCTCCTCGGCCAGACGGATCTGCGCGGGCGAGGTGAAGATGTTGGACACGTGCCCGAGGGTGGACAGCTGCTCGGTGACGGCTGCCACGACGGCTGGGTGGGCGTGCCCCAGGCAGCTGACGGCGATCCCTGCCAGCAGGTCGGTGTAGGTCCGGCCGTCGGCGTCCGTGACCTCGGCGCCGGCGCCGCGTACGAGCACGCGCTGGGGCGTGCCGAAGGTGTTCATCACCGCACCGGCGTAGCGCTGGGTCCACTCCTGCTGGCTGCCAGCGACGTGCTGTGCCTGACTCATCAGGACATCCCTCCCTTGGTCCGTGAGACGGCGGAGTGCTCGGGGCAGACGACGGTGCCTACGCCGTCGTCGGTGACGATCTCCAGCAGCATCGAGTGCGGCTGGCGCCCGTCGACCACGTGTGCCTGGCCCACGCCCCCGCGTACGGCTCGCAGGCAGGCCTCCATCTTGGGGATCATCCCCGACTCCAGCTCGGGCAGGAGCGCCTCCAGGGCGTCGACCCCGATACGGGAGACCAGCGAGGAGCGGTCTGGCCAGGCGGAGTACAGGCCCTCGACGTCAGTGAGCATGATGAGCTTCTGGGCCCCCAGGGCGATGGCGATGGCCGCCGCCGCGGTATCAGCGTTGACGTTGAGGACGGTGGTCGGGTCGGTGGCCAGCGGCGCGACCGAGGAGACGACCGGGATGCGTCCCTGGTCCAGCAGCTCGGTCACCGGGCCGGGGTCGACCTCGACGACGTCGCCGACCAGGCCGACGTCCACGCTCTCGCCGTCCACGGTGGCCAGGCGCTGGCGCGCCCGCAGCAGACCGCCGTCCTCCCCGGAGATGCCCACGGCGGCAGAGTCCACCTCGTTGAGCAGGGAGACCAGCTCACGCTGGACCGAGCCGGTGAGCACCATGCGCACCACGTCCATGACCTCGGGTGTGGTCACCCGCAGGCCACCACGGAACTCAGGCTCGATGCCCAGACGCTGGAGCATGGCGTTGATCTGGGGCCCGCCGCCGTGGACGACGACGGGGCGCAGACCCACCTGGTGCAGGAAGAGGATGTCCTGGGCGAAGGCTCGCTTGAGGGAGACGTCCACCATGGCGTTACCGCCGTACTTGACGACGATCGTCGCCCCGCGGTAGGCGCGCAGCCAGGGCATGGCCTCCAGCAGGACCGAGGCCTTGTGGGTCGGTGTCAGGGCCTCCAGGGCGCTGACGGGCTCGGTCAGTGCCCGAGCCGGCGAGGTGGTCGAGGGCGAGTGCGTCATGTCGTGTAGTCCGCGTTGATGGTGACGTATCCGTGGGTGAGGTCGTTGGTCCACACCGTGGCCTGGGCCGAACCGATGTGCAGGGCGATGTCGATGCGGGTCTCGCGCGGGCTCATGTCCACCAGTGACCGGTCCTCGCCCACACCGCCGTGGCGGAAGACCGTCACCCCGTTGATGGTGACATCGACCTCGTCCGGGTCGAAGGGGCACAGGTGCTCGGGCACGGTGCCGAGCTGGGACAGCACGCGCCCCCAGTTGGGGTCCTGCCCGGCGACCGCGCACTTGAGCAGGTTCGAGGCGCTGACCGTGCGGGCCGCCAGCTCCGCAGCCTCCTCACTCACCGCACCGGTGACGGTGACGGCGATGTCGTGGGTGGCACCCTCGGCGTCGGCCACCAGGCGCCGACCGAGGGCGCCCAGCACCTCGGCGACGGCTGCGTCCAGCTCGGCCTGACTGGGCGCCACGCCCGAGGCGCCGGAGGCGAGCAGGAGGACGGTGTCGTTGGTGGACATGCACCCGTCGGAGCTGATCCGGTTGACCGTGCGTGCCGCTGCCTGGGACAGGGCGTGCTGAGCGGCGGCAGCCTCGACGACGGCGTCCGTGGTCAGCACGCACAGCATGGTGGCCATGCCCGGGGCGAGCATGCCCACGCCCTTGATCATGCCGCCCACCGTCCAGGCCGCTTCCTCACCCTCTCGCGTGAGGGTCAGTGCGTCCTCCTTGGAGACGGTGTCCGTGGTCATGATGGCCGTGGCGGCGTCGTGCCCGGCCGCAGGCGTGGAGGCCAGCGCCTGCACCGCGCTGCCAGCGCCTTCCAGCACAAGCCCCATGTCCAGGGGCTCGCCGATGACGCCGGTGGAGCACACCAGCACGTCGCAGGCCGCGACGACCTCGCCCGAGCCCACCTCGGCCGTGGACAGCAGGTGCGCCACCTCGGCCGCGGTGGCAGCAGCGTCGTCGGCCCCACGGGTCCCGGTGCAGGCGTTGGCGCTGCCTGAGTTGAGGATGACGGCGCGCGCACGCCCGTCCGCCACGGCCCGGCGGGACCATGCCACGGGGGCGGCGACGACCCGGTTCGTGGTGAAGACGCCAGCGGCCACGTCCAGCGGACCGTCGTTGACGACCAGGGCCAGGTCCGGCCTGCCGGAGGCCTTGAGCCCGGCGCACAGGCCCGCCGCCCGGAACCCCTTGGCTGCGGTCACGCTCACGGTGCCACTCCTTCCGTCACCACACCGGTGGTCTCGCTCAGCCCCAGTGCCAGGTTGAGGGACTGCACGGCGGCGCTCGCCGTGCCCTTGCCGAGGTTGTCGATCGCGCACACCATGACCGCTACCCCGGCGGCGCGGTCGTAGGCGACCTGGACCGTGGCCAGCCCCGAGCCGGCCACGCTACCTGTGGTCGGCCAGGTCCCCTCAGGCAGCAGGTGGACCAGGGGCTCGCCGGCGCCAGGAGCCCCGTAGGCGCGGGCCCAGGCCGAGCGCAGGACCTCGTCCGGGTGCTCGCAGTGGAGGAGCGAGTCGGTCACCGGAGCCGTCACGGTCGCCAGGATCCCACGGCTCATCGGTACCAGGACCGGGGTGAAGGACAGGCGGGTGGACCCCGCCGCCGCCCCGGCAACCTCCAGGTTCTGGACGATCTCAGGGATGTGACGGTGGGTGCCGCCGACGGCGTAGGGCTGGGCTGAGCCCAGGGCCTCGGCCGCGCTCAGGTGCGGCTTGAGGGACTTGCCGGCCCCGGAGTACCCCACAGCCAGGACGGCGGTGAGCTGGGAGGTGGCGATGAGTCCTGCTGCCACGCCAGGTTGGGCAGCCAGGGTGACGGCCGTGACGTTGCAGCCGGCAGCCGCCACCCGCGAGGTGGAGGCCAGCTCGGCACGCTGTGCCCTCGCCTCTGCCTCACCTGCGTGCAGGAGCTCAGGCATGCCGTAGGTCCAGGCTCCGGCGTGATCAGTGCCGTAGAAGGCCTGCCACGCCGAGGCGTCGGTCAGTCGGTGGTCCGCGCCGCAGTCGATGAGCAGGGTACGGCTGCCTCGCGCGGCGTCAAGAGCCTCGATCTGGGCGGTCAGGGCACCCGAGGCACCATGAGGCAGAGCGAGGAAGACGACGTCGTGCTCAGCCAGCCGCTCGGCCTGCGTGGGCTCGACCACGCGCTGTGCCAGCGACAGGAGGTGGGGGTGGTGCTGTCCCAGGAGCGAGCCGGCCGAGCTCGCGGCCGTCAGGGCACCGATCTCAATGTCGGGGTGGGCGGCCAGGAGGCGAAGAAGCTCTCCGCCGGCGTATCCCGTCGCACCGGCGACGGCTGCTGTCCAGGTCATACAGAAACCATACGCCCAGCTGCATACAAATACGAAGGCGACGGGAGTGGGCCCACCGTCGCCTTCCTCACACCTTGGCTGGCGTCGCCCTCAGGGGCGCTGGTCCTGGCCCTCCTTGAGGCTGGCCACGATCGTGCCAGCCCACTGGCGCGCCGCCTCAAAGTCCCGGTAGTCACCCTCGGCCGCTCCGCCCATCCGGGCGATGGTCCGCTCACGCAGCGAGAGCTGAGCCGGGTCAAAGCGCCCGGCGAAGGTCTTGTGGTCCTCAGGGTCGAGAGCCAGCAGCACCGGCCCGATGCGGTGCGGGTCTGAGACGGTGCCCTTGGGCAGGCCTGACAGGCCGACCGAGAAGGCCCACACCGGGTGCCCCTCCAGCTCCTCACGGAAGCGCTTGGTGAAGTCCACGGCCTCGGGTGTCCAGTGGGTCATGTAGACAGCGCTGCCCAGGACGAAGGCGTCATAGCCCGACACGTCCGTGACGTCCTCAGGCTTGGCGACGTCCACCGTGAGGTCAGCCTCACGCAGGCGCTCGGCAATGACCTCGGCCACGCTCTCGGTGGCGCCGTGACGGGAAGAGCATGTCAGGAGGATCTTCATGCCTCCAGTATGGCGGCACCAGCCCGTTCAGATGGCGTCGAGAGGTCCCAGACACTGAGGCGTGAGCACTCGCACATCCCAAGGTGTCACAGCTCGACCCCAGCCCAGTCCTGCGCCAGCGGGAGCGTACGAACCCGCCTGTAGACGGCAGCGACCACGCAGCCCAGGGCCATGACCACCACACTGGTCACCACGCCGATCTCGAGGCTGGCACGAGCCAGCAGGGCGCCGGCCAGCGCCGCCGCGGTCGAGACAGGAAGCCCTATCAGCAGGTTGCTCGCGGCTCCGACGCGCCCCTGCAGGTCCTCAGGGACGTGCTGGAACACGAAGCCGCCCATGGCGGCGTTGACGGCAGGAGCGAGCAAGGCGTAGAGGAAGCTGCACGCCAGGATGACCCCGTAATCACTGACGAGGGCCACCGGCACGATGCACAGTGCCGACCACAGCTGACCCCCGACGACGACTGTCCCGGTCCTGATCCGCCCCACGCACCAGGTGGCCAGCGGGGCTCCGAGAAGTACCCCCAGTGCCTCCGCCGTGGCGATCAGTCCCACCCGTGTCGCTGTCGTGCCCTGAGCGATGAGGTAGAGCTGGACAAGGCTCATGTACAAGAAACCCCCGAAGCTCGACAGGACGCACAGCCCGGTCAAGACGGCCATGACTCTGTGCCTCGCGATCCACCCCAGCCCTGCGAGCGCCTCGTGCAGCAGGCTGGTAGGCACCTGCGGAGCCCCCTCGACAGCCTTGTCCCCAGGCCTCACGTGCTGCGGGGCCAGCGAGGGCAGTAGCGCCGCCGTGATCGTGGCAAGGACGTCCATGACCACACCGAACAGGATCGCGCCGAAGGTCCACAGGGAGAACAGGAAGCCTGCGAGCGGCGAGCCGATGAGCTGGGCCGAGGCGTCGCGGGCCTCATTGACCGCCCTGGCACGTGCATAGACCTCCTTGTCCACGATCGAGCGCAGCGCTGCCTCTGCCGCCCCGCCCAGGAGACCCTCGATCACGCCGTCGAGGAGCACGAAGGTCGCAAAGGCCGCAACGGTGAGGCCACCGCCCAGGAAAAGGACCAGAGCCACCCCCCCCCAGACCGCGATATTGGCCAGGCCCCTAGCCATCATGAGGACCCTGCGGTCCCAGCGATCAATGATGACCCCTCCGCACAGGGGGAGGATGAAGGACAAGAGGCCTCTCAGAGTCGCCAGGACTCCAGCGACCTGCGTCGAGCTGGTGAGCGCGTAGGCGATGAGGCTCACCGTCAGGGCCTGGACCGACGCGCCGTAGCGCTGCGCCGCGCTTGAGGACAGCCACAGAGCGTACACGCGCCCTGTCCCTCCTGAAGCAGCCGTGCTCAGCGGTGATTCCTCCACGGGATGGCCTCTTTGTCATCACTGGCGAGTTCCAGCACGACCAATATATGACGCTAGCCACACATCCGCACAGGTTTCGTGAGATCACACCACGTTAACGGACGCGACCTCCCCAGGAGGGGCCGGGTCTGCTCTCTGTGGTCATGCGCGCAGCTGCGCCCCCAGACGCTTGGCCGCGCGCTTGACCACACGCTTGCGCACGGCGGCAGTCTCCTCAGCAGTCAGGGTGTGGTCGCCGCGAAGGCGCAGGGAGAAGGCCAGCGACTTGCGCCCGGCCCCCAGCTGCTCACCACGGAAGACGTCGAACAGACGCACCTCCTCAGCCAGCTCGCCTGCGGCCTCGCGGATGACCGCCTCGACCTCGCCGGAGGTGACAGCCTCGTCGACGACCAGGGCGATGTCCTCCTTGGCAGCCGGGAAGGTGGAGACGGCCTTGACCTGCAGCACGCCAGCGGCCTCAGCGGCCTCCAGCAGCGGCTCCAGGTCGATCTCGACGGCGCAGGCGCGCGCGGGCAGGCCCAGGTCCCTGGCCGTGCGCGGGTGCAGCTCACCGGCGTGGGCCACGACGGCGCCGGGCACGAGCTCCTTGCCCTTGCGGGTGGAGGCCAGGCGGATCTCGGCGGTCCGGCCCGGGTGCCAGGGCGCGTAGGGCTGGCTCGGCGCAGCGACCTCGACCGCCACGCCCAGCGTCGCGGCCACGGTCCGCACGACCTCGACGGCGTCGGCCCAGTCCCAGGACCGCGCCGCGCCCAGGACCCCGGCACGCTCGCGCTCGCCAACCAGCACCGCGCCCACGTGGGTGGGCTGGTAGGGGGTGCCGGCCTCCAGCGCGGCCAGCTCGTCGTCGGTGGGACGGCGGTCCACCCCCACGATGGGCGCTGGGACCGTGCCGGCAGGCAGGGTGACGGTCCCCAGCTCGTAGACGGCCACGTCGCCCAGCCCGCGCGAGACGTTGCGCCGGGCCACCTCGACCAAGGAGTCGAGCACGCTGGTGCGCATGAGCGGGGCGTCCTCGGCCAGAGGGTTGGCCAGGCGCATCGCCTGGCGACGCGGGTCGCTCTCCGCGATACCCAGGCGGTCGTGGACGTCCCCGATGAAGGGGTAGGACAGCACCTGGGTGAGCCCGGCGTCCGCCAGCGCGGCCACCACCTGGCGCCGCGCGCGCTGGCGCGGGGTCAGCCCGGTACCGGCAGGGGCCGTGGGCACGACGACGGGGATCTTGTCGTACCCGTCCAGGCGGGCAACCTCCTCGGCGAAGTGCGCCGCTCCCACGAGGTCCGGGCGCCAGGTGGGAGGCGTGACGGCGAGCATCTCGTGGCCGGCGTCATCAGAGCCCGCCGGCTCGACCGTGCAGCCGATCATCGTCAGCAGCTCACTGACCCGCTCGGTCCCGTAGGCGACCCCGGTCAGGCGCTGGGCAGCGTCGGAGCGGATGAGGACCGGGGCGGGAGCCACCGTGCGGTCCACGTCCGTGGCCACCGGGTCCGCGGTGCCGCCGCCGTACTCCACCAGCAGGTCCACGGCGCGCTGCGCCGCCACGGGGGCCAGGGCCGTGTCCACACCGCGCTCGTTGCGCTTGGAGGACTCGGTGGGCAGCCTGTGGCGACGCGCCGAGCGGGCGATCGAGACAGCGTCGAAGTGGGCGGCCTCGATGAGCACGTCCGTCGTCGTGGAGTCCACCTCGGCCGCGGCGCCGCCGAAGACGCCAGCGAGCACCAGGGGGCGGGAGCCGGTTGCCTCGGGGGAGTCGGCGATGACCAGGTCCTGCGGGTCAAGCTCACGGGTGACCTCGTCGAGGAAGGTCAGGCTCTCCCCCGCCTCGGCCCGGCGCACGACGATGGGGGCGTGCACCTTGGCCAGGTCGAAGGCGTGCAGCGGCTGGCCCAGGTCCAGCATGACGTAGTTGGTCACGTCCACGGCCAGGCTGATCGGGCGCATCCCGGCGGCGGTGAGGCGCTCACGCATCCACGCAGGGCTCGGTGCGGCCGGGTCGATCCCGCGCACCACGCGGGCCACGTAGCGGTCGGCCCCGCTACGAGCGTGGATCGGGCGGGGGTCGGCAGGGATCTCGACGGCGAAGCCCCCCTCCCCTGCCGGCGCGACACCGTGGGGGTACAGGCCCGGGTTGGTCCCGTCGGCGGGATCCGTGAAGGCGGCCCCGGTGGAGTGGGAGTACTCGCGAGCCACCCCGCGCATGGAGAAGCAGTAGCCACGGTCCGGGGTGATGTTGATCTCCAGGACCTCCTCGCCCAGGCCGAGCAGGGGGATCGCGTCCGTTCCGGGCTCCGGCAGCTCCTCGCCGTCGTGCCCGTGGGCGGCCAGCCACTGGTCGAGCACGATGATGCCCGAGTGGTCCTCACCGATCCCCAGCTCGCGGGCCGAGCAGATCATGCCGTCCGAGGTGTGGCCGTAGGTCTTGCGGGCAGCGATGGCGAAGCCACCGGGCAGGACGGCTCCGGGCAGGGAGACGACGACGCTGTCCCCCGCCTCGAAGTTGTGCGCCCCGCACACGATGCCGCGGCTGGGCAGGTCCGAGGGCTCCTTGCCGGTACCGGGGGCGTCGTTGTGCTGCGGGCCCACGTCCACCCGGCAGTAGCTGACGACCTTGCCGTTGGACTGCTCCTTGGCCTCACGCGTGAGGACCTTGCCGACCACGAGGGGGCCGGTGACTGAGGGAGGAACGACGCGCTCCTCCTCCAGACCGACCTTGACCAGGTCCGCTGCCAGCTGGGCGGCGGTGGTGCCGGAGGGGACGGAGGCGTGCTCGCGAAGCCACTCGATCGGGACGTAGGGCATGTCAGTTCCCCTTTCCGGTGGTACCGAACTGCTGGGAGAAACGGACGTCTCCCTCGACGATGTCGTGCATGTCTGCGATGCCGTGACGCAGCATGAGCGTGCGCTCCAGCCCCATGCCGAAGGCGAAGCCCGTGTAGACCTCAGGGTCGATGCCGCAGGCGATGAGCACGTTGGGGTTGACCATGCCGCAGCCTCCCCACTCGATCCAGCCCGGCCCTCCCTTCTTCTGGGGGAACCACAGGTCCATCTCGGCGCTGGGCTCGGTGAAGGGGAAGAAGGAGGGACGCAGGCGGGTGCGCGCCTCGGGCCCGAACATGGCGCGGGCGAAGTGGTCCAGCGTGCCCTTCAGGTGCGCCATGGTCAGTCCCTTGTCCACCGCCAGGCCCTCGACCTGGTGGAAGACCGGGGTGTGGGTGGCGTCCAGCTCGTCGGAGCGGAAGACCTTGCCCGGGCAGGCCACGTACAGCGGCGGCTCCTGGGCCAGCATGACGTGGGCCTGGACCGGGGAGGTGTGGGTACGCAGGACCAGGTTGGCCTTCTGGCCCTCGCCTGCGCCCACCGAGGGGCCGTCGACGTAGAAGGTGTCCTGCATCTGACGGGCCGGGTGGTCGGCGTCGAAGTTGAGGGCGTCGAAGTCGAACCACTCGTGCTCCGTCTCCGGGCCCTCCGCGATGGACCATCCCATGGAGACGAAGAAGTCGGAGACCTCGTCCACCAGCACGTCCAGGGGGTGGCGGGCGCCGCGGGCCACGCGGGCCGTGGGGACGGTGACGTCAACGGCCTCGGTAGCGAGCATCTGCTCCTCGGCCTCGGCCTCCAGCACCTCCTCGCGCTGGGCCAGGGCCGTGCTCAGGCGTGCGCGCGCCCCGCCCAGCAGCCTGCCGGCTGCCGGCTTGTCAGCCTTGTCCAGGGAACCGATAGCGCGGTTGGTGCGGGCCAGGACGGAGGAGTCCCCCGTGTAGGCCAGACGCACCTCCTTCAGACCAGGAAGGTCGGCCGCCGCGGCCACCGCCGCCAGCCCTTCTTCCACGAGCGCGTTGATGCCTGCCTCGTCCAGGGGCGAGAGAGCCCCGGGTGCGTCAGTCATGAGGTGTGTGCCTTCCAGCCGTCCGTGGCTCCCTGGCCGGAGGCACCTGGTCGGTGCCCTCCAGGCAGGGAGTGCTTTGTCGCCCAGGGTAGTCGTCACCCCCTGGCCTCCAAACTTGGCAGGCCGGGGCTGGCGCTGGCCGGGTGGCCGCATCGACGAGGGCCGCCCCCAGGCTCTCAGGTCTGCGCGATGGTGGGGGACGCAGGGAGCGAGGAGGCCGGTGGCGTCGTCCCCTGCCGCTGAGCCCTGGCCGAGGCGTAGAAGCACACTGCCGCGGCGGTCGCGACGTTGAGGGACTCGGCCTGGCCGTACAGCGGGATCGAGACGACGGCGTCCGCCTGCCTCAGGCTCTGGGGGGACAGGCCGTGCGCCTCGTTGCCCAGCCACCAGGCGGTCGGACGGGACAGCAGCGCCTCAGCCTCGAACAGGCTGGTCCCGCCGCGGCCGTCAGCGGCCAGGACCGCCAGGCCCGCGCCGTGGACCGCCTGCGAGACCTCCTCCAGGCCCAGCCCCCACAGCACTGGCAGGTGGAAGAGGCTGCCGGCGCTCGAGCGCACGACCTTGGGGTTGGTGGGATCGACGCTGCCACGGGCGAGCACGACGGCGTCCGCGCCAGCAGCGTCGGCGGCCCGGATGATCGTGCCGGCGTTGCCCGGGTCCTGCGCCTGGGTGAGCACCGCGACCAGCCGAGCGGAGTCCAGGACCTGTCTCAGCCCAGCCGCCTGCGGGGCACGCGCGGCGCCGGCCCCCGAGGGGCGGGCCACGGCCTGCGTGCGGACCACAGCGAGCAGTCCCTGGGCGTCGGTGCTCATGGCCGCCATGACCGCCGGGGTGACCAGGTGGGTGTACACGGCCGCTGCGCGGGCCTCAGACAGGATCTCGGGGTGGCGCTGGGCGGCCTCCTGGGTGGCGTAGAGGTCAAGGACGTCACCGCAGGCGTGACGGACCGCCTCGCGTACCCCTTGCGGACCCTCGACGAGGAAGCGCTCGTACCTCGTCCGCGCGGGTCGCCGCGTCAGCGCGGCGACCCGGGACACGCGGGCCGAGGAGGGGTTGTCCAGCAGGTCCGGCTCCGGCAGGGGCACGCCGTCGGGACGGGCCATCGGGGTGCCTGGGTGCCAGGTGCGTGTGTCTGCCCGCTTGCTCATAGGAGGGAGCCTACGCGAGACGGCGCCGCCTCCTTGACCGGGAGGCGGCGCCGTCTCGTGAGGTGAGGTGAGGACCGGCTCATCGCCGGCCCTCGCTCGTTCTCAGGCGCGAGGGGCGTTGACGTCGGCAGGCAGGGCCTTCTTGGCGACCTCGACGAGGGCCTTGAAGCCAGCCGGCTCGTTGACGGCCAGCTCGGCGAGCATGCGGCGGTCGATCTCGACGCCGGCCAGGCCCAGACCCTGGATGAACCGGTTGTAGGTCAGGCCCTCCGCGCGAGCCGCGGCGTTGATGCGCTGGATCCACAGGCGACGGAAGTCACCCTTGCGGGCGCGGCGGTCACGGAAGGCGTAGACGCCGGAGTGGGTGACCTGCTCCTTGGCCTTGCGGTAGAGACGAGAACGCTGACCGCGGTAGCCCGAGGCCTTCTCGAGGACGGAACGACGCTTCTTCTGGGCGTTGACAGCCCGCTTCACACGTGCCATGTGATGACTCCTTTAGGTGGTGGGCTCTCAGCGGCCGAGCAGCTTCTTGACCTCGCGCAGGTTGCTGGCGTCAACAACCTGGTCCCTGGACAGCTTGCGCTTGCGGCGCGAGGACTTGACCTCAAGCAGGTGGCGCTTGCCTGCCTGCTCACGCATGAGCTTGCCGCTACCGGTGACCCGGAAACGCTTCTTGGCACCGGAGTGCGTCTTGTTCTTCGGCATTGTTGGATTCCTCTTCTCGGCCCGAGACAGGGTGCCTGGGCTGCGGACCCCACACGGTCTGCCGGTGGGGTGGGTGGTGGTCTGTGGGCGACCCGAAGGTCTCAGGCCTCGGTGGACGGCGTCTGGGCACCAGAGGCGGCCTTGGCCGCGTTCTTCTCGGCTCGACGGCTGGCCCGGGCCTCCTCGCGACGACGGCGCTGGTCTGACTTGACCTCCGCCTTCTTGCGCGTGGGGGCCAGGACCATCACCATCTGCCGGCCGTCCTGGCGCGGGTGGGACTCAACGGTCCCCAGGTCGCCGATCTCCTCGGCCACACGCTGGAGCAGGCGGATACCCAGCTCAGGACGAGACTGCTCGCGGCCTCGGAAGCGCACGACGCACTTGACCTTGTCCCCGCCCCTCAGGAACCGCTCGACGTGCCCCATCTTGGTGGAGTAGTCGTGCTGGTCGATCTTGGGGCGGAACTGGACCTCCTTGAGCTGGGTGTTGACCTGGTTGCGCCGGGCGTCACGTGCCTTCATGGCCGACTCGTACTTGAACTTGCCGTAGTCCATGAGCTTGCACACCGGGGGGCGTGCGTCAGGCGCGACCTCGACGAGGTCGAGACCGGCCTCCTCGGCCAGGCGCAGCGCGTCCTCGACGCGCACGACGCCGACCTGCTCGCCGCCGGGGCCGACGAGGCGCACCTCGGGGACGCGGATCCGTTCGTTGATACGGGGCTCGCTGATGACAGTTCCTCACTCTTGGTGATGATCAACCGCCGCGGCAAGAAACAGGGCCCTCGCCGCAGATCGCGCACGAAGGCCCATCACGTACCTGGTGGTACGGCGCACAGCCTAGGCTGTGCGCCGCGAGGCTGTCCTCGCGTGACCCGGTTCCCGTCAGGAACCCAGGTGGGATCTCTCCGCTTGCGCGCCAGAGTAGGACTCTGGCCGGTCAGTGCTGAACTGTACCAGGCCTCTCCCCTGCGACCCCGGCACGGCCCCGGCGAGCAGTCCGTGAGGCTGGACACGCCCCGGATCAGGCCGGCACCGGGCACAGCTCGACGGTGTCGATGAGCTCACCCCATGCCGGGTTGACCATGACGAGCTGGCAGGTCTCCAGGGTCGCGGCCACCGCCGGCATCCCGCCTGAGGCGTCGACGCGGACGAAGACCCTCAGCTCGGCACCCTGCCCAGGCTCGAAGGCCACGCCCGTGACCCCTGCCACCTCCATGAGCTGGGCAGTGACCTCCTGCTGCACCGGCTCGTTGCGCCAGGAGGGGACCCAGTCCTCTCCCCCTGCCAGCGCCACGACCGCCGGCCGCGGCAGCCGCAGGTCCTTGGTGCCCGGGTCCAGGACCCACAGCTGGTCCGTGGCCTGCACGGCGACCTGGGCCGCCCGACGCGGCTCGACCGGCACCGGGCGCACGTCCTGGCGCCACGCGCCCATCGCGTCGACGCTGGTGAAGACGGGCAGCGCCACGTGGCCGTCAGGAAGGTTGACGGCCAGGGTCGCGGCGTCCTGCGCGGCGTCACTGGTGTGGGGCTCGCTCCCCCCGCGGGGGTGTGCCGCCACCGCAACGATGAGGCGACTGGCGACCAGCGCCTGCCACAGGTGGTCCAGGTAGAGGTGAGGGGGCTGGCTCGTCTCCTCCAGGGCCCGGGTCACCCGAGGATCGGCACCGCCGTCGTCATCCGCGAAGGGGGTGGGTGAGGCCAGCAGCCGCTCCATCTTGGCACGTGCAGCCAGCGCGGCCGCCAGCTGGGCGTCAGGCTGACCCAGGGCCTGCTGGCTCATGCCTGCACGTCCTGGACCGCAGCCCCGCCAGCCACCGCCAGGGCCTGGGGCAGCGTGAAATTGCCGTTGTAGAGGGCCTTGCCCACGATCGCGCTATCCACTCCCTGCGGCACGAGCCCGGCCAGGGCAGCGATGTCCTCCAGGCTGGCGATCCCGCCCGAGGCCACCACCGGGGCGCTCGTACGGGCAGCCACCTGGCGCAGCAGCTCGGTGTTGGGACCGGTCAGGGTGCCGTCCTTGGTCACGTCCGTGACCACGTAGCGTGCGCACCCGGCCTCGTTGAGGCGATCGAGGGTCTGCCACAGGTCGCCGCCCTCCTTGGTCCAGCCCCGTGCCGCCAGCGTGGTGCCACGCACGTCCAGGCCGACGGCGATCCTGTCCCCGTGCTCAGCGATGACGCGAGCCGTCCACCGCGGGTCCTCCAGCGCCGCGGTCCCCAGGTTGACCCGTGCGGCACCGGCCTTGAGGGCACGCGTCAGTGAGGCGTCGTCCCGGATCCCGCCGGAGAGCTCGACCTTGATCCCGACCTCCCCCACGATCCGCTCCAGGAGAGGGGCGTTCGAGCCCCGCCCGAAGGCCGCGTCGAGGTCGACCAGGTGGATCCACTCGGCTCCCGCCTCCACCCAGTCCCGGGCAGCCTCGACGGGGCTGCCGTAGTCGGTCTCGGAGCCAGCCTCTCCCTGAAGGAGACGCACGGCCTTGCCGTCAGCGACGTCGACGGCGGGCAGGAGGGTCAGCATGGGGTTTCCTTCCGGTCGGAGGACGAGGACCAGGCTCAGGCCACCGTGGCGAGCCAGTTGCGCAGGAGCTGGGCACCGGCGTCGCCGGACTTCTCGGGGTGGAACTGGGTGGCTGACAGCGCCCCGTTCTCCACGGCCGCCACGAAGTCCTCGCCGTGGGTGGCCCAGGTGGTCTGCGGCAGCCGGGTCGGCCCCTGGTCCAGGAGGCTGGCCGGGTCCGTCTTGGCCGCGTAGGAGTGGACGAAGTAGAAGTGCTCGTCCTCGATGCCCGCAAAGAGCCGCGAGCCAGCAGGCGGGCGGACCTGGGACCAGCCCATGTGCGGGACGACCGGTGCCTCCAGGCGCGAGACGGTCCCGGGCCACTGGGCGAGTCCCGGCGTGCTGCCGGCCTGACCACCGTGCTCGGTGGAGGAGGCGAACATCACCTGCATGCCCACGCAGATGCCCAGGACCGGACGGCCGCCGGCCAGGCGCCGGTCGATGAGGCCAGGCGCGTCCACGTCAGCCAGCTGCCGCATCACCGAGGCGAAGGCGCCCACGCCGGGCACCACCAGCGCGTCGGCCGCCTCGACGGCGGCGGGGTCCGCGGTCAGCTCGACCTGGGCACCCACGCGCTCCAGGGCGCGCACGGCCGAGCGGACGTTACCGCTTCCGTAGGACAGGACGACGACGTGTGGTTGCCTCACGAGATCAGACTACCTGCGCCCGTGACGGCCACGGCCCGCACAGCAGCTCGACGGCGCCACCACCCCGTCCCTGCTCGGGCGACACATGATGCACCACCATCTGTTGCCTACACCACATCCGATGTGCTAGCGTAGTCCAACCCCAAGTTCCCCAGGGCCTTCGACCAGTCTGGCCCAGACCGAATCCAGATCCAGGCGTAGACATGAAGACTCGAAAGCTCACAGGTTCGCTTGTCTCCCTCATCGTGTTCGTCGCACTTGACTTCTACGCGGCATATACCAACACGCAGCACATCAACCCGTTTCCTGCCGTGACGTGGGGACTTGCCGCCGCTCTTGCTCTCAGCATGGTCACTGTCGCCGCCTCAGAGATCCTCATCGCCCCCACCCACAGACGCAATGCGCTGCTGGCAGGGGTCGTCGTCCTGCTCGTGGCGCTCAGCTTCGCCGCAGGTATCCTGTACACGCTCCACATGACGCTCCATACCCCACACGTCATGCGCTCGTACTGGCAGGAGGTCACCGCGCCGGCTGTGGCCTGCATCGTTGTGGCACTGGGTCTCGTCGTCCGTGCCGCCGTCATCATGCGGGGCCGTGGAGCCACAGCCCGGTCTGTTGCGTCCCCGGCGCGGTGATGGACGCCTTCGTGCTTGTTCCTTCCTCTCCCGCGTGTGGCGGGTAGTGGTCCCTGCGCGGGCGCTGACTCACTGTCCGTCGAGGTGTGTACGCCCGCGCATACCGCGTCCCAGCCAGCGCATGGCCCGCGACGGTCGCACCTGGGAGGAGCGCACCGCCCCCTTGACGTCCTCGGCCCTGGTCAGCCCGAGCAGGACGTCCTCGACCACCTGGTCCACCGCCGACAGCAGCAGGCCCGCGCTGGCCTCCTGACCAGCCGTCCCGTTCTCGTAGCGGCGGGCCGTGATGGTACCGGACAGTCCTGACTCGATACCGACGTCGGTCGCCAGGTCGGCGGTGAGCAGCACGACCCCGCCTCGCGACAGCCGGGAGAGCGCACCAGCCAGCTCAGCGGCCTCGGCCGGCTCGGTCTCCGCCCCGCCCAGGAGCTCGGCCACGTCCCACTCAGCGTGGGCCGAGACAAACTCCTTGACGGCGAAGGCGCCCGAGCGCGCCGGCACGACGGTGCAGTCCAGGTCGCTCATCGCGCACAGGGCGGCCAGGGCGTCGGCGCTGGCCAGGGGTGTCAGGACGACGGCGACCTTGACCGCCCGGGCGGTGGCCGTCACGTCCTGGTCGTCCAGGGCCGAGGTGTCCTGAGGAACCTCCAGCGAGTCCGTGTCCAGGGCCGGGGAGGCCTCCTGCGGGGCGTCCAGGTCAAGTCCTGCTACGAGGGCGGCGAACTCGGCGTCCAGGTCCTCGCCGTCGCGACCGTCACGGCCGGGCTGGTCCGCGCCCATCACAGGGCTCCCTTGGTGGAGGGGATGCCCTCGACACGCGGGTCCGGCTCGACGGCCTTGCGCAGCGCGCGCGCCAAGGCCTTGAACTCGGCCTCGGCGACGTGGTGCGGGTCGCGACCGCAGAGCACGCGCACGTGCAGGCAGATCCCGGCGTGGTAGGCGATGGCCTCGAAGGCGTGGCGCACCATGGAGCCGGTGAAGTGACCTCCGATGAGGTGGTGGACGAAGGCCTCGGACTCCCCCTCGTGCACCAGGTAGGGACGCCCGGAGACGTCCACGACGGCGTGGGCCAGGGCCTCGTCCAGCGGGACGGTGGCGTCACCGAAGCGGGCGATCCCGCGCTTGTCCCCCAGCGCCTGCCTGAGCGCCTGGCCGATGCAGATCGCCGTGTCCTCCACGGTGTGGTGGACGTCGATATCGGTGTCACCACTGGACCGCACGGTCAGGTCGATGAGCGAGTGCCTGCCCAGGGCGGTGAGCATGTGGTCGTAGAAGGGGACGGTGGTGGAGATGTCGGTGCGTCCGCTGCCGTCGAGGTCGAGCTCGACGACGACGCTGGACTCACTGGTGCTCCGCTCGATGCGGGCGGTACGGCTCATGCGTGGGTCTCCTTGGGTGTGTGGGCTCGCTGCGGCCGAGGAAGGCCACTCGTCACCGCCTGGAGGCTGCGGCGGAAGGTCTCCATCTCCTCAGGCGTGCCGATGCACACCCGAAGGTACCCTGCCGGTCCCACGACCCGGACGAGGACGCCTCGCTCCAGCATGGCGGAGAAGACGGCCTCGCGGTCAGCGAAGGGGCCGAAGAGCACGAAGTTGGAGTCGGAGTCGAAGGCGGTCCACCCCTGCTCGCGCAGCCACTGGACCAGGGCGTCACGGTCGGTACGCATCGCGGCGACCTGGCTCATGAGCTCCTCACGGTGGGCCAGCGCCGCCAGGGCGGCGGCCTGGGTCACTGCAGACAGGTGGTAGGGCAGGCGGACCACGCGCAGCAGGTCGACGAGCTCGCGCGACGCGGCCAGGTAGCCCAGCCTCAGCCCGGCCATACCGAAGGCCTTGGACATGGTTCGGCACACCGCCAGGTGCGGGTAGCGTGCGCCGTCGTCCTCGCTCAGCAGCTCCAGCGCGCTGGGGACACCGGGGCGGCGGAACTCCCCGTAGGCCTCGTCGACGACGACGACGCAGTCCGTCGCGCTGCCGTCCGCGGCGAGCGGACCGTGGCCACGAGCGGCCTCGAGCACGGCCCGCACGTCCTGGAGCCCCAGCGCTGTTCCGGTGGGGTTGTTCGGGCTGGCGAGCAGGATGACAGCAGGGTGGTGGGCAGCGACGGCCTCGCGGACGACGTCCACGTCCAGGGTGAAGTCCTCGGCGCGCGCGGCGGCGACGTAGCGCGTGAGGGTGTCACGGGCGTACTCGGGGTACATGGAGTAGGTCGGCGTGAAGGACAGGCACACCCTGCCTGGTCCGCCGAAGGCCTGGAGGACGTGGAGCATGACCTCGTTGGAGCCGTTGGCGGCCCAGACCTGCTCCCAGGGCACGCGCACCCCGGACTCGACGGCCAGGTAGTCCGCGAGCGCCTGGCGCAGGGCCGGGAAGTCACGGTCGGGGTAGCGGTTGAGGGTGCTTGCTGCCCGGGCAACGGCGTCAGCGACGTCCTGCACCACCTGCTGTGAGGGGGGGTAGGGGTTCTCGTTGACGTTGAGGCGGACGGGGACGTCCAGCTCAGGGGCGCCGTAGGGCGTCTCACCCTCAAGGCCGGGTCGCAGGGGAAGGGTGCTCACGTACCGCAGTCTACGAGGAGCGAGCCTGCACCGGCGCGGACGTCCGCGCCGGTGCGGGCTCGTTCAGTGCGTGGCGTCCAGAAGGATCTCCTCCGCGTCCAGACGCGTGAGCGCCGCCTCCAGGGTCTGGGAGGTGAACACGCCGTCGTCACGGGCGTCCAGGAGCGCGTCACGCTGGGCGTGGATCGCCTCCTTGGCCAGCGCCCGCATCTTCTCCCGGGGCAGGGTGCCAAGGGTCTGCAGGGCGGCCAGCGTCCCTGACTCGCTGCTGCCCTGGGCGCGTGCCTGAAGCTCTCCGGCCTGCAGGGCCTTGCCCACCGAGGGCAGGGAGACCATCGTTCCTCCTGCGGCCCCGGCCTGCTGGGCCGAGGCGGAGGACGGGTCCTGGGACTGCGGCAGGTCGCCAGGCTGCCCCGCGACGAACTGGGCCAGCGCCGTGTCCTTGACGGCGTGGCCCAGCAGGCGCATCAGGCGTGCGCGCTCCTCCTCGTCCGCGCCCTGGGAGGCCATCTGCGGCCTGAGGAGCCGGATGAGCGGAGTCAGCGTCATCCCCTGGACCACCAGGGAGCCGGCGGCGACGACGAGCGCGACCAGGAGCATGAAGGAGCGCATGGGTGCCTCAAGCGGCAGGGTCTGTGCCGCGGCCAGGGTGACGGCGCCACGCATCCCGGCCCACACGATGACGGCTCCCTCACGCGGCCCCAGCGGCTGAGACAGGAAGTAGTCCAGGTCGCTGCGAGCCCGCTTCTGCCTGCGCCGTCCCCGCTCCAGGCGACGGCGCCACCGCTCCAGGGCACGCTGCCACTCCTCGCTCGACAGGTTGCGCGCCGCCAGCATCTCCTCGTCCGCGTCGCAGGCGTGAGCCAGACGCTCCTCGAACTGAGTGATCCGTTCCTCGCCCAGGTCCACCCGGCGCAGAGACCGGCGTCGCAGCCCAGCCAGCCACACCAGCAGAGGCGCCACGAAGGCGGCCCGGACCACGACGGTCAGGCCGCCGCAGACCACGGCGACCAGCACGGCCAGGCCCAGGCCCGCCCCTGCGGGGTCGTCAGTGAGCTCGTGGACGATCCCGTAGGCCTGCAGGCCCATGACGAGGAAGACACCGCCTTCGAGGATGAGCTCGACCGTGCGCCAGTTCTTCTGGGCGGTGCGCCGGTTGGCGGGCGGCAGCAGGCGCGGTCCGCGGTAGGAGACCACGAGCCCGGCCACCACCGCCGCCACCAGGCCGGACCCGCCCAGGTGCTCGGCCGGGACGGAGGCCAGGAAGGGCACGGTGAAGGAGACAGCCGTGTCCGCTGCCGAGTCGGAGACGCGCGCACGCACACGCACCGCGACCTCGCCCACGACCCAGCCCACGACCAGGGCCACCGCCAGGGCGAGCAGGAGCTCCCCTGTCAGGGCCAGCGGCTCCAGGGCGTCCTCGTTGGTCATGAGCCCGGCCGAGACGGCTGAGGAGAGCAGGACCAGGGCGGTGGCGTCGTTAAAGAGCCCCTCGCCCTCCAGGATCGTGATGATGCGGTGGCTGACGCCCGAGCCTCGGGCGATGGAGACGGCCACGGCGTCGGTAGGACTGAGCACCGCTCCCAGCGCGATCGCCCAGGACAGGGCGATCGCGGGCACCAGGAGGTGGATGACCACGCCCAGCACGACCGCCGAGACCACCACCAGCCCGATCGCCAGACCAGCCACGGTCTGCAGCTCTCGGCGGAAGTCCATCACCGGCATCGAGACAGCCGCCGCGAAGAGCAGGGGCGGCAGCACCATCTCCAGGATGACCTCCGGCTCGACCTCCACGGCCGCCACCCAGGGCAGGAACCCGACGCCGACTCCCAGAGCCAGCAGGATCAGCGGTGAGGCCACCCCCACCTTGGGTGCCAGCTGGTTGCAGGCGGCGATGACCAGGAGCCCGGCGACAGCGACAAGAAGAGGAGTCACGGGGCCAGGATAGGACGGCCAGGCCTCCTCACAGGCGCTCGGAGGCCAGGCGAGCGCCCTCGGTCAGCGAGGCGAGCTTGGCCCAGGCGATGTGGGAGTGGATACGCCCGCCCAGGCCGCAGTCGGTCGAGGCCACGACGCGCTCGGGCCCCACCAGATCAGCAAAGCGCGTGATGCGGTCGGCCACGAGCTCGGGGTGCTCGACGACGTTGGTCGCGTGGGAGACCACGCCCGGGATGAGGTACTTGCCCTCAGGCAGCTCGACGTCCTTCCAGATCTTCCACTCGTGCTCGTGACGGGCGTTGGCGGCCTCGAAGGTGAGCCCGTTGGCCCTCACGCTCAGCGCCAGGTCCACCACGTGGCGCAGCTCCAGGTCGGTGGAGTGCGGTCCGTGCCACGAGCCCCAGCACACGTGGTAGCGCACGAGGTCGGGGTCGATCCCCTCCAGGGCGTGGTTGAGGGCCTCGATCCGCACCGCGGAGAAGCGCCGGTAGTCCTCGACAGGGGGCTCGACCTTGAACTGGTCCCAGGACTCCGTCAGGTCAGGGGCGTCGATCTGGACGGTGAGGCCGGCGTCCGTGATGGCCTTGTACTCCTCACGCAGGGCCTTGGCCCAGGCCCACACGGCCGCCTCGTCGTCCTCGTAGTAGTAGTTGCCCACGCGTGCCGCCGCCGCCGGGCTGATGGAGGCCACGAACCCCTCGGACACAGGCCTGCCGGCCTTGCCCAGCGCCTCCTTGAGGGAGGCGATGTCACGGGCGACGGCCTCCTGGCCGGTGTAGGACAGCTCGCCGGTGAGCACCGGGAAGGACCAGGGACGACGTGTGGCCAGGTGGATACCGGAGGTGGGGTCGGAGTAGGCGTCGGCGAAGGCGACCCAGTCGCGACGGTCGGTCATCGCGTCCAGCTCGAGCCTGCCGGCGGGGGTGGGCCTGCGCGCAGGCAGCTCGTCAAGCAGCTCCAGGCCGGAGAAGCGGGTGAAGGAGTAGGACCACCAGGCGCCGTAGTCGACCTTCTCGGTCATGGCGTGGCCGTACTCGCCGTCGTTGACGATCGTGATGCCCAGCTCAGCCTGCCTGGCGACCACCGCATCGGTCTCCCGGCGGACGACGGCGGCCAGGTCCTCGTCAGACAGGGCGCCGGTGGCGTGGTCGGCGTTGGCCTTGAGAAGGGTGTCGGTGCGGGGCAGGGAGCCGACGTGGGTGGTGCGGACGGAGGTGGTCATGAGTGGTCCTGTCATTCCTGCGGCAGGTGCCGCGGTGGCTGAGATGAGGGGACCGGAACCGGCAGGGCCGGCTGGGGGCTGAGACGTCCGGGCGCCTCAGCGGCACATGACCACCCCTGCCACGCCAGCGGGCGTGGGCAGGGGAGCCTCCGTCCTGACGGTGCAGCAGGCGCTGCTGCATCGGCTGGTGGTCATCAGGTGTCCTTCCATCGGCCCTGGCGGGAGCACCGGGCCGGCAGAGCCGGTCGGTTGCTGCGGCGTCGAAGAGCCAGGTCTCTCAGCCGCTCGGGATGGCTACGACGGCAGGATACACGTGCACTCCCTGCCTGCACGTCCGCCCGTCCGTCAGGCGAGACGCCGGGGTGCCCGGACGCCTGGGTCAGTGACCGCCCAGGCGCCCCGGCCTCGCCACGGAGGAGGGAGGCGGCGCCGGCCCCAGCCGGCCCCAGCCGGCCTCAGTCGCGCCGCCCCTCACCGTGATACCCACCGTGGTGCCCGCCATGGTGCTCACCGTGGCCGGGGCCCCCGCCTCCGCGGTGCCCGCCACGGGGGCCGCCGCGATGGCGCTCCGGGCCGTAGCCCATCTCACGCATGCGCCGCAGGCCAGCCACGCGCTCCTCCCCCATCCGGCGACGGGCCTCCTCCAGCCAGGCCTCGACGTCGTCGTCCTCCTCGAGGCCAAGCTCCTCCTCCAGGGAGGCGATGACCTTGTCGAGCAGGGTCGTCAGCGTGGCCGCCTCGTCGTCGCTCAGGACGCCCAGGTACTCGCTGCGGTCGCCGCCGATGGCGGCGTCACGGCCGGCCTGCGTCAGGGTCACGACCCTGACCCGGCGGTCACCCTCGCTCGGGGTGCGCTCGATGAGGCCCTGAGCCTCAAGCTTGGTGAGCAGCTCGTTGAGCGACTGCTGGCGGATGTCGAGCAGGTAGGCCAGGTCGCGGGTAGGCAAGGGGCTGGAGAGCCTGAGAGCAGCCAGGACCCGCCCCTGGCCGCCAGTGGTGTCCGCGTAGGGGCCGCCACAGGTGCGGGCCTCGGTGCGACGGCGGTGGCTCAGACGCTGCAGACGGCGAAGCCGGTCGTGGACGGGGGCCAGGACGCTGGTGCGGTCCTCACAGCCGCTCCGGCCAGTATCGTCAGCACAGGTAGTCATGTCATTCTCCTGGTTCGTGTCGGGCACCTTTCTTACTGGTACCTGTTGATCTGTGGTGGCACCAAAACTACAGGCACCTTCCGCATTTCACAAGCCTTGTCATACAGGTGCCTGTATGTTGTGCGTCACATCCTCCACAGTGCTATCCGTGAGCGTGTCGGCCCCTGTCGCTACGGTGGCGTCATGAGCACCTCACTCCTGCGCGAACGCGCCCAGACGATCCTGCAGCTGCTGGTCGGCAGCCCTGACGCCAGGCTGCGCGAGGACCAGTGGACAGCCGTCCACGCCCTGGTGGCGCAGCGTCGCCGCGCCCTGGTGGTCGAGCGCACCGGGTGGGGAAAGTCGGCCGTCTACCTCGTGGCTACCGCGCTCATGCGTGAGGGCTGGGGCGGCTGGCAGCCGGGAACGCCCCCACCGCCCGTACGTGCGCAGGGCTCCCCTGCCCGCCCCGGCGTCGGAGCCACCGTCATCATCTCGCCCTTGCTGGCCCTCATGCGCGACCAGGTCGCTGCCGCCGAGCGCGCCGGGATCCAGGCCGCCACGATCAACTCGGCCAACGCCACGCAGTGGCCTGAGGTCGAGGCCCGCATCGCCACCGGCCAGGTTGACGTCCTCCTCGTCTCCCCCGAGCGGCTCAACAATCCCGTCTTCCGCGAGGAGGTCCTGCCCCACCTGGCCTCGGACACCGGCCTGGTCGTCATCGACGAGGCTCACTGCATCTCGGACTGGGGCCACGACTTCCGCCCGGACTATCGGCGTATTCGTACCCTGCTGGCCGGCCTGCCTCCCCGTACGCCCGTCCTGGCCACCACAGCCACGGCCAACGAGCGCGTGACCCGTGACGTCGCTGAGCAGCTGAGCGCGGGTGAGGCCTCCTCCTCGCACCAGCCGGTCCTGGTCCTGCGTGGCAGCCTGGACCGCTCCTCCCTGCACCTGGGGGTCAAGCGCCTGGAGGACGACGTCTCCCGCCTGGCCTGGCTGACGAGCTACCTGCGCACCACGCCCGGCTCCGGCATCGTCTACTGCCTCACCGTCGCGGCCGCGGGCGAGGTCGCCGAGCAGCTGCGCCAGGCCGGCCTCGAGGTGGCCGCGTACACCGGTGGGACCGATCCCGCCGAGCGCGAGAGGCTGGAGAGCGAGCTCAAGGCCAACCAGGTCAAGGCCCTGATCGCCACGAGCGCGCTCGGCATGGGTTTCGACAAGCCGGACCTCGCCTTCATCGTCCACCTCGGAGCCCCTGGCTCCCCCGTGGCCTACTACCAGCAGGTCGGGCGCGGGGGCCGTGGCGTCGAGCGCGCCGAGGTGGTTCTCCTGCCCGGCGCACAGGACCAGGCGATCTGGAAGTGGTTCGGTTCCCAGGCCTTCCCACCCGAGCAGGAGGTGCGCCAGGTGCTCGCTGCCCTGGAGGAGGCCCACAGCCAGGGCCAGGGCCCGCTGAGCACGGCAGTGCTAGAGACCTCCACCAGCGTGCGGCGCGCACGCCTGGAGTCGATGCTCAAGGTCCTTGACGTCGACGGTGCCGTGAGCCGGGTCAGGGGCGGGTGGGTGTGGACGGCAGAGCCCTGGGTCTACGACGCTGCGCGCTACGAGCGCGTGGCAGCCGCCCGAGCCCAGGAGCAGGACCTCATGGTCGCCTACGAGTCCCTCCAGGCTCCGCAGTGCCGGATGGCCTTCCTGCGCCAGACCCTGGACGACCCGACCCTGGAGCCCCGCTGGCGCTGCGGACGCTGCGACCTGTGCGGAGGACTGTCCCTGGCTGCTCGCGCTCAGGCGCAGGAGGTCGAGGCCGCTCGCCAGGCGCTGGCACAGGTGGGCAGCGTCATCGAGCCGCGGCGCCAGTGGCCCACCGGCATGGACCGCCTGGGCCTGGCCAGCCTGCACGGACGGATCAGGGAGGAGCACCGCGCCGCCCGCGGTCTGGCAGTCGGGCGCCTGGACGGACTCGGGATCTCGACGACGCTGCGCGACCTGCTCAGCTCCGGCGCGCACGCCGAGGTCCCGCCCAGCCTGCGGGAGGCGGTGGTCGAGGTCGCGCAGCGGCTGGGCAGCCTCATCGAGACCGAGACAGGCGGCCTGGAGGAGGGCTCCTCCCCGCTGGTCGTCGTCGTCATCGACTCGCGCACCCGCCCGACGCTCGTGCGTCAGCTGGGCCGTGCCGTGGCTCATACTCTCGCAGCCCAGCCCCTGGCAGTGGTCGGGGTCCGTGGTGAGGTCGCACGCCACGACGTCGGCTCTCCCTTCCGCCTGGCGGCAGTCGCCCGCTCACTCACCCTCCAGGACTGGCCTCGTGACACGCTGGCCGGCCTCCAGGGAGCCACAGTGGTCCTCGTCGACGACTGGACGGACTCCGGCTGGACGCTCACGCTGGCCACACGCCTGCTGCGCGAGGCCGGCGCCGCCAGGGTCTACCCCTTCGTCCTGGCCCAGCGCTCGTAGCCGCTGGCGCCCCAGAGCCCGCAGCCCCAGGCTGCGGGCGCCAGGCGCCACGTGGCAGGATTCCGCCATGGCACTGTCCTTTCGTTCCCTCGCCTGGCGTGACGGGGTGCCCTGCGACGAGGCTCCCACGGACATCGGTGACATCGACCGGGCCATGGCTGACCACTCCCTCCTCATCTGGGCCGACATCGTCGCTCCCACGCACGAGGACCTGCGGGTCCTGGCCACCGAGCTCGGGCTGGACACCAACGCCCTGGAGGACGCGGTGGCTCCCTTCGAGCGTCCCAAGGCCGCGCAGCAGGAGAGCTACCAGTACTTCGTCACCTACGCGACGCTGCCGAGCTTCGCCTCCACCCTCGACGACGAGGAGGACCAGCTCACCCGGATCGCCGGCTTCATCTTCGACCGGGCGCTGGTGACGGTACGCACCACTGACAGGCTCGACCTGTCCCGGGTGCTCCAGCGCTGGCACACCAACCGCAGCCTCATCCGGCTCGGCCCTGCGGCACTGGTCCACGGGCTCCTGGACGTCGTCGTCGACGGCTACTTCACCACGGTCCAGGAGCTCGATGACGCCATCGAGGACCTGGAGGACGACCTGTTCTCCCCCAGCTCGCGCTCGACCGAGTTCCAGCGCCAGGCCTACGACGTGCGGACCAAGCTGGTGACGCTACGACGCATCGTCCTGCCCATGCGCGAGGTGGTCAGCGTGCTGTGGCGCCACCGCGAGGACCGCGTCCGTGAGCTCGACCCCTTCTACGCCGACCTCAGCGACCACATCCTGCGCGCCTCGGAGTGGACTGAGTCGCTGCGCGACATGATCGCCTCGGTCTTCGAGACGCACCTGTCCCTGCAGGACCAGCGACTGAACAACGTCATGAAGAAGCTGGCCGGGTGGGCGGCGGTGATCTCCGTGCCCACCCTGGTGACAGGGTGGTTCGGGATCAACGTGCCCTACCCGGGTGAGGGGCAGGACGCGGGCACCGTCGCCGCCGCCGTGCTCGTCATCGTGCCCGCCGTGGTGCTCTACCTCGTCATGAAGCGCAACGACTGGATCTGACCCGCGGCCACCCCGGCTCCTGCGGCCCCCCCTGTCAGGCCCGGGGTCCTCGACGGGCCCGTGCGGCCTCGCCGTGGGCCGGCAGGTCCTCGGACTCGGCCAGGGCCGTGAGCGCATCCGTCATCAGCTCCAGCGCCGCGGCGTCGTACTCGATGACCTGGACAGGCTTGATGTAGGCCATGACGTTCAGGCCGGCGGCGAAGCGTGCGGTGCCGCCGGTGGGCAGCACGTGGTTGGAACCGGCCAGGTAGTCGCCCAGCGGCACCGGGGAGTAGGGCCCGACGAAGATCGCTCCCGCGTTGCGGATCCTGCGTGCCACGGCCCGGGGGCGGCGGGTCTGGATCTCCAGGTGCTCGGCGGCGTAGGCGTCGGCGACCTCGACCGCCTGGTCCAGGTCCCGCACCAGCACGATCCCCGACTGACGTCCCTGAAGCGCCGTGCGAGAGCGCTGGGTGTGCCTGGTGGCTGCCAGGCGGCGCTCCAGCGCCGCCTCGGTCGCCGTGGCCAGCGGCTCGGAGTCGGTGATGAGGACGCTGCCGGCACTCGGGTCGTGCTCGGCCTGCGAGAGCAGGTCGGCAGCCACGAGCTCGGGGTCAGCCTCGCCGTCTGCGATGATCGCGATCTCGGTGGGGCCGGCTTCGGCGTCGATCCCGACCACACCGCGCACCGCCCGCTTGGCGGCGGCGACGAAGACGTTGCCCGGCCCGGTGACGACGTCGACCCTCTCGCACAGCGGCGCCCCCGGCGCCCCGCCCGCAGCGGCCACGTCAGCCTCATCTGTCGCGTTCTCGCAGGCCGCCCCGTAGGCGAACATCGCGACGGCCTGCGCGCCGCCGACGGCGTAGACCTCCTCCACCCCCAGCAGCTCGCAGGCCGCCAGGATGGTGGGGTGGGGCAGGGCGTCGAAGGCCGCCTGGGGAGGGGAGGCCAGCGCCACCTGCTCCACACCGGCCACCTGGGCCGCCACCACGTTCATCACCACGCTGGAGGGGTAGACGGCCAGGCCACCAGGCACGTACAGACCCACGCGGCGCACCGGGATCCAGCGCTGGGTGACCGTGCCGCCGGGGACGACCTCGGTGACCACCTCGCTGGGCAGCTGGGCCTCGTGACCAGCCCGGTTGTGGGCGACGGACAGCTCCAGGGCCTCGCGCACCGCCGGGTCCAGGTCCGCCAGGGCCCGGGTCAGCGCCTCGCGCGGCACCCGCAGGTGCTCGGGGCGCACGTGGTCGAAGCGCTCGGCCGCCTCCCGCAGCGCAGCCGCACCACGCTCGCGCACGTCGGCGATCGTCGGGGCGACGGCGTCCATGGCGGCGGCGACGTCGAGGGTCGCGCGAGGCAGGACCTCAGCCAGCTCTCGGGCAGTCAGGTCACTCTCACGCAGGTCGATGCGGTTCAGCATGGGCCCAGGGTAGCCGCCTACGCGCTGACGGCGGCGTAGCGTTCCACGCGCTCGTCATGGATCACGCCCTTCCAGTCCAGGCCGAAGCCGAAGCGGTAGGTGTGGCCGGCACCGTCCTCATAGGCGGCGTAGTCGAAGGGGCGGTCCTCGTCATGGCGCTCCACCACCTCCATCGAGGCAGGAAGCGTCAGGGGCAGCAGGCCGCGCGGGGCCGCTCGCCCGCGCAGCAGCTCCCAGACAACCTCCTGCTGGACGCCGAAGTCGATGACGAGCGCGTCCGCCAGCGGCTCCAGCTCAGCCATGACCACCGGGTTGCGCATCCGCAGCACGACGACGACCGGCCGCTCCCCCATCTGCGCACGGGCCTGGCGCACCAGCTCCAGGTCGCCGGCGTTGGCCACCTGCGCCTGCTTGCCGCGCACTGAGCGGTCCGGGTGCGCCGTCTCGCGAAAGTCGCCGCAGGCCAGGGAGTGCTCACGTGCAGCCTCGGCCGTGTAGGGACCCCATTGCAGGGATATCGGCAGGTAGCCGTTACCCCCGGCCTCGCGATCGGCCACGGAGTAGCTCTCGCACAGCGGGGACTCGATGAAGACGACGGCAGCCTGAGCCTGGGCAGGGTCCTCCACCCGTTCCAGGGCGGCACGGCTGGGCTGGTAGGGGTCGGTGTCGCAGGCGGGCTCCGGAAGACGCATGAATCCCAGGCGCTGGTCAATGTGACGGCGCGGGACCCACACCCGGGTCACTGACGGAGCCAGCGGAAGCGGGGCGAGGCCGTCGGCCCCCTTGTTCTTGAGCAGCACGAGGCTGTCACGCTGGGCAGCCAGCCCTGCCTGGACGAAGGCCTCGCAGCCCACCGTCGCCGCCGAGGCCGCCGGGTCGAGGTAGGGGTTGTCGAACAGGCCCGTGCGGAAGAAGACCCGCAGCAGACGCACGGCCGAGGCCTCGAAGCGGGCGCGAGCAGCCGCCTCGCCGTCGCGCTCGACCAGGACCCGGTAGGCCTCCAGCACTGCAGCGGCCTCGCTGTTGCCGCCCAGCTGGTCGACGCCGTTGTCAATAGCCAGGACGTGACGCTCGACGACGCTCAGCTCTTCGACGCCGTAGCATCGCTGGCCGAAGCTGCTCATCTCCGGGTCAGGATCAGCCGTGATACCCCAGTCAGTGCACACGACGCCGTCGAAGCCGTAGCGCTGGCGCAGCATGTCGTGGACGATGACGCGGTGGTAGGCGTTGGCGCGTGGCCTGCCGTCACCACCGGTGTTGAGCACCTGGCCGTCCGGGGTGCGGTATCCCGAGGAGATCGTGTAGTACGGCATGACGGCGCTCGCACTGGCCGTCGGGCCGTTAAGGTCGAAGGCTCCGTGGGTGAAGGGCAGGAGGTGCTCGGCCTCGTTGCCACCCGGGTAGACGGCGAACTTGCCGAAGCCGTAGTGGGCGTCGCGCCCGGCCTCCCCGGTTCCGCCGCCGGGCCAGTGCTTGACCATGGTGGACACCGAGGCCTGGCCCCAGCCGGCGTCGGCGTAGGAGGGCTCACGCACCGCCGGCCCGAAAGCAGCCCCCTGCTGCTGGTCCGGAGCGGGGGTGGTCTGCATGGCGTCGCACACGGCTCGGACGTAGTCCGTGACCAGCAGCGGGCTCGGGCCCCAGGTGTCCTGCAGCCGCATCCACCGTGGCTCGGTGCCCAGGTCGATCTGAGGGCCGAGCGCCGTCGTGATCCCCAGCGCCCGGTACTCCTGGGAGATGACCTCGGCGTACTCGCGCGCCCGCCGCGGGTCGAACAGAGCCGCCATCCCCATGCCCTCTGGCCAGCGTGAGACGTCGACGGCGCTCGTGGCGAACTCGGCTCCCGTGGCCTGCCCCGCCCCGTGGCGCGGGTCGGTGGCGATGGAGACCGGGACGCCCAGCGGGGTGGACTCGGCCAGGGCCTGCAGGGCGTTGTTCCACCGCGCCGCCGTGTCCGCCGACTCCAGCGTGATAGCCAGGACGTGACGGATGTGGTCGCGGGTGAGCATCCGAGTCTGCTGGTCGGTCAGGGACCAGGGATCGGCTCCTGCCTCGGCCAGGCTGCGCCCGCCGTAGGTCCCGGGGAAGGGGCCGTGGCCCGGGTTGGGCACGGCCTGGTGGGGCGAGTAGAGCATGAGGCCGGCGATCTGCTCGATGCTCAGGCGCCCGGCCAGGTCAGCGGCGCGCTCGCTCGCGCTCAGGCGCCAGTCCTCGTAGGGCAGCAGCTCACCGGTGCGCGCCAGGTCCTTGAAGAGGTGGCCGTCGACCTTGATGACCGGCGCGCCGCAGGTACCGAGCGTCGGCCCCTCGTCCTGCCGGTAGAAGGTGGGCGCCTGCTGGCTGGGGGTCGGGGTCTCGTGGCTCGTCACGGCGTCCTCCTCGGCGTCGGCTCATCAACGCCACGGATTTTACCGACTGGTCCGGTCCGCGGCGGCTGCGCGCGCCGGCGCCTCAGCGTGGTGGAGGGACACCATAGCCTCCGTCACGGCTGTCCTGGCCGCAGGCTACCTCAGGCCCGGTCGCCAGCCCTCGGCCGAGCCCGCCTGCCGGCTGGCGGCCCAGGCACCTGTCGCCAGGAGGGCCAGCGCGCTCACCACGACTGCCGGAGGGACCGGCCCGCGAGGCAGGAGGGTGAGCCCGGCCCACACCGCCGCCGTCGCCCCAGCCACAGCCAGCCCGCGCAGCACGGCGCGCCGGACCACAGGCCACGGCAGGCGGGCACGAGCCGGCGCCGACGAGGCCAGGACGAGGCAGGTGTGGTCGGTCACGAGTGCGAGCGCCATGAGCAGGGTGGTCCAGGAGGAGGCGTCACGGCGACCGAAGAACCAGGCCAGGACCAGGACGGCCAGACTCAGCAGGCACCCCTCCTCCGGAGCGAGCGCCGTCCACAGCGCCACGACGGCCAGGGCGACCAGCAGCAGCGGGAAGGTCCCGGCCACTGCTGCTGCGCCAAGCAGCACGAGCACCGAGAGCGCACGCACCACCACCTGCGAGGGCGACAGGACCCGCGGCACACGGGCCAGGAGCCAGCCAAGGGGCCCGGAGCGAGGCCTGTGCTCCGTGCGGCCTCGCGCGTTCATGCGCTCCTCCGGGGACGGGACATCGCCGTCAGCGCCGTGTCCAGCGTGCCCGGGCCCCGCCAGGGCACGACGGCGATCCCCCGGTGAGCCAAGGCGGCGACGGTGCGCTCTCGCTCCAGACGGAGCACCTGGCGAGCCGCGTGCTCCACGCTGGTGAGCCCACGCGGGTCAGACAGCGCCGGGGCGGTGTCGACGACGAGGACGTCCAGCCCGCCGGCAGCATGCTGGGCTGCCAGCTCCACCACCTGCGGCTCAGTCAGAGGGCTGAGGACCACCACCAGGCTTCCCGGCGGGGTGGCCAGGCGCGCACGGCGTGACGCAGGAGCCCGGTCTGATCCCGGACGCAGGCGTCCCAGGGTGCCCAGGACCCGCAGGTAGTGACGGCGCCCGTGACCTGCCGGTACCGGCGTCGTGGCTGCGCCCATCACCCGCAGCCCTATCCGGTCCCCGGTACGCAGGCACCATGCGGCCACGGATGACGCAGCGTGCACCGTCCGGCTCAGGCTCCCCTCGTCCTGGCCTGAGGAAGCAGGGACGTCCGCGAAGGCGTCGACGACCAGGAGGACCTGGGTGTCGGCCTGCGCGTAGGTCGTGCGCACGTGGAGCCGACCCGTGCGCACCGAGGTCGGCCAGTGCACGAGGCGGGGACGGTCACCTGGCTGGAAGAGGCGGATGTCGTGGAGCTCGGCCCCCTCCCCCGCGTGCCTGGCCCCGTGGACCCCCAGCATCCGCGAGGGGTGAGGCACCGGCGCGTCGGAGGTGAAGGCCCCGGGCGCGGGCGCGACGGTCATCTCCATCGGGTGAGAGGCGCGCCAACGGTTGTCGAAGGCTCCCCACACGCTGCGCAGGTGCCGTTCGCCCTGGCCCACCTGAGCCGGTCCCCAGCGCACAGGTTGCACGAGGAACGAGCCCTCGTCCTGGTCACCGCGCACCAGCGCCACCCGCGCCTGGGGACGCAGACGCACTCCGGGCGTGCCGCCGAGCTCGTGGCCGATGGTCTCAGCGCCCTGGGCCCCGCTCGTGCGCACGCGCAGCGTGACCGCCTGGCCCTCGACCAGGTCGGCTCCCTGCCCCAGGACCTGTGTCCGCGGACAGCCGTGGGGGCGGCACGCCGCGCCCCAGCAGGCGATGACCAGCAGCGGGGCAGCCAGCACCGCCAGGTCAGGGCGGTGCCCGACGACGGCGAGCAGCGCCAGCCCAAGGCCACCGGCGACGGCGCGCAGGTGGAGCGACGTCGGCCTCCAGGGCTCAGCCTCGTGCTGCGTCACTGCCCGGCTCCAGGGACAGGGGTGCTCGCCAGGACCTGGGCGATGACCTCGCGTCCACTGACCGGGCTCATCCACAGCTCGGGGCGGATGGACAGGCGGTGTGCCAGGGCCGGGACCGCCACGTGCTTGACGTCCTCAGGGGTGACGTAGTCACGACCGCGGACCACGGCCAGGCCACGAGCGGCGGTGGCCAGCGCGAGGCAGCCGCGGGGCGAGGCTCCCACGGCCACGGCCTCGTGCTCACGCGTGGCCGCGGCCAGGGCCACGCAGTACCGGCCGACCGACTCCTCGACCTCGACGTTCTCCACCGCCAGCTGGGCGGCCCGCAGACGGGTGGCGTCGGCGACCTGGGGCACGACCTGCTCCTCCTGGCGGCGCCCGATCCGGCGGGCGAGGACCTCCCACTCCTGGTCCGCGCTGGGGTAGCCGAAGGACAGGCGCAGCAGGAAGCGGTCGAGCTGGGCCTCAGGGAGCTGGTAGGTCCCCTCGTACTCCACCGGGTTCGCGGTGGCGATGACGTGGAAGGGCTGGGGCAGGGGGAAGGTCGTCCCCTCCACCGTCACCTGCCGCTCCTGCATGGCCTCCAGGAGGGCCGCCTGGGTCTTGGGAGGCGTCCGGTTGACCTCGTCAGCCAGCAGCAGGCCGGTGAACAGCGGCCCGGGGCGGAAGGCGAACTCGCCGCGCTTCTGGTCGAACAGGAAGGAGCCGGTCAGGTCCGAGGGCAGGAGGTCGGGGGTGAACTGGGCGCGGGTGAAGTCCAGCCCGAGGGCCTGGGCGAAGGAGCGGGCCGTCAGGGTCTTGCCCAGCCCCGGGTAGTCCTCCAGGAGGACGTGGCCTCCGGCCAGCACAGCAGCCAGGATGAGCTCCAGCTCCTCGGGGTTGCCGACGACGGCCTGGGAGACAGACTCCAGGATCTGCCCCGCCAGGGCGGAGGCCTGCGCGGCGCTGAGGGCCTGGGGCGGCGTCGGGTGGCTCATGGTCATAGGGACTGGATCCTCTCGATCAGACGGATGAGGTCGCGCTCAGTGCGGGGAGCAGGGGTGGTGCCGCTGACCAGCTCCCACAGCTCCTCTCCCAGGAGGGCGCGAGCACGCTCAGGGTCAGTGCCGACGTCGATGGCCTGGCTCTCACGCAGGCGATCACGGGTGAGCTGGGCAAGGTGCGGACGCACACCTCTGTCCCAGCCTCGTGGTGAGGTCGCCTCACGCAGGAGCCAGGTCAGCGTGGACAGGCGCCGGTCGACAGGAACCCGAGGTGGTGCTGGAGGCTCCCTCACCGGGAAGGCGGGCGGGCCGAGCTCGATGCGCCGCAGGAGCACGGTGCCCAGAAGGAGCAGCGGGACCGCGAGCACGATGACAGGGTGGAGGTGGACTCCCACGAGGCTGAGGCCCCACAAGGCCGCCCAGACCGCGAGGGTCGCGAGCACGGCTGCCCGCAGGCCATGCGCCTTCATCAGGGCCTCACCTCACTGAGCCCCGGCTCATCGGCTGCCGGCGCCCGCTCACCGCCCAGGCCGAGAGCAGCGTGTACCTGCGCCAGGTCCCGGCGAGCCCGCTCACGTGCCTCCTCGGCCATCTCGTGGGAGGAGAAGCGGGCCTCACGGTAGAGGACGGCGAGGTCCTCGATCGCGGCGGCCGGTACCTGCCGCTGCGCCATCACCCGCAGGACCAGCTCGGTGGAGGTCTCGTGAGGCCGGGTCCCCACACCCGCCTCAGTGACGTCTCGTTCCAGCTCCCTCCAGACGGCCACGATGGCGTCGGTCGGGCTTGCGTGCCGCAGCGCCTCCACCTGCCGTGCCGCCTGGCTCGGGCTCAGGAGGGTGAGGTCAGGACCGTCTCCCTCAGCCGGCTCCTCCGCGCCAGCCGGCTTCAGGCGTGGCAGACGTGCGACGAGCAGCCTCGCCAGCCGCCAGACCACCAGGATGGTGAGCGCACCTGCGACGGCCGCAGCAATGACGACCAGAGCCTGGCCCCACCACGACGTCCCGGTGCTGGAGGTCGGGGCCGGCGGGGCGACGGGCTGGGGGGACGGAAGGGGCGGCGTGGTCGCTGAGCCCGGCTGCGGCCTCGTGGACGCCGCGGTAGTCACCATGAGCGGTGCGGTGTCCGTTGACGCCCACGCCACCAGGACCACGGCGAGGGCTGCGGCGCACAGGACGAGCCCGCGCCACGTCGTCGTGGAGGCATGTGGGCGCGTCCTCGTTCCTGTCACTGGGTCCTCGGTCATTGAGCTGCCAGGCCGAGAAGGGCACCGACGTGCCGGTTGCGGTCCACCAGCGGCGCTGCCTCGCGCGCGCTGGCCCGCCGCTGCGACGACGGACCGGTTGGCGCTCCCATAGTTCCTCCCTCGCTCTGGTAGGCGATCATATCCCGCCCAACGTGTACGGGTGCGACCGAATGAAGGGTTTCGATCTCTTCACTCGGTCGCACCCGTACACGTTCGGCGCGCTGGGAGGTCTCAGTCCAGGGTGAGCCTCACCGTGGTCTCGCCCACGCCGTCGGCCCGTCGGCCAGCGCTGACCAGCGACCAGGAGCCGTTCAGGCCGCTCGCCGTGGCGCGCAGGACCTGGCCCTGGCGCGTGAGGCGGACACTGGCCTGCTCAAAGCCGTCGTGTGCCGGGACCGTGACCACGCGCTCGCCCCCCTCGGGCAGGTCGAAGACGCGCACGGTCAGGCCCTCACGCCAGTCCTCCTCCGGGCGAGTGATGCCGCCGGCCAGCGCCAGCGCGGCGCCCTGACGCACGTACAGCGGCAGGCTCTCCACCCCGTGCCTCTCGTGGACCCAGCGCGGGCCCTGGACGACCTGGCCGCTCCAGTACGAGGTCCACGTGCCCTCGGGCAGGTAGACGTCCACCTCGCCGTCTGCGTCCATGACCGGGGCCACGAGCAGGTCAGGGCCAAGCATGTACTGCGTGTCCACGTCCCAGGCCCCGCGGTCGTCCGGGAACTCCAGGAACATCGAGCGCATCACCGGCGTGCCGGTCTCGTGGGCCTCGCGCGCGGCCGCGTAGAGGTAGGGCATGAGGCCAAGGCGCAGGTTGATGAACCGGCGTGCCACGTCCACCGACTCCTCGTCAAAGGCCCAGGGCACGCGCACCGAGCCCGACCCGTGCAGACGGGCGTGGGAGGACAGCAGGCCGAAGGCCAGCCAACGCTTGAACACGCCCGGGTCCGGGGTACCCTCGAAGCCGCCGATGTCATGGCTCCAGTAGGCGAAGCCCGAGCTGGTCAGTGACAGCCCACCGCGCAGGGTCTCCCCCATCGAGGCGTAGGTCGACTCGTTGTCCCCGCCCCAGTGGACCGGGAGCTGCTGGCCGCCAGCGGTGGCCGAGCGGGCGAAGAGGACGGCCTCGCCCTCACCACGCACCTGGGTGAGCAGGTCAAAGACCGTGCGGTTGTACAGGTGGGTGTAGTAGTTGTGCATCCGCTCGGGGTCCGAGCCGTCGTGCCAGGCGATGTCCCGCACCGGGATGCGTTCGCCGAAGTCGGTCTTGAAGCAGTCCACGCCCGTCTCCAGCAGGCCGGCGAGCCTGGAGCGGTACCAGGCGACGGCGTCGGGGTTGGTGAAGTCCACCAGCGCCATGCCGGCCTGCCACAGGTCGGTCTGCCAGACGTCCCCGCTCGTGGTGCGCACGAGGTAGCCCTTGGCCGCTCCCTCGGCGAACAGCGTCGAGCGCTGGGCGATGTAGGGGTTGACCCACACGCAGGTCCTCAGGCCCTTGGCCTTCATCCGCGCCAGCATCCCCGCCGGGTCCGGGAAGGTGGCCGGGTCCCACTCGAAGTCGCACCAGTGGAAGCCGCGCATCCAGAAGCAGTCGAAGTGGAACACGCTCAGCGGCAGGTCGCGCTCAGCCATGCCGTCCACGAGGCTGGTGACGCTCTCCTCGTCGTAGGAGGTGGTGAAGGAGGTCGTCAGCCACAGCCCGAAGGACCAGGTCGGCACCATCGGCGCCCGGCCGGTCAGGGCCGTGTAGCGGCGCAGCACGTCCTTGGGGCTGGGCCCGTCAATGACGTAGTAGGTCAGGCACTCGCCCTCGACCGAGAACTGCGTCCGGGTGGTGACCTCGCTGCCCACCTCGAAGGAGACGCCGCCCGGGTTGTCCACGAAGACGCCGTAGCCGACGGTGGTGAGGTAGAAGGGGATGTTCTTGTAGGCCTGCTCCGAGGAGGTACCCCCGTCCTCGTTCCAGATGTCCACGCTCTGGCCGTTCTTGGTCAGGGCACCGAAGCGCTCACCCAGGCCGTAGACCCGCTCGCCCGGGCGCAGGCTCAGCTGCTCGCGCATGTAGGTCTGTCCGTCCGGGGCGACCACGTGGGCCACGGCCCGCGGCAGGGAGGCCGTCAGCTCCTTGCCGGCGTGGGTGAAGCGAGCAGTCCAGTCCCGCCCCTCCTCCAGGTGGACGGCCAGGTCCCCGGCGTGCAGGCTCAGACCCCCGCCCTCAGCCTCGACGACGCCGGAGCAGCCCGGCTCGCTGGTGACCTCGAAGTGGGGGCCGGGGTCACGCCGGCCGGCGTGGTTGACCAGCGAGACCTTGATGACGCCGTCGGCCACGGCGGTGAAGGTGGCCGTGAGCAAGGGGTTGTTGAGGGTGTCGCCACGTCCGGTGACCGGACGGACCGGGGCGTAGGCGCGCAGCGCGGTGGCGCCGTCGTCGGTGACGGGGCCCAGGTCCAGCAGGCCACGGGCCTTCTCGACCCGGTAGCCCTCACGGTCGAGCCAGTACCCGTTGGAGAACTTCATGAGGTGTCCTTGGTGTCAGTGTGTGGGGAGGGTCAGGAGCGCAGACCAGTGCCTGCTCCTCGTCGTGGCCTACTTCACCGCTCCGGCGCTCACGCCTCGGGTGAGGGTGCGCTGGAAGAAGAGGAAGAACAGGAAGGTCGGGACGAGGGAGACCAGCGCGCCGGCGTTGAGGGTGGGCACGTCAAGCATGCGGTCACCCTGGAGGCTGGACAGCGCGATCGGCACCGTCTGGGTGTCGTTGGAGGTGAGCATGACCAGCGGGATGAAGAACTCGTTCCACGTCCAGATGAAGAAGAAGACCATGAGCACGCTCGTCGTGGGGCGCACGATGGGGTAGACGACCTTCCACAGGATCTCCCAGCGGCTGGCGCCGTCGAGCTCAGCCGCCTCCAGCAGGGCGCGGGGGAAGGTCCCCAGCACCGAGGACAGCAGGTAGGTGCCGAAGGCGGACTGGATGACGGTGAAGATGATGACGATGGACCACGGGTTGTCCGTCAGCCCCACCTTCTGGGCCATCATGAACAGCGGGTAGATGAGGCCCTCCTGCGGCAGCATGTTGGCGATCATGAACAGGGCGATGATCCAGGCACGGCCCTTGACCCGCCCCACGCCGATCGCGTAGGCGTTGAGCAGGGACAGGAAGGCTCCGGCCACGGCCACCAGCGCCGAGGTCCAGATCGAGTTCCACAGCTTGACGGGGAACCTGACCCGCTCCCAGAAGTAGGCCAGGCCGTCGGTGTAGAAGCCGGTGGGCAGGGACAGCGGGCTGCCCCCTGAGTAGTCGGCCGGGGACTTGAAGGCGTTCATCACCATCAGGACGAAGGGCGCGACCATGAGCAGGGCGAGCGCGCCGACGACGGCGAGGACCACCCAGCGGGCGGCACCACGGTGGAAGCGGTCCTTCGTCCTGGCAGTGGTGGCCTGGGCAGTGGTGGCACTCATGTCAGCGGCCCTCCTCTGCACGGCGTGCGCTGCGGTTCTGGAAGAGCTGGATGACGCCGGCGATGACGATGATGACAAGGGTCAGGACGGTCGAGATGGCGGCTCCGTAGCCGACCTTCGACTTGTCGAAGAAGCTCAGGTACGAGTAGTAGCTGGGCACCAGCGTCGAGGACTCCGGGCCACCACGGGTGAGCACGTAGACCGGCGCGAAGACCTTGAGCGCGGCAATGGTGCAGGTGAGCACGATGACGAAGGTCTCGGGCTTGATCTGCGGGATCGTGATGGCACGGAAACGGGCCAGCCAGCCGGCGCCGTCGAGCTCGGCAGCCTCGTAGAGCTCGGGGTCCACACGCTGGAGGGCGGACATGAAGATGACCGTCGGGTAGCCGATCTGGATCCAGATCAGGACGAGCATGACCGCCGGCAGCGCGGTGGAGGTCGAGCCCAGCCAGTTGGGTGGGTTGTCGATCCCGATGCCTCGCAGGATGGTGTTCAGCGCCCCGGTCTGGGAGCTCAGGATCCAGTTCCACACGATCCCGGCCACCGAGACGGGCAGGATCTGGGGCAGGTAGTACATGGCCCGAAGCGTCGTGGCTACCGAGGAGCTGAAGTGCTTGCCGACGTAGTCGAAGAGCACCGCGGCCAGCAGCAGGCCGATAAGCGTGGGAATCACCACCATCGCCACGACCATGTACATGGAGTTGCCGAAGGAGGACCAGAACTTCTCGTCAGCCAGCAGCGCCTTGTAGTTGTCCAGCCCGATGAAGCGCATCGGGGCCATGCCTCCCTTCCACTTGTGCAGGGAGTACCAGATGTTCATCGCCAGCGGGAAGGCGATGATGACGGCGAAGGAGACCGCTCCGGGGACGAGGTAGAGCAGGTAGGGCAGGCTGCGGCGCCTGGAGCGGTGGGTGGTGGTTGTGCGTGATACGGGCACTGGATGCTTCTTCCGTGAGAACCGGGCTCGGCAGGAGAGGACGACGGCGCAGCGCAGCTCACGCCGGGCGCGCTGCGCCGTCGTCGCGGGGCTGGGTGAGGACTACTCCTCGCCCACGCCCATCTCGCTCCTGCCCTCCTCGTAGGCTGCCTTGAGGTCAGCCAGGACCTCCTCGGCGCTCTTGGAGCCGTTGATGAGGGACTGCATGGCAGAGGTGATCTGGTCGTAGAAGCCGGCCACCGGCCAGTCGGGGTAGAAGGCCAGGCCGTCCTGGTCCAGGATGGTCTGGAAGCTCTCGGTCAGGGTGCGGGTCTTGTCGTCCTCGATCGTCGAGGAGTCCCCGGCCACCGGCAGACCACCCTTGCGCCCCAGGATCTCCTGGACCTCGTCGGACAGGGTGATGTCGATGAAGTCGTAGGCCAGCTCCTTGTTCCTGGCGTTGGTGGGCACCACCCACAGGTTGCCGGAGGAGCCGAGGGACAGCCTCGAGCCGGGGAAGAGGAACTGGTCCCAGGTGAAGCCGGTGATGTCGGCGGCCATGCGGCCGAACCACCACGAGCCGGAGACGAACATCGGGTAGGAGCCGGCGATGAAGGAGGCTCCGGCGTCCTCAGCGGTCAGGCCGGCCGAGTCCGGGGCCACGTAGCCCTTGGAGATCCACTCCACGAGCCTGTCCGTGCCCGACCTGACCGGGTCCGCGCTCCAGTCGACGTCACCCTGGAAGAGCTGGTAGGCGTTGACGAAGGAGCGGTCGGCCTGGGCCAGGACAAGCTGGTACCACAGCTGGCCCATCGGGTACTCCGATCCTGCCTCCGCCAGAGGGACCTGGCCACGGGCGACGAAGGCGTCGCACACGGCCTCCAGCTCCTCCAGCGTGGTGGGCACCGCCAGGCCCGCCTCGTCGAACATGTCCTTGTTGTAGTAGACGAGGACGTACTCGCCGTAGTTGGGCACCCCGTACCAGTCGCCGTCGCCCATGAGGCCGTCCTCGGTGTAGCGGGCGGTGGTCTGGATGGAGGCGGGGAGCCTGGTGTCCCAACCACGCTCGGCGGCCTGCTCGGTGAGGACCTCGATCAGGCCCTGGGAGGCCAGCTGGCCGGAGGTGGAGTTGCCCTTGTTGTACTCCATGACGTCCGGCACGTCGTCGCCGGTGAGCACGATCTTGGCGTTCTTCTGGAGCTGCTCGAAGGTCTGGTCCTCGGTCCTGACGGTGACGTCGGGGTGCCTGTCCTTGAAGATCTCGATGGCGCGGGCCCAGGCCTGGCCCATCGCGGAGTCGTCAGACTCGTAGTCCCAGATGACGAAGGTCTTGGAGCCTGCTCCGGAGTCCGAGCCTGCGCACGCGCTCACTCCGAGCAGGCCGGCGCCCGCCAGGCTCGTCATGGCCAGGGTGTTGAAGGTCCTGCGGTTGATCATGGTCGTTACCTCTGCATTGAGCTGCCGTTGGTGGGATCTGGGTACGGTGCCCCGGACCTGTGCTGGTGCGGGGACGCAGGTGGGCGCCGTCTAGGGCGCAGGGACCGGGCCGATGGTCTCGCCGGCCACGAGGGAGCAGCGCACCAGGCGCTGGCAGTCGGTGGGGGTGATCTGGCCGTCCAGGAGGGCCACGAGCGCCTGGGCGGCGTAGGCTCCCATCTCCTCCCCCGGTCCGTGGGAGGTGGTCAGGGGCGGGTATGTCATGGCGGACAGGGTCCGGGAGGACACGGCGCCGACGACGGAGACGTCATCTGGCACGTCCAGGCCCATCTCGTGGAAGCCGGCGAGCAGGCCCAGAGTCGCCATGTCGTTGAGGACGACGAGGGCCGTGGGGCGGTTGGCCTGCGTCCACAGGCTGCGAACCAGGTGCCGGCCAGCCACGGGGCTCGCGTCGCAGGAGACCGTGGCCGGGGTCAGCCCCAGGGCCTCCATCGAGCTTCGGTAGATGGTGCGTGAGCGCACCGCGGGCCCGTAGCCGGTGGCGACCTGGGTCTGTGGGCGTCCGACGAAGGCGATGCGCTCGTGGCCCAGGGCGTTCAGGCGCCGGACCGCGGAGTCGATCGCCTCCTCGAAGTCGATGTCGACGTAGGCGCAGGCCGAGGGGTCCTCGGTGCGGCCCACGAGCACGAAGGGGACCTCAGCCTCCTCCAGGTGGCTCACCCGGGGGTCTGCGACGGCGACCTCGACCAGCAGCACGCCGTCGGCCTTGCCCTGACGCACGATGGCGGCCAGCTCTGCGCCTCCGCGGTCGCGGCTGACGGGCCACACCGCCAGGTGGTAGCCCAGCTCGGCAGCCGCGCGCTGGGCACCGCGGACGATGCCGAAGACGGTCTCGCCCATCGCGGTGTCGAACTCGGGGAAGCTCATGGCCAGCGTGTAGGAGCGCCGACGTGCCAGCCCGCGCGCCATCGCGTTGGGCTCGTAGTCGAGCTCCTCCATGGCCTGGCGGATGCGCTCGGCGGTGGCCCGGGCCACGGGGCGTGCACCGGACAGGGCGTAGGAGACCGTGGAGACAGCCACGTTGGCCCGCCTGGCGACGTCCTGCATGGTGACCACCCGTCCCACCCCCTTGTGAGAGCCTTGAATCGAAGCGCTTCGTCGAAGCGCTTCGACAAGGATGGAAGGTGTCTCCTCAGCCAGGCAAGCAGATCGGGCGATCATCGAACATTTTCGATGATCGCCCGGTCACGCAGCCCCGGACAGCCCGGAGCAGCAGGCCAGCGGCCCGGCCGCTGGAGGCGGCGCTAGGCGGCCTTGGCGACGCAGTGCTCGACAAAGGTGACGATCTCCGCCTCTACCTCGGCGCGGGTGGCCGGCTCGTTGTGCACCTCGTGGCGCACCCCGGTGTAGACACGCGTGCGCACGTCACGGAATCCCGCGTCCCACAAGGAACTGGCCACGACGTAGGCCCCGTGCCCGAAGTCCGCCACCGGGTCCTGGTCACCAGCCAGCAGGAGGACCGGCAGGTCGGTCGAGACCGGGGACATCCACCCCTCGGCATTGGCACGGTCGTACAGCTCGATGAAGGAGCGGCCGAAGCGCAGGGTCATGGGCGCCCCGAAATTGTTGTACGGGTCCACGGCATGGTCGGCCACCACCTGCGGGTCGGAGGCGACCCAGTCGGTCGGCCCCGCGCCCTCGCCGAAACGGTCGAGAAAGCCCTCGAACATGGCGGCGGTCAGGTTGTCGTCGTCCAGCGCCTGTCCCCCGCGCTCAACGATCGCCGCGTCCAGGTCACCACGCAGATCAGGGTTGCGCATGCCCTTCATCGAGGCGGCGACACCGCACAGCGCCAGGCCAGCCAGGCCCTGGGGGTGGGTGGAGGCCAGCGAGCGGGCGATCATGGAGCCCCAGGAGTGGCCGAAGACGACGTAGGGCAGGTCCGGGTGACGCTCGGTGACGATCTGACGCAGCCGCTGCTCGTCCTCGACGACGACGGTGGCGCCGTCCTCTCCGGCGTCCTGCCACACGCCAGAGAGCATCGCCGTGCGGCCGTGGCCGGCGTGGTCGTCGGCGGCGACGACGAAGCCCGCGTCCAGGAGAGCGGTGATGAGGTGGAGGTAACGACGCGAGTGCTCCCCCAGGCCATGGACGATCTGGACGATCGCACGCGCGGGCGTAGTCGGCTCATAGATCCAGGCCTGGATCTCGTCGCGGCCGTTGGTGGAGGTGAACGGTGTCTCGTGCAGTGCCATGACTGACCTCTGTGTCAGATGTTATAGCGGATCAATATGTGTCCGACCTTACTCCCATGCTCCTGTCCAGAGTGCCGGACGTTCGGCACCGTCCTTCGCGACCGCCCGGCAGAGCCCGTATGAGGGCCGCGACGTCGCGTCCACGCCCGCCCACCAGGGCCCCGCAAGTGAACGCTCACATTCAGGCTGGGTCCCGTCTACACTCGCTACCAGCCAGGTGGCGTCCTCCACGACCGCGACGCCGCTCCTGCCAACCCACCGACCCGCGACGGAGCCCTCGGATGTCCCACCACCGCCTCACCTCAACCCCCTTGGACCTGGCGCGCACCGCGTTGGGTATCGAGCTCGGCTCCACCCGGATCAAGGCGGTACTGATTGATCCTGCCGGCACGGTGCTGGCCCGCGGCACCCATGACTGGGCCAGCTCCCTGGTTCACGGGGTGTGGACCTACTCCGTGGAGGAGGTCGTCACCGGCCTGCAGTCCGCCTACGCCGCCCTGGCCAGCGACCTGGAGCGCACCCACGGCCTGGCCCTGACCACCACCGGAGCCATCGGGGTCTCAGGCATGATGCACGGCTACATCGCCCTGGACGCCCACGGCCGCCTCCTGGTCCCCTTCCGTACCTGGCGCAACACCATGACCGCCAGCTCCTCCGCCACCCTGTCCAGGCTGTTCGGCCTCAACATCCCCCAGCGCTGGACCGTCTCCCACCTCCACCACGCCATCGCCACCAGCGAGCCCCACGTCCCGCAGATCAGCAAGGTCACCACCCTGGCCGGCTACGTCCACTGGCGCCTGACCGGCCGCCACGTCCTGGGAGTCGGTGAGGCCTCCGGCGTCCTGCCCATCGGCGCCGACCACCGGTCCTTCGACACCGACATGCTCACCGCCTTCGACCAGGCCGTCCGCCTCCCCTGGCACCTCGCCGACGTCCTGCCCGAGATCGCCCTCGCCGGCCAGGACGCCGGCACCCTCACCCCCGACGGCGCAGCCCTGCTCGACCCCACCGGCACCCTCCAGCCAGGCGTCCCCCTGTGCCCGCCGGAAGGAGACGCCGGCACCGGCATGGTCGCCACCGCCGCCCTACGCCCCCGCACCGCCAGCGTCTCGGCCGGCACCAGCGCCTTCGCCATGATCGTCCTGGACAAGCCCCTACGCACCCTCATCCCCGAGATCGACCTCGTCGCCACCCCCACCGGCCACCCCGTCGCCATGGCCCACGCCAACAACTGCACCTCCGACCTCAACGCCTGGGTCGAGGTCTTCTCCCAGTTCGCCACCGCCCTGGGCCACCCCGTGGAGCGCGGCACCCTGTTCGACATCCTCCTCGCCGCCGCCGAGACCACCACCCTGGACCAGGCCGGCACCATGTCCTACAACTTCCTGTCCGGCGACGCCCTGGTGGGCCTGACCGAAGGGCGCCCCCTGACCCTGCGCCGCCCCGAGGCCGACTTCGGACTCGCTGGCCTCATGCGCTCCCACCTCTTCGCCCTGTTCGCCTCCATGGCCCACGGGGTGCAGGTCCTACGACGCTCAACCAGCCTCACCATCGACTCCGTGCACGCCCACGGCGGCATCTTCACGACCCCACGCGTTGCCCAGCAGGTCCTCTCCGCGGCCTTCGACACCCCCGTCACCGTCTCCACCACCGCCTCCGAGGGCGGCGCCTGGGGCATGGCCCTCCTAGCCGGCTACACCCGATGGGGCCACGGCACCGTGCTCGAGGACTGGGTCGACGACGTCGTCAGCGCTGACGAGCAGGCCGTGACCCTGCGAGCCGCACCCGAGCAGGTCGCCGAGTACCAACGCTACCTCCAGCGCTTCATCGCAGGGCTGCCCCTGCAGAAGGCCGCCGTCGAGGCCTTCTGAGCCGGCCCGGTCGCCAGCAGGGCTCAGGCGCCTGAGCCCCAGTAGTCCCAGCAGGCCTGACGCTCAGGCCGCGCCCAGGCGCTGTCCGGGGTCGAGACCTCACCGGTCGAGGCCGACACGACCAGGGCCGCCAGGTCCGGCTCGCCGCGCTCGGCGCAGTCGTGCCCCAGCATGTGCAGCAGCGGGCCCATGTGGCGTGGCAGCACCATCGAGCCGATCACCCGGCTGAGCTCACCGTAGGTCATGACCTCGCGGTACCTGGCGGCCTCGACGAGCGCGGCCCGGCAGCGCGCCGTCGCCTCCGCCAGACGCGGTGTCAGGGTACAGCGCCGCTGCCCCACCGGGTAGCGCTGGCCGACGACGAGCACGAGAGCCGCGTCGTCGGCCTCCTGAGCGCTGTCAGGCACGGTCGGTCCTGGCGCCTGCGAGGAGGGTGACACCTGTTCCACAGGCACATCATGCCTGGGCACCTGCCAGACTGTTGCCATGACTGCTGACGCCACCCGCCGCCCTCCCGCCTATCCGAGCGTGCCCGTGCGAGGCGAGATCAGGCTCGGCCAGTTCCTCAAGCTGGCTGGCCTGGTCGAGGACGGCGCTGAGGCGCGGATCGCCGTCCAGTCCGGCGACGTGCGGGTCAACGGCGAGGTCGACACCAGGCGCGGTCACCGCCTGGTGGCCGGCGACGTCGTCGAGGTCGATCTGCCGGCCCGTACTGCGGGCGCCGTCGTCGCAGCGCAGGAGTGAGGGCCGCCGAGGCCCGGGGCTCAGTGCTTGAGGCAGCCCGGGCCCAGCAGCGCCTTGACGTCGGAGTAGAAGGCCTGTGAGGCCTCCACCCGTAAGGAGCTGCTCAGCTGGGTGCGCACCTGGCGGTACTTGCTCGTCAGCGTCAGCCTGACCGGGCTCATCCCCGGGTGCTTCTCCAGGACGGTCTTGAGCTGGTCGATGAGCGGACCGGTACACCGGTTGGTCGGCAGCGTGAGCGTCACCGACTCGTGCGTCGCGCTGGAGACGTCGGGAATCGTCATCTCCTGGACAGCCAGGGCCACCTGCCCGTCACGACGGTTGACCCGGCCACGCAGGGTCACCACGGTGTCAGGAGCGAGCATCGTGGAGACCGTCTGATAGGTCGCGGGGAAGAAGAGCGCCTCCACCGTTCCGCCCAGGTCCTCCACCTGCGCAATCGCCCACAGGTTGCCTTGCTTGGTGGTCTTGCGCTGCAGGGAGGTGATGAGCCCGGCCACCGTCACCACGGCGCCGTCAGGCCGCTCCTCGTTCTCCAGCAGGTCGGCGATCTCCACGTCCGCCAGCTTGGAGAGCATGCCCTCCAGGCCCAGCAGCGGGTGGTCGGAGACGTAGAGACCGAGCATGTCGCGCTCAAAGGCCAGCTTGTCCTTCTTGTCCCACTCAGGCAGGTCCGGGACCTCGGAGGAGAAGACCGGGCCGGAGCCGAAGGCGGGGTCCTCAGACGCCTGGGCGCCGCCGCCGAGCGAGGCGAAGAGGTCGAACTGACCCACGGCCTCGTTGCGCTTGACCCCGATGATCTCGTCGACGAAGTCCTCGTGGCAGGCCTGCAGGGAGCGGCGTGACCTGCCCAGGGAGTCAAAGGCGCCAGCCTTGATGAGCGAGTCGATCGTGCGCTTGTTGCACACCACGGCAGGCACCTTGTCCAGGAAGTCCTCGAAGCTGGTGAAGTCGCCCTGCTCCTCACGCGCCGTGACGATCCCGTCGACCACGTTGGCGCCGACGTTGCGGACCGCCCCGAGCCCGAAGCGGATGTCGGAGCCGGCGGCGGAGAACTGGGCGCGCGAGGCGTTGACGTCGGGAGGCAGCACCTTGATGCCCATGTGGCGGCACTCGCCGAGGTAGAGCGCCAGCTTGTCCTTGTTGTCCTTCTGGCTGGTCAGCAGCGCCGCCATGTACTCCGTCGGGTAGTGGGCCTTGAGGTAGGCGGTCCAGTAGGACACCACGCCGTAGGCCGCCGAGTGCGCCTTGTTGAAGGCGTACTTGGCGAAGGGCACCACGACGTCCCACAGGGTCTTGACGCTCTCCTTGGAGAAGCCGTTAGCCACCATCCCGGCCTCGAACTCGACGAACATCTTGGCCAGGATGTCCATCTTCTTCTTACCCATGGCCTTGCGCAGGGCGTCGGCCTTCCCCATCGTGAAGCCCGCCAGGTCCGTGGCGATCTTCATCACCTGCTCCTGGTAGACGATGAGACCGTAGGTGTTGCCCAGGATGGGGTCCAGGGCCTCCTTGAGCTCGGGGTGGATCGGGGTGATCTCCTGCTGGCCGTTCTTGCGCAGGGCGTAGTTGGTGTGCGACTCCGCGCCCATGGGCCCGGGCCGGTACAGGGCGCCCACGGCGGAGATGTCCTCGAAGTTGTCAGGCTTCATCAGCCGCAGCAGGGTGCGCATGCCGCCGCCATCGAGCTGGAAGACGCCCAGGGTCTCCCCGCGTGAGAGCAGCTGGTAGGTCTCGACGTCGTCCAGGGCGACGTGGTCGATGTCCAGCGGCTCCTTGCCGTTGGCCACGATGTTCTCCAGCGCGTCGGAGATGACCGTGAGGTTGCGCAGGCCCAGGAAGTCCATCTTGAGCAGCCCCAGGTGCTCACAGGTGGGGTAGTCGAACTGGGTGATGTAGGCGCCGTCCTGGAGGCGCTGCATCATGGGGATGATGTCGGTCAGCGTGGCCGAGGACATGATGACGGCGCAGGCGTGCACGCCCCACTGCCGGGTCATGCCCTCCAGCCCCTGGGCGAGCTCGACGATCTTCTGGGCGTCGGGGTCCTCAGCGTGCAGGGCGCGGAACTCCGCGGCCTCACCGTAGCGCTCGTCCTCGGGGTTGAAGATGCCCTTGATGGTGATGTCCTTGCCCATGATGGTGGGAGGCATCGCCTTGGTCAGCCGGTCGCCGACGGCGTAGGGGTAGCCCATGACGCGGCTGGAGTCCTTCAGGGACTGCTTGGCCTTGATGACGCCGTAGGTGACGACCTGGCTGATCTTGTCCTCGCCGTACTTGGCCTTGACGTAGTCAATGACTTCCTCACGCCGGCGCTCGTCGAAGTCGACGTCGATATCCGGCATGGAGATGCGCTCGGGGTTGAGGAAGCGCTCGAAGATGAGGCCGTGCTGGAGGGGGTTGAGCTCGGTGATCCCCATGGCGTAGGCGACCATGGAGCCGGCTCCTGAGCCACGTCCCGGTCCCACGCGGATGCCGTGGTTCTTGGCCCAGTTGATGTAGTCGGCCACTACCAGGAAGTAGCCGGGGAACCCCATCTGGACGATGACGCCGATCTCGTACTCGGCCTGCTTGCGGCAGTCCTCGGGAATGCTGCCGCCGAAGCGCTTGTCCATCCCCTTCCAGCACTCCTTGACGAACCAGGACTCCATGGTCTCGCCCTCCGGCACGGGGAAGGCCGGCATGAAGGAGGCGCCCTCGTCCACGGTGGCAAAGTGGACGTCGCACTGCTCGGCCACGAGCAGCGTGTTGTCACACGCCTGCGGCATCTCGCGGAAGAGCTCACGCATCTCCCGTCCGGGACGCAGGTAGTAGGTGTCGCCGTCGAACTTGAAGCGGTCGGGGTCGGAGAGCACCGAGCCGGAGTTGATGCACAGCATCGCGTCCTGGATGGTGCGGTCCTCGGGACGCACGTAGTGGGAGTCGTTGGTGGCCAGCAGGGGCGCGCCGATCTCCTTGGCCAGGCGCAGCAGGTCCTTGGTCACCCGCTGCTCGATCTCCAGGCCGTGGTCCATGAGCTCGACGTAGAAGAACTCCTTGCCGAAGATGTCCTGGAACTCTCCGGCACAGCGCAGCGCCTCCTCCCAGTGTCCCAGGCGCAGCCGCGTCTGGATCTCCGAGGAGGGGCAGCCGGAGGTGCCGATGAGCCCGGAGGCGTAGCGCTGGAGCAGCTCGCGGTCCATACGCGGGGACTTGCCCCACTGCCCCTCCAGGGAGGCGTAGGAGTCCAGGCGCATGAGGTTGTGCAGGCCCTCGTCGTTGCGTGAGAGCAGCGTCATGTGCGTGTAGGAGCCTCGCGCCGAGACGTCGTCGGAGCGCTGGGACTCCTCTCCCCAGAACACGCGTGTCTTGTCAAAGCGCGAGGTCCCGGGCGTCATATAGGCCTCGACCCCCACGACCGGCTTGATGCCGGCCTTGCGGGCGGCCTCGTAGAACTCGTAGGCGCCGAACATGTAGCCGTGGTCGGTGATGGCCAGCGCCGGCTGCCCCAGCCTCTTGGCCTCAGCCACGTAGTCCTTGATCTTCCCGGCGCCATCGAGCATCGAGTAGTCCGTGTGGACGTGGAGGTGGACGAAGTCGTCCTTCGCAGCCTCAGGTGCCTGGGTACCGGGATCAGCCATGGCCCCATCCTAGGGGTGGGAGCCGGGCCTCAGCGGGTGAGGAACCTCGCCATGTCCTGGTGCCAGATCCCGGCATCAAGGTAACGGCGTCCGTCCACCGGTGCGTAGCCGCAGCGTGCGTAGAAGCCCATAGCCTGCTCCTGGGCCGACAGCACGATCCGCACCCCGTCAGGGCCGCCCAGGCCATCGCGGGCCAGGCGGTCCACGGCGACCTGCTCGACGGCGGCCACGAGCCTGGCGCCCAGGCCCGTGCCCCGCGCCGCCCGCCTGACAGCCAGCCGCCCCAGGTGAGCCTCGCCAGGACCGTCCGGGTCAGTCAGCAGCCTCGCTGCGCCCAGGGGCGTGCCGTCAGGAGCGCTCGCCAGGACGTGCACCGTCGTCGGCTCGTCGTCACGCGCGTCGATCTCTAGGACGAGGGGCACCTGCTGCTCGCGGACGAAGACCTCCAGACGCACCTGGGCCGGCCCGAGCGCACCACCTCGGCCCGTCCCCCGACGGCGTCTCCTGGAGCCGTCAGGATCCTCACCGTCTCAGGCAGGCCTCAGCACCTCCAGGGCGTGGACGAGGTCGTCAGGGTAGGGGCTGACGAAGGTCATCCACTCCCCCGTGATCGGGTGGGCCAGCCCCAGCCGGTGGGCGTGGAGCCACTGACGCACCAGGCCCGCGCGCCGGGACAGCGCCGCATCGGCTCCGTAGGTCTGGTCACCCACGCACGGGTGGCCGACGGCGGACATGTGCACGCGGATCTGGTGGGTGCGCCCGGTCTCCAGGTGGATCTCCGCCAGGTCCGCGGCAGGCATCGACTCGATGACGTCGTAGTGGGTGACGGACTCGCGTCCGCCGTCGATGATCGCCATCTTCCACTCGCGGCCGGGGTGACGCCCGATCGGGGCGTCGATGGTGCCAGAACGCGGGTCGAGATGGCCCTGGAGAAGGGCGTGGTAGATCTTGTCCACCTCGTGCTGGCGAAAAGCCCGCTTGAGCACCGAGTAGGCTCTCTCACCCTTGGCCACGATCATGGCTCCCGAGGTGCCCACGTCCAGGCGCGAGACGATTCCCTGGCGCTCAGCCGCCCCCGAGGTAGCCACCTGCACGTGCATGGCCTTGAGCGCCCCCAGGACGTCAGGACCGTCCCAGCCCATCGAGGGGTGGGCGGCGACCCCCGCCGGCTTGTCGACGACGACGATGTCCTGGTCCTCGTAGAGCAGGCTCATGCCCTCCACGGGGGTGGGGGCAGGCGCGAGAGGGCGAGGACCAGGCAGGTCAACCTCGATCAGGCCCCCGGCCACCAGGCGGTCTGACTTGCCCAGCACCGCCCCGTCCTGGAGCACCGCGCCCTGGGCGCACAGCTCGGACACCTTGGAGCGCGACAGGCCGGTCATCCGTGCCAGCGCCGCGTCCACGCGCTCGCCGACCAGACCGTCCGGGACGGGCAGCAGACGCCGGCTCATGCCCCCGCGCCTTCCTCAGGCACGTGCACCGCCTCAGCGGCCTGCCCTCCGTCACGGGCCTGCCCGTCCTGGGACGAGCGGGTCCCGTCCAGCTCCAGGCCGTACAGGGACAGCGCGACGACGGCGACCGCCGCCACGACGATGGCGATGTCCGCGACGTTGCCCACGAAGTAGCCGCCGTAGTCGATGAAGTCGACCACGTGCCCACGAAAGACTCCGGGGGCGCGGAGCAGGCGGTCGATAAGGTTGCCCACGGCGCCGCCCAGCACCAGCCCGAGGGTCACCGCCCACCAGCGCGAGGCCAGCCGCCGGGAGGCGCGCAGGACGATCACCGTCACCACGAGGGCGACGATGGTGAAGACCCAGGTCTGGCCGGTGGCGAAGGAGAAGGCAGCCCCCGGGTTGCGCACGAGCACGAGGCCCAGCAGGTCGCCCAGGAGCGCCACGCGGTGCCCGTCGGCCAGGGCGGAGGCGGCCCAGGCCTTGGTCAGCTGGTCGATGAGGACCACGCCGGCGGCAACCAGCCACAGGGCGAGGACGTAGCCAGAGGGACGTCGTGGCCGGTGCGCCGTCGTGGCTGCGCGCCGGCCACGGGGCCGGGCTGAGGATGGTGTCATGGCGGAGCCAGCAGTCCTTTCTCACTCACGTGCGAGGGCGGCGTCCCGGCACGGGACGCCGCCCTCATGAGGCGGTCAGCAGGCTGGCCTCACAGCGACGGGGAGCTGGCCGAGCCCACGCCGTCCTCGACGTTGGTCAGCAGACCCTGCAGGTAGCTCTTGAGGCGGGTGCGGTAGTCGGACTCGAAGCGGCGCAGCTCGTCGATCTTGTGCTCCAGACCGGAGCGCTCCTTCTCCAGCTGGGCCAGCGTGCGGTTGCGCTGGTCCTCAGCCTCGCGGACGATCTGCTCACCCGTGCTTCGCGCCTCGGCGACGATGCGCTCGCCCTCGGCCTTGCCGTTGGCCACGTGCTCGTCGTGCAGGCGCTGGGCCAGCTCCAGCATGCCGGAGGCAGCCACCGGCTCCTCGCCGCCGGCGACGGCAGGCTCCGGGGTGGACACAGGGACGGCCTGGACGGACGGCTCGACAACCGGGGCCTGGGCCGGAGCCTCGTAGGGGGCGGTCTCGCTGCTGTCGGCCAGCCGGGCGTTGGCGGCCTCGAGCTTCGCCCTGAGGTCGGCGTTGGTGGCCTCGAGCTCACGCATCGCCTCGACGACCTCGTCGAGGAACTCGTCAACCTCGTCCTGCTCGTAGCCCTCGCGGAACTTCGTCGCCTGGAACTTCTTGTTGAGGACGTCGTCTGCCGTCAGCAGCGTCATGGTCGTCACCTCGGTGTCGTTACGGAAGATGTCACGAGCACCGGATCGGCCGGGTACTCATGCGAACAGAGTACCTGAACTTGAGGTTCAGGCCATATCGAAGAGGGCGCCAGGACCAGGATCCCCCCTCAGGGCACCAGCATATCGCGGCCCTGGCACGTACCCGGGAGCCGGAGCGCAGACCCCCTGGCACGGTCAGACTGGCACGGTCAGATCCTCGCCAGCACCCCCAGGACAGCCTGGAGGACGACGATGACGAGGTACAGCGCGATGAAGCTGAGGTCGATGCCCATGGCGCCGACGCGCAGAACCGGGACCACACGTCGCAGCCACCTCAGCGGCGGGTCCGTGAGCGCGTAGACCAGGTTCGCCAGGACGAGCACGAGACCGCGCGGCCTCCACTGCCGGGAGAAGAGCTGGACCCAGTCCAGCGCGACCCGCCCCAGCAGGACCAGGACGTAGAGGCTGAGCAGGCTCTGCAGGATCAGGACGACCGGAAGCAGCACCGAGGCCCTCGTCCCGCTCAGCCCTGGTTGAAGAAGCGGTCGTGGCCGTCGGTGGCACCCTGGCCTGCGTCAGTCTCCACGGTAGCCGGGGTCAGGAGGAACACGCGCGGGGTCACGCGCTCGATCGCGCCGTGGAGCCCGAAGACCAGACCGGCGGAGAAGTCCACCATGCGGCGGGCGTCGGACTCGCTCATGTTGGTCAGGTTGACGATCACCGGCACGCCGTCGCGGAAGGACTCGCCGATGACGCGGGCCTCGTTGTAGGTCGAGGGGTGGACCGTGACGATCCGGCGCAGGTCCGCTCCCGCCACGGCGGCAGGGTCCTCAAGACCCGCGTAGTCAGCGAGGTCCTCGACCTCCTGAGCGGAGTCGGCGACGGCGGGCGCGGCGTAGGTGTCATAGGCGCCACCGGCCTCGTGGTAGCCCTCGTCGTAGTCCTCAGCGGGCTCGGAGTACCCGAGGAAGTTCGTCATCTTGCGCAGCGCGCCGCTCATGTGTTCGCTCCTGTGTCCTGCCGGTCCTGGGGCGGTCCGGACGGCACGACGTTATCGGTGCCGCACTGTCCTGCCCTCGATTGAATTCGGCGTGTCATCATCCCGTCAGGACCACACCCGCCACGCGTCCGGTCACCGGCTCGCGCCGGTAGGAGTAGAAGCGCTCGTCCTCGTAGGTGCACCACCGGCTACGGGTCACGTGCGCCACCCCGGCCCGCTCCAACTGCGCCTGGACCCCGGCAGCGATGTCGAGACCCGGGGTGCCCCACCGGGTCCGCGAGGCGCACTCGCTCTCGCGGGCAAGACTGTCGGCCTGCATCTGCTCGGGCACCTCGTAGCACCGCCCGCAGATGCACGGGCCGATCGCGGCCCACACCTGCTGCGCGCCCGCTCCACGCCGCTCCATCTCCTGGAGCGTGGCGCTGACGACACCGTCAAGCATGCCCCGACGGCCGGCGTGGACGGCCGCGACCACGCCGCCGTCCTGGGAGGCCAGGAGAACGGGGACGCAGTCGGCCACCAGGACCCCGGCCCCGGCCACGCCCTGGCACTGCCGGTCCCTGCGGTCCAGGACCAGCGCGTCGGCCCGTGGCACGTCCGCGAGGTCCTCTCCGCGGTAGGCGGTGGCGACGACGGCGGAGTGCACCTGGTCCATCCAGGCCAGCACCCCTGGACCCGCCTGGCGGTCGGTCCCCGTCCCCAGCCCCAGAGCCTCCTCCAGGGCGCGCCGGGCGGAGCGGACGTGCTCAGGGCTGTCTCCGACGTGCGCCGCGAGGTTGAGACCCCGGTAGGGGTCCTGCTCCGAGGCGGTGTCAGCCGGCCACAGGCGGGTGGTGAAGACGCCCCGGGCCACCGGACCGAGGTCGGCTGCCAGGAGGACGGGTGCGCCGACGCCCCCTGCCTCGGGCGCGGACCGGGGCGAGGGGGCGTCAGGCGTCACGACGGTGCTCAGCGCAGGAAGTCAGGCAGGTCGATCTCGTCGGACTCGGCGTCCTCGCCCATGAGCCGGGGGACCTCCAGCTCCACAGCGGCCTCGGGGGCGAGGTCGTCGACATAGGCCGGGACCTCGCTGGTCGGGGCCGTGGGAGCCGCCGGGGCGGGGCTGGAGACCTGCGGCACAGGCCGGGTCACCGGGTTCTCGGCCGCGTGGGCACCACGGGCCGGGGCCTGGGGCGCTGCGGCCGCCGGCTTAGCCTGCGTGCCGGCCCGGCCCTCACGCGCCAGCACGCCCTCCAGGCTGCCGGCCGAGACGGGCTCGGCGTCAAAGCCGGCCGCGATGACGGTCACGCGCAGCTCGTCGCCCAGCGCGCCGTCGACCACCGCGCCGACGATGATGTTGGCCTCGGGGTGGACCGACTCGCGCACGAGCTCGGCCCCCTCGGAGACCTCGAACAGACCGAGGTCGGAGCCGCCCTGGAAGAAGAGCAGGACGCCGTGGGCGCCGTCGATGGAGGACTCCAGCAGCGGGGAGGCGATGGCCTGCTCGGTGGCGGCCAGGGCACGCCCCTCCCCCGTGGCCGAGCCGATGCCCATGAGGGCGCTGCCCGCGTCCTGCATGACGGACTTGACGTCGTTGAAGTCGACGTTGATCAGACCCGGGGTGGTGATGAGCTCGGTGATGCCCTGGACGCCCTGGAGCAGGACCTGGTCGGCCTGCTTGAAGGCGTCGACGACGCTGATGCCGCGGTCGGCGATCTGCAGGAGGCGGTCGTTGGGGATCACGATGAGGGTGTCGACGGCCTCGCGCAGGTTCTTCACACCGTCGTCAGCCTGGGTGGCGCGACGACGTCCCTCGAAGGCGAAGGGACGTGTCACCACGCCGATGGTCAGCGCACCGAGCTCGCGGGCGACCCGGGCGACCACGGGAGCCGCACCGGTGCCGGTGCCACCACCCTCACCGGCGGTGACGAAGACCATGTCCGCGCCGTCGAGGGCCTCGCGGATGTCGTCCTCGTGGTCCTCGGCGGCCTTGCGGCCGATGGAGGGGTCCGCTCCGGCGCCCAGGCCGCGGGTCAGGTCACGGCCGACGTCCAGCTTGGTGTCCGCGTCAGACATGAGCAGCGCCTGGGCGTCGGTGTTGACGGCGATGAACTCCACACCGCGCAGCCCCGACTCGATCATGCGGTTGACGGCGTTGACGCCGCCACCGCCGACGCCCACCACCTTGATGACTGCCTGGTAGTGCTGGGACTCCGCCACTGTGTGCCTCCGCGCTTGGTACCGAGCCGCAAGGGCTCCCCGACCCTCAACCTCAAGTTGAGGTATACACTTATGTCATTCTCTCGATGACGGGAGCAACGCTATGGTCCCTCCCGCCACGCGCCCCGGATTTGCCTCGGCGTGTTCGACGCGTGTTCTGCGCCTCCGCCCGGTCGCTGCCGGCAGCGGCCCGGCGCGGACGGCGGGTCACGAGGTGGTCGGGCTGTGCGGCGAGGAGACGTCGTAGACGCTGGCCTCCCGGGAGAGCAGGACCTTGAGCACCTGCGCCTTGAGCGCCGCCTCCTCGCTGCCTCCCCACCGCACGCTCGCCCCGCTGGTCAGGACCAGGGTGACCTGGCCGGACTGCGAGGCCGAGCCGGTGGCGACCCGGGCACGGGTCGCCACGTCCAGCGCGCCCACGGCCTGTGCCACGGCGGCCACCTGGGTGCCGCTGAGCCCGCCGTCCTGGGCAGCGGTGATCGTGACCAGGCCCTCAGGCCGGGCGTCAGTGGTCTCCAGGACCACCGCGTCGCCGTCGAGCACCTCGTAGGACTGGTCGACCTGCCGCACGGCCACCGGCACCCGCATCGTCACGGACACCGCCAGGCCGTGGGGCCAGGAGCGCGTCACCTGCGTCGAGCGCACGCGCACCAGCCCCTCCGTCACGCTCTGCGCGGCCTGCCGGAGGTCCACACGCACCAGGCTCGTTCCCTCCAGGTCCTTGAGCAGCTCACGCACCTGCTCGGTCGAGACGCTGGAGTCCGAGCCGGAGACCGTGATCTGAGAGGTACGCACTCCCAGCAACGGGGAGAAGAGCACCGCCCACACCAGGACGGCGAGGAGCACGAGGACGGCGCCGCCCGCCCGCACCCGACGCCGCCGGAGGGTGCGCAGCGCACGACGCCGCTCGGCCAACCGGTCAGCCAGCCCGGTCGAGACCACGCGGTCGCGTCCCTGACCGTCCCCGCCCTCGCGGCGCTCCCCGCGGCGAGCGAACAGGGACAGGTCCCCGCCGGCCCCCTGGTGCCACGGCTCGCCGTGGCCGGCGACCTCGGCGCCGGAGCGAGGCGGCTGACCGGCAGGCTCGTGACCGGCCTGGACCTCGGCGCCGGGCTCAGGGCGCGGCGGGCGGGGCTTCCTCACGCGGCCTCCCCGCCCGGACCGGCCAGGCCGCGCTCGACCAGCCGTTCCAGGACCACCTGGCCCATCTCCGTGACGTCACCCGCCCCGACCGTCAGCAGCAGGTCCCCCGGCCGGGCCTGGTCAGCCAGGCCGCGTGCCGCCTCCACGCGGTCGGCGAGGTAGCGGCCGCCAGGAACGTGGTCGCTCACGCTGCGCCCGCTCACCCCCGGGAAGTCCTCCTGAGCCTCCCGGGCCGGGTAGACCGCAGTGACGACGGCGAGGTCGGCCAGGCTCAGCGCGCGGCCAAAGCGCTCGGCGAAGGCCTGGGTCCGGGAGAACAGGTGAGGCTGGAAGAGGACCAGGAGCCGGCCTCCACGTGCCTGGGCCACCTCTCGGGCCGCCGTGAGCAGGGCCTCGATCTCGGTGGGATGGTGGGCGTAGTCATCGACCACGCGCACCCCGCCCACCTCGCCGCGCTCCTCGAAACGCCGCTTGGTCCCTCCAAAGGCCCCCAGGGCACGGGCCATGGCCTGAGGGTCCGCCCCCAGCTCCACGCCACAGGCCCAGGCCGCCGCCGCGTCCATGGCCATGTGCTCACCGGGCGCTGAGAGCTCGATGCTGACCGGCTCGTCGTGGCTGGTCGGCGTGGTCCACAGGGTCAGACGCGAGCGTGTGCCCTGCGCCAGGTGCTCCTGGACCTCCAGCTCGACGTGAGCCAGCCCCACCAGGCCCTGCCCGGGCAGCGCAGCCGGGCTGAGGCTGCCGTAGGTGACCACGCGCCGGCCCTCACCGGCCGCGGCGAGGGCCAGTCGGAGGGCGCCGGGGTCCTGCGCGCAGGCGATGAGCAGCCCCCCAGGCACCAGGCGTCGTGAGAAGTCGAGGAAGGCCTCCTCGAAGGCCTCGCGCGTGCCGTAGGTGTCCAGGTGGTCGGGCTCGACGTTGGTGACGATCTCCACCGCCGGCTCGTAGCTGAGGAAGGAGCGGTCAGACTCGTCCGCCTCGGCGACGAGGACCTGTCCCCGCCCCAGGTGGGCGCCGCTTCCCAGCGCGCGCACGACTCCCCCGACGGCGAAGGAGGGGTCCCAGCCCAGCTCGGTCAGGGCCTCGGCCAGCATGCCGGAGGTCGTGGTCTTGCCGTGAGCCCCGGCTACCGCCACCATGCGCCGCCCGCGCGCTGCCAGGGCCAGGGCCTGGGAGCGGTGGATGACCTCCTGGCCCCGGGCGCGTGCCCGGACCAGCTCGGGGTTGGTCTCCTTGATCGCCGTGGAGACCACCACCGTGGCCTCGGGCGGCACCGCGTCGGCCTCGTGCCCCACCTGCACCTCCAGACCCTGGGCGAGCAGGCGCTCCAGCGCGGGGCTGGGGTGGGCGTCCGAGCCCGTGACGCGCGCGCCCTGCTCGGCCAGCAGCTGCGCCAGGACGCTCATCCCGGCTCCGCCGACCCCGATCAGGTGGAAGGAACGACCGGCCAGGTCCTCCGTGGCCTGCTCCTGGTGCTGCGTCGTCGTCATCATTCTTCTCCTCGCTCGGGCCCGGCCGCACGGGCACCCACGTCAGCGACCTGGCTCACGAGAGCAGCCAGCCGCACCGCGCCGTCACGTACCCCGGTCGAGGCCGCGGCCCGCGCCATGACCTGACGCGCCTGCGGGTCGGTGACCACCTGCGTGAAGGCACGGACCTGGGCCACGTCCAGCTCGGCGTCGGGCACGAGCCGCCCTCCGCCGACGGCGATGACGTCGGCGGCGTTGAGCCGCTGCTCCCCGTTGCCCACCGGCAGAGGCACGTAGAGCGCAGGCAGTCCCAGAGCGGTCAGCTCAGCCACCGTCCCTGCCCCGGAGCGGCAGATGACGCCGTCAGCGCAGGCATAGGCCTGCTCCATCTGCGTGAGGTAGTCCAGCACGTGGTAGCGCCCAGCAGCCTCGGCGCTCAGCGCACCGGCCGCCACAGCGCCCTCCAGCGCGCTGCGCACCGCGGCGTCCTTGCCACGACCGGTCAGGTGCAGCACCTGGAGGCCCTCGGGCAGGCTCGCCAGGGACTCGGCCATGACCTCGTTGAGACGCTGCGCACCCAGGGACCCCCCGGTGACCAGCAGCGTGGGGGCGGTGGGGTCCAGGCCGAGTGCCTGCGCACCCTCCTGGCGGGCCCTTACCCTGAGCTGCGGGGAGCGTTGTGAGGCCACGAGCCCAGCGACAGCCGGACGCAGAGGCAGTCCGGTCACCTCCGTACGCCCGTGACGCGCCGACAGCGCGGTGGAGGCGAAGGTGAGCGCGACGGCCTGGGCCCAGCGCGCCCCCAGGCGGTTGGCCAGCCCCGGGCGGGCGTTCTGCTCGTGGATGACCACCGGCACCCCCGTCTGGCGCGCAGCCAGGTAGGCCGGGGTGGACACGTACCCGCCGAAGCCGACCACGACGTCGGCCTCCACGCGCTCGATCGCCTCGCGGGCCGCACGCACCGCCCCGCGCAGGCGCGCCGGGAGCCTGACCAGAGCGGGTCCGGGACGCCTGGGCATGGGAACGCGCGGCACGAGCGCCAGCTCGTAGCCCGCCTGCGGCACGAGGTCGGCCTCCAGCCCCTCCTTGGTGCCCAGCACCAGCAGCCGGGCCTCCTGGCCGCCGCTCAGGCTGGGGTCGCCGAGCGCCGCCGCCGTGGCCAGCAGCGGGTTGACGTGACCGGCGGTGCCACCACCGGCCAGCAGCACTCGAAGCGGGTGGTCCTGGGTGTCAGGCACGGTTCCTCCTGCGAGACGTGACGACGGACAGGCTACGACGCATCGCTCCCACCCGGGCTGCGAAGGCCTCGGGCGCGCCGGGCTCCTGGCGCGCGAAGGACAGCAGCACGCCGATGGCCAGGAGCACGAAGATGAGGGAGGACCCGCCGGCGCTGATCAGCGGCAGCGGCACGCCCAGCACCGGCAGGAGCCCGACGACCACGCTCATGTTGACCAGCGCCTGGCCCACGATCCAGGCCATGATGCCTCCGGTGACGACGCTGACGTACAGGTCGTTGCTGCGGCGGATGATGCGCGCGCAGCACCAGCCCACCACCGCGAAGAGCACGATGACGACGACGGTGCCCACCAGTCCCAGCTCCTCGCCCAGGACCGCGAAGACGTAGTCGGAGTCAGCCTGGGTCAGGTACCCCCACTTCTGGCGCGAGGATCCTGGGCCGACCCCGCCCCAGCCCCCGGTGCCCATGGCGTAGCGGCCGTGGAGAGGCTGGTAGCCCACGTCGAGAGGGTCGGAGGCCTCTGGGTTGAGCCAGGCCATGATGCGCGCACGACGGTTGGCCGAGAGCATGGTTCCTGCGGCCAGACCCACCAGCCCCACGCTGCCCAGCGCCAGGAACCAGCCCCGGCCCAGCCCCGCCATCCACAGCGCCCCGGCCATGAGCATGACCATGATGACCACGGTCCCCAGGTCTCCGCCGCCCATGACCAGCATGATGGCCACGGCGGCGGGAGCCAGCATGAGCAGGGTGCTCCTCACCGAGCCGAACCTGCCCCCGTGACGCACGACGACCCACCCGGCGTACAGCGCCAGCGCCAGCTTGATGAACTCCGAGGGCTGGGCGGTACCGATGAGGGGCACGGCCACCCAGTTGCAGTTCCCGCCCGCGCAACGGCTGGCACCGGGGACGAAGACCAGGCACTGCAGCGCCATCGAGACCCCCAGGACCGGCAGCGTCAGGCGCTTGAGCAGGGGCACCGAGGCCCGGGAGGCTGCGAACATGGCGGCCAGACCCACCACCGCGATGACGAGGTAGCGGGCGAAGGCCGCGTAGGCGTTGCCTCCCTGGGCCGCGACGGTGACGGACTGGACTGAGAAGACCATGATCAGGCCCAGGACCAGGAGGAAGAGCGAGGCGATGAGCAGCGTGTAGTAGGTCAGCGAGGCCCTCTCACCCGGCACCGGCCCGTCCGGTCCGGTCAGGACCCGCCACCACGGACGTGAGCGCCGCGATCGCGGCGCGGGCTGTGGCTGGCTCATGGCTGGCGGTCCTCATCCGCAGCGGCCTGCAGGCGCGCGGCCTGGGCGAACATGTCTCCGCGCTCGGCGTAGCTGGTGAACTGGTCCCAGGAGGCCGCCGCGGGAGCGAGCAGGACCGTGTCCCCCTCGTGCGCCATCGCCGAGGCCTGCCGCACCGCCTCCTCCATGACCTCGCGGGCGCCGGAGGCACGCACCACCGTGCGCGGCAGGCCGGGCGCCTCGTCCTGAAGCGCCCTGAGCACCCCGGTGGGATCGGCTCCGATGACGACGGCGCCGCGCAGGTGGGGGCGCACGCGCTCCACGAGCGTGTGGAGGTCGGCTCCCTTGGTGTCCCCTCCCACGATCCACACCGCGCTGCCCTCCCGCACCGAGCTCAGCGCGGCCTGGGTGGAGTGGGCGTTGGTGGCCTTGGAGTCATCGACCCAGGTCACGCCGCCCCCCTGGGCCACCGTGACCAGGCGGTGCGCACCGGGGGCGAAGGCGCGTAGCCCCTGGGCCACCGCGCCCAGGTCCGCCTGGACCTGGGGGTGGGCCAGCGCGAGGCCGGCGGCAGCCAGGGCGTCGGCGACGACGTGCGCCGGCAGGCGGGAGAGCTCGCCGCCAGGTGCCAGGTGGGCCAGGTCCGCCAGGGTCGCCAGCTCAGCAGCCTCGTGGTGGCGCCGTGGGTGCCAGGCACGGTCCACCATGACGTCCTCGACCAGGCCGACCTGCCCTGGTCCCGGGGCTCCCAGGCCGAAGCCGATCGCACGGCAGCCCTCGACGACGTCGGCCTGCTCGACCATGCGCTGGGTGGCGGGGTCAGCGAGGTTGTAGACCGCAGCGCGCTGGGCACGGGCGTAGACGCGGGCCTTGTCGGCGGCGTAGGCCTCCATGCCGCCGTGCCAGTCCAGGTGGTCGGCTGAGAGGTTGAGGCAGGCGGCCGCCAGGGGACTGAGGGTGCGGGTCGTGTGCAGCTGGAAGCTGGACAGCTCCACTGCCAGCACCTGCGCGCCGCCCTCAGCGACCACGGAGACCGCGGGCACGCCGATGTTGCCGACCGCCGGAGAGCGCAGCCCGGCAGCGGTGAGGATCGCGGAGAGCATTCCGACCGTCGTCGTCTTGCCGTCCGTGCCAGTCACCGTGATCCAGGGGACCTCGGGGTGGGTGGAGCGGTGCAGGCGCCAGGCCAGCTCGATCTCGCTCCAGGTCTCGATGCCGCGCTCTCGCGCGGCCCGCAGCACCGCGCCGGTGGCCGGCACCCCCGGGGAGACGACGAGCAGCCGCAGGCCGCAGCCCGCGACGGCCTCGGCCAGCTCCTCCACCCCGCCCGCGGTGGCCGAGGCGAGCCTCGTGCCTGCGGGCAGGGTCTCCAGGGCTTCGGGACGGGAGTCAAAGACGCTCACCTGGGCGCCCAGGGTCGACAGGACCTCCACGACAGCGGTGCCTGTGCGTCCCAGCCCCACGACTCCCACCCGGGCTCCGGCCAGGTCCTTGACGATGTCTGTGCTCTCAGGGGTGACGGCGTTCGTGGTGCTCACGGCTCCTTAACTGGTTCGGGTCAGGGGCTGGCAGGAGGAGACAGCGGCCTCGGCCGTCCTCCCGGTGTGATCAGGCCATCCAGTACTCCGCGTAGAACAGCCCGAGCCCGGCGACCACGCAGACCCCGGCCACGATCCAGAAGCGGATGACGACGTTGACCTCGCTCCACCCCAGCAGCTCGAAGTGGTGGTGGATCGGAGCCATACGGAAGACCCGCTTGCGCGTGGCCTTGAAGGAGGCGACCTGGATGACGTCGGAGAGGACCTCGGCCAGGAAGAGCCCGCCGATGACCACGGCCAGGAACTCGGTACGGGTGAGGATCGACAGCCCGGCGAAGGCCCCTCCCAGGGCCAGGGAGCCCGTGTCCCCCATGAAGATCTTGGCCGGCGAGGCGTTCCACCACAGGAAGCCGAAGCAGGCTCCCATGAGGGCGGCGGCGATCATGGCCAGGTCACGCGGGTCACGCACCTGGTAGCACATGGTGGCCACGGTGTCGGTGTGGGCGTACTGACAGGACTGGTTGGACTGCCACACGCCGATGAGGGTGTAGGCGGCAAAGGCCATGGTGCAGGCCCCCGCCGCCAGGCCGTCCAGACCGTCCGTGAGGTTGACCGCGTTGGACCAGGCGGTGATGAGGAAGTTGGCCCACAGGACGAACAGGATGATGCCCAGCACCATCCCTCCGGCTGCCAGGTCGATCGCCGAGTCCCGGGCGAAGGAGAGGCGCGTGGAGGCCGGCGTCAGGCCGTTGCGGTCAGCGAAGAAGAGCGCCGCCACCGAGAAGCCGATCCCGATCAGGGCCTGGCCCACGATCTTCTGCCAGGCCTTGAGCCCGAGGGAGCGCTGACGAGAGATCTTCTCGAAGTCGTCCAGGAAACCGATCAGCCCCAGCCCGACGACCAGGAAGAGCAGGAGGACTCCCGAGGCGCGCGGCACCCGCAGCTCCACGAGGTTGGCCACCGCGTAGCCCAGGACCGTGGCGGCGATGATGACCAGCCCACCCATCGTCGGGGTGCCGCGCTTGGTGAAGTGTCCCTCAGGGCCGTCCTGGCGGATGAACTGGCCGTACTCGCGCGCGTGCAGGAAACGAATGAGCAGCGGGGTCCCCAGCAGCGAGACCATCAGCCCCACCGCGGCGGAAACGAGGATCGCAGTCATCAGGCCTAGTCCTCCTTGTCAGTGGCGGTCAGGTGGTCAGCCACGCGCCAGGCGCCCGAGCCGTGAGACCCCTTGACCAGGACGGCGTCCGCCGGCCTGAGGGGTGAGTGGGCACCGTCCAGCAGCTCGATCGCGCGCTGGTCGTCTGGCAGCTCGATAGTACGCACCCCCGCCGCGCGCGCCGCCTGGGCAGCCGGTGCGGCGCCGGGGCCGATGGTGACCAGCACCTGGGCTCCCGCGGCGGCCACCAGCTCACCGGTCCGCGTGTGGTCCGCCTGGCTCGCGCCGCCCAGCTCCAGCATCTCAGAGATGATGACCACACGACGTCGCTGGCCGGCCAGGGCAGGCAGCGCCTGCAGCGCGGCGGTCATGGAGTCGATGTTGGCGTTGTAGGAGTCGTCGATCACCAGCATCCCAGCGTGCTCACGCACGTCCATGCGGTGCGGGCTCTCCGGGCCGGCGCCTGCCAGCGCCTGGAGGACCTGGGAGGGCGTGAGCCCTGCGGCCAGCGCCAGGCCGGCAGCAGCCAGGGCGTTGGCCACGTTGTGGCGCCCGGGCAGTCCCAGCCGCAGGCGCTCAGGCTCGGCCCCCGGCAGGTGGACGTCAAGCACGGCGTGGGCCTGCTCGTCGAGCTCAACCGCTGTCGCGCGCAGGTCAGCCCGCGGGTCCCCGCTGGCCGAGAAGGTCAGGACCCTCCCCGGGGCGAGCTCGCGCATCGCCGCTGAGCGCGGGTCGTCCAGGTTGAGCACGGCCACCCCGGTGGGCAGCAGGCCGGTGACGATCTCGCTCTTGGCACGGGCCACGCCGTCGACGGAGCCGAAGCCGCCCATGTGAGCGTGCCCGATCATGAGCACCGCCGCGGCGTCCAGCGGCGCGATCGAGGTGAGGTAGGCGATGTGCCCGCTGCCCGAGGCCCCCATCTCCAGCACGAGGTAGCGGGTGGTGCGGTCTGCTCGCAGCACGGTCAGCGGCAGGCCGATCTCGTTGTTGAAGCTCGCCACCGGCGCCACCGTTGGGGCCTGGGCGGCCAGGAGCTGGCGGGTGAGGTCCTTGGTCGTGGTCTTGCCCACCGAGCCGGTCACGGCCACCACGCTCAGGTCCTGGCCGAGCGCACCGGCCTGCTCACGCAGCCAGGCCAGGTGGGACCGAGCCAGGGCCCCGAGCGCGGCCACCGTGTCCGGGACGACGACCAGCGGCAGGGACTCAGGGTCGCGTCCGGCCTCAGCCATCGCGGCGCGCACGGCCTCGACGTCGCTGACCAGCGCGGCCCGGGCACCTGCAGCCGCAGCCGCCGGCACGTGGTGGTGGCCGTCGGTGCGCTCACCGACGACAGCCACGAAGAGCGAGCCCGGTCCCGCCTGCCGGGAGTCGGTGACGACGTCGGTCACGCGCGTGGCGCTGCCCTCCGCCCGGAGCGGGCCGCCAGCCTCGCCACGGTCCGGGGCGAGGAGCACTCCCCCCGCCATCGCAGCGATCTCGTGCAGGGTACGGTCAGTCATGCTGGCTCCCGGTTGATGCCTCGGACGCTGTCTCAGGCCACTTAGCCTCCACGGCCTCGCGCATGAGGGGGGCGTCGTTGTAGCGGATGAGCTCCCCGGCCGCCTCCAGGAAGGGCTCGTGCCCCTTGCCGGTGACGATGACGGTGTCCTGGGGCCCGCACAGCTCGACCCCGCGACGCACGGCGTCACCGCGCCAGGTCGTGATCTCCTCGACGTCCTCCATCCCCGGGCGCACCGAGCGCACCCCGGCCAGGACGGCCTCACGGATGAGCCGGGGGTCCTCCGAGCGCGGGTTCTCGTCCGTGACCACCAGGACGTCAGCCAGGCGTGCCGCCACCTGCCCCAGCAGGGGCCGCTTGCCCTGGTCCCGGTCGCCGTCGGAGCCGAAGACCACGATGAGCCGGCCCGGGGTGATCTCACGCACCGCCTTGAGCGCGAGCTCCAGCGCCTCGGGCGTGTGGGCGAAGTCCACGATGCAGGTCCCGCGACGCCCGTCGCGCTGGCTGACGCGCTGCATACGCCCCGGGATGTTGTGGGCGTGGGCCAGGGCGTCGACAGCGGTGGCCTGCGGCACCCCGGCGCGCAGGGCCATGACCAGGGCCAGGGCCGCGTTCTGGACGTTGACCAGCCCGGGCAGGGGGCACAGCGCCTCGATCTGCTCACCATCGGGCCCGTGGAGGGTGAAGGTGGTGGCCGCCTGGGTCATCGACGCGCTGGCCCCGCTCACCCACCACTGCCTGCCCCGGGCCGGGTCATCGAGGTCGTGTGCGGCGGGGTAGGCCCGTACCCGGTCCAGGGGCAGGGCCCCCTGGTCCGCGACACGGTCTGCCAGCGCGGCCGACCACTGGTCGTCCACGCAGACCACCGCGCGGCGGGCGTGCTCAGGAGTGAAGAGGCGCGCCTTGGCCTCCAGGTACTCCTCCATCGTGTGGTGGAAGTCAAGGTGGTCACGCTGAAGATTGGTGAAGCCGGCCACGTCGACGACGGTCCCGCCCAGGCGGTGCAGCACGATCGCGTGGCTGGAGGCCTCCAGGCTGGCAGCCCCTACGCCCTCCTCCACGGCCAGCGCCATCATGCGCTGGAGCACCGGGGCCTCGACCGTGGTACGCGGGGACTCCACCGTCTGCGTGCCCACGCTCAGCTCCACGGTGCCGGCGATCATGCACTGGCCCAGGTGCGCGGCCAGGATCGCCTGGAGGAAGTAGGTGGTCGTCGTCTTGCCGTTGGTCCCCGTCACGGCCGTCGTCGTCAGGCGGGTCGCCGGGTGGTGGTAGACCTCGGCGGCCAGGGGGCCCACGACCGCACGCGGATCGGGGTGGGTGAGCACCGGGACCGGCCCCAGGCTGGAGCCCAGGCGCGCTGCGCCGTCGGCGTCCGTGAGGACCGCCACCGCTCCACCGGCCACCGCCTGCGCGGCGAAGTCGGCCCCGTGCCGCCGAAAGCCCGGCAGGGCGACGAAGAGCTCACCGTCAGCGACGTCACCGGAGTCCACGCTCACGCCGCGCACGAGGACCTGGCCCAGGTCGGCGGCGGGCGCGCCCGTCTCCTCAAGGCTCAGCGCGGCAGCCAGGTCAGCCAGGGCGGTGGGCGCACAGTGACGCGGACGCAGCGCTGCTGCCGACTCGTAGGCGTGATGACTCATGGTTCCTCAATCTATCGTGACCGTGCCCGCCACAGGGCCAGGCGGGCGCGCGTGCTCTCGTCGTGCTCCTCAGCCCTGAGTGTCCTGGGCCGCCTGGGCCGCCTGGGCGTCAGCCTCAGCGGCCGCCTTGGCGGCGATGACCAGCGGGTCGGGGGCGATGCCCAGCGAGTGCATGCAGGCCAGGGCGATCTTGCGGAAGACCGGGGCGGCCACGGTTCCACCGTAGGTGCCGTCCGGCCGGTAGACGATGACGGCCACCGCGATGGCGGGGTCGCGTGCGGGGGTGAAGCCCACGAAGGAGGCCACGGTGCCTGGCTCGGTGAGGATCTCGGTCGTGCCGGTCTTGCCCGCCACCAGGTAGCCGTCGATCGAGGCTGACTCGGCGGTCCCCCCTTCCTGCGTCACGCCGATGAGCATCTCGGTCAGGGTGGTGGCGCTGTCCTCAGAGATCACCCGCACGCCCTCGGGCTGGGTCTGGGCACTCTCCTCTCCCTCGGCGTCGATCCAGGCGTCGATGACGCGCGGCGCCACCCGTACCCCCTTGTTGGCCACGGTCGCCAGGACCTGGACGGCCTGGAGGCAGGTCCCGGCGATGCCCTGGCCGAACATGGTGGTGTAGCGGGTGCGGGCGTCCCACTGCGCGTGGTCGCTCAGGATGCCCTCGGACTCCGCCGGCATCTCGATGCCGGTGAGCTGCCCGTAGCCGAACTGCTTGATGACGGCGTAGCGCTCCGCGTCAGGGACCCGCTCACCGATCTGGACCGTTCCGACGTTGGAGGACTCGGCCAGGACCTGGGCCACGGTGAGGACCTCGGTGGGGTGCTCGTGGGAGTCACGGAAGCTCTGGCCGTTAGGAGCGGTCCAGGTGTAGGGGACCGTGATCTGCTCCTCGGGCGTGACGACTCCCTTGTCCAGGGCGGCGGCGAAGGTCATGACCTTGCCGACACTTCCCGGCTCGAAGATCGCCTGGACGCTGCGGGCGTTGCGGTCCTCCTCCGCCGTGGCCCCAGGGTCGGAGGGGTCCACGGAGCGCGAGTCCGCCAGGACCAGGAGCTTGCCAGTGGCCGGCTCCATGACGACGACGCTGCCCCAGTCAGCGCCCTGGGCCTGGACGACCTCGTCAATGGCCTCCTGGGCCACCGCCTGCAGGTCCGGGTTGATCGTCGTACGCACCGCCGCCCCTGGCACGGCTGCGACCTCGTCATGCTCACCGGTGGGGATGATGGCGCCGGTCTTGCCGATCTCGACGCTTCCGCGCCCGTCCACCCCGGTCAGTACCTCGTTCTGGGTCAGCTCCAGGCCGGCTGAGCCAATGAGCTCACGCGCCTTGCCCTCGTAGGTGTAGCCCACCACGTTGCCCGCTACCCGGCCGGCCGGGTAGCTGCGCCTGGTGCGCTGGTCCGGCTCGACGCCGGGAATCTCCAGGGCCTTGATCTGGCGCCAGGTGTCGGGCGCGACAGCCTCGGCGATGACGACGTAGGTGGACTGCCCTACCATCCTCGCGCCCAGCTCCTGGGCGTCGACCCCCAGGATCGGTGCGATCTGAGCGGCTGCCGCCACCGCACCGTGCCCGACCACGCGCCTCACCGTCCGTCCGGTGGCAGGGTCCTCCTGCTCCTCCTTGCGCTCGTACTGGGCGATCTTGACCTGGTTGACCCCGATGTCGTATGAGATCGATGAGGTCGCCAGCATCGCGCCGTCGCGTCCCAGGATCTGCCCGCGCTCGGCACGGTTGACCCACGTGATCGTCCGCTCGGCCTTGGCCTTGTCCGCCAGGGCCGGCCCCTCAACGACCTGGAGCCAGGCGGTCCGGGCGGTCAGGACGCTGAAGCCGGCCAGACCGAAGAGCTGAAGTGCACGACGGCGACTGGGGTTCACTGCTGCTACTTCGCGGTCGCGGCCTGCCCGGCCGACAGCTGCGAGCTGCCCAGGTCGACCACGCCTGGCGCGCCAGCCGGCACCATGCCCAGCTCGGTGGCACGCTGGGTGAGGTGGTCGGCTGCTGAGGCGTCCTGGACCTGGGAGCGGACGGTGTCGATGTGGTCGTTGACGACGTTGAGCTCGACCTGGGCTGACTGCATCCGGAAGGCGGTCGCCGCCATGGAGGCGTTGAGCAGCATGGAGGCAGCCAGCGCGCCTGCCAGGATGAGGACGACGACCATGATGAAGGGAACCGTGGAACGGGCAGGGGCGATCCCGCGCACGACGTAGAGGGCAGGACGCTCCTGCGGCGTCGCCTCAGGGCGCCGGGAGGGGGCTCTCAGGGCGGTTGTGGCGCTCACCGGGTCTTCCTTCCTTGTCGTCGTCGGGCGGCCGTGGATGGGGCCGGCTCACGTGCCGGGGCCTGGCGGGCGGGGCGCAGCCGCATCGCCGCACGCAGCCGGACCGGGGCCGAGCGAGGGTTGGCTGCCAGCTCGGCCTCGTCGGCCCGCTCGGCACCGTGGGTCAGGGCCTGGAGGTAGGCTCCGGCGCCCTCGGGCACGAAAGGCAGGTCATCGGGGACGCTGGCACGCGTGCCGGCGGCGATCGCCTGCTTGACGACGCGGTCCTCCAGGCTCTGGTAGGACTCCACGACTAGGCGACCACCCACCCGCAGGCTGTTGAGCGCACGCGGCACGGCCCGCTCCAGGACGTCCAGCTCGGCGTTCACGGCGATCCGCAAGGCCTGGAAGGTGCGCTTGGCCGGGTGTCCCCCGGTGCGCCTGGTCGCGGCGGGGACCGCCTGGCGCACCAGCTCAGCCAGTTCCTGGGTGGAGGTGAGCGGGTGACCGCTGCGCCGGCGCCGCACGATCGCCTCGACGATGCGCGGGGCGAAGCGCTCCTGGCCGTAGCTGCGCAGGATGCGCACAAGTTCACCCGGCTCGGCGGTCTCCAGCAGCTCTCGGGCCGTGATCCCCTGTGACTGGTCCATGCGCATGTCCAGCGGGGCCGGGCGCGCGTAGGAGAAGCCGCGCTCGACGACGTCGAGCTGGAGCGAGGAGACTCCCAGGTCCATGAGCACCGCGTCCACGGTGCCCTCGCCGTCCTGGCTGAAGCGGCGGGCGACGGCCTCGACCTCGTCGTAGGTGGCGTGCACGGCCGTAAAGCGGTCCCCGAAGGGGGCCAGGCGTGCGCCGGCCAGGGCGATGGCCTCGCTGTCACGGTCGATACCGATGACTCGCAGCCGTGGGAAGCGGCGCAGCGCCCCCTCGGTGTGCCCGCCCATGCCCAGCGTGCAGTCGATCATGACCGGCTCGGTGGGGGCCTCCTCGATGGCCGGCGACAACAGGTCCAGGCAGTGCTGGAGGAGCACCGGGGTGTGGCGGGCGGCTGCCTGCGCCGCGGCGTCCTCGCCGGGGTCGGGTCGGTGGTCCGGCAGTGGCGCGTGGGACACGTGCTCCTCCTTTCTCAACGTCGTGCTCGGGGTGGTCGGTGCGGGCGTGAGGTCTCGCCAGGACTCCACCCGTCCTTCCGGCGCCGGGGAAGTGGCGTCGGAGGGCAGCTCGGGTAGAGACCTCACGAGGCCTCCTGCGGGCGCGGTGCGCCCGGATCAGTGATGCAGTTGTGCAAGGGCTAGAAGAAGCCGGGGATGATCTCCTCGGCCGTGTCGGCAAAGACCTGCTCCTGGGCCTCCAGGTAGGTCTGCCAGGCCTGGGCGTCCCAGATCTCCACGCGCGCTCCTGCACCGATGACAGCCAGGTCCTTGGACAGGCCCGCGTAGGCACGCAGCGGTGCGGGAAGCGTGATGCGTCCCTGCTTGTCCGGGCTCTGGGAGTCAGCGCCCGAGAGCATGACGCGGATGTAGTCGCGAGCCTGTTTCTGCGCGAGGGGGGCCTCTCGCAGCTGGGCGTACATGCGCTCGAACTCGGCGGTGGTGAAGGCGTAGAGGCAGTGCTCCTGACCACGGGTCAGCACCACTCCCCCAGCCAGCTCCTCGCGGAACTTGGCCGGGAGGATGAGCCGGCCCTTGTCGTCAAGGCGAGGGGCGTGAGTACCCAGGAACACCGGGACCACTCCTTCCCCTCGACGACCCAGTGCGCCCCATAGTACTCCACTTCCCTCCCCTTCCACCCACACTCGAGGGGCAGCACTCTCGCCCTGTCACCCAGATCCGCTTATTTCCAGGGAAAAGCAAGGTGGAGCAAAGTGGAGGAGATCAGCGGGCCCGGGCCCCTTCGGCGCGTCGCAGGCCTGAGGGGCGGGTGCGGAGCCGGGTGCGGGAACGGCGCGAAGAAGGCGGAGGGGCACAGCGTCGCGCCCACGCAGACCGCTCATGCAGCCCTGGTGGAGGAAGGTGGTGGAGGAAGGTGGAGGCCCCTGCGCCGCCCGGTCAGGAGCCGCCCGCGCAGCACACGGCACTCAGGCCCCGCCCGTGACGGGGCGAGGCCTGAGGGAGACCCTTGAGGGGTACCAGGGAGGTGAGGTCGTCAGCGCTCGGAGTCGCGCCGTCGTTCCCAGCGCTCGGACTGACGGTCCATGAAGGAGCCGACGCGGGCCTGACGTCCTGCCGCAGGCCGGCGCTCCCGGCCTCGCGCGCCTCGCGCGTGGTCGGGACGCGTGAGCATGAGGGTCACTCCCCACACCGCCAGCGCGAAGCCCGCCACGCCGATGAGGATGGAGGCGACGGGGTGAGCGACAGCGACGCCGACGATGACGACCGTCAGGCCGACCAGGAGCAGGGCGACGCCGCCGCCCACGTGCCGGGGCGAGAGCCGTGCCAGGCGTTGTCCCCCCTGCTGCATCGAGCTGACCAGCGTGGGGTCGTCCTCGTGAAGCTGCTCCTCGAGGTCGCGCAGCACCTGCTGCTCTCGCTCTGACAGTGCCATGGCTCCCCTCGCTTCGTGACGTCGCAGTGACTCGGCCCCGCTGACCGCCTCGGCCCAGACAGGGTCGGCGCTGACCAAACGGGTCAAGCCCGGTAGGTACCACAATAGGCGCCTGCCGTCACGGAACGAAAACCGGAGCCTGCCTGCAGCGCCTCACACCGGCGGCTGCGCCTGGGACGGCCTGGCCGGCAGCAGCCTCGCCGGACCCACAGCCGCCGCGCCCCAGCGACGGCGCACGGCGTCAGCCGCCCGCTCCGGGGCCCCACGACGGGGGTCCTCGTCCAGGGCGAGCTGGACGCCGTCGTCGCTGCGTGTGAGCCCCTCGCACCGCACTCCCAGCAGCCGGTAGCCACCGGCAGGCACCGGCAGCCCGGACAGGAGGGCCTGGACGACGGCGAAGATGTCTCGGGCCAGGTCCGTCGGCGCGCTCAGGGTCCGCGAGCGCGTGAGCGTGGTGAAGTCGGCGCCACGGGCCTTGAGGACCACCACGCGCGAGCGCATCCCGCCCTCACGCAGGCGCGCGGCGCACTGGTGCGCCTGGTCCAGCAGGACCCGACGGGCGTCCTCCTGGCTGGTGAGGGTGTCGAAGAAGGTGGACTCGGTACCCACGGACTTCTCCTCACGGCCCACGGTCACCGGCCGCGGGTCGATGCCGTGAGCCAGGTCCCACAGGTGCCGGCCTGCGGCCTGGCCGAGGATCTTCTCCAGCCTGCTCACCGGCGTGGCGGCCAGGGCCCGGACGTCCGTGATCCCCCACCTCGCCAGGGCCTGGGCGCTCTTGTCCCCCACCCCCCACATGGCTCCCACGGGCAGCACGTTGAGGAAGTCCTGGGTGGCCGAGGCCGGCACGAGGAGCAGGCCGTCGGGCTTGGCGTGGGAGGAGGCGAGCTTGGCGACGAACTTGGTCGAGGCGATCCCGACGGAGGCCGGCAGCCCCAGTGAGTCACGGACGGTGGAGCGGATCCACCGGGCGATGCGCACCGGTGAGCCCATGCGGCGCCTGGCGCCCGAGACGTCGAGGAAGGCCTCGTCCACGCTGACCTTCTCCACCACAGGAGTGACCTGTTCCAGGACGGCCATGACCTGGCGCGAGACGCGGGAGTAGTGGCTGTGGCGCACCGGCAGCACGACGGCCTGCGGGCAGCGGCGCAGCGCCTGGCTCATGGACATCGCCGAGCCCACTCCGTAGGCGCGGGCCTCGTAGGAGGCCGCCGAGACCACGCCACGCCCGTCCGTGCCGCCCACGATCACCGGCCGGCCCACGAGCTCGGGATGGTCCAGCAGCTCGACAGAGGCGTAGAAGGCGTCCATGTCCACGTGCAGGACCGGGGTGGCGGAGTCGTCCTCGCCCCAGGAGCGGCGCGCGGCCTCGTTCCTTGGTGCTCGACTCATGCCTCCAGGCTAACGTGCGCCTGTGACACCACGACGCAGCCCCCGCGCTCCCCAAGGCCCCCAGGCCTGCGCGCCCTCCTCCCGTCGCTCTCAGGCCCCCGCCCTGGCGGACCTGCCCACCGGCCCGGTGCCCACCAGCTACGCCACCGCGCGGCTGGACAGGCGCGACAGCGGGGTGCTGCTGCTCCTGGACGAGACCGAGTCCTCCTGGATCGACCTACGAGACCCGGGGCACCTGGACTTTGAGTACCAGCAGCAGATGAACGCCGTGCTCCAGGTGCTCGTGCCCGAGCCGGCCCCGCTGCGGGCTGCTCACCTGGGCGGGGCGGGGTGCGCGCTGGCCCGGGCCTGGGAGGCCCGCCGTCCCGGCTCCACGCAGCTGGCCGTCGAGATCGACGCCGTGCTGGCCCGCTACGTGCGCCAGTGGTTCGACCTGCCTCGCTCCCCGCGGCTGCGCATCAGGGTCGCAGACGCCGCCGAGGTCGCCCCTGGGCTGCGACCGGGCGAGTGGGACGTCGTCGTCCGTGACGTCTTCGCCCAGGGCCAGGTGCCCTCCTCGTGCCGCAGCGCCGACTTCCACGCCGCCTGCCTCCAGGCCCTGGCCCCGGGCGGGGTGTACCTGGTCAACACGCCCTCCCTGCCCAGGAGCGAGGCAGGAGCGGACCTGGCCGCCCTGCGCCAGGTGTGTGAGGGGGTGCTCGTGGTGGCCGACCCCGCCCACGCACGCGGCAAGCGACGCGGCAACCTCGTGGCCGTCGCCCGTCCTTGCCCGTGGAGCGCGCAGGAGCGCGAGCAGATCGAGCGGGCGGTGCGACGTCTGCCCCTGCCGGTGCGCACCTGGGCGGGCGAGGACCCGGCGCTGCCCCTGCCCTGACGGCCAGGAGGGCCGCGGCGGCGGGGCCGGCTCGCTCACGGCGTGTCAGTCACGGCCCTCAGGATGGTGGGGCTCCAGGCCGCTGGCTCCCGGGTACTGCAGGCCCTGGTCGGTCCCGTTGGCCTCCAGGAAGGCCTCCAGGCGGGCCCCGATCTCATCGGCGGTGGGGACGTCGAGCATCCGGGAGACCTCCTCGACGTCGGCCTTGACCGGAGCCACGGCGTCGTACTGGGCCTCCAGGGCGGCCACGACGGCCGCCACCTCGCTCTGGCCAGCGGCCTCAGCGTCGATCTCAGCGCGGTTGACGGCGGCGGCGGCCTCCAGGTCCCCCAGCGGCAGGGCCAGTCCTGTGGTCTCGGCCACGGCCGCCAGCAGCGCCGCGGCGCCGGCCGGGTAGTCGTCTCGCGCCACGTAGTGCGGGATTCCTGCCGTCAGCCCCCGTGAGCTCAGCCCCGCCTCCCCCAGGCGCAGCTCCAGTAAGCCGCTCATCGAGCCGGGGAACTCCGCGTGACCGAAGAAGTCCGGCTGCTCGGGCAGCTCCTCGGGCCGGTTGCCGTGGTGGTGGACGTAGACGGGACGGGTGTGGGGCACGGCCAGCGGCATGCCCGTCATGGACACCGCCTGGCTCACCCCCATGGTCAGCGCCAGGTGCGTGACCGCGCCGACGAACTCCTCCCACCGGTAGTCCGGCTCCGAGCCGTGGAGCAGCAGGAGGTCCTCGCCCTCGTCGTCCTGGAGCAGGTCAAGGACCAGCTCGGGCATCTGCACCGAGGTGTAGGTGTGCGAGGTGAAGGTCATCACGGGCCGGCGTGCCCGGTAGTCCATGAGTGCGTCGGCGTCGAAGGTGGCCAGGCGCTGCCAGGGCAGGGTCATGAGCAGCTGCTCGACCGCCAGCTCACCGGCGTGACCGGCGTCCATCGCCCCGTCCAGGTGGTACAGAAGGACACGAGGCGCCACCGGCCCCTGGGCGGGGCGTTCACAGCTGTAGAGCGGCACGGGGGTCCTCCTTTCGCGCTGGGCACTTACCTGGCAGTGCAACACCGACGGTGGTGACCATGTTCCCACCATGGTCGCACGTCCTGTTCGCCGTCGGCGTCTTCCGCACGGCCCTGCCAGGAGAATAATGGACCGGCCTGCCTGTGCGCCCCACCGGGGCGCCGACGGCGGGCTCACGACCTGCCCCGCACGACCAGACAGCGAGCCAGATGCCACCGACATCCCAGCCCCCGACCTCAGGCCGTCCCGAGGCCCAGCCCGCCTCCTCGGTCCGTGACCGCGAGATCCGCGCTGAGCAGCACGTCGTCGACCTGGCCTACGGCGAGCTGGACCGCCAGCTGGAGGCGGCGCGCCGCTCGCTGGCGGACACCGAGGCCCAGGGCGTGTCCGGCACCCACCAGTCCCGTGGCGAGCGAGACGCCTACGCGGTGCACTACTCCGGGCTCATCGCCTCCCTGGAGGGAGTCGAGGACCGCCTCGTCTTCGGCCGCATGGACCTGGCTGAGCACGCCGTGGACGGCGCGGGCGCCGGCCCTGTCACCCACGGCGGCCAGCGCCACTACGTGGGCCGCACGGGTCTGCAGGACGCCCGCCACCGCGAGGTCGTCCTGGACTGGCGCGCCCCCCTGGCCCGCGCCTTCTACCAGGCCACCGCCTCCCGGCCCATGGGCCTGGTGCGACGTCGCCACATCGACACCCGCGCCCGGCGCGTCATCGGCCTGGAGGACGAGGTCATCGACGTCTCCTCGCTGGACCAGGCCGGCGCCCTCCCCCCAGGCTCCCCGGCGCGGACCGCGACCGAGGGGCTGCAGGGCGAGGGCGCGCTGATCGCGGCCATGAGCGCGGCGCGCGACGGACGCATGGGGGACATCGTCGCCACTATCCAGGCCGAGCAGGACCGCGTCGTCACGGCCCAGGGCCGCGGCGTGCTCGTGGTCCAGGGCGGGCCGGGCACCGGCAAGACCGCGGTGGCCCTGCACCGGGTGGCCTACCTGTTCTACTCCGAGCGTGAGCGCCTGGAGCGCTCAGGGGTGCTCCTGGTGGGCCCTTCGCGCACCTTCCTGCGCTACGTCGAGCAGGTGCTGCCTTCACTGGGCGAGACCGGGGTGGTGGCCACCACCGTCGCTGACCTCGTGCCGGGGGTGCGCGCCCGTGGCACTGAGCCGCCGGCGCTCCACGAGCTCAAGGGCCGGGCCCTGTGGGCCGAGGTGCTGCGCCGCGCGGTGCGCAGCCTGCAGCGCCTTCCTGACCAGCCCCGCGAGATCCTCGTCCAGGGCACGCGGCTGCTCCTGGAGCCCGCTGACGTGCGCGAGGCCATGAGCCGGGCTCGCCGCTCCGGAAAGCCCCACAACCTGGCCCGCGAGACCTTCGTGCTGTGGCTGCTGGAGCGGCTGACCGACCAGTACGCCGCCGCCACCCGCCAGGACGCCTCGGACCCGGAGACCCGCGCCTGGATCCGCGAGGACGTCCGCACCGCCCGGGACGCGCGCCGCGAGATCAACCTGTGCTGGATGCCGACGACGCCCACCGGCCTGCTGGAGCGGCTGTGGGCCCGCCCGGCCCTACTTCAGCAGGTCGCCCCCGAGCTCAGTGCCGCCGAGCGCGAGAGCCTGCGACGCGACCCCGGCTCTCCGCTGACCCCGGCTGACGTGCCGCTGATCGACGAGCTCGCTGAGCTGCTGGGCCCCAGCGAGGACGCCCAGGCCCGCCAGGCCAGGCTGGAGGCCCGCCGACGCGCCGAGATCGTGGACTACGCCGCACGCGCCATCGAGTCCCAGGGCCTGGGAGACGGCATGGTCAGCGCCGAGATGCTGGCCGACCGGATGGAGGACCACGGGCCGCGCCTGACCCTGGCCGAGCGTGCCCGGGCCGACCGGGGCTGGACCTACGGGCACGTCGTGGTCGACGAGGCCCAGGAGCTGGGCGACATGGCCTGGCGGGCGCTGGCCAGGCGCTGCCCGGTGCGCTCCTTCACCGTGGTGGGGGACCTCGCCCAGTACTCCGGGCCCCACGCCCCCTCCTCCTGGTCCGAGGTGCTCCAGGCCCTGGGGACCTCGTCCAGCCAGCCGCGGCGCGGCGGGCGGAGGACCGGCCCGGTGGCCTCCACCCCCCTGCACGAGGAGGTGCTTACCGTGTGCTACCGCACCCCGGCCACGATCATGGACACCGCTGACGCGGTGACGACGGCGCTGGGCCACCCGCCGGTCTACCCCGTGCGCTCGGTGCGGGACCTGCCGGACTGCCTGGAGGCGGAGGACCTGTCCGCTGGCACGCCGGCGCACGACGACGCCTGGGCGCACCACCTGCGCGCGGTGGTGCGCCAGGAGCTGGCCGCGCTGGATCAGGCCGTGGGCCGCGAGGGAGGGCGCCTGGCCGTCATCGCCCCCGCAGCCGGCGAGGTGGCGGCCTGGCTCGGCCAGGACCCGGCGCTGGCGCAGGCCATGAGCGCGCCAGGAGGTGACGTGCTGCGAGCCCGGCTGGCGGTCATGGGACCGGTGCTGTCCAAGGGGCTGGAGTTCGACGTCGTCGTGCTCGTGGACCCGGCCGTCATCGGGCAGGAGAGCGCCGGCGACCTGTACGTGGCGATGACCCGCCCCACGCGCCGGCTGCGGGTGGTCTCCCGCCAGGAGCTGCCGCAGGGCCTGTCCTAGGATGAGGGTGAGGCCACACCCGCGTCACTCCTTGCCTCCCCACAAGGTTACGCAACCGTAGGTTACGGTTGCGTAGGCAGAGGGCCACCCCGCCTGCCCCGCGCCCCCAGGGATAAGGAGACCTCGGATGAGCGACACCTCGCGCCGCTACCTTCGGCCCCACTACGCCCCCGGCGTGCCGGCCACGATCGCGCCGGTCACCGAGCCCCTGTCACGGATGCTCGACGACGCCACCCGTCGCTTCCCCGACCACGTCGCCATCGACTTCCTGGGCGCCACCACGACCTACTCCCAGCTCTCCCGCCAGGTCGCCCAGGCGGCCCAGACCCTGCGGCGCGCCGGGGTCGGGCGCGGCGACGTCGTCGGCGTCATCCTGCCCAACTGCCCCCAGCACGTGGTCCTGGCCTACGCCGCCTGGCGCATCGGGGCGATCGTGGCCGAGCACAACCCGCTGGCCCCGGCGGCCCAGGTCCGCGAGCAGATCGAGATCCACCACGGCAAGGTCATCATCGCCTGGGAGAAGACGCTGGCCCGCCTGGTCCAGGCCTCAGGCTCGCTGCGCGCAGCAGGAATGGATGACCGGCAGGTCTACAGCGTGGACCTCTCACGCGGCCTGCCGTGGACCAGCCGGCTGGCCCTGCGGCTGCCGGTGGCTGCGGCTCGCGCCCAGCGCTCCGAGCTGCGCGGCAAGGTCCCCGCCGCGGTGCGCTCGTGGGACGACGCCGTGGCCGCCTCCACCCCGCTGCCCGCCGGGCACCCCCTGCCCGAGGTCGACCAGACCGCCGTCCTGCTCTACACCGGGGGGACGACCGGCAGCCCCAAGGCCGTCCGCCTCACCCACTCCAACCTGCGCTCCAACGCCGAGATGAGCCTGGCCTGGGCCTCCCAGACCTGCGAGGTGGGTCAGGAGACCTTCTACGCGGTCCTGCCCTTCTTCCACGCCTTCGGCCTCAGCCTGTCCCTGCTGTGCGCCGTGGGCCTGGCCGCGACCCAGGTCGTCCTGCCCAAGTTCAGCGCGGACATGGTGCTCACCGCCTGGAAGCGACGCCCAGCCACCTTCTTCCCCGGGGTGCCGGTCATGTTCGACCGTATCGTGACGCGGGCCAACGCCACCGGTGCCGACCTGTCGAGCTGCAAGATCGCGGTGTGCGGGGCCGCCGCCAACCCCAAGGCCGTGGCCCAGGCCTGGGAGGAGGCCACCGGAGGGGTCATCATCGAGGGCTACGGCATGACCGAGGCCTCCCCCATCATCCTGGGCAACCCCATCTCCCCCGAGCGTCGTGCCGGGGCGCTGGGCGTGCCCTACCCCTCCACGGACGTGCGCCTGGTCGACCCAGAGGACACCGAGGTCGACGTCGAGCCCGGGCAGGTCGGTGAGCTGCTCGTGCGCGGGCCCCAGGTCTTCGCCGGCTACTGGGAGAACCCCGAGGAGACCGACGCCGTGCTGCTGCCTGGCGGCTGGCTGCGCACCGGTGACCTCGTGCGCCAGGAGAGCGACGGCTTCTACGTCATCGCCGACCGCCGCAAGGAGCTCATCATCTCCGGCGGCTTCAACATCTACCCCACCGAGGTCGAGGCCGCGGTGCGCTCGATGCCCCAGGTCGAGGAGGTCGCCGTCGTCGGCCTGCCCGGGGACGCCGCGGACGCCGGCAACGAGCGCGTCGTCGCCGCGATCCTGCCCAAGGAGGGCCAGACAGTCACCCTGGAGCAGGTGCGGGCCTGGGCCGAGCAGACCCTGTCCCACTACGCCCTGCCCCGCCAGATCGCGATCCTGAGCGAGATGCCCCGCTCCCAGATCGGCAAGGTGCTGCGCCGGGTGGTGCGCGAGGAGCTGATGGCCGCCCGTGAGGCCGCCAGCGGGGCCGCCGACGCCGTGGCCTCGGCCTCCGTCAGCGCCGCCGCCTCCCTGGTCGAGCGCCTGGGTGAGTCCCAGGGCAGCCCGTCGCGGCCCGGCCAGGCCGGCAAGGAGGAGAAGTGAGCACCCCGTCCCAGCACTGCGGCACCGGCGCCTCCTGGGACGCCGAGCGCTTCCACCGCCGCGGCTACCAGCCTGGCATCCCCGCCACCATCGAGGTCCCGGACTCTCACCTGTCCGAGCTCCTGGAGACCGCGGCACGCTTCTACCCCGAGCGGGTGGCCATCGACTTCCTGGGGTGGACCACCACCTACCGCGAGCTGCTGGAGGCCTCCGAACGGGCCGCCCGGCTCCTGGCTGACGCCGGGGTGCGTGCTGGGGACCGGGTCGCCCTGCTCATGCCCAACTGCCCCCAGCACGTCGTCGCCGTCTACGGGGCCCTGCGGCTGGGGGCGATCGTCGCCGAGCACAACCCGCTGGCCCCGGCCGAGCAGGTGCGCGCCCAGCTCGACCACCACGGTGCCCGCGTCGTCGTCGCCTGGGAGAAGGCGGTCGAGCTCATCGTGGACCCGGCCGCCCAGCGCGACGCGTCCCTGGACCCGCTGGGCAGACGGACCGTCTTCGCCGTCGACCTGGTCAGGGCGCTGCCTGCGCACCTGCGCGCCGCGCTGCGGCTGCCGCTGCCCAGGGCCCGCGCCACCCGCGCCTCGATGAAGGCTGACCACCTGCCTGCCGGGGTGCGCTCGTGGGACACCGAGGTCGCGCGCGCCCCTCGGCTGTCCCCCTCCTGGCCCTACCCCACCGGCCAGGACGTCGCCGTGCTGCTGCACACCGGCGGGACCACGGGCACGCCCAAGGCGGCCATGCTCACGCACACGAACCTGCGCGCCAACGCCAACCAGGCCATCGCCTGGGTGCCGATGCTGCACGAGGGCGGGGAGAGCTTCCTGGCGCTGCTGCCCTTCTTCCACGCCTTCGGGCTGACCTTCAACCTCTTCTGCGCCGTTCAGAAGGCCGCGACCCAGGTCATGATGCCCAGGCTCGACGTCGAGGCGGTCCTGGCTGCCCACGCGCGCCGGCCGCTGACCTTCTTCGTGGGCGTGCCCGTCATGTTCGAGCGGATCCTGCGCGCGGCCCAGAAGGCGGGCACGGACCTGACCAGCCTGCGCTACGGCGTGTGCGGCGCCGCTCCTATGCCGCCCGAGGTCGGCGCTGAGTGGGAGGAGCTGACCGGCGGCTACTTCATCGAGGGCTACGGCATGACCGAGACCAGCCCGATCATCTCCGGCACCCCGATGGGCCCCACCCGCCGTCTGGGGGCGCTCGGCCTGCCCTTCCCCTCCACCGACGTGCGCGTGGTCGACCCGGACGCCGAGGTGATTGACCCGGAGGTCGAGGTCAGCGACGGCCAGAGCGGTGAGCTGCTAGTGCGCGGTCCCCAGGTCTTCGCCGGCTACTGGCAGGACCCGCAAGCCACCGCTGCCGTCATGCTGCCCGGCGGGTGGCTGCGCACCGGTGACATGGTGCGCCGGGAGGACTCCTTCCTGTGGATGGCCGACCGGCGCCGCGAGCTCATCCTCTCCGGAGGCTTCAACGTCTACCCCTCCCAGGTCGAGGCCGTCCTGCGCGAGGTGCCGGGCGTCGCGCAGGTCGCTGTCGTCGGCCTGGGCACGAGCGCGACCAGCGAGACCGTCGTGGCGGCTGTGGTCCTGGAGCGCGACGACGCCGGCGAGCCCACCGCAGCGGGTCGGGCGCTGAGCCTAGACCTGCTGCGCTCCCACGGCGAGAAGCAGCTGCCGCACTACGCCCTGCCCCGTCAGATGGAGGTCATCGAGGAGATGCCCCGCTCCTTGATCGGCAAGGTGCTGCGCCGTGAGGTACGCGAGCTGCTGGAGCAGCGCGCAGCCACATCCGCCTAGCGGCCCAGCCGACCTACTCCCCCACCCGGGTCGCGGCCCGCCGAGACAGGCAGGCGGCTGTCCCCAGCGCGGCCGCACCGACCATGGTGGACACCGCCCCAATCGCGAGCCAGCGCTGCGGGTACGTGGCTGCGACCCAGGCCCAGCCCCACGGACCGGTCCACCACATCGCGGAGTCGGTGAAGACCGTGTTCCCGCACACCATGACGCCCACGACGAGCATGGCAACCGCGACGACCACCGCCGGCCCCGCCCCTGCCTGGGAGGCAACAAGGTAGGTCAGGGACGCCAGCATGAAGGTGACCGCCGGCAGCACGATCATCGCGTAGACGCTCACCAGCACGCTCCCGTCAGCGCCTGTCTCACTGACCGCTCCTCCACTGACCAGCCAGGCCGCGATCTCCACGGGCAGGAGGAAGAGAACCATGTGCACGGCCAGCGCCAGCGTGAGACGGAACGGAGCGGCCCGTAGAATCACCAGCCGCCATGCCGGCGAGCTGACCGTCCAGGTCATGGTCCCCACGACGGCGGCGGCTACCGGGGCCCCTGCAAGCGTCAGCAGCGCCATCGGGTACGTGACCGGATACACGGCATGCAGCAGGGCCAGCAGACCTACCAGCACGCCAGCCAGTGCTGTCCACAGTCTCCACGGCAGGGTCAGGGCCAGCGCAGCCATCAGCCGTGGACGATCTCGAGGGGTAGCCAGCTCAGCTGGCAGCGCCGCGGTCACGGTCCCTCCAACCGGCGTCGGCGCGCTCGTGCCTGTCGCAGCAGCAGTGGCACGGACCACTCGCCGGCTACCGGTGAAGCGACGAAGGGGCACCACCGCTCCCGCCAACGCGGCCACTGCCACAAGTGTGCTGAGACACACAGCCGGCCAGATGGGCTCCTGCCACAACGGCGAGTCTGCCTCCAAGGCAACGTTGTTGGCGTGGATCCCTAGCAGCGGCAGGGTCGGACGCAGGAACCATGTCCACGGGTGTGACATCCAGTCAGCTGCCTCGGCGTCCAGCGCACCAAGAACTGACCACGCCAGGGCCGCCGCCGGGGCCAGGCCAAGCGCGGCGCGTCCAAGCAGACGGGCAGTGAGTACTCCGACGCAGCTGGCACCGCTGACGCTCACCCACATCACCGCACCGAAGCCCAGCATGGCAGGCCAGGGTCCCGGCCCCTGTCCTCTTGCCAGGCCAACGGCAAGAATCGGGAGTAGCAGCACGACTTGGCTCCAGGCTGCCGAGGCCGAGAGCACCACGACCCGCGCCAAGCGGATGAGTGTCGGAGAGCTTGCGCGCCAGGCAGTGCCGCCTTCACGCCAGTGCTGCTCACGGCTGTGAGCTGCTGCTCCAACGAGCGCTCCTAGCGGGAGGGCGAAGGCTGTGGGGTAGAAGCCGAGCCAGGCCATGACACCTGAGTTCCACCCCGGGGCGAGGGACGTGGACAACCCCATCCACAAGGCGTAGGCGCTTGCCAGGAGCACTGCGAGGGGACCTCGCCAGGTCAGGGTGGAACGAGAGCGTGCGAACTCGGCGCGCAGCAGGCCACTGAGCATCGTCGCGCGGCGCATCACGCTCTCCCTCCGCTCACCAAGGACAGGAAGGCCGCCTCCAGCGCAGCCTCGTCACCTGAGTCAGCCAGCCCGTCCAAGGGCCCGCAGTAGGCGAGCCGACCGCCCACGAGGACTCCGACGTCGTCGCACATGCGCGTCATCTCTCCCAGCACGTGGCTGGAGACGACAACGGTCTTGCCCTGCGCCGCCAGGCGGCGCAGCAGCTGACGCAGCCAGATGATGCCTTCGGGATCCAAGCCGTTCTGCGGCTCATCAAGGATGAGGAGCTCAGGGTCGGTCAACAGCGCCATGGCCAGGGCCAGACGTACCTTCATGCCCGTGGAGAAACGCCCGGCGCGTTTGCGTCCCGCGTGGCTCAGTCCCACCAGCTCCAGCAGCGGAGTGATGACGGCGGTGTCGGTACCGGTGAGCAGACAGTGCACGCGCAGGTTGCGTGCAGCCGACAGCTGGGGGTAGAAAGCGGGGCCGTTGATACTGGCACCCACGTGGGCCAGGCTCGCCCGGCACAGCGGGCGGCCGAGTATCTCGACGCGTCCCGATGTCGGGCGCGTCAGCCCCAGAGCAACGTTGAAGGTCGTGGACTTTCCCGCTCCGTTAGGGCCGAGGAGGCCGTAGACGCGTCCTGGCCATGCTGTCAGGTCCACGCCCACCAGGACCGGCTGGCTGCCGAAGGACTTGGTCACGCCTGCCAGACGCAGTCCGGCAGGCTGCTGTGCTGTTGTTGTCATGCGGCAAGCCTGCGCGCCGCAGCCCGCTGGGCGGATCCTCCCTAGGCACATGGCGCCGAGGCTCTCCCTAGGGAGGATGGTCCCTGAGCACCTGGCGTCCCCGGGTCAGCGTCCCAAGGTAGCCACGATCAGCTCGACGCGGTTGGCGCAGCCCGTCTTGGCGAGCACTGCCTTGACATGGGACTTGACTGTGGTGGTCGCCAGGAACAGCTCAGCGGCGATCCGGGCATTGGACCAGCCACGGCACACCAGTTCCAGGATCTGCTGCTCTCGGTCAGTCAGGGGCTCAGATCCTGGCAGGAGTGGCGGGAGGCGGCCATGACACGACCGCGCCGCATCGACGTCACCGCCAGCGGCGACGTCGTCACGAGCACCGGCACGGGAGGCAGTGGCACTGGCGCCGCCCTGGGACGGCTCCGCGCTGTCCTCCCCCAGTCGCGTCAGGACGGTGGCGGTCACGGCAGGGTCAAGCCAGCCCTGACCGGCCGCGAGCGCACGTACGGCAGCCAGCAAGGTCGACGGCTCGGCGTCCTTGAGCAGGAAGCCACTGGCTCCAGCGGTCAGCGCGGCAAGGACCAGCTCCTCCTCGTTGAAGGTGGTGAGGATGAGGACGCGCGTGCCTGCCAGGCAGGGATCGTGGCTGATGGCGCGTGTGGCTGCGACCCCGTCCATGACAGGCATGCGAATGTCCATGAGGACGACATCGGCACCGACGCCGTCAGCTGCCGCGCGCCGCAACGCCTCCACTCCGGCTGCGCCGTGAGCCGCCGTGGCCACGACCTGCATGTCCCGCTGGGCGGAGACAAGCGCGCAGAAGGCCCCGACGAGCAGCGGTTGGTCATCAATGACTCCGACACGTATGGGGTTCATCCCACTCCTTGAGTGACGGGGAGTGACAGCTCGATCGCAAACAGTGGCTCGCCCTCGCTCCCGGTGGTCCTGCCTGCAGCAAAGGTGGCCCCGACCATCCGGGCGCGCTCTGCCATGCCAATCAGTCCTGTACCACCCTGGCCACTGCCCGCCTGCGGCGAGCCTGGTGCCGCCCTGCTGGTGCCGTGGTGAGAGGCAACCGGGTTGATGACGATGAGGTGGCACACGGCCTCAGTGGTCTCCAGGCTCACGCGCGCGCCGCCGCTGCCGTGACGGGCGACGTTGGTCAGGGCCTCCGTGAGGGTACGCAGGAGGGTCAGGCGCTGCATGAGGCTCCACTGGTGACTCCAGGTCGCCAGCACCTGCCTGTCTGGTAGGTCCGAGTCCGGGCTGATCCCGGCAGCATCGGTGAGGGCCGGGATGGTGGTGAGGTCCGCCAGCGGCGAGGTGGCGGAGCCCGAGCCTCGGTCCTCACCGCCACGCAGGAGGGAGACAACCTCACGCACGGAGGCGAGCGAGGTGTCAGTGGTGTCCCGAATGGTCTCCAGGGCCGCAAGGGCGGTGGGAAGGTCGGCCACTGCCAGGGCGGTGGCGGCTTGAACACGTACCGCCGTCAGGGCGTGTCCGACGACGTCGTGCAGCTCGCGGGCCAAGGCGAGCCGCTCGGCGGAGACGGCGTCGGTGGCCGCCTGTGCGGCGCTTTCCTGACGTGCCAGTGCCTGACTGCGCCGGGCGCGGGCGTACAGGTACGTGGTGACGAGGCAGATGATGCACACCAGCGCCAGGATCAGAGGAAAGGTGAGGTACCGCGCGAGCGCCGGGTGGTCCAGGTTGGCCAGGAGAACCGGGTTCAGGACGCTGCCCACCAGGGCAGTCATCAGCGCGACCGTGGCCCAGCGCAGGTCAGCGACCCAACGGGTGACGGCGTACAGGCTGGTAGCGGCAGTGAGGATGATGGGGCTGAGCCCCAGGCGCACGGGACTGATCATGCACAGCAGGGCATAGAGGACAAGCCCGGTATAGGTCAGGACCATCGACGTGCGTGGGCAGGCATGGCGCAGGGGTTGTGCCACGGTGACCAGGAGGTGGATCGCCACGAGCGCGAGGTAGGCGGGCCTGGCGCCGTAGGTGAGCGGCAGCCCCGCCTCGACGCAGGTCAGGACTGCGGATGCGACAGTGAGCCCCAGGTCGCTGGGAGGCAGGTGCAGGCCGCCGGGCAGACGCAGGGAGGGCAGGTGCTGGCGCCAGTCCAGGGCGGAAGGGATCGCAGGCACTGCGTCTGACAGCGCCGGGGCACACGCCTGCGTCCCGAGGAGCGGTGGGTAGGGTCGAGGCACCCGCCCAGGGTACGGGGCTGCTGACGCGCCCTGTACCTCCCTAGGGAGGAGGTGCTACAGCAGGTCGCAGTCCTGGAGCACCTGGCGCAGCGCCTCCACCTCACTGGCCTGGGCACGCACGAGCGGCAGGCGCACCGTCCCCGTCGGGATCCGGCCCTGGATCGCCAGGGCCTCCTTGGCCATGACCGCGCCCTGCCCGCCGCCCATGATGGCGGCGGTCAGCGGGCGGATCCGCTGCGCCACGGCGCGCGCGCCAGGAAGGTCTCCGGCGTCCACCTCCGCGATCATCTCGCGCCAGGAGTGGGCGTCAGCGTGGGCCACCACGGAGACCACGCCGCTGGCGCCGTGCGCGAGCCAGGCGAAGTTGAGGCCGTCGTCGCCCGAGTAGTAGGCCAGCCCTGTGGCTGCCATGCGCCTGAAGCCCTGCTCGACGTCGCCCGTGGCGTCCTTGACCGCGAGCACGCGCTCGTGCTCGGCCAGCCGGGCCAGCGTGTCGTCCTCGATACGTACGCCGGTACGGCCGGGGATGTCGTAGACCATGACGGGCAGGTCGGTCGCCTCGACGACGGCCATGATGTGCTGGTAGACGCCCTCCTGGCTCGGCCGGTTGTAGTAGGGGGCGTTGACGAGCAGGCCCTGGGCGCCGGCGTCCTGGGAGCCCACGCCGATGCGTACGGCGTGGGCGGTGTCGTTCGACCCGGCACCGGCAACGAGCATCGCGCGCCCGGCCAGGGCGTCGCCGACCTCACGCAGCAGGGTCTGCTTCTCCGGCAGGTGGGTGGTGGGGGCCTCACCTGTGGTACCGGCCAGGAGGATCATGTCCGCCCCGTCCTCGACGAGGCTGAGGGCCAGGGCCTGGGCGGCCTCGACGTCGATCGACCCGTCAGGGTGGAACGGGGTCACCATCGCCACGCCGACGGAGCCGAAGGGACGGGAGGGGGTTGCGCTCATGTGACGAGCCTAGCCGCCTGCGCGGCCTCGGTCACGGCGTGCCCCGGCAGTGAGACCGCGGCCCGGGCCGACACGCTCAAGTACGCTCAAGGCCATGAGCCATAGCCACGACCTGCCTTCGGTCTTCGACACCGACCCGGCCGCCGGCCTGCCCAGCGGCGGCCCTGAGGGGGGCGAGCAGCCCGCCGGCCTCGTCCGACCGGCGTCAGCCCCTGACCTGGAGGCGATTGGCCGGGTGCACGCGGCCACGATGCTGGCCTCGCTGCGACAGGCCCACGCGGTGGCGCACGCTGGAGCCGCGCTGCCTGCCGGCGTCGAGGCGATGATCGCGCCGGCCGTGGTCACGGCTGGCTGGGAGCAGGCTGTCGCAGGCTCCTCGGCACCTGGTCATCACGTGCTGGTCGCCACCGCCCAGGACGAGGTCGTGGGCCTGGTGGCCCTTGCTCCCTGCCAGGGCCAGGCCGTGGACGAGGAGGGCGCGCCTGCCCAGGGTGATCCTGAGCCTGGCGCGGAGGTGACGGCGCTGGGTGTGGACCCGGCCTGCCAGCGTGCCGGCCACGGCTCACGGCTGCTGGCAGCCGCCAGCGACCTGGCCCGTGGCGACGGCGCGCAGGTGCTGGTCGTGTGGGCTGTGCGCGGGGACGCCTCCCTGGAGGGGCTGCTCACCGCCGCCGGTATGGAGCGCACCGGCTCCTGGCGCGAGCTTCCGGTGGGTCAGGGCGTGGTCGAGGACTGCTGGGCGGCGTCGTTGTCCTGACCCGCCCGGTCACAGGTCCAGCAGGGCGTCCAGGCCGACCGTCAGGCCCGTGCGCTGGCCGACCTGGCGCACGGCGAGCAGCACGCCGGGCATGAAGCTGGCCCGGTCGAAGGAGTCGGTGCGGATGGTCAGCTGCTCGCCGGGGTTGCCGAGCACGACCTCCTCGTGCGCGGTGAGCCCCTGCAGGCGTACCGCGTGGACGTGGACGCCGTCGACGACTGCGCCGCGTGCCCCCAGGGGGTCGCTGGCGGTGGCGTCCGGCATCGCCGGGCAGCCCGCTGCCTGCCGGGCGGCGGCGATGCCTCGGGCCGTGGCCACGGCGGTGCCGGAGGGGGCATCGACCTTGGCGGGGTGGTGGAGCTCGATGACCTCGGCGGAGGTGAAGTACGGGGCGGCCTTGGCTGCCAGGCTCATGGCCAGGACCGCGGAGAGGGCGAAGTTCGGGGCGATGAGCACGCTGCGCCGGGCCGCCGGCGGGTGCGCCAGGTGCTCGCGGAGGCGGGCGTAGGCCTCCTCGTCCCAGCCTGTGGTCCCGACGACGACGTCCAGGCCTGCGTCAAGGAGGGCGTGGACGTTGGCCTCAGTGACGGTGGGGACGGTGAAGTCGACGGCGACCTCGGCGCCGCCCAGGCTCTGGGGGCTGATGGGGTCGGTCACGTCCAGGCGCGCGACCAGCTGGAGGTCCGGGGCCTCCTCGACCGCCTGGCAGACCGTGGACCCCATGCGTCCCTTGGCACCGATGACTGCAACACGAATCGTCATGGCCGTAGCCTACCGAGGCTGTCACAGGTTGTCGTTGCCGGGGCCTGCGGTCTTGTGTCCACGGCTGCGAGAGGGGCACGCCCGAGCGCCCACCGCCGCACGAGGAGTCCACGATAGACCGGTGTATACTCAGTTTGTGGGGACGACAGTCCCATAGCCAATAGCCAGCAGACAAGAAGGTCCATATAGTGTCTACGTCTACCCCCCCCCACGCGTTTTAGGATTTCCTCGGCGAGCTCTTGTCCGAGGAGCCGCCTGGAGCGTTCCAGCCGTCGCCGTCGCCTCAGCGGCGCCGGCTTTCGCCGCTTCGGGCTGCCAGGCGACGACAGCTCAGACACTGACAGGGTCCGCCGGCTCCCACGTCATTGCGATCCCGGCATGTGTCACTCAGGTGCGTTACGTGATCCGAGGAGCCTCAGGCGGATGGAGTGGCGGAGCGAACGGGGGCGACGGCATGAGGCTCACCGGCGTCATCGATCTCAGCGGTCGTACTTCTGAGACTGTCCTCACGATCAAGGTTGGTAGCGCTGGCCTGGCCCGCGGTTCCTGGGCTGACAACAGCTACCGTCGTGGTGCCTCCCTCGGCGGCTTCGGAGGACGCCGCCAATTCTCCGGTGAGGCAGGCCCGAAGGTTGACGGCGGGGACGGCGGCGGTTCGACGGCTATCTTCGTCCCAGCCGACCAGAGTGGCGGCAGCCGTTCGCACACGGTCGACTTCTCCCGGGCTCTTGCCCTGGCCGCCGGTGGAGCCGGTGCCGCCAACGGCCAGCAGCTCTACTGGCAGCCACCCGGTCCCGACGACTATGTCGAGTTCAATCCTGTGTCCTGGCCCGGTAATGCTTACAACGCCAACACAGCCTGGACCGCCGTGAGCGCTCCCTACAGCGGTTTCGTCGTCAACAGCGAGGCCTCCAAAGCAGTCACCGTCAGGAACAAGCAGACCGGCCAGGTCTATCTTGAGATGCCGGGCGGCGTTGCCGCCAACGGGACGACCCAAGGCCGCAATACCTTCACGGAGCGTAAGGCTGTGTTCGCTGACGGCGCTCGTATCACCTTTGAACAAGGCAAGCCTGGGAAGAACACGAGGAACGGTGGACACGGCGGTGACGCCGGCTATGTGACGAACCCGCCAGATGTCGGTCGCGGCGCTGGCGGCGGAGGTGCAGGTTGGGCTGGCGGTGCCGCCGGCAACAGCTACGGATCAGACGGTCCTCAGTGGGACCGTTATATCGGTAGCGCAGGCGGCTCCGGATCCAGCTTCTACACCAACCGCGCGATTGAAGGAGTCAGGCTGGCGGAGGCACCGGAGCGTTGGCACGCAGGCTGGACCTGGAGCTCACCGACCAACAAGGACGGCGACTTCACCCTGACCTGGGAAGGCGATGCAGCCGAGTACGACTACCAGGACAGCGTCTGAGCCTGGGGTGGCCGGACCGGTGGCGCCAGCGCCTCCTCCTGCAGGGCGCGTGGTGGCAGCACGTTGACGCCGACGGCGCCCCGGTTCGCGCTGCTGCACCACTCGCAGCAGCGGAACGTCTGATTCACAGGACGAAGGGCTTTGTGCCCAAACTCACCCACCCCCTCACCCCCCCCCCCGCCACCAGCAGCAGGTAACTTCAGGGGGTGTCATCGTCGTTCCTATCGAAACGGACTCACAACGTGACTGTTCACCCCAAGACAGGCCTCACGCGACGCACCCTCGTCCAGGGTGCCGCATGGACAACTCCCGCCATTGTCCTCGCATCGGCTGCACCGGCTATCGCGGCCTCCCTTCCCCAAGACCACATCATCCCAGGTCCCAACCCGGGCACCTACCGTGTCAAGATCCCCGCTGGTGTCAAGTATGTTGACTACGACATCGGTGGTGGGCGTGGTGGTGCTAGCGGTACCACTGCCGGTTTGGGCATGCGCCTGCGTGGTCGCCTCAACCTCGAAGGACGCAGCAACCAGCCGACCTACCTCATCATCAAGGTCGGCTCCATGGGCCTCGATCGTGGCCAACCGGCCAATGACGACTACCGCCGAGGTGCTTCCTTGGGTGGCTTTGGTGGCCGTCGCAAGTATGACGACGAGAGTTATGTGAAGGTCGATGGTGGCGACGGTGGTGGCTCGACCGCCATCTTCATCGGGAGCAGTGAGACCGATGATTCAGGCGACTTCTCGCGCGCCGTTGTGCTGGCCGCCGGTGGTGCTGGCGCTGGCAACTGGCAAAGCACTGTCCTCCGGGGCTCGACAGGCACAGACTTCGTCGTTGTCCCTGACAATGATGCTCCCTGGCCCGGCCACGCCCAGAACGGCGCTAATCCCTGGGGTAACGTCGCTAGCGGGCCCCAGGCAGGCAAACTCGTCCGAGGCGAGGACAGCAAGCCGCTTACCCCGCGCAACAAGTCGACAAACGCGGCGTACTTCACCATGCCCTCAGCCACCAGTAACCGCGGCCTGTCCTCGGGTGTGAACTCATGGACGAACCCCGGGAGTGTGTTCGGTGATGAGAAAGTGGACGCTAACGGTTATGGCCCAACCTTCGGCCCCTACCTTGGCAACAGCGGTAAGAGCGCTTCCGACGGTGGCCATGGCGGCAATGCGTCTTTTGTTTACACCCCTGATGGTGTGATCATCAACAATGGTATGGGTGCCGGTGGTGGCGGTGGCGGCTGGGTTGGCGGTGCCAGTGGCATCAGCTGGCGCATGACCGCACAGAGGTGGAACCGTAGCTTCGGTACCGCGGGTGCGCCGGGCTCGAGCTTCTACACCGAGAACACCGTGGACGGCGTCAAGCACGTCACTAATCAGGTGAACGGGCAGGTCGCTCCGCAACGCAACTCCAATGACGATCGTAATGTGCCCGATGCCGGTAAGACGGATGGCGGTCAGGGCTACTTCGTCCTTCGCTACAGGGGTCTTGAACCAGAGGTGAACTACGATCCTTCGAAGTGATCACTGACGAGCCTCTGCTGCTTTGCAGCGGCTTGTCACGAGGAGGGGGTACGCACATCACGTGCAGACCCCCTCCTCTCACTCACGCTTCGCATTTCTTCCTGCGAAGATCGCTCTCACAGCGTCGTCGGCCCTACGAGCACCCGAGCACGCTCCTGCTCCAGCAGCCAGGCCGCCAGCTCCTGGATCTCCTGCCCGGTCACTGCATCCAACAAGCGGAGATTCTCTTCCATGGACCGCAAGCGGCCTGTCACGATCTCTGCACGCCCCAGACGGCCCATACGCGCCAAGCTGTCCTCGCCGCCCAGAACCATCGAGCCGCGGATCTGTCCCCGGGCACGCTCCAGCTCACGCTCGCTCACGCCGTCAGCGGCCAGCTTCTCGAGCTCCCCCGTCATGACGGCACAGACCTCGTCCACGTCCCCGGGGGCGCATCCGGCGTACATGCCAAAGGCACCCGCACCGGCGTAGGAGGTGTCAAAGGCGTAGGTCGTGTAGGCCAGGCCCCGCTTCTCACGCACCTCCTGGAACAGGCGCGAGGACATGCCGCCGCCCAGGATCGTGGTGAGCACGCTCATCGGCCAGCGGCGCGTATCGCGCGTGGCGATACCCTGGCAGGTGAGATAGACGTGCGACTGCTCGGCAGGCCGCGTGATCGTCACGTCGTGGACGTCCAGGGCCGTGAAAGGCTCGGTCTCGAAACGTCGAGGCCTGGGCACGGCGCAGGCCGAGGAGTCCCAGCCAGCCGCAGCCAGGTCGGCAAGTACCCGCTCACACACCTCCTCGTGGCACACGGCCCCAGCCGCCGCCACGACGAGCGTGTCCGAGCCGTAGGTACGCTGGTAGTGCTCCCACACGGCCTCACGCGGCACCGCCGTGACGGTCTCGTAGGTGCCCCCGATGGGGCGGCCCAGTGGCGTGTCCTCACCGAAAGCAGCCCGGGCGAAGGCCTCCTGGGCCACGTCCTGAGGATCGTCAGCAGCATCCGCCAGCTCAGAGACGATGACGCCACGCTCGGTCTCCACCTCAGCCGGGTCCAGGAGGGAGGAGGTGACCATGTCGGTGAGCACGTCCAGGGCCTGCCCGGCGTCCTTGCCCTGGACCCGGGCGTAGTAGGAGGTGTGCTCCTTGGAGGTGGCGGCGTTGGACTCCCCGCCGATCATGTCGAAGGACTCGGCGATCGCACGGGCGTCACGACGGGTTGTCCCCTTGAACAGCAGGTGCTCCAGGAAGTGGGTGGCGCCCTCCTGTCCCGGGGCCTCGTCCCGGCTGCCCACACCGAACCACATCCCGATGCTCGCCGAGCGCAGCCCTGGCACGGCCTCGGTGACGACCCGCACGCCACCAGGCAGGATCGAGCGGCGCAAGGTGGCGCCGTCGTCAACCAGGTGCAGCTCGGTGCCGGGCGCACCGGCCTGGCCGCGTTCCAGGCAGACCTCGGCGTAGGTCGTCGCGTCACCGAGGGTGTCAGAGAAGATCGTCACCGCACGAGCCTAACGGGGTCAGCGCAGACGACCGGGGCCGGGTGAGGTGCAATCCCTCACCCGGCCCCGTGGCTACTGCGCCCTCACACGGGCTCTCGCCTCACTCCTCCTCCGAGGACTCCTCGGCCGTGCGGTTGCGACGGCGGCGAGGACGACGCTCACGGCGCTCGCCCTCCTCCCCCCGCTCGGTGCGGCGAGAGCGAGGCGCACGGCGCTCGCCGTCCTCGCCGCCGCGCGAGGCCTTGGCCTCCTCCTCGGCGGCCAGCTGCTCGTCTGACAGGACCGCGTGCAGGGAGAGCTTGCCGCGCTGGTCGATCTCAGCCAGCTCGACCTGGACCTTGTCTCCCACGCCCAGCACGTCCTCGACGTTCTCCACGCGCTTGCCGCCGACGAGGCGACGGATCTGGGAGATGTGCAGCAGGCCGTCCTTGCCGGGGGTCAGGGAGACGAAGGCGCCGAAGGTCGTGGTCTTGACGACCGTACCGACGAAGCGCTCACCGATCTCCGGCATCTGCGGGTTGGCGATGGCGTTGACCGCGTCACGGGCAGCCTCAGCCGAGGGGCCGTCAGAGGCGCCGATGTAGACGGTGCCGTCGTCCTCGACCGTGAGGTCCGCTCCGGTGTCCTCCTGGATCTGGTTGATCATCTTGCCCTTGGGACCGATGACCTCACCGATCTTGTCCACGGGGATGTGGACGGTCAGCACGCGCGGTGCGGTGGGAGCCATCTCGTCGGGGCCGTCGATGGCCTGCTCCATGACGTCGAGGATGAAGAAGCGGGCGTCACGGGCCTGGCCGAGCGCGCCGGCGAGCACGTCGGAGGGCAGGCCGTCGAGCTTGGTGTCCAGCTGCAGGGCGGTGATGAACTCACGCGTACCGGCGACCTTGAAGTCCATGTCGCCGAAGGCGTCCTCGGAGCCGAGGATGTCGGTGAGCGTGGCCCACCTGGTCTCGCCGTCGATCTCCTCGTGCATGAGGCCCATGGCGATACCGGCCACGGGGGCCCGCAGCGGCACACCAGCGTTGAGCAGGGACAGCGTGGAGGCGCACACCGATCCCATCGAGGTCGAGCCGTTGGAGCCCAGTGCCTCCGAGACCTGACGGATGGCGTAGGGGAACTCCTCACGGCTGGGGATGACCGGCACCAGGGCACGCTCAGCCAGCGCGCCGTGACCGATCTCGCGGCGCTTGGGGGCGCCCACGCGTCCGGTCTCACCGGTGGAGAAGGGCGGGAAGATGTACTGGTGCATGTAGCGCTTGTGCGTGATCGGCGACAGGTCGTCGATCTGCTGCTCCATGCGCAGCATGTTGAGGGTGGTCACGCCCATGATCTGGGTCTCGCCACGCTCGAAGATGGCCGAGCCGTGGACACGGGGCAGGACCTCGACCTCGGCACCCAGGGTACGGATGTCCTTCAGGCCGCGGCCGTCCATGCGGATGCCCTCGGTCAGCGTGCGGTGACGCACCAGCTTCTTGGTCACGGACCTGAAGGCCGCCTTGAGGGCCTTGAGGTCCTCCTCGGTGCTGAAGCGCTCGGCCAGGTCCGCCAGGACGGCCTCGCGCACGGCGTCGGTAGCCAGGTCGCGGGCCTGCTTGCCCTCGGTGGCGATCGCAGCAGCGAGGTCGTGGGCCTGGGCAGCCTTCTCCACGGCCTCGTACTGCTCGTCGGAGTAGTCGAGGTAGAGCGGGAACTCGGCGGTGGGCTTGGAGGCGTGCTTGGCGACCTCCATCTGGGCCTCGCACAGGGCCTTGATGTGAGGCTTGGCGGCCTCCAGGGCCGAGGCGACGACGGGCTCGGTCGGGGCGGTGGCACCGGCGCGGATGAGGTCCCAGGCGTTCTCGGTGGCGCCGGCCTCCACCATCATGATGGCGACGTCGCCGTCCTCCAGGACGCGACCGGCCACCACCATGTTGAAGGTGGCGCGCTCGAGCTCGGAGTAGCGGGGGAAGGCGACCCACTGGCCGTCGATGAGGGCCAGACGGGTACCGGCGACCGGACCTGCGAAGGGCAGGCCCGCGATCTGGGTCGACATCGAGGCGGCGTTGATCGCCAGGACGTCGTAGGCGTCGTCGGGGTGGATGGCCAGGACCGTCTCGACGACCTGGACCTCGTTGCGCAGGCCCTTGACGAAGGAGGGGCGCAGCGGGCGGTCGATGAGTCGGCAGGCGAGGATGGCGGAGGTGCCGGCGCGGCCCTCGCGACGGAAGAAGGATCCGGGGATGCGGCCGGCAGCGTACTGGCGCTCCTCGACGTCAACCGTCAGCGGGAAGAAGTCGAACTGGTCCTTGGGGTGCTTGCCCACCGTCGTGGCGGACAGGACGGCGGTCTCGCCGTCGAGGTAGGCCATGGCGCTTCCGGCGGCCTGCTTGGCCAGGCGTCCGGTCTCGAAGCGGACGACGCGCTTGCCGAAGGAGCCGTTGTCGATCACGGCCTCGGCAGCGGTGACCTCGGGGTCATCGATGAACATCTGTGATGAGTCTCTTTCTCTCGATCAGGGGCGGGCTCGTGGCCTTCGATCGAGGCCCACGGAAGGGAGCCGGCTGGTCGCCGCGTCCGTCCGGAGGCCACCACCGAAAACCGACGGCTTCCGCCCACGCCTGCCTTCTCGCTCCGCTCCGGCGGACACTGGTGCAGGCACTGTGATCTTATCGTGAGCAGAGGTCGCCCGCGCTGGAGCACGACGTAGGCCCCGTCACTGTGAGGTGACGGGGCCTACGTCCAGGGAGGCTGCAGGCGCTCAGCGGCGGATACCCAGCCTGGCGATGAGGGAGCGGTAGCGCTCGATGTCCTCCTTCATGAGGTAGTCCAGGAGACGACGACGCTTACCGATGAGCAGGTAGAGGCCGCGACGCGAGTGGTGGTCGTGGGTGTGGCCCTTGAAGTGCTCGGTGAGGTTGGAGATGCGCTCGGACAGGATGGCGATCTGGACCTCCGGGGAGCCCGTGTCACCCTCGTGGGTGGCGTACTCGGCGATGATCTGCTGCTTGCGCTCAGGGGAAACCGACACGGTTGCTCCTCTTTCTCGTTGCGCGGAGCGCCGGGGCTGGTTCTCCCGGGCATGACACGTCCGCGGCCGGTCGACGGCCCGACAAAGATACCAGCGCCAGCCCCCTGGCTATCTCTCCTGGCCTGTGGGAAGCGGCACAGCAGGCACGGGTCTCAGGCCGTGACGTCCTGCGGGCGCACCGGAGCGGGAACCGGTACGTCCAGCACCCGCGCGGTGTCGACGACGTCGGCACGCATCTGGACCAGCAGGGGCTCCAGGCCGTCGAAGGCGAGCATGGGCCGCAGGTGCTCCACCAGGTCGATCGCCACGACCTCCCCGTAGAGGTTGAGGTCGGATCGCCCCAGCACGTGCGCCTCCACCGTCCGCTCAGGCACGTCGTCAAAGGTGGGGTTGGTGCCGATCGAGATCGCGGCGGGCAGACGCTCCTGCGCGCCTGGGCCCTCCCCGCTGCCCGGCGAGCGCACGAGCCAGCCGGCGTAGACGCCGTCGGGCGGGACGACCCCGGCGGTGGCCGCCTGGAGGTTGGCGGTGGGGAAGCCCAGCTCGCGACCGCGCCGCAGCCCGTGGACCACGGTGCCCCGCAGCCGGTGGGGACGGCCCAGCACCTCGGCCGCCCCCGCCACGTCCCCGGCCTCGATGAGCTCGCGCACCCAGGTCGAGGACCAGCGTCTCCCGCCCGGCGCCAGGACGTCGTGGACGATCTCGACCTCCAGCCCGTCGGCCCGGCCGATCTGCTCCAAGGTCGCCGCGTCGCCGCTGTTGCCCCGCCCGAAGCGCACGTCGTCGCCCACGACCACGGCACGGGCCCCGAGCAGCTCCTCCAGCCACCGGCGCACGAAGTCCTGCGGGCTCTGCTGGGCGAAGTCGAGGGTGTAGTGGACGACGAGCACCGCGTCCAGCCCTGTGGCGGCCAGCAGCTCCAGGCGGTCAGCCAGCGAGGTCACCATCGGCAGGTGCGTGTGCGGGCGGTGGACGAGGACGGGGTGGGGGTCGAAGGTGACGGCCACCGCCAGCGGCCGGGGCCGCTGGGGACAGGCACGCTCGATCTGCCGGGCGCGTTCGACCGCCCTGGCCAGCACCGCACGGTGCCCGCGGTGGACGCCGTCGAAGACGCCGACGCTCACCACGGTGCCGGGCCCGTCAGGCGCACTGAGCGCCGACGGCACCTGCTGCGGCCCGTACCAGACCTCCACCGTGCCCCCAGGTTCCTGTGCCGCCACCCGCTCAGTGCTTGCCGCAGCCGCAGCCACCGCGGCCGTGCCCGTGGCCTCCAGCGTGGCCTGCGCAGCCGCAGCCGCCACCGGAGGCTGAGACGTCACGCAGCCCCAGGACGTTGCCCGCCTTGCGCCCGGGGACGACGCCGTCGTCCTGGTGGTCCTCCCCCATCGGCTGGACGACCTCGGGTGCCGGGGCCGGGGCCTCCTGGCGCCTGCCGTGCCCGCCGCACCCGCATCCACAGCCCTGGGACTGCTGGGCCTCGTTGGTGGTCTGCTCGCTCATCGTCTCTCCTGTCACGACTGCCCGGCGCTCAGCTCGCGCTACCGCTGGGGGCGAGGACGAGCAGGGGCCGGGTCCGGTCCTTGGCCGAGGTCAACAGTGCCACGACCTGCCCGTCCGGCGCGAACCCCGCAGCCACCCCGCCCGGGCCACCAGCCTTGGGGACGACGACGCCGGGCGGCGCCACCGCACGCTCCATCACCTGTGCCGCCAGGAGCTGGCCGTAGCCCAGCGCGCGAGCCTCGGCGGCGCTGAGCTCGACGGCGGGGAAGCAGCGCCGTGCGACCGCGGACAGCTGCAGGGTCGCCAGTCCGACAGGGCGCTCAGCACGCGCGTCCGCCTCGACCAGGGCCGCTGCCTGCTCCACCGTCGCAGCCTCCTCCAGGCTGAAGGGGCCGACGACGGTGCGGCGCAGCGCCGTCAGGTGCGCCCCGCAGCCCAGGGCCCTGCCCAGGTCACGGGCCAGGGCGCGCACGTAGGTCCCCGAGGAGCAGGAGACCGTCAGGTCGACATCGACCACGGTCGTACCGTCACCGGCCTGCTCCTGACGCAGCGGCCCCCGGCGGGCCAGGGAGTGGATCGTCACGGGCCGGGCCTCCAGGTCAGTCTCAGTCCCCTCGCGCACGCGCTTGTAGGAGCGAACGCCACCGACCTTGATGGCCGAGACGGCCGAGGGCACCTGCATGATCGGACCCGTCAGCGCCCTCAGCGCAGGGTCCAGGTGCTCGGCGACCTGCGGCAGGCGCGCACCGCGTGCCCCCGTCACCTCACCCTCAGCGTCCTCGGTGAGGGTCTCCTGGCCCAGTCGGACGGTCGCCTCGTAGGTCTTGTCAGCCCCCACCAGGTAGGTGAGGAAGCGCGTCGCCCGGCCCACGCCCAGGACCAGCAGGCCGGTGGCCATCGGGTCCAGGGTCCCGGCGTGGCCGACCTTGCGCGTAGCCGCCAGGCGCCGGGTCATGGCGACGACGTCGTGGCTGGTGACCCCCGCCGGCTTGTCGATGAGGACGAGGCCGTCCGCCGCGGTGACGGCGCCGCGAGGCAGCTGTGGTCGCTGCGCGGCCCTCACGCCTCGTCCTCGCCCGGCTCGCCGTCGTCGCCCTCGTCAGCCTCCTCGCCGTCGTGCCGGTAGGGGTCGGGGTCGCCGGCGTAGGTCGCACCGGCGGTGGAGCGGGCGATCTCCTCGTCCTTGGCACGGGCCTGCGCCAGGGCGTCCTCGAAGGTCTTGGCCTGGGTGGGCAGGGCGTCGAGCTGGAAGGTGATCGAGGGGGTCAGGCGGATTCCGAGCGCCTTGCCGACCTCGGAACGAATGAGCCCGGTCGCCGAGCGCAGGGCGGCGGCGGTGTCCCGGCGCTCGCGCTGGGAGCCGTAGACGGTGTAGAAGACCGTGGCCTGCTGCAGGTCACCGGTCACCCGCACGTCGGTGATCGTGACGAATCCCAGGCGGGGGTCCTTGATGCGCCCCTGCAGGAGCCTGGCAACAGTCTGGTGAATGCGGTCAGCGACCTTGCGGGCGCGCGCTGCGTCTGCCATGAGGGTTCTCCTTGCTGGGCGTGAGAGGGGCGCTTGGCGGCCTGCCCGCAGGATGCGGGCAGGAGATTGTCTCAGATCTGAGCCGACGGCGCCGCCTCCCCCGCGCGGAGGGTGGCGGCGCCGTCGTCCTGCGGCTGGCTCAGTGAGCCCGGCGAGGTCTGGCGTCAGTCACGCGGCTTCTCGCGCATCTCCCAGGTCTCGATGACGTCGCCCTCGGCGATGTCCTTGAAGCCCAGGTTGATACCGCACTCGTAGCCCTCGCGGACCTCGGTGACATCGTCCTTCTCACGGCGCAGCGACTCGATGGACAGGTTGCCGTCCACCACGACGCCGTCGCGCACCAGGCGGGCCTTGGTGCCGCGCCTGATGACGCCCGAGCGCACGATCGAACCGGCGATGGAGCCGAACTTCGAGGAGCGGAAGACCTGGCGGATCTCGGCGGTGCCGAGCTCGACCTCCTCGTAGACGGGCTTGAGCATGCCCTTCATCGCGGCCTCGACGTCCTCGATCGCGGAGTAGATGACCGAGTAGAACTTCATGTCCACGCCCTCGCGGTCGGCCAGCTCGGCCACGCGCTCGGCGGGGCGGACGTTGAAGCCGATGATGACGGCGGAGTCGACCGTGGCCAGGTTGACGTCGTTCTGCGTGATGGCACCCACACCACGGTGGATGATGCGCAGAGCGACCTCCTCGCCCACGTCGATCTTGAGCAGCGAGTCCTCCAGGGCCTCGACCGCACCCGAGGAGTCTCCCTTGAGGATGAGGTTGAGGGTGTCGACCTTGCCCTCCTTGAGGACGTCGGTGAGGTTCTCCAGGGACACGCGCTTGCGGCGCTTGGCCAGGAGGGCGGCGCGCTCGGCAGCCTCACGCTTGTCAGCGATCTGACGAGCGGTGCGGTCGTCGGGAGCGACGATGAAGGAGTCACCGGCGCTGGGCACGTTGGTCAGACCCAGGACCAGCGCGGGGCTGCCGGGGCCGACCTCCTCCAGGGCGTCGCCGTGCTCGTTGAACATGGCACGCACGCGGCCGTAGGCGCTGCCGGCCACGATCGGGTCACCCACGTGCAGGGTGCCGCGCTCGACCAGGATCGTCGAGACCGCGCCGCGGCCCTTGTCCAGCTTGGCCTCGATCGTGACGCCTCGGGCGTCAGAGTCGGGGTTGGCACGCAGGTCGAGGGCAGCGTCAGCCGTCAGCAGCACGGCCTCCAGCAGCTCGTCGATGTGCAGGCGCTGCTTGGCCGAGATGTCGACGAACATCGTGTCACCGCCGTACTCCTCGGGCACCAGTCCGTACTCGGTGAGCTGACCGCGGATCTTGTCCGGGTTCGCCCCCTCCTTGTCGATCTTGTTGACCGCCACGACGATCGGCACACCGGCCGCCTGGGCGTGGTTGAGGGCCTCGACCGTCTGGGGCATGACGCCGTCGTCGGCAGCGACCACGAGGATGGCGATGTCGGTGACCTCGGCACCACGGGCACGCATCGCCGTGAAGGCCTCGTGACCGGGGGTGTCGATGAAGGTGATCCGCCGGTCCTCGTCGTTCAGGTGCACGCGCACCTGGTAGGCACCGATGGACTGCGTGATACCGCCAGCCTCTCCGGCCACGACGTCGGTGGAGCGGATGGCGTCCAGCAGCTTGGTCTTACCGTGGTCGACGTGACCCATGACCGTGACCACCGGGGGACGCGGGAGCAGGTCGGCGTCGTCCTCCTCGTCCTCCTCGGCCTGAAGGTCGATGTCGAAGGACTCCAGGAGCTCGCGCTCCTCGTCCTCGGGCGAGACGATCTTGACGTCGTAGCCGAGCTCGGCGCCCAGGAGGGCGAAGGTGTCCTCGTCCACGGACTGGGTGGCCGTGACCATCTCCCCCAGGTGGAACAGGACCGTGACCAGAGCCGCAGGGTTGGCGTTGATCCTCTCGGCCAGGTCCGTCAGGGTCGCGCCCTGACGCACACGGATCGGCGTGGAGCCGTCGCCGCGAGGGACGATCACGCCGCCGATCGACGGCGCGCCCTGCTGCTCGAACTCCTGCCTCTTGGCGCGCTTGGACTTGCGTCCGCGCTGGTTGGATCCGCCACGGCCGAAGGCGCCCTGCGTCGAGCCACGACCGCCGCGTCCACCGCGACCGCCGCGAGGAGCGCCGCCGAAGCCGCTGCCACCGGGGCGACCGGTGCCACCGCCGGCTCCGCCGCGACCACCGCCACCTGGACGGCCGCCGCGACCGCCCTGGCCGCCACGAGCCGGGGCGCCGGGGCGCCCGACGGAGGAGTGGCCAGGCATCATGCCGGGGTTAGGACGCGGGCCTCCGCCCGGACGAGGTCCGGGACGGGCACCGCCCTGGGGACGAGGACCGCCCGAGCCAGCGCCCTGGGGACGCGGGCCGCCGTGACCACCGGCGTGGCTGCCGCCCGGACGAGGTCCGGGACGAGCGCCGCCCTGGGGACGCGGGCCGCCCGAGCCACCCGGACGAGGCATGCCCTGGGAGGTGGCAAAGGGGTTGTTGCCCGGGCGGGGCCCGCCCTGTCCACGAGAGCCGGTCTGGCCGCGCGAGCCCTGACGCTCACCACGCTCAGGACGCTGACCGCCGCGGCCTGCAGGACGCGGCATGCCCTGGGAGGTGGCGAAGGGGTTGTTACCAGGACGCGGCGCACCCGGACGCGGGCCCGGGGTGGGCGCCGCCGGGCGCGGACCGGGGGTCGGCGTGCGCTCGCCGCGGTCGGCGCTGTCACCGGGAGCCTGGAAGGCCGGCCCTGACGACGGCTTGGGCGGCGCAGGCCTGGACGCAGCAGGCTTGGAGGCCGCAGGCTTGGGCACTGCGGGGCCGGGGGTCGCAGCCGCAGGGGCCTGCGGGGAGACCGGTGCGGGCTTGGCGGCCGCGGCGCGCTCAGGCGCCGGGGTGCCAGCGTGCGCCGGGGCAGCCGGCTTCGGCGCGCCAGGGCGCGCCGCAGGCTTGGCAGCAGCCGAGGAGCCAGAGTCCTTGCTCCCGGCCGAGGCCGCCTGGGCGGCAAAGTGCTCGCGGACCCGGCGAGCGACGGGGGGCTCGACCGCGGAGGAGGCCGCCTTGACGAACTCTCCCTGGTCCTTGAGCCAGGCCAGGATCACCTTGGAGGTGATCTTCTTGCCAGTGGGGTCGAGCTCCTTCGCGAGCTCGTGAACGCGTGGTTTAGCCACTTTTCTCCTGTCCGGTTGCCCACCCCGGATCAGGGTGGGCGTCAGTTGAGGCAGCTCATCGCTGGGTACTCATCGGGTGCCCATCGGCTTCCTACCCGCCTTCTTAGTCGGTCGTTGTCGCGGCGCTGCCTGCAGGCCGCTCGTGCGTGCTCGCACCGTCCTTGTCCAGGTTGCCCAGGGAGGAGATCCGCTCGCGCACGGGAGCCACGTCCAGCGGCTCACTGGTGCGCAGCGCGCGCCCGAAGGCGCGCCTGCGCTCGGCCAGCTCCAGGCACGCGGGATCCGGGTGGATCCACGCACCTCGCCCGGGCGCAACCGCCCGGGAGTCGACGCGAAGCCGGCCGTCGTCGATGACCAGGCGCAGCAGCTGCGCCCGAGGACCCTTGACGCGGCAGCCGATGCAGGTGCGTTCAGGCACGTGTGAGAGGCGCTTCACCGTCTCGCCGCGTCCTTCCCGTCTTCCTGCTACCTGCTGTCCCTGGCAGCCTCGCGGCCCCAGGACCTCCCGCGGGGTCCTGGGCAAGTCTAGCGGCAGGCAGGCTCAGGCATCCTGCTGTGCGGCTGAGGGGCCTGTCACGTCGTCAGCGCGAGAACCACGGCCGGCAAGCACCTCGCCGGTCTCGGCGTCAGCGTGGATATCGATCTTCCACCCGGTCAGGCGCGCGGCCAGGCGGGCGTTCTGCCCCTCCTTGCCGATGGCCAGGGAGAGCTGGAAGTCAGGCACGACCGCCTTGGCCGTCTGGTCCTCCATGGACTGGATGTGCACCGAGGACACGCGCGCCGGGGACAGGGCGTTGGCGATGAAGCGGGCCGGCTCGTCGGAGTAGTCGACGATGTCGATCTTCTCCCCGCCCAGCTCCGCCATGACAGCACGCACACGCTGGCCCATCGGGCCGATGCAGGCTCCCTTGGCACCCAGACCACGCTGGCGCGAGCGCACGGCCATCTTCGTGCGGTGGCCGGACTCACGCGCGAGCGCCATGATCTCCACGTCCCCCGAGACCAGCTCAGGCACCTCGCGCTCAAAGAGCTTGCGCACCAGGCCTGGGTGAGTGCGCGAGAGGATGATCTGCGCCCCCTTCGGACCGCGCGAGACCTCGGTGACGTAAGCGCGGATGCGGTCGCCGTGACGGTAGCGCTCACCTGGGACCTGCTCGTGCGGAGGCATGATCCCCTCGTGCTCCTCGTCCAGGCGCACGTAGACGATGCGCGGGTCGCGCCCCTGCTCCACGGTGCCGGAGATCAGCTCACCGGCCTTGTCCTTGAAGGTGCCCAGGACCTCGAAGTCACGCCGGTCCTGGATCCGCTGGACGATCACCGAGCGGGCGGTGGCCTGGGCGATGCGCCCGAAGTCGTCCGGGGTGTCGTCGAAGTACTCCCCCGTGGGCTGGTCCTCCTCGTCGACCTCGGGAGCCAGCACGGCCATGTGACCGCTGCGGCGGTCGATCTCGACGTGCGCGCCACGGATGGCGCCCGGGACCTTGGCGTAGGCACCCAGGATGGCGTCCTCGATGGCGGGCAGGAGGTCCTCCAGGTCGATGCCCAGCTCCTGGGCCGCGCCTCGCAGCTCCGGCATGTTGATGTCCATGGTGTCCTCTCTCGTCCTCGTCCCGGTTCAGAAGACGACGACCGTCCGGGCCTCCAGGAGGTCCGTGTAGGCAATCGTCTGCTCGCTGCCGTCGACCTCCAGGGTGACGGCCTCCTCGTCCGCGCCGCGCACGGTCCCGGTCAGGGTCTGGCCGGCAGTGACCAGGCGGGCCTGGTGGCCGGTGGCGCGCCGGAAGGTGCGGGGCGTGGTCAGCTCGCGCTCGGCCCCGGGGCTGGTGACCTCCAGGGTGTAGCGGCCCTTGACCGGATCGGCCTCGTCCAGAGCGTCAGACACCGCCTGAGTCACCTCAGCCACGGTGTCCAGGTCGATGTCGCCCGGACCGTCGGGCAGGTCCACGACGACGCGCACGGTGGAGTAGCGACCGGCCCTGGTGGTCTCCACCCCCTCCAGGAACAGACCTGCCTGCTCGACCACGGGTGTGAGCAGCTCGGTGAGCCGCTGGGTCGTCGCAGCTGACAGCGTGTCCGTCATGGGGTCCCTTCCCGGTCGTCGTCCAGATCGCCGGCCACCGACGCGCGTGAGTGGGCGTCCTTGGGCGTGGCCAGCACGGCTCATGCTACCTGGCCGTGCCAGGATCACCGTGTGAAGCCTGCACCTGTCCACCGCTCCCCTGTCCTGACGCGCTCAGCGCGCGGCTGTCTGGCTCTCCTCCTGGCCGGAAGCCTCCTGGCCGGCACCGGCGCCTGTGAGCTGCGGCTGGGCCACGGCGCCCCTGACACCCTGCCGACGGCCTCAGCCACCGAGGCCGAGCGCGACGCCCTGGCCCGCCAGGCCACCCTCATCTCCTCCACGGCCCAGGCTCTTCTCGCCTCAGGCCGCCAGGAGGTCGCCACCCAGGTCTCCCAGCTGATCGAGGCCAGTGAGCTCCAGCTCCAGGCCCTGGGCGGGGTCTGGCGGCCCTGGCCCGCTTCCGCTCCCACCACCCTGCCCACGACGACGCCGGTAGCCACGGCCCCGGCCGACGCCACCCCCGACGACCTGCTGCAGGCTCTGGTGCAGGGAGCCGAGCAGGCACGCCAGGCTGCCCTCCAGGCCGAGCAGACCAGCCAGGCGCAGCTGTACGCCGCGCTCACGGCGTCCTGGTCCGTCTCCGCCTCGCAGCTGGCCGCCACGCTCGCCAGCACCGAGACGGACCTGGACGGGGCACCGCGCCAGGCCTCCCAGATGACCCAGGCCCTGGACCCCGACCTCCTGCAGGCCTATGACGCGGCCCGCTACGCGATGGAGGAGGTGGCAGCACGCTCGGCCGACGCCCAGCGCACCCAGGCGCAGGCTGAGGCCGCCTACGCCGACGACGTCGTCAACGCCTCAGTCGCCCTGGGGGGAACGGACTCGCGGCTGCCGGCCTACGCCGCTCCGACCCAGGCCCCGGACAGCGCGACGAGTGCGGACACCACCTGGGCCCGCCAGTCCTGGACGCGTGTGTGCGAGCAGGAGATCGTCTCCCTGGCCGCCCTGGGCCCGGCCGAGCGCGAGACGGCGATCGACGCTGCCGTCGACGCCGCGCACCGGGCCGTGGCCTGGGGCGCGAGCACGCCCGCCTTGCCGGGCTACGAGGCCTGAGCCGCGCGGCCTGGCCCTGGACCGCCCTGTGCCTGCTCACCCCACGACCTGCTCAACCCACCGGCGGATCCTGTCGACCTTCACGTACCTGACCGGGCCGTGGGCCCCTCTCGCCGCCAGGTAGGCGGCGGCGTCGTCGCCGTCACGTACCAGCCGCAGCCGGCACGGCCCCACCCAGCGCGCCCAGCCGGCCACCAGGGCCTCTGCCTCCTGACGAGAGCGGACCAGGCTGGTCGGCACGGCCAGGGCGATCCACTCCTCGCCGCGACCGGGCCTGCCCGGCAGGCGCCCAGCCGCGAGCAGCAGGCGTGCCAGTGCCCGGCGCCAGGCGGGAAGCGGACGGCGCGGATCCGCCGTCGTCGTCAGCAGCTGCGCCTCAAGGACAAAGCGAGGACGGCGCTCAGGCTCGCGTAGCAGCGCCGCGAGCGCGTCAGCGAAGCGGGCACCGCCACCGTCCGACCCGCCGACCAGTCCCACGCTCAGGCAGCTCTCCGACTCCTCGAGCACCACCAGGTGCGAGTGCGCCTCCCTGTCCTGGCTCAGGCACTGCGCCACCACGCAGGCCACCGCCTGCCAGTAGGAGCCGGGCACCCCGTGGCGCAGCAGAGCGCGGACCCACTGGATGCGTACAACCTCCAGGGGGTGACCCGACCTGTCCACGACCGTGCGCCGCTCGACACCGCCCCGTGGCTGCGCGCTGCTGTGCTCGGTCCCGGTCGCTGCGCTCAGCCACCGCTCTCGCTCGACGTCCCGGTCCCCCAGGCTCGCCACGGTCAGCTCGTTGAGGCGGGATACCTGTTCCCGCCGCGCTCCTGCGACCAGGTCGGTCAGGAGGAGACGCTGCTCCTGGCTCAGCAGGCCCCGCAGGCCGGTCTCGATGACGGAGTGGGCGACGCCTGAGGCAGGAGCGGACGCAGCCGCGTGCGAGGGCGTCGGTTCACTCGGCACCGCGGACCAGATCTGGTCGGCCTTGCGCTCCAGGCGCCTCAGGTCACCTCCGCCGCCAAGCCCGGCCTCGGCGGGCAGGGCGCAGACCACGGACCAGTAGTGCGCCACCTTGCCGGGCCAGGACGGGTCGAGCCGGGCGGCGCGGCCGCGCAGCTGCGCCACCGCCGTCGCCGTCGTCACGGTGGACAGGTCCACCAGCGTGTTGGCAGCCGGACAGTCCCAGCCTTCCCCCAGCAGAGCACGGGTGGAGACCACCAGACGCACCCGGCCGGCAGCCATGAGCTCGCTGACTGCCAGCACGAGCGCCGCCGAGCCGGCTCCGGGGCCGCTGACCGTCAGGCTCACCCCGTCGTCCCGGCCGGTCAGCTCCAGCCCCGTCCGCTCGCGCAGCGTAGCCAGCAGCTCCTCCTGCCCGCTGGCCAGGCGCAGGTGGTGGCTGGTGACGAGCACCGGGCCGAGGTCCCGCAGGGACTCGTCGCTCAGCAGCGTCTCGAAGCAGCGCAGCGCGCCGCCTGCGGCCGAGGGGCGGTGCGCTGCGGTGAGCACGTCCAGGGCGCGGTGGGGAGCAGACCGCTCAGCAGCGTCAGTGACGACGACGGCACGCAGCTGCGGCCCCAGCGCGTCCAGCTCGTGGCGAAGGATGTCGACGACGGCCGTGTCCTTGGCCAGCGAGGAGGAGGTGATGAGGTCCACGGGCGAGCGTCCGGGCCGCAGCCCGGAGTCCGTCAGGTGCACCCCGAACCCGCTCAGCGTCTGGCGAACCTCCTCCCACTGTGACCTGCGACCAGGATCAGGCAGAAGACGTTCCAAGGCGTAGCGGGCCAGGAGCTCGGTGAGCTCGCTGGTCTCCAGGACCGACAGCTGCGGGAGCAGGGGGACGAGCAGGGTGGAGGCGGGCGTGGGCCGGTAGTCGCGGGTCCGGTGCAGGAGCGCCGTCGCGGTTGCTGCGGCCTGCGGGGCGGCGTCGAAGCCCTCTGCCACGGCGGCGGCCAGCCGCGGGTCCTCAGGTCCCACGGAGCCTGAGGCCTCCATGAGCTCGCGCAGCCCGGGAGCGACCGTGTCCACGAGGTAGTCCACGCCGTCGGGTGCCAGCAGCACCTCCCCTACCCGGTGGGCGAGCTCGGCACCGCTGGTGGCAAGGAACCGTGCCTCCTCACGCTCGGGCAGGGTGAACCAGGCCAGGGCGCGGTCCGGCGCCAGGTGCCCGGCTCGCACGACGGCGGGCACCGGGACCTGCGCGTCCACCTCACCGAGCAGCGCGTGGTAACGGCTGTAGGAGCGGTCCTCCGGGCTCGGGCTGGTAGCGGTCAGGCCGATGAGGGTGGCCTGGTGCCCAGCACGGCGAAGACGGCGCACCAGGTAGTGGACCACCACCGCCCAGTGGGCACGCAGGTGGTGGCACTCGTCCAGGACGATCGTGGCCGTGCCCGCCTCGACCAGCGCGTCAAGCCGCTGCCGGGCCGAGGGGGCCAGGAGGCTCGCCACGGCCTTGTCGTCGAGCTCGTCCACACGGGCACGCGCCCGGGCTGCGCGCCGCGAGACTCCCCGGCGGTAGGCCTGACGATGGGAGCGGGCCAGGTCCTCTAGCCACTGCTCAGCCTGCGTCGGGCCGTACCCACCGTCGATGAGCTCGCGCTTCCAGGCGGCCAGGGCAGCCTCGTCCCAGACCCCGTCACTGCGCACGAGCGCGAGGGCCTGGTAGGTGCTCACGCAGAGGTTGTCGCCCCACTCCCCCTCAAAGAGCGAGGCTGCCTGCTCGCGCCACTGCTCCCGGATGACGGTGGTCGGGGCGAGGACGAGCGCAGGACGACCGTTGCGCCGGGCCAGCTCCAGGCCGAGGAGGGTCTTGCCCGCCCCGGGTGGGGCTACCAGGTGGAGGACCTCGCCGTCGGCGGGATCGACGGCATCGAGCAGGTCACGCTGGTAGGCGCGCGGACGCGCCGCCATCCGCAGGCTGTGCAGAGGGCGGCGCGTCACGTGCGTCATCGGGTCCTTCCCTGTCAGGTCTGTGGCAGCGGCGCCCTCAGGCCGCCTCACCGGTGGGGGCGGCAGCCAGAGCGGCCTCGACGCTTGCGCGCAGCTGGGCGACGGCGTCGCTGGCGGGCACGCTACGGCGCTCACCGCTGCGGCGGTCACGGATCTCCACCGTGCCCTCCTTGGCGAGGTCTCGGCCCACGACCAGGGTGAAGGGCAGGCCCAGGAGCTCGGAGTCGGCGAACTTCACGCCCGCCGAGACCTTGCGGCGGTCGTCGTAGAGGACCTCGAGCCCCAGGGCGTCCAGGCCTTCGGAGATCTGGCGAGCGGTGGCGAAGACCGCCTCGTCCTTCCCGGTGGCGATCACCTGCACGTGGGCGGGGGCGACCTGGATCGGCCAGGCCAGGCCCTGCTCATCATGGTTGGCCTCGGCCAGGGCGGCCAGCACGCGGGTCACGCCGATGCCGTAGGAGCCCATGGTGACCGTGCGCGCCTTGCCGTTCTCGTCAAGGACGGTGAAGTCCAGCGCCTTGGCGTACTTGCGGCCGAGCGCGAAGATGTGGCCGAGCTCGATGCCGCGCTCCAGGTGCAGGGGGCCCGAGCCGTCAGGGGCGAGGTCTCCCTCGCGCACCTCGGCGGCCTCGATCGTGCCGTCAGCCTCGAAGTCGCGGCCCTTGACCAGGTGCAGGACGTGCTTCTTCGGCTCGTTGGCACCGGTCACCCAGCTCGTGCCGTCCACGATGCGGGGGTCAAGCAGGTAGCGCACGGAGCCGGTCAGGACCTGCCGGCCCTGCTCGTCGGTCTCGGTGCGGCGCAGCGGGGAGCTCGGGCCGATGGCCTGCGGGCCGATGTAGCCGGGGACCAGCTCGGGATGGGCCTTGAAGTCCTCCTCTCCTGCCATCTCGACCTCGGCGGGGGCCACGGCCGCCTCCAGGCGCTTCATGTCCACCTCGCGGTCACCGGGCACGCCGACCACCAGCAGCTCGCGCTCGCCGTGGGGGTGGATGAGGGCGACGACGACGTTCTTGAGCGTGTCCGCTGCTGTCCAGGGGCGGCCGTCAGGTCGCGGGTAGGCGCGGTTGCACAGGTCCACCAGGGAGTCGATGGTCGGGGTGTCGGGGGTGTCCACGACCTGCGGGGCGGGCTCGGCGGAGGCGTCACGGGGCGCAGGGACAGGCGTGGTGACGGCCTCGGCGTTGGCCGCGTAGCCGCCGTCGGACCGCACAAAGGTGTCCTCACCGATGGGCGAGGGGTGCAGGAACTCCTCGGAGTGCGAGCCGCCCATGGCGCCCGCCATGGCGTTGACGGGCACGTACTCCAGGCCCAGGCGGCGGAAGATGCGCTCGTAGGCGTCGCGGTGGCGCTGGTAGGAGGCCTCCAGGCCGGCGTCGTCGACGTCGAAGGAGTAGGAGTCCTTCATGATGAACTCGCGCCCGCGGATGAGACCGGCACGGGGCCGGGCCTCGTCACGGTACTTGGTCTGAAGCTGGTACAGGGTGGCGGGCAGGTCCTTGTAGGAGGAGAACATGTCCTTGGCCAGGAGCGTGAACATCTCCTCGTGGGTGGGGGCCAGCAGGTAGTCCCCGCCCTTGCGGTCCTGCAAGGTGAAGAGCGTGGGGCCGTACTCGCTCCAGCGTCCTGTGGCCTTGTAAGGCTCGGCAGGAAGGAGGGCCGGGAAGTGGACCTCCTGACCACCCATGCGGTTCATCTCCTCGCGCACGATCGCCTCGATCTTGCGCAGCACGGACAGGCCCAGCGGCAGCCAGGTGTAGATCCCCGGTGCGGCGCGGCGAATGTAGGAGGCGCGCACGAGCAGCTTGTGGCTGGCGACCTCAGCGTCGGCGGGGTCCTCGCGCAGGGTACGGATGAAGGCGGTCGAGACAGTCTGAAGCACGGGGCGATCTTACGTGGTCCCAGAACCTGGCTCTCGTCAGCTGCCCGGCAGGTCCCATGTCGCGTGCTCTCAGCCGGCAGCAGGCAGGTGCCGGGCCATGAGCCGCAGGGCGTGGGGCAGGGCTGTCCCCACGACCGGCTCGTCCAGGCCCGGGTGGCTTCCCTGCGGCCAGTAGCGCAGGTCTGCGCCCTCGGTCCAGATGACGCGTCCGCTGGTACCTGTCTCCAGGGTCTCCAGGCTGGTGGCAGCCAGGTCACGGTCCCGGATGACGACGGCGGTCCTGGCCCTCATCTCCTCACCGTCCGCGTCCCAACGCGGGCTCGTCTCGATCAGGCGCCACACCGCGCCCTGAGTCAGCACGTGCCAGCTCGACGGCCACCAGCCCTCCAGCCCCTGGCACAGGGGCGCCTCGACCACGCCTCCCTCCGCCAGCGGTGGCGCAGGCGTAGAACGCAGCCTCCTGACGCCCTCCAGGAGCTGGCCGGCGAGAACGGCTCGTCCGCCGTGCGCCGCGCCGCTCCTCGCGCTCGCAGCGGTCTCCGGCTCGCCGGGCCGCGGCCGTGGGGGCGAGGCTAAGGGCTCTCGTGCGATGAGCTCGTCCTGCCCGTGCCGCCAGGCCACGCAGAGCAGGTCCTCACGCTCCTGGTGAGCCTCAGTGACGACCTGGAGGGTCTCGACCGGGTGCGAACCGGGCCAGGTCACCGTCTCCGCCCTGCCCGGCAGGAGGACACAGGCCAGGGGCACCTCCGGCCAGCCACCCGGTGCCGGCAGGATGGAGCCGCCCCTGCCGCCAGCCACCGGCCAGGGACTGATGATTACATCGCTTATCGTCATCATGTCAAGGTCACGGCTGCGCGTTGCGCGGCCAGCCGTCCTTCTTGTAGGTCCTGATTCTCGTTCCTCTGTCAAACAGTTTCCAGTATCCTCCACCGTGACCCGAGTAGTCCCTCTGGATAGAGTAACGCATCCCGGGTGCATAACGGCTCGGGCCCTTGGGAATGGTGAAGGCAGAAACGTTCAGTCTTCCTCCGATCACGATCCTGTTGATCCCGCACCCTAGCGCCACGTTCTCACGCTCGGCTCCCGGGCGCGGAGTATCAACGGACATCAGTTCTGCCCCTCGCCCCTGTGGCTGGCACGGCATCGCCATCGCAGGTGTACTTTCGCTCCCGGAGTCAGGCACCGGCACAACTGCTAGGGCTACCGGCGAACCGCATACAAGAAACACCGTGCCAGCCAAGATGGCCACATATCCTTTTCGCATGGCAGGGGCTCCAATCATCGCGAGACAGTCCTCCCCCATTGGAGGACTCTAAGGAAACCTTCAATTTAATGATATCCGAGTCATACTCGGGTGACAACACCTGTCTTTGGGGCATTGTCCTCTCGACAGTATGTTTCACACGCTGTCGAGAGTCATAACAGCACCGTGGCGAAGGTGCCGACCTGCTCAAAGCCAAGGCTGCGGTACAGGCCCAGCGCCGGGGCGTTGAAGTCGTTGACGTAGAGGCTCACTGTCCCGCCTGGCCCCACGTGGTCCCGACGCACCGCGTCCACGGTGGCCGCCAGGGCCACGCTCGCCGTCCCCCTGCCGCGTAGGTCAGGTCGGGTCCACACGCCGGTCAGCTGGGCCACACCCGCCTGCCCCGGCGGGCTCCACAGCGCCCCGACGTCGGCCTTGAAGGCCACGGAGCGCGGCCCGCCAGGCAGCGGCGGGCGGCCTTCGCCGTCGTCGATGACGACGTAGCTGCGCCCCATGGCCACCAACCAGTCCACGTGGCGGACGTAGGAGCCGCCGGCGCTGATCGGGTCATAGCCAAGCTCGGAGGTGAACATCGCGACCGAGGCAGGCAGGACCAGTGACTCCTCCCCCGCCTCCGCGCCGCGTAGCGCCCTGGCGACCCACTCCAGGCCTGGGCGACGTGCCAGCGCACGGTCGGTCAGCCCGCCTGCGACCAGGGGCGCCACGAGGAGAGTCTGGTTCCAGCGCTCCTCACGCGCCCGGGCCCCGCCCGCAGCCAGGGCCTGCCACACGGGCTCGACGTCGCGCACCGGGCCGAACACCGACCCGCGGTTGACCAGCCGACGACGTGCGTGGTCAGCCAGGGCCCTCACCTGGGACCTGCTTGCGCCGTCGTAGCCGTGCTCCGCCCGAGCACCCAGCCCGAAGGGAATGACCGAGCCGGTGACCCAGGCTCCTCCGTCAGGACGGCCCACGCGGCCGGCCACGACGACGTCGCCGTGCCCCCAGCGGTTCCAGCGCAGCAGCTGGTGAGCCAGGTTGGCACCGCCCACGGGGTCAAGGGCGCACAGCGCCAGCAGCCCGTCAGCCTGGTCGCGGGCCACGGAGGTGACAGGGCGGTTGAGGATCCTCATCGTCAGTGTCTCAGGGGCCAGGCCCGCGCCGCGAGGCCCGTCCCGGCGGGGAGCGTCGGGCTCAGCCAGCCGTGACGACGGCGGGGCTGGTGCCTGCCAGCGCCTCCTCACCCAGCTCGGAGCGCATCTGCTCAGCCATCTCCTGGGCATGGCGCAGCAGGGTCTCGACGACCTGGTCCTCAGGAACAGTCTCGATGACCTTGCCGTGGACAAAGATCTGGCCCTTGCCGTTACCAGAGGCGCAGCCGAGGTCCGCCTCGCGGGCCTCACCTGGACCGTTGACGACGCAGCCCATCACGGCCACCCGCAGCGGGGCCTTGACGTCCTTGAGGCCTTCCTCAACCTTCTCGGCGAGGGTCCACACATCGACCTGGGCTCGGCCGCAGGAGGGGCAGGAGACGATCTCGAGCTTGCGATCGCGCAGACCCATGAACTCCAGGAGCTTGGTGCCGACCTTGACCTCCTCGACGGGAGGAGCGGACAGGGAGACGCGGATCGTGTCCCCGATGCCCTGTGCGAGCAGGGTGCCGAAGGCGGCGCAGGACTTGATGGTGCCCTGGAAGGCCGGGCCGGCCTCGGTCACGCCCAGGTGGAGGGGCCAGTCCCCCTGCTCAGACAGGAGCTGGTAGGCCTGGACCATAGTGACGACGTCGTGGTGCTTGACGGAGATCTTGAAGTCGTGGAAGCCGCACTCCTCGAACAGGCCGGCCTCCCACACGGCCGACTCCACGAGGGCCTCGGGCGTGGCCTTGCCGTACTTCTTGAGCAGACGCGGGTCCAGGGAGCCTGCGTTGACGCCGATGCGCAGCGAGACACCGGCGTCAGAGGCAGCCTGGCAGATCTCCTTGACCTGGCCGTCGAACTTGCGGATGTTGCCAGGGTTGACGCGGACGGCGCCGCAGCCAGCCTCGATGGCCTGGAAGACGTACTTGGAGTTGAAGTGGATGTCCGCGATGACGGGGACACGGGACTGCTTGGCAATGACCGGCAGCGCCTCAGCGTCCTTGTCCGTGGGGCAGGCCACGCGCACGATGTCGCAGCCCGCCGCCGTCAGCTCGGCGATCTGCTGGAGGGTGGCGCCGATGTCGTGGGTCTTGGTGGTCGTCATGGACTGGACCGAGATGGGGGCGTCCCCGCCCACCTCGACGTCTCCGACCCGGATCTTGCGGGTGACGCGGCGTGGGGCCAGGACAGGGCGCTCCTCGCGCACAGTCGGAATACCAAGAGCGATCGCTTGAGTCACGCCCCCCAGTATGGCATCACGACCCAGGCGCCTGACCATGGAGCCGAGCGCCGCGGTGTGGGATCTAGCGCACCAGCCTCCCGGTACCGGACTGGTAGCCGGCTGGAGAGCGTCCGGTGAGCACCTAGGCGGTCAAGAGCGAGCCAGATGGGCTCGGCGGCGTCAGATGGGCATGGCGGTGCCGGAAGGGCGCGACGGTACCGGAAGGACGAGACAGCGTCAGACGGGTGCACCGATGTCAGAACGGCACGGCAGCATCGAGCAGCTCGGCCAGACCGAGCTCGTGGAGCTCAGGTGGGTAGCCATGGGGCTCAAAGTCACCAGCTCGTTGGCCAGGTCGAGGGCCTCGAGTCTCCAGACAGGAGCGGCCTCGTTCCGGGTCGCGTAGAGCTGGCAGCGAGTGACGGCTGTCCAGATCTGGTGCCGGGCTAGGACCATCCTGACCTGGTGCCGGGTCAGAACCATCCCAGCCTGGTGCCGGGTCAGAGCCGTCCCAGCCCGACCCCGGACCGCAGCCGGAGGACAGTCCCCGCTCCAGACGGGCAAGGACCTCTTCCGTGACCGCGCGCTCCAGCACGCTCGCTACAGGATGTTCGTCCTGATGGCGCTGCCGTGGGCCGACCCTCGCGGCCAGCATCCTGATGCTGCCGTCCGGGTCTCTCCGGTATCTGGCTCCTGTGGGCGTCCGCCAGACCAGTCCGCCGTCCTCCGTACGCGTAAGAGACCATCCTGGTGAGTGCTTGAGGTAGTGATGGGCCTGGCACAAGAGCGTGAGGTTATCCAAGGAAGTCGTTCCTCCTTGAGACCAGGGACGGATATGGTCGATGTCGCATCTCCTCGCGGGCACCTCGCAGCCAGGGTGGGTGCAGGAGACGTCACGGGCGCGTACAGCGTCAGCCAACGCTGCAGGTGGTCGGTAGCGCCGACGTCCGACGTCCAGAACAGTGCCGCTAACCGGGTCCGTCAGAAGACGCCGCCAGGTGCCTCCTGCAGCCAGAGCGACCGCCACGGCCGCGGGGACAGGAGTGCTGTGCCCACCGATGCTCAGTACCGCGCCCGCTGTGCTCTCTGCGCTCCCCACGCTCCCCACGCTCCCTGTGCGCCGTGCATCCTCGGTGCTCCCTGGGCCGCCCAGCCTATCTACATTCCTTACATTCCCCGCATTCTTCGAAATCCCTGCGCCCTCCGCACGGTCGGCAGGGTGGTCCTGCAAGGCCTCCAGACCCTGGAACCTGGCAAGAGTGTCCACAGGTACGGTGACGTCCACACGGACCTGCAGCCCAGCGGGATAGGGAACCCGGTCCACGCCAGAGGGGGTCCACCACGGACTGGTGCCGGAGACGAGTCGGCTCAAGGAAGCCACCAGAGCATCCAACGGCACCCCGTCAGGAAGCATCCGTGCAGGGTCAGGGCGAACTGGGACACGGCTCTGATCACCGCAGCCGCTGCCATGGCTGACCGGCACGCATCCTCCACCACCACAGGCACCGTCATGACCAGCCGGCGCATGGTCTTCACCGCCGCGGAGGCCGTTGAGCCGGCCCTCACACCCACACGCCGAGGCCCTCCCCGGCTCGGGACACTCCCGAGCAGCCTCGTGCTGACTACCACGCAAGAGGTCGAGGCTCATGCTTACCAAGGCGTCCGCACGCAGCTGCGGGAGCGTGCGCCCGTCTCCCATGGCCCGTGCCGAGGCCGCGACGGCCTCCAGGGTGGCGTCAAGGAGGTAGGCGTCCGGGGTGGGCAGGAGCATCCTCATCTCACTCGTACCGACTCCGGCGGGGTGTGGACGCGTGACGTGGCGCCCCGCCGTGTCACGACGACGCCGCTGCGAGACACCCTTCGGGTCCAGCACGGCCAGGGCCTTGTCCAGGTCTCGAGCCAGCTGGGCGTGCGTGCGGTGTACCGCCTGCGGCAGAACCTGATCCTGCACCTGGAGGCACAGCTCACTCCCCACGCCCTCCAACCGACGCTCACACAGCGAGAACTTAGCCGGGTCAATAAGACCCGCACGAAGCATGCCTGCGGCACGACTGAGATCGGGTTCGCACAGGGCCTCGCCACGCTCGATCATGTCGCTGGCTCGCCGACGCGAGATCCCCAGCCGGCAGGCGATCTCACTCGAGGCGCTCATCCGAGCCTCGTCCTGGCTCATGAGGACCGCGGCAGGCACCCCACCCGCCCCACTGACCTCCTCACCGCCGCGGGACAGACAACGGCTCAGAGCCGCCGCCATCAGCGACTGCACCCACCCGGCCCAGGCAGACAGACGGGTACAGGCAGCCACCAGCTCACGCAGGGAGTCCGGGTCCAGACAAGCCAAAGACTCAACCAGCCCCAGGGTCTCACCTCGAGCCAGCCCCGATCCCTCACCCTGCGCGAGATCCTCATCAGCGCCCGGACTCACGCCGTCAGCCGCCCACCCCGTCCCGGCCCCGACAAGCCGCTCAACCAGTCCTGCCAACGAGGCTCCCGGCGTCATCGCAGCAAGGTACTCAGCAGCCTCGGTCTGCGCATCAGCATGAGCACCAGCACAGGTCTGAGCGCCAGCCTCATCGCCAGCGTCCCGAGCACCCGCCACGGGCCGCACCTCATCCCGGTTCGCCCCACCCTCGGGTGCGAACCGGGACTCAGAGCCCCTCGCCTCGAACATATGTACAGTCTACCCGTGTTGACCACAGAAGACAAGGTCATCAAGGGCCTCAGATCACGTCAGACTCTCATCCATGCTCACCACAGCTCAGAGAACCCCCACCACGCGACGAGGCATCCCCACAGAGTGAGACGGCTCCCCACAGGCTGGGCCGGCTTCTCTGCACATCAGACACAGGCACAGGCACACCTCTCCTGGCGGCTGCTCAGCCCCAGCCAAGCGCCAAGTCACACGCCGTCAGCCACGCACCAAGCCGCCGGGGCTACAGCGGTGCGACGATGTCCACCCAGATAAGCACCAGCGCCATGATGACGAGGAGGACAAAGACCACCTGCCCCACCGGCAGCATGCGCGCCGTGTCCACGTACCCGGGATCCGGGCGCCCACGCAGCCGCGCCCACGCACGTCGTAGCCCCTCCCAGCACGCACCGGCCACATGGCCCCCGTCCAGAGGCAGCAGCGGAATGAGGTTGAAGGCGAAGAGCGCGAGGTTGAGCGAGCCCAGCAGCGAGAGCATGAAGAACAGCCGCGCAGACAGGGGCACCGCGCCCGTCTGGGCCCCGGCGCTGGAGACCTCCCCCGCGATCCGCCCCATCCCCACCAGGCTGATGAGACCCTGCGGGCTGCGCTCCTCCAGACCCAGGCCCGCAGCCACAGCGTGGTAGAGCCCCGTGGGGATCGTCGCGATCGCCTTGAGCGTCTGTCCGACGGCGGAGACCACCTGCCCGGCCACCTCTCCCGCCGGTACCCGGATCGTGCCCAGGGCCGGGCCGATGCCGACGTAGGGACGCTCCTGCGTGACCACCTGCCCGGCCGAGTCCCTGGTGAGCGTGCCGTCCTCGGCGTACACCGCCCGCTGAAGCATGACAGGCGTGACCTGGGTACTGACCTGCTTCCCGTCACGCTCGACCACCACAGCGGCCGTGCGCGTACCGCCGTCGGCAATGGCCTGCTGCACCTGGGACCACTGCGAGACGGCCACGCCGTTCCAGGAGATGATCTCGTCCCCGACCTGAAGACCGGCCTGCGCGGCCGGCGAGGCGGCGTCCTCCTCGCCGCACTGCTGACCCTGGGACGTGCTCGCAGGGTCCAGGTCCGCCTCAACGCAGGCCGAGACCGTCGCCAGGGTCGAGGTGTACCCAGGCTGACCAACAACCCCCAGGGCCACGGCCAGCAGCACGACGCCCAGGACCAGGTTCGTCAGGATCCCTCCGGCCATGACCACCAGCTTGCGCGGCACGCTGAGCCGGTAGAAGGCACGCTCCTGCTCATCAGGCCCCAGCTCCCCGAGGGACTCCTCACGAGCCTGCGCCACCGAGGAGCCCGGCCTGTCCGGACGACCGGGCCGTGCGGGCGGCAGCATACCGAGCAGGCGAACGTAACCGCCCAGCCAGATCGCCTTGACCCCGTACTCGGTCTCCCCACGCCGGAAGGACCACAGGCGCGGACCGAAGCCGATGAAGTACTCCGGCACCTTCACCCCGAAGCGCTTGGCCGGGATCATGTGCCCCAGCTCGTGCAGCGCCACGGACAGCCCGATACCGATGACGAGGATGACGATGCCCAGGACGTAAGCGAACGTCTCGTTCACGAGCAGGCTCCCTTCATACCGACCGGCGCTGGGCGATCAGCTCCTCGGCACGCGCCCGCGCCCAGGTCTCCGCCTCAAGCACGTCCTCCAGGTCCACCGTCTGGACGGCACTGGCCTGGTGGTCCTGGACCACCTGAGCGTCGATGTCCACGATGTCCGTCCACGCCAGTCGCCCGTCCAGGAAGGCGGCCACCGTCTGCTCGTTGGCGGCGTTGAGGACGGCCGGGTGGGTCGCCGAGGCCGCCACCGCGCTACGAGCCAGGTCGACGGCGGGGAAGGTCTGGGCGTCCAGCGGCTCGAAGTCCCAGCGCGTGGGCTCCTGCCAGCTGTTGGGGGCGACCAGGCCAGACAGGTCCGCGCGGCGGGGCCAGGTCAGGCCCAGCGCGATGGGCAGGCGCATGTCCGGCGGCGAGGCCTGGGCGATCGTGGCGCCGTCAATGAGCTCAACCATCGAGTGGATCACTGACTGAGGGTGGACGACCACGGCGATGTCGGCCGGGTCGATGTCAAAGAGAAGGTGGGCCTCGATGAGCTCCAGGCCCTTGTTGACCAGGGTCGAGGAGTTGACGGTGACCACCGGGCCCATCGCCCAGGTCGGGTGCGCCAGGGCCTGGGCCGCTGTCACGGTCGACAGCTCGCTGCGCCGTCGTCCCCGGAAGGGACCGCCTGAGGCCGTGAGTACCAGGCGGCGCACCTCGCTGCGTCCGGTCAGGACAGGCGAGGTCAGCCCCTTGCCGTGCAGGCCCGAGCGCAGGCACTGGGCAATAGCCGAGTGCTCGGAGTCGACCGGCACGATCTGGCCGGGCCGACGCATCGCCTGCCTGACCAGCGCGCCACCGACGACGAGGGACTCCTTGTTGGCCAGCGCCAGGCTCGCCCCGCTGGCCAGGGCGGTCAGGGTCGGCAGCAGGCCGACTGAGCCGGTCACGCCGTTGAGGACCGTGTCGCCCTCACCCAGCTGCGCGGCCTCGATGAGGTCACTGGCCGCCGTCGGACCGGTGAGGATGTCACGCACCGGGTCCGCGGCCCCGGCCTGGCGCGCCGCGTGAGCCAGGTGCTCGCGCAGCCGCGCCGCCACGGCAGGATCCGTCGAGGCGACGGCGAGCAGCGGCACCTCGTAGGCCACCGCCTGCTCGGCGAGCAGCTCCAGGTGCCCGCCTCCGGCTGCCAGACCAGCGACCCGCGGTGCCAGTGCCTCCCTCCCCTGCGACAGGCGAGAGACGACCTCAAGCGCCTGCGTGCCGATCGAGCCGGTTGCCCCTAGCAGGACCAGGCGGCCTGCCTCGTTCTGCGTGGCTCCCATGACGCCGCTCACTCCACCGACAGCAGGACCTCAACCACACGGGCGAGGTAGCGGTCGACCGAGGCCTCGTCATAGGCCTTGGAGCGTCGAGCGGCGGAGAAGAGCGTGCCACGCACCTGGCTGGCGGTCAGCGGGGCCTGGGAGTCGAAGTAGGCGGCCACCTGGTCCATGAGGGCGTCCACGTCCTGCTTGGCGTAGCCGGTGCGCTCGGCCGGGATGAAGCGTTCTCCCGCCGGCCGCAGCAGGCGCGGGTAGAGGGTCGTGGCCAGCTCTGCGACCTGGTCCATCCAGGCCTGGCGACCGTGCTCGGCCACGAAGTCCGCCCGGCGGCGCTGGAGGAAGGCTGTCTCCAGGCGGTCCAGGGCGGCGTCGACGGCGTCAGGCTGGTAGCCGCCGTGCACGATGTCGAAGGCCACCGTACGCACGCCCTCAGAGTCCATCTCCTCGACCTCGCCGGCGTCGTAGATCTCGTGGGCGGTAGCGAAGTAGTGGTCGACCTGCTCTGCCCGGTAGCCCCGACGCATGAGACCCACCTTGGGGAACATGTCGCTCATCGCCTTGCCCTTGCCCTCTCCTGGTTCAGTACCTCGGTGGCCAGCTGGCCACAGGCACCGTCGATGTCGCTGCCTCGGGTGTCACGGACCGTCGTGGTGATACCCGCCCGCCGAAGTGTATCCACGAACAGCTCCTGCACGTCCGGCTCTGAGCAGGTCCAGATGGATCCGGGAGTCGGGTTGAGCGGGATGGGGTTGACGTGGGCCCAGCCGCGGCCACGGGCGTTGAGCTCGTCAGCGAGCAGCTGAGCACGCCAGGCGTGGTCGTTCATGTCCTTGATGAGGGCGTACTCGATCGACACCCGGCGCCCGGTGGCGGCGTAGTAGTCGTGGGCGGCGTCGAGAAGCTCGCCGACCTTCCACCTGGAGTTGACCGGGATGAGCTCGTCACGCAGCTCGTCGTCCGGGGCGTGCAGGGACACCGCCAGCGTCACCGGCATCCCCTCGGCCGCGAGCTTGCGGATCAGCGGCACCAGCCCCACCGTGGAGACGGTGATACCGCGCGCCGACATCCCGAAGCCCTCAGGGGCCGGGGAGGAAAGGCGCCGTAGGGCGGCGACGACGTTCCTGTAGTTGACCATCGGCTCGCCCATCCCCATGAAGACCACGTTCGACAGGCGTGCCGGCCCACCCGTGAGGTCACCTCGCTCACAGACCTGGGCGGCGTGACGCACCTGCTCGATGATCTCCCCGGTGGACAGGTTGCGGGTCAGCCCCATCTGGCCGGTGGCGCAGAAGGGACAGGCCATGCCGCAGCCGGCCTGGGAGGACACGCACAAGGTGGTGCGGTCCTTGTAGCGCATGAGGACGGACTCCACCCGGACGCCGTCGTGCAGCTCCCACAGGTGCTTGATGGTGCGTCCGCCGTCAGCGCGCAGCGCGCGGACCTCGTGGATGAGGTCCGGCAGGAGCTCAGCCGCCAGCTGCTCACGCTGGGAGACGGGCAGATCGGTCATGTCCTGGGCGTCGCGGGTGAAGCGGGTGAAGTAGTGCCGCGAGAGCTGGTCGGCACGGAAGCCGGGCAGGCCGACGTCCTTGAGGACCTCCTTGCGACCGGCCAGGTCGAGGTCAGCCAGGTGGCGCGGGGCCTTGCCCCTGGGAACCGGGACCGCGAAGGACAGCCGTGGCCTGGCGTCCGGTGAGGTCGCACCCTCCGGGGCCTGGTCGGTGGGCATGACCTGGACCTCGCCGGCGGGGCGGGGACGACGGCGCAGCGCCACCGGCTGGGGCGCGCGAGGACGCGGGGAGTCCTGACGGTCACTCACAGCAGATGGGTTCCTCTCGACCTGGGGCCAGCCCGTGCCTGCGGACAGGTCCGCACCGGGCGCGAGGACGAGGGTACCCGCCACGCGCCTGACGCGCCGCAGCGTCCGTCACACCGCCTTCTCAGGAAGCAGCCGGGAAGGTGGGTGCTTCCTAGCCCAGCAGCAGGCTGGCGAGGTAGACCACAGGAGCCGTCACGAGGATGGAGTCCAGACGGTCCATGATGCCCCCGTGCCCCGGCAGCAGGGTGCCCATGTCCTTCAGGCCCAGGTCCCGCTTGAGCAGCGACTCCCCCAGGTCCCCGAGGGTGGAGACCACCACGACGACGGCGCCCAGGACTCCTCCGGCCCACACGGGTGCGTCCAGCAGCCACAGGCACAGGCAGCCCGCACCGACCGCAGCCAGGAGGGAGCCGGCAAAGCCCTCCCAGGACTTCTTCGGTGAGACGCTCGGTGCCATCGGGTGACGCCCGAAGGTGATTCCGGCCAGCCACCCGCCGGTGTCATTGGCCGCCGGCAGGGCGATGAGGGTGAGGACCTTGCCGACCCCGTGGTCCTGGGAGACCAGCAGCACGGCGAAGCCCGCGAGCAGCGGCAGGTAGGTCGCGGCAAAGACCGCGGCCGAGGCGGCCACCGAGCGCGAGCGACGCACCTCGTCATGCGCGGCGGTGCGGGGGACGCCGTCGTGGTCGCCTGCCTCCAGGTCCGTGCCGGTCTCGGCCTCGGCCTGGTCCAGGAAGCACCACAGCACGCAGGCGCCCGCCGTGGCGATATAGGCCCCGAAGGCGGTCTCGGCACCGATCGTCCAGGCGCTGACCGCTACCCCCGCCGTGCCGATCCACAGCGGCGCCAGCGGCAGACGGATGTCCTTGCGGGCGAAGGCTCCGGCCAGCTCCCACAGGGCAGCGCACACGGCGACCATGACCAGGAGGACGAAGAGGACCTTGTCCACCAGCAGGGAGGCCAGCACGACCCCGATGAGCGCCGCTGCGACCCCGAGCGCGGCCGGCAGGTTGCGTCCGGCGCGCCCGGTGGAGGGCAGCGCAGGACGGTTGCGCGTGGGCGGCGGGGTCAGCAGCGTGCTCAGCAAGGTCATACGAGAGGCCTGGGAGTGGCAGGGATGCGGGGCGTCGGTGTCGGACGAGGAGGGAGGCCTCACACCTCCAGGAGCTCGGCCTCCTTGGCCGTCAGGGCGGCGTCGATGGACTCGACGAAGCGCTTGGTCAGCGCGTCGAGGTCCCCCTCAGCGCGCTTGACCTCGTCCTCACCGGCCTCGCCGTCCTTCTTGATCGCCTCCAGCTCCTTCTTGGACCTGCCACGGATGCCACGCACCTGGATGCGAGACTCCTCCGCACGCGAGCGTGCGAGCTTGACGTAGTCCTTGCGACGCTCCTCGGTCAGGGCCGGCAGGGTGACACGGATGACCGTGCCGTCGTCGGTCGGGTTGACGCCCAGGTCCGACTCGCGGATCGCGGAGGTGATCTCCTTCATCGCGCCGCGGTCGAAGGGGCTGACGATGACGGTACGCGCCTCGGGGATGGTGATCGAGGCGAGCTGCTGCAGCGGGGTGGGGGCGCCGTAGTAGTCGACCACGATCGAGCTGAACATGGAGGGGTTGGCACGGCCGGTGCGGATGGCAGCGAGCTCACGCTTGGCGGCGTCCAGGGCCGCTTCCATCTTCTCTTCGGCCTCGAGCATGACGTCGTCGATCATGGGTCTTCCTTTGGTGTGGGTGGGGTACAGGTCGTCAGGAGGATGCGGAGGTGATGAGCCGGCGCCGCTCAGGCTGAGGTGGTGACCAGGGTGCCGATCCTCTCCCCCAGCAGCGCCCGGGTGATGTTGCCGGCCTCGCCCATGCCGAACACCCGCATCGCCAGGTTGTTGTCCCGGCACAGGGCGAAGGCGGAGGCGTCAACCACCTGCAGGCCCTCCGCCAGGGCACGCTCGTAGGTCAGGTGCTCCAGGAGCTGGGCGCTGGGGTCCTTGCGAGGATCGGCGGTGTAGACGCCGTCGACACCGTTCTTGCCCACGAGGAGCTCGTCGCAGTGGCTCTCCAGGGCGCGCTGGGCAGAGACCGTGTCCGTGGAGAAGTAGGGCAGTCCCGCTCCGGCGCCGAAGACGACGACGCGCCCCTTCTCCAGGTGGCGGATGGCCCGCAGGGGGATGTAGGGCTCGGCCACCTGCGTCATGGCGATGGCGGACTGGACGCGGGCGGGTACGCCCGCCTTCTCGATGAAGTCCTGCAGGGCCAGGGCGTTCATGACGGTGCCGAGCATGCCCATGTAGTCAGCCCTGGCGCGGTCCAGACCGCGCCGGGAGAGCTCAGCACCACGGAAGAAGTTTCCTCCGCCGACGACGACGGCGACCTGCACGCCCTGGCGCACGGCCTCGGCGATCTGGCGGGCAGCGTCGGAGACGACGTCGGGGTCCAGGCCGACCGCCCCACCGCCGAAGACCTCGCCGGAGAGCTTGAGGAGGACCCGTCGGGGTCGCGGTGCTGCGGCATTCTCCTGCTGCTGAGCGGTCATCAACACTCTCCTGTGCTCTCGTGCGCCCGGTGGCTGGGCTCTGGGTGCGCTCGCGCACCTGGGCAGAGCCTACCCGCTTCGTCCGTCCTCGTCCGCCGCCCTGCCTGGTCACGGTGCGTTGCCCTGCGTTGTGAGCAAGGCTGCCGGCCGTCACGCGGGGTGACGGCCGGCAGCGCACGCTCCTGCTCAGCCGGAGGAAGGCGCTGGGTCAGGAACGCCTTGCCCCACGTCGCACGAGCAGTCCGACGCCGCCCAGAGCGGATGCGGCCACCACCAGGGCGGTTGCTCCTGCACCGGTACGGGCCAGGCTCGCAGCACGGGTCGTCCGGGGCTTGTCCGTGGCTCGGCCCGTGGAGACGGCACTGGGCTGCTCAGGTGTACTGGGCTGCTCGGGGGTGCCGGGCTGCTCAGGGTCGCTGGGCTGCTCGGGAGTGCCGGGCTGCTCAGGGTCGCCGGGCTCTTCGGGCTCGGGCGAGGCCGGACGCGGAAGAAGTGTCAGGTCGAAGGAGGTCGAGGCCTCTCGCGACGCCAGTCCTGTACCGTCACTCTCCTCCGAGACAGTCACCGTCACGGGGTAGGTCCTCTGCTCCGTGATGCCAGCCTGGAGACGGCCGGAGATCTTCCCGCTCTGGGCGTCATAGGACAGGCCCTCAGGCAGCCCGCTGACGGAGACCGTCCGCTCCAGGGCCAGGTCACCACCGCCGGAGACCACCGGCAGCGGGGTGATCTCCTCGCCGTCGGTCGCGGTGACGTCGTCGATGTCGTCAACGCTCAGCGCAGGCGCCTCGCACAGGCCAGGAGCGATGTCAGCCAGCGTGAAGCGAAGGTAGGAGACATCGCTGAAGATTCGGGGCTCATAGAGCAGCCCGATGGAGCCGTCAGGCTGGACCGCCATCGTCGTGTAGCCGGTGCCGCCGGGGATCAGCTCCTTGCGGTGGGCCCAGGTAGCGCCGTCGTCGCAGGACGCGAGGACCGTGCCGTTGGTGCGTGCGCTCTGGTTGAAGGCGCCCGAGTACAGCAGCACCTTCGAGCGGGCCGAGCCGGGCTTGGCATTGGGGTAGGCGCGGATGATCTGGGCGTTGTTGCCAGAGTCCAGCAGCTCGTCGTCGTAGCTCACCTCACCCCAGGTGGCACCACCGTCCTCAGAGATGGAGACCAAACGGTGCCCGCCACCGGGCGACTGGTTGGTGGTGCGGGAGTTGAGCAGCAGGCGGCCGTCAGACAGCTCAGCCACCTTGTTCTCGTCAAAGCGCCACGGGGCCTGGCCCTCGCCGCGATCCACCGTGGTGTACGCACCCGTCTGCCAGGTCTCGCCGTGATCGTCAGAGAACAAGGAGAAGGCCACGATCGTGCTGTCCGTCTTGACGCAGGCAACCTGCTGGACAAGTCGACCGGCGTGCGGGTCCTGCTTCTTCTGAATACCTGCACCCGAGGTAGCGAAGCAGGACCTCAGGTCAGTCTTGTCGTGCAGGGCCTGGGCCGTGATGACACGCTCGGTCCAGGTGTGACCGTTGTCCGTCGAGACGGACAGCCCCAGGTTCATGGCGTGACGGTTGGACTCGAGAATCCGACCGTCCTCTCCTCGGTTGTAGCTGGGGTTGTTGGCAAAGACGCCGGAGTCAAAGCTCTGGACGTGGAAGTTAAAGATCGTGCCCGTGTCCGCGTCCACCACGTAGGAGGGGTCGGAGTAGCCGATGCGCTTGCTCCGGGCGGTCTCACCGCGGGCGATGACAGTCTCCGGGCCCCAGGTCTTGCCGCCGTCGGTGGAACGGCGCTGGACGATCCAGTTGGCGTTGGGCGAGTCGCCACCGTTGGCACCGCCGTCGATCGGGCGGCGGTCGTAGGAGGCGAGCAGGTCACCGTTGGACGCCGTGGCGATAGCGGGGATGCGGATGTTGTACATACCCTCCTGCGAGGCGGACAGCAGGGTGGGTCCAGACACGCCCGCCTCGAGGTTCGGGTTGGCGTCCGGAGAGGTAAAGCCGCCGGCCTGCTCAAAGGAGGTCGGCCCGCCCACGGCCACAGGATCTCCGGCAGTCTCAGCGCCGCGGATGATCGCACCGCTGTAGAAAGGTTCTGCAGTCGCTCCCACGGTCAGACGCGGGGTGAAGCTGCCAGCCGCAATGTCCTCGGCCGTGACCGTGTGCGAGGCGAAGCGGCACTCGGTGCTCGCGCCGGGAGCGACGTTGTTTGAACGGCAGCTGGTGAAGCTGCCGAGGTTGGAGTCAGCCACGAACAGGGAGCGGGCCGTGGACGCCTCGTTGGTCAGGGTAAGGCGGTAGTTGAGGGTCTCCCCCAGCTGGTAGTAGCCAGCGGCGGGGGCTTCGTTGAGCAGCTCAGCCCTACCGGTGATGGTGGGGCTGGCAGGGTCGTCCTGAGTGGTCTCGACAGTGGTGGGCAGGGTGGCGGTGACCTCCGGCTGAGCCACGCTCGGGCCAGCGTAACCACTCTGCTCAAAGGTGGAGTAGGTGATGGAGGGGCGCAGGGCTCCGGAGTCCACGTCCTCCTGGGTCACGGTGTAGGTGGCGCGCCCTGAGCACACCTGGGGGCTGTTGGGAGGCATCCACTGCCAGCGGCAGCCGTCCACGTTGGACATGTTCGACGCCGTGGGGCGGAATCCCTTGTGACGGCCCGAGGTGTTGGTGACCTGGATGTCGATGGGGACCTGGTCGCCAGCCTCCCAGGAGGAACCGTTGGGCGGGAACCCTTGGGCCGTCAGGGTGACGGCAGCGTCCGAGGCCGGGGTCTCCTCTGCGAAGGCGGCGGTGGGGAGGAGCATCGGTGCAACGAGGGCGACGGCGCCAGCTGCAGCGAGTATGGGAGAGGTTCTTCTTCGAGCCATAGCTCATTATGAGACATCTGATGTCAGACATCAAAACGGTGGAGAAGGCGTCGTCTCGCTGCGACAGGCGCTTCCTGGCTCGCCGTCGTCCAGACAACGGCTCGCGGCCCTGTACCCCTGGGTGCAGGGCCGCGAGCGAGTGGGCTGCGTGCGGGTCAGGCTCCGACGCGGAAGCGCACGAAGCCGGTCAGCTCGCCACCGGTCGCCTCAATGACCTTGCCGACCGTGGTCTTGGGGTCCTTGGCGTAGGCCTGGTCGAGCAGGCAGATCTCCTTGAAGAAACCACCCAGACGGCCCTCGACGATCTTGGCGATCGCCTTCTCGGGCTTGCCCTCGGCGCGCGTGGTCTCCTCGGCGATCTTGCGCTCCTTCTCCACGACGTCGGCGGGGACGTCCTCGCGGCGCAGGTACTGCGGGGAGTAGGCGGCAATGTGCATCGCGACGTCGTGGGCCACCTCAGCAGCCTTGCCGTCGGTGCCGACGAGCACGGCCACCTGAGCCGGCAGGTCGGGGTTGGTGCGGTGCAGGTAGAGGTCAACCTTCTCGGCAGACAGGCGCGCGACACGACGCACGACGATCTTCTCGCCGATGACCGCCTGCATGCCGTCGGTCAGGGCCTGGACGGTCTCGCCGTCCACCGGGGCCTGGGCCAGGGCCTCGGCGTCCTCGGCGCCGGAGGCCACGGCAGCAGCCAGGACCTTGTCCGCGAATTCGATGAACTTCTGGTTCTTGGCCACAAAGTCCGTCTCAGCGTTGACCTCGACCAGGACACCGACCTGACCGGCCTCGCCGTCGACGACGGTGGCGGCGATCAGACCCGCAGAGGCGGAACGGCCCTCGCGCTTGGCGATGCCCTTGAGGCCCTTGACGCGGATGATCTCGACGGCCTTGTCCAGGTCGCCGTCGGCCTCGTCCAGGGCCTTCTTGACGTCCATCATGCCGGCGCCGGTCTTCTCACGCAGGTTCTTGATGTCAGCAGTGGTGTAGTTCGCCATGGATTCTCTCCTATGAAGCTGGGTAGGAACGGGCGGGGGGCCAGGCTCAGGCCTGCTCGGTGCCGGCCTCGGCAGCCGGGGCGGCCTCAGCGGGAGCGGACTGGCCGGCCTCAGCACCAGCCAGGAGCTGGGCCTCCCACTCGGGCAGCGGCTCGGCGTCAGGGGTGCCGGCCTCGGTCTCCTCGCCGGTGCGGGCGCGGCCGGCCGAGCGGGCCATCAGGCCCTCGGCGGCGGCGTCGGCGACGACGCGGGTCAGCAGCGTGACGGCGCGGATGGCGTCGTCGTTACCGGGGATACCGTAGGTGACCTCGTCGGGGTCGCAGTTGGTGTCCAGGATCGCGATGACCGGGATGTTGAGCTTGCGGGCCTCGGCGATGGCCAGGTGCTCCTTCTTCGTGTCCACGACCCACACGGCCGCAGGGAGCTTGGCCATGTCGCGGATACCACCGAGCGTCTTGGTCAGCTTGTCCTTCTCGCGACGCATCATGAGCAGCTCCTTCTTCGTGCGGCCGGAGCCAGCCACGTCGTCGAAGTCGATCTGCTCGAGCTCCTTCATGCGGTCCAGGCGGGCGCGCACGGTGGAGAAGTTGGTGAGCATGCCGCCCAGCCAGCGCTGGTTGACGTAGGGCATGCCCACGCGCTGGGCCTGCTCGGCCACGGCGGCCTGGGCCTGCTTCTTGGTGCCGACGAACAGGATGTTGCCGCCGCGGGCGACGGTCTCCTTGACAAAGTCGTAGGCGGTGTTGATGCCCTCGACGGTCTTGACCAGGTCGATGACGTAGATGCCGTTGCGCTCGGTGAGGATGAAGCGCTTCATCTTGGGGTTCCAGCGGCGGGTCTGGTGGCCGAAGTGGACGCCGGACTCCAGGAGCTGACGCATGGTGACGATAGCCATGACGGTCCTTTCGTCGGGGACGGAGAGGTTGCTCCGTACCCGTGTCTTCAGGGGACGCGCGCAGGTACCCGCACGTCCCGGTGGGTGGTTCTTCCCCGTGACCGGGTCCGCAGGGACTCGGCTCCGCCCGCGAGGACGGATAGGGCCTGGTGCCCGTGACCCACAGGCCACCCACCGCCAGGCGGTGGGACCACGGCCGTGGTATCCGAAAGGATGGGCACGCGAAGTCAGCCGCTGAGCGACTTCAGTGAGTCACACAGACAACTGCGGGCGAGACGATATCACACGCGGTGGCGACCTTTCGGCGTCGAGACAGGAGAATCCCGCCCCACGCCGTGTCGTGCGCGTCACCCCGCTCAGGCTCCACAGGAGCCCGCCGTGACACCCTCCTCCACAGGGCTCAGTCGGGCACCTCGCGCCCGGTGGGCCAGCGGGGCCAGCCTGGAGCCATGCCAGCAACGTCGCCACCCTCCACGCCTGCCCGCCGCCTACACCTGCCCGAGAGGCAGCCGCCCAGCATCCTCACGCTCGCCGTCGTGCTCGCGCTCGCCCTGCTCCCGGCCTGCTGCCAGCCGCTTCCTGCGGCTGCAGGAGCACTCAGCAGCGCGACGACGGTGCAGCCCGCCTCCTGCGCGGCGCTCACCCGGGCCTACCCAGGGCGCCTGCGCTACCAGTGGCCCACCGGCTCGCCCGCCGACGTCCTGGAGGTCTTCGACCCACCCACCGTGCGCTGGGGGCCTGGGCACCGGGGCGTGGACCTGGCGGCCTCAGCCGGTCAGGAGGTCCGGGCGGCCGGAGCCGCCACAGTCGTCTTTGCTGGGAGCGTGGCCGGTCGCCCCGTGGTCTCCCTGGAGCACGCCGAGGGGATCCGCACCACCTACGAACCGGTCCAGCCGGCCGTCACCGCTGGCGCGCAGGTGGCGGCAGGCGACCTCATCGGCCACCTCCTGGCCGGGCACCGCGGCGACGGCGTCGACGCCCTGCACTGGGGCGCGCGGACCAGCCGCCACGTCTACGTCAACCCCCTGCGGCTGCTCACGCCGGCGGTCATCCGCCTCAAGCCGCTCTAGGCCCGAGGAAAGGCCTGCTCGTAGACGGCGCGCAGCCGCTCGGCGCTGACGTGGGTGTAGCGCTGCGTCGTGGCCAGGGAGGAGTGTCCCAGCAGCTCCTGGACGCTGCGCAGGTCGGCGCCCCCGCCCAGCACGTGGGTGGCGGCTGAGTGCCTCAGCCCGTGGGGACCCAGGTCCGGGACACCTGCCACAGCCGCCAGGTGGTGGACGACCTGCCGCACCGTCCGCGGGTCGACCCGTCCTCCCCTGGCTCCCAGGAAGAGGGCCTGCCCGCTGTCCGGCCTCACGAGCCGGCCACGCAGCCGCCACCACCCCTCCAGGGCGCGGGCCGCCGGCGTCCCGTAGGGCACCACCCGTTCCTTGTTCCCCTTGCCCAGCACGCGAACCGTGCGCTCGCCCCGCTCCACGTCGGCCAGGTCGAGCGCGCACAGCTCTGAGACCCGCACGCCGGTGGCGTAGAGCATCTCAACCAGGGCCTGGTCACGCCGGGCCAGGGCAAGGCGCTCAGGGCCGGGACCGCCGGGAGCCGCCCCGGCGGCTCGCTGGGCCGCATGGGCCTCCTGGGCCTCCTGGGCCGCCGCCTCCAGCAGCGCCCTGGCCTGCTCCTTGGACAGGACCGTGGGCAGGCGGTTATCAGCGCGCGGGGTGCGCAGGCGCGCCGCGACGTCGCTGGCCAGCAGCCCGTTGCGCCAGGCCCAGGTCGAGAAGCTGCGCAGCGCTGAGCCCCGGCGCGCGAGGGTGGCTCGCGCGTGACCGGAGGCGGACAGCTCAGCCAGCCACGCCCGCAGGTCGGCCAGGTCCAGGCTCGACAGGGCCGGGCCCACCTCCTCCTCGTCACCGCGACCGACTCCGAGAAAGGTCAGCAGGTCGTCAAGGTCACCGGTGTAGGCACGCACCGTGTGCTCGGAGCGGCCTCGCTGGAGCCGCAGGTACCGTTCCCAGGCCTGACGAAGCCCTCCGCGCGTGGTAGGTCCCTGCTGGCTCATGCCCCAAGGCTAGGCGCTGGCGGAGCCCGAGGGAGCCGCGCGTCGCCAGCCTCGTGGCTCCCGGCGAACCTTGCCTGCCAGCTCCAGCAGCCCCAGGGCCGCACTCACCTCATGCTCGGCCAGGCCGGCGCTGCGGGCCAGAGCCTCGACACTCGCCGCACCGCGCGCGGGCATGGCGTCGAGCACAGCAGCGCTGGAGCGGTCCAGCCCGTCCAGGAGCCCGCAGCCCGCTCGGAGAGGATCGGCCTCCTTGTCCGCCTCGGGATCGGTCAGGCCCAGAGGAAGCACCAGCTCCAGGGCCTCGTCCGCGTCCGTGACGCACACGGCCCCTTCTCGCAGCAGGCGGTGGCACCCAGCCGACTCCATCGAGGTCACCGGCCCCGGAACAGCGCCAAGCGCTCTTCCCAGGTCCGCGGCGTGGCGTGCCGTGGACAGCGCCCCGGAGCGCCACGCCGCCTCGACGACCACCGTCGCCTGGCTCATCGCGGCGATAAGACGGTTGCGCGACAGGAAGCGGTGGCGTGCGGGCTGGCTGCCTGGAGGGACCTCCGCCACCAGGGCGCCGCGGTCGATCACCTCCTGCAGGAGCGTGGCGTTGCCGGCCGGATAGAGGCGGTCCACTCCTGCGGCGGACACGCAGATCGTGCGGCCGGCAGGCAGGGCGGCGCGGTGGGCTGCGGCGTCGATGCCGTAGGCGCCTCCGGAGACGACGACGGCGCCGTGCGCCGCGAGCCGTTCCGCCATCTGGGTGGCCACATGCTCCCCGTAGCGGGTGGAGGCGCGCGATCCGACGAGCGCCAGGCTCAGTCCCCTCGCCGGTCCCTGGGGAACGAGGTCCTGGCGAAAGCGTCCAGGGCTGCTCAGTGTCACGGCCTGGTCTGCGGGAGCGGGCCGGCAGGCCAGCAGGGCCGGGTCACCACGGACCCACAAGCAGACCGGGGGCTGCTCGAGGTCCTCCAGCCCCTGCGGCCACCAGGGGTCGCTGGGCAGCACCAGGCTGCCGCCCAGGCGCTCCAGGACCTCCAGCTCCCTGCGGATGTCGAGTCCGCTCAGTCGCGGCGCCCAGCGTGCGGCCGCCTTGGCCCAGGCCGCGCTCGCCCGCGCCTGGTCCCCAGGTGCAGGCACAGGAGGAGCCGGGGCGGGGCGCGCCTCGCCGTCGTCATCCAGTGCGGGACCCAGCAGCCACTCCAGCGCCCCCGAGGCACCGAGGTGGGAGATCAGGAGCGCGGCCGCCCGGTCCGCCGGCTCGGCCAGCCGTGACCAGGTGGCAGGCGCCAGCACCGGGTCACTGAGGTCGTAGGGCAGCTGGGGCCTGGGGCTCATGGCCGTCCTCCTGGTGTGCGCAGTACCAGGGCCGCTCCCAGCTCCGCCCTGCCCGGGCCGTCGAGACCTGCCAGGTCCGCCAGGGTCCACGCCAGCCGCAGGACACGGTCGACTCCTCGCAGGGTGAGGTCGCCGCGGTCCAGGGCGTCCAGGAGCAGCCTCACCCCGACGCGGTCGGTGCCGGAGCGGGGCGAGCGCAGCCAGGTCCCGGGGACCTGGCTCATCAGCCGCCACGGCGTGTCCGCCAGACGCCGCGCCGTGCGCGCGCGTGCGGCCAGCACCCTGGCGGCGACCTGGGCCGAGGACTCTCCCGTACTGCCTGCGGTCAGGTCCGTCGAGGAGAGCGCAGCGACCTCGACCTGGATGTCGACCCGGTCCAGCAGCGGACCGGACAGGCGGGAGAAGTAACGGCGGCGCTGCAGGGAGGTGCAGGTACACTGCGTGCCACGCCCGCTCCCGCGCCCGCACGGGCACGGGTTGGCGGCCAGGACGAGCTGGAAGGCCGCAGGGTAGGTCGCCCGCCCGCCGGCACGGTCAATGGTCACCTGACCGGTCTCCAGCGGCTGGCGCAGGCAGTCCAGGACGCCGCTGGAGAACTCAGGCGCCTCGTCCAGGAGGAGGACCCCACGGTGCGCCAGCGAGACGTCACCGGGGCGCGGGGTACCTGAGCCGCCACCGACGACGGCGGCCCTGGTGGCGGTGTGGTGCGGCGAGCGCAGCGGAGGAGTCCGGATGAGGCCGGCCTGCGCGTCGAAGGTGCCGGCCACCGAGTGCAGGGAGGTCACCGTGATGGAGTCGGCCGTGCTCAGCGGCGGCAGGATCGAGGGCAGGCGCTCGGCCATCATCGTCTTGCCGGCACCGGGCGGGCCGACGAGCAGGAGGTGGTGGCCTCCGGCCGCGGCCACCTCCAGGGCGTGACGCGCCTCGAGCTGCCCGACGACGTCGGCCAGGTCCGCCACCGCAGCGGGCGGTGACACCGCGGTGGCGGGGGCGCTGGCCTCAGCGGCCTGGCGGGCCAGGACGAGGACGCCGGCGGGAACCTTGCCTCCCAGATGGGTGATGAGCTCGGCCAGGTGCGCCACCGCACGCACCTCGATCCCCGGGACCAGGCGGGCCTCGGCCAGGCACTCCTGGGGGACGACGACCCGCTTCACCCCGGCCCGGGCGGCGCAGGAGACCGCAGGCAGGACCCCGCGAACCGGCCGGACCGAGGCGTCGAGCCCGAGCTCACCGATGAAGACCGTGGCGGCCATGACCTCGGTAGCCTGGCGGGAGAGCTCCTGACGCGCTCCCAGGACCGCCAGGGCGAGGCTGAGGTCGAAGCCGGTGCCCGTCTTGGGCAGGTCCGCCGGAGAGAGGTTGGCGGTCACGCGCTGCTCTCCCCAGGCCGTGCCGCAGGTGGACAGGGCAGCACGGACCCGCTCACGCGACTCACGCACCGCCGCGTCCGGCAGCCCGACGAGGGTGAAGCCAGGCAGTCCCTGGGAAGCGTGGGCCTCGACCTGGACCAGGTGCCCCTGCAGCCCGGTCAGGGTCACCGCGAGCGTGCGCGCCAGGCCGCTCATGACCACACCCCACGGTGGTGACGCAGCTGGGCGGGCAGAGGGTCGCGAAGAAGGATCGAGATCACGTCCAGGCGCAGCCGGCGCCCTGAGCCACCGTGCTCAGCGAGCCAGGCGGCTGCCAGGCGCGCCAGCCGTCGGCGCTTGGCGGGCGTCACGGCCTCTGCCGGGGTGCCCGCCACGGCCGAGCTGCGCGTCTTGACCTCGACAGCCACGAGTACGGGCCGGCCTGCGCACGCGGACGGCTCGCTCGCCACGATGTCAAGCTCACCGCGCAGGCCGGCGAGCCCTTGTGGTCTCCAGTTACGTTCCAGGACGGTCCACCCCAGGTCGGTGAGGTAGGCGGCTGCCAGGTCCTCCCCGCGTCGCCCCGTCTGGCTCCGGTCACGGCCGGTCACGGGTCGTGGGCCCCCGGGCTCCTGAACGGACGTGTGGGTCACGTCGATCACCTCCGGCACCACTGTGGCCCGGTACCGGGTGGCGGTGCACTACAGGCTGGTGAGCCCTGTGGAGGAGGGTGTCAGGGGCGGGGGCTGTGGAGCCCGGGCCGAGACTCGTGGGACTCAGGAGAGGCGTGGGACTGAGTGCAGCGGGCCGCTCCCCCGTTTGCTCTCGGGGCGGGTCAGGGCAGCTCCATCTCCGGCTTGGTCAGCTCCTCGACGTTGACGTCCTTGAAGGTGACCACGTGCACGGACTTGACGAAGCGGGAGGAGCGGTAGACGTCCCAGACCCAGGCGTCCTCCAGGGCGAGCTCGAAGAAGACCTCCCCGCCGTTGGTGCGCACCTGCACGTCCACAGCGTTGGCGAGGTAGAAGCGGCGCTCCGTCTCCACCACGTAGGAGAAGAGGGACACGACGTCGCGGTACTCGCGGTAGAGCTCCAGCTCCAGGTCGTTCTCGTAGGACTCCAGGTCTTCAGCACTCACCGTCCCATCATGCACGCCCGTGCCGCGACGGCGCACGGGCACGCCGGGCGCGTCGGTGCCTCAGCCCGCGGCGAAGGACTCCAGGCCCGGCAGGCGCCAGGAGCGGCGGTGCTGGCCGCTGGCCCCCAGCCGACCCAGCCCCGCCACGTGCGCGGCCGAGGCGTAGCCCTTGTTCGAGGACCACCCGTAACCAGGGTCGTCAAGCTCGGTCATCAGCCTGTCCCGCTCCACCTTGGCCAGGACGCTGGCTGCTGCGACGACGGCGCAGCGGGCGTCCGCCCTGACCTGCGTCCGCACCGGCGGGGTGGCCAGTCCCAGGGCGTCCATCGCGTCGCGCACCTGGGCCACCGCCGGGTGCACCGGCTGGGGAGCGTCCAGCCCCGTCAGCAGGTCGGTGAAGGGCTCGCTGAGCCAGTCGGCCACGCCGTCGAGGATGACGACGTCAGGGACGTGAGCGCGCGAGGCGACCTCAGCCAGCGCGCGCAGGCCGGCCAGCCGCAGGGCCCCCACGATGCCGAGCGCGTCGATCTCTGCCGGCCAGGAGTGCGCGACCGCCCAGTCCAGGGCCCAGTCCCGGCACGGCGCCTGGAGCGCCTCGCGGCGAGAGGGGCTCAGCTGCTTGGAGTCCGCCAGGCCGTGCGGGAAGAGGTCAGGGGTGGAGGCGTCGACGAGCGCGACCCCCACGCTGACCGGACCTGCCAGCGCCCCGCGGCCTACCTCGTCCATCCCTGCCACCACCCGGTGGCTCGCCAGCAGCGTGGTCTCCAGCCCGCGGTCGGGACGCAGGCGCGTGGAGGAGGCGGACCGGGACGTCACCGGCCGTCCCCGCCGGCGGTCTGGCCCGCCGGGAGGGAGGCGTCGGGCACGGCGGAGAAGACGTCCTCTCCCCCGCCCAGGGAGCCCCACCGGCCTACCGGCCACACAATGGCCTTGGCCACGCCGACGACGTCGTCGAGGGGCACGAAGCCGTGGTGAGCGTCGTCCTGGTGGTAGCGCGAGTCGGCTGAGTTGGAGCGGTTGTCTCCCATGACCCACACGTACCCCTCAGGCACCGTGACGTCGAAGGCGATCGTGGAGGCGGACACACCCTCCTTGACATAGGTCTCGTCCAGCTCGACGCCGTTGACGGACAGCGAGCCCTGGCCGTCGGACACGACGTGGTCACCGGGCATGCCGATGACGCGCTTGATGAGGTGGTGCCCGGAGTCCTCAGGAAGCAGCCGCATGAGGATGAGCGCGTCACGGGCCACGCCGCGCAGGCCCGTCGGGTCAGTGACCGTCAGCCAGCTGTCAGGGTCGCGGAAGACGACGACGTCCCCGCGGGAGATGTCGGTGGAGTCGTACATCGTCACCGCGACGCGGTCACCGGCGGTCAGGGTGTCCTCCATGGAGCCGGAGGGGATCTCGAACCACTGCAGGACGAGGCTCTTGAACAAGGCTGTCACCACCAGGGCCAGGACGACGACGAGGAAGGTGGAACCACGCAGCCGCTTGCGCGCAGCCCCCGTCTGCTCACCTGCGGGCCCCGGCTGGGGACGGGCCGGAGGGTAGGAGGGGGGCAGGTCCTCGGACGCCCCCACTGACTCACCCGGCTCCGAGTGCGCGGGTCGGTCCGGCTCAGGCAGCGCCTCGTGCGGGCTGAGAGACATGTGGTCCTCTCGACGGCGCCGGGGCGCCGCGGTCTGTGTCCTCGGCTAGGGACAGGGACGGTATGAAGGCGTTGCCCGGGACCCGGACGGGTCCCGGGCAACGCCGATGAGCGGGCCGAGCCAGGCTGGGCCGGGCTCTCAGTCCTCGCGACGCTCCTTGATCTTGGCAGCCTTGCCGTGCAGGTTGCGCAGGTAGTAGAGCTTCGCGCGACGGACGTCACCACGGGTGACGACCTCGATCTTGTCGATGCTGGGAGTGTGCAGCGGGAAGGTACGCTCCACGCCCACGCCGAAGGAGACCTTGCGGATGGTGAAGGTCTCGCCCACGCCAGAGCCCTGGCGGCCGATGACGATGCCCTGGAAGACCTGGATACGGCTCCGGTTGCCCTCAACGACCTTGACGTGCACCTTGAGGGTGTCACCGGCGCGGAAGGCGGGGACGTCGTCACGCAGCGAAGCGGCGTTGATCTCGTCAATCAGGTTGGTCATGCTCATTCTCCACGCTCGTGCCACTGGTCATGGGCGCTTGGTCCGTGGTGCCGCGCGGACAGCGGGTTGCGCCGTCCGGGCCGCACCGGTGCTGGCGCCCTGCAGGTCCTCATGACGGTGGCCTCCCCAGTGGCAGAGGCTCGACCGAGGCCTCAGGGCGGGCCCAGTCTGTCACACCCCGCCTGCGGGCTGCGAGACGGGGACCACGTGACCTTGGTGACCTAGCCTGCCAGGGCACGCACCATGACCACGTCACGGCAGCGCTGACCGCCCACGTCGTAGGTCCGTGTCCCCACCTTGACGAAGCCTGCCCGCTTGTAGGACCTCTGCGCCTTGCGGTTGCCGTCGTTGGTCCCCAGCCACAGCAGGGCAGCCCCCATGGTCGCCGCGTCACAGGCAGCCTCCGCCAGGAGCACGGCAGCCAGGCCCGAGCCGCGCAGGCGCGTGTCGACGTACACCTTGGACAGCTCAGCCACCACCGGCCTCGCGCCGTCGGGCTCCTGGGGCACCGTGACGCAGGGGGGCCGCTCATCCAGCCCCTGGGGCAGCTGGCCGCCTTCGTCGAGCCGGTCTGCGATGACGACGCTGTAGCCCACCAGCTCGCCCCCCTGCACCGCGGCCTCAGGCAGGTCCTCCTCCAGGCACGCCACGTTCACCACCACACGGGGGTCCTGGATCCACGTCCCCAGGCGCTGCGGGCTGAGCGCGGTGGCGACGTGCTGCTCGATCTGCTCGGTGGTCAGGAAGGAGGGGCAGGCGTCAGGAAAGGTGCGCGCCGCCAGCGCCACGAGGGCTGGCAGGTCCTCGTCCAGCGCCGGGCGCAGGACGGCCCTGACCGGGTGGTCAGCACCGGGCGGCACCACCCAGCCACAGCGGGCCAGGGCGGCGCGGTCCGCGCCGTCGAGGCCGGCCGGGTCCAGGCGCTCGATCATGTCGGGGCGGCGCTCGGCGGTCCGGGCGATGGCCTGGTCGCGGCGCTGGCGCGCGATGAGGGCGTGGTCGCCTCCCAGCAGCTCCGGCCAGCTCTCGGCCAGGTCCAGGCCGCGCCAGGACACCGGGCGGGTGTAGACCTCGTGCTCCAGCAGGCCGGCGCTGGAGTGGGACTCCTCCACCACCGACTCGGGGTTGCCTAGCACCCCGGGACGCAGACGTGCGACAGCCTCGATCATGACCAGGCAGGCGGCCTCCCCGCCGTTGAGGACGTAGTCGCCGACGGACAGCTCACGGACCTCGAGGCCGGCCGAGCGGTAGTGCCGGGCCACGCGCGCGTCGATCCCCTCGTAGCGGCCGCAGGCGAAGACGATCTGGTCGGCCTCGGCCAGGTCCTCGGCCACCCGCTGAGTGAAGACCTCGCCCGAGGGGGTGGGGATGACGAGGACCTGGCGGCCAGGTCCACCGCCCTGGGGCTCACCGTCCTCGGAGCGTGAGAGGACCTCGTCCAGGGCCTGGCCCCACACGTCAGGCTTCATCACCATGCCGGCACCGCCTCCCAGCGGAGTGTCGTCCACCGTGCGATGGCGGTCACGGGTCCACGAGCGCAGGTCGTGGACCGTCACCTCCAGCAGACCACTGGTGGCCGCCTTGCCGATGAGCGAGAGGTCGAGCACCCGCAGGTAGTCCGGGAAGATCGTCACGACGTCCAGGTGCAGGGGCTGGTCGCTCACTGGGCGGTCTCCTCTGTCTGCTCGGCCTGCCCGAGGCCCGGGAAGAGGCCACCGGGAGGATCGATCGTCACGCTCCCGCCCTCCAGGTCGATCTCAGGCACGAGCTCCTCGACGAAGGGGACGGCGACACGCTCTCCCTGCGGCGTACGCACCACGAGCCTGTCCTGGGCGACACCGGGCTCGAGGTCAACGACCTCGCCGAGCACGAGCCTCTCCCCGCGCTCCTCGCCCTCCCCGGCCTTCAGCGCCCGCAGGCCGACAAGCTCATAGGCGTACCAGGCCTCCTCGTCCTCCTGCTGCGCCTCCTCGTCGGTGTCGACCAGCAGCCGTACCCCGCGCAGCGCCTGGGCCGCGGTGCGGTCCGGGGCCTGGTCAAAGGCAGCGAACCAGCGCTGACCGTCAAAGCGCAGGCGAGAGACGGTCAGCGGCCCCGCGTCCTGCGGGTCCGTGGGCAGCGTCGTCCCAGGGGCCAGGCGCCCCTGAGGGTCGTCGGTGCGGATCTCGAGACGGACCTCGCCCTTGAGAGCGTGAGCGGGGCCGATGATGGCGACAGTCAGGAGCACGCGCCCAAGATACAGCGTCGCCCGGCCCCTGCAGGGGGCC
>NZ_JARKVC010000004.1 GCF_029851875.1 Actinomyces sp.
GATCTGGCCGCCACCTGAGAGGTGCCGGCCCCACCGCCGTCTTTCGTCGTCGGAAGGAAGGGAGAGCAGGGAAGAACGTCGTGACGGCTACCTGGCCGGGGACGACGGCGCAGGCCTGGGCCCGGAGACGATGATCCCGACCAGACCGATCGCGATGAGCCCGCAGGAGGGGAGGGTGATCTCCCAGAAGTAGCCCGTGAGCAGACCCGGGCTGTGCGTGATGGTCCACACCCCGTACAGGTAGGCGAGGCAGCAGGTGCCTGTCACGAGGGACAGGCTGTAGACCGCCCTGCGCAGCAGGGAACGAACCGTTGCCTGCCTGACCATAAGCTGGAGCGGTGGGAGCATCGTCCACGCCGTGACGGCGATGAGGATCCACACCGCAAGGGGCTGCAGCGGTGAGTGGGAGAGGGAGGCGGACAAGGAGTAGCCGGCCGCGAGCACGCACACGACCCAGACCGCTGCGCAGTAGGCGGCCAGCATCCCGTCCTGGCGGCTGAAGGCCGTGTTCGCGCGGCTCCACCGACGGACGTCACTGAAGAATCCAGGGATCGCGAGGTTCATCAGCACTCCCTCCACGTCGTGACCAGCTTCGTGCAGCACCTCGTTGCTGCTCCGTGGCACAAGACTGATATGACGCGCATGTCGACCAACCTCCTTGGTGGTACGTGATATGCAACACAATGATAAGGATTGAGGTGGTGAGGTGCAATACAGCTTGGCGTGGTGACGTACTAGTCTGGCCTCCGTGAGCGAACCTCTGGTCCTGGGAATCGAATCCACCTGCGACGAGACCGGCGTCGCCCTGGTGCGAGGTCGCGAGCTGCTGGGTGACGTCGTGGCCACCTCCATGGACGAGTACGCCCGCTTCGGCGGCATCATCCCCGAGATCGCCTCGCGCGCCCACCTGCAGTCCTTCGTCCCCACGCTGGACGCGGCTCTGGCCAAGGCGGACGTGGACCTGGCTGAGGTCGACGCCATCGCCGTGTGTGCCGGTCCCGGCCTCATCGGCTCGCTCACGGTGGGGATCTCTGCCGCCAAGGCGCTGGCTGCCTCGCTGGGCAAGCCGATCTATGGTGTCAACCACGTTATCGGTCACCTGGCTGTCGACGAGCTGGTTGACGGTGCCCTGCCGCAGCGTGTGATCGGCCTCGTCGTCTCCGGCGGGCACTCCAGCATCGTCTCCGTCCGCAACATCGCCACCGACGTGCGTGAGCTCGGCGGGACCCTGGACGACGCCGCAGGCGAGGCCTTCGACAAGGTGGGCCGCCTGCTCGGCCTGCCCTACCCCGGCGGCCCCCACGTCGACCGCCTCTCCCAGGAAGGGGACCGCGAGGCGATCCGTTTCCCCCGAGGGCTCGCCGCAGGCAAGGACAAGGAGCGCCACCGCTACGACTTCTCCTTCTCCGGGCTCAAGACCGCCGTGGCCCGCTACGTGGAGTCCCTGGAGGATGACGACCAGGAGGTGCCCAAGGCGGACGTGTGCGCTGCCTTCTCCGAGGCGGTCAACGACTCCCTGACCAGCAAGGCCGTGCAGGCCTGTCTGGACGAGGGCGTGGACGCCCTCGTCATCGGCGGCGGGTTCTCCGCCAACTCCCGGTTGCGCTCGCTGGCAGCCGAGCGCTGTGAGGCGGCCGGCATCACGCTGCGCCTGCCCCCGCTGCGCTACTGCACGGACAACGGCGCCCAGATCGCGGCGCTGGGCAGCGCGGCCGTGCGCGCAGGCCTCGAGCCCAGCCCGATGGGCTTCGCTCCCGACTCCGGGATGCCCCTGGACACCGTCATCGCCCGCTGAGCCGGAGCCGGCGGCAACGGAGCCGGCACCAACGGCCTGTGGGCCGGGGTGCCGGTAGCGCCTCAGGCGCTGGCGTAGCGGTGGCGGTGAGAGGCCGGCAGGGTGGAGGGGCGGACCGTCGAGGCCGTGGAGAGGACCTCGGTCGGGCTCAGGGGCCGGCCTGCCCGCACCTCCGCCTGCATGAGCTTGACGGCAGCCTGGTTGGCGCCGCCGGCAGCACTGACCGCGGCGAGCTGGCGCTGGTAGGAGGCTCCGGCCTCGAGCGTGGTGCGGGTCGCGGCCAGCTCGCGGGCGCACCCCAGGTCCTCGGCCACCGGCATGAGCTGGTCGACCATCTGGGCCACGGTGTCGCTGACCAGCTCCTCCTCGCCGTCGGAGCCGGTGATGAGGATGGCGTCCATGCCGTAGCGTGCTGAGCGCCACTTGTTCTCATCGACGTACCAGTCAGGCATGGCGTCCAGCTCCTCACCCCTGTCCAGCGCGCGGGAGAAGTTCTCCACCAGGCACTGGGTCAGCGCGGCGATGCTGGCCAGCTCGGTGAGGTTGGTCGCGGCGTCACAGGCGCGTACCTCGATCGTGCCGAGCCTGGGGGAGGGGCGCACGTCCCAGCGCACCTCGCTGAACTCCTCGATCACGCCGGTGTGGGTCATGTCCCCGGTGTAGGCCTCCAGGTCCGCCCAGGTATCGAGCTGGTGCGGGGCGCCGGCGGTCGGCAGCTGCTGGAACATCATCGCCCGGTTGTCCGCGTACCCGGTGTCCTCCCCCGCCCAGAAGGGCGAGGAGGCGCTCAGGCACTGCAGGTGCGCGGTGCGTGTGAGCAGCGCCTTGAGGATGGGCAGGGCCTTGTCCCGGTCCTCCAGGCCCACGTGGACGTGGGTGCCGAAGATGAGCATCTGGTGGCCCCACAGGCGGGTGCGGTCCACGAGGCGGGAGTAGCGCTCGGCGTCGGTGACCCGCTGGACCAGGGGGTCGGCGAAGGGGTGGGTGCCGGCGCTGACCAGGTCCACGCGCAGCGGGTCGACCACGGGCAGCAGGCGGTCGTAGGCGAAGGCGATGTCCTCCACGCACTGGGCGACGCTCTGGCGGGCTCCCGAGACCAGCTCGATGGTGTTGAGCATCATCTCGCCGTGGATGTTCGGGTCCTGGCCCACGGCGCCGAGGATCTCGGCGGCGCACTGGCGCAGGTCGAGGCTGTCACGGTCCAGCAGCTGAAGCTCCCACTCAATACCGACGCTGGAACGCGGTGAGGAGGCAAAAGGCAGCTCCTGGCGGTGGTGGTGTCGGAAGCGTGGTGCCGTGGTCATGGTGCGCCCTTCGTCAGGGAGGGAGTCAGAAGAAGTCCGATCCGTCTGTGCGGGACCGGGCCTGTCCAGGCCGTCCGTGGTCAGTCTAGGCCTGCGCTGGTCCGTCCTGCTCCAGCTGCTCGACCACCAGGACGACCCCCTTGGGGCCCGAGCCCTTGGCGCGGCTGCGCGCCGGCCCGCCGCCTAAGCGGGTCAGGACCCAGGTCTCGCCGTGGGGCCCCTTGGGGTGCAGCGAGGCGCGCAGGGCGTCGGGGGAGACCTCGACGCCACGGCGGTGGATCTCGAGGCGTCCAATCTCGTTGGCGCGCACGCGTGCCTTGAGGGCCTTGAGGTGCAGGGGCAGGACCTCGCGGATGCGCCAGCTGCGCAGGAAGGGCCGCAGCCCGGCGGGAGGCGGGGTGGAGCCGGTGAGGTAGGCGATGCGTGGGGCGAGGGGACGCGCCCCCAGCTGCTCGGCGAGGAAGGCGACCAGTCCTGCCCGGATGGCTGCGCCGTCGGGCTCGTGCAGCAGGGGCGCCAGGTCCTGGGGGCCGGCGACGGCGTCGAGCTGGACGGGTGCGGCCGAGGGGTCGCAGCAGGCGGGGTCCGTCAGGACGTGGGCGGTGTGGCTGCCAGGGCGGCCCGGGTCCGGGCTGAGCACGAGGGCGGAGCGGCCCGGGCCCTCAGCGGCCAGGGGGCCGCACCAGATCCCTGCCTCGACCACCTCTGCGCCCACGCTGACCCACTGCACGTGGGAGTCGGCAGGCAGGGCCGCGTGCTCGATACCGGGAGCGACCTTGACTCCCAGGGCACCCACCTGGTGACGCAGCGCGAGGACCTGGCTGAGCCGAGGCGACCACTGCTCGGGGTCGGTCAGACGCCGGCCACCGGAGCGCCTGGCGGGGTCGGCGAAGACGGCGTCGACGCCGTGAGCGGCCAGGTCCACCTCCAGCGCGTCTGCGCACAGGACCTCGGCGTGGGGGAAGGGCATGAGGTTGACGGTGGCCAGCGCCGCCGTCGCCTCGTCCCGCTCGACGGCGAGGACAGGCAGGTCCAGGCCGGCCAGGGCGACGGCGTCCCCGCCGATGCCGCAGCCCAGGTCCGCCACGCGACGCACCCCTGCCGCGGCGTAACGGGCGGCGTGGTGGGCGGAGACGGCGAGGCGCGTGGCCTGCTCCAGGCCGTCAGGCGTGAAGAGCATCTGGGAGGCGAAGGGACCGAACTTCACGGCTGCGCGCTCGCGCAGGCGCTGCTGGGTCAGCGCCGCCGAGACCAGCTGCGGGCTGTGGCCGGCGGCGCGCAGCTCCTCGCCCAGGCGCAGGGCGGAGCCGGGGTCGTAGGGCGGCAAGGAGGAGAGCAGCTGCCAGCCCTGTGGGGTGAGCAGCGGGGCGAGCGAGGCGGCGTCGGGGGCACAGGAGTCAGAGGAAGGAGCCATCGTCACGATGATTGCACGCCGATGGCGAACCAGGGCCCTCGTTCTGGCACTCGCGTTGACTGAGTGCTAATACCGCGCGTAGATTCTCCCCTGGACGCGGGGCCGGTGAAGGCTCCGCGGCACGCGCCCTCGGCGCTGACGGACCGACCCCCGCGACGGCGGACCGGCAAGTCAGGACGCGGACCACAACACCATCCGTACGCTGAACAAGCGAGAAGGGGAGGACACCATGTCGATCTCCATCAAGCCGCTCGAGGACCGCATCGTCGTCCAGACGCTGGAGGCCGAGCAGACCACCGCCTCCGGCCTGGTCATCCCGGACACGGCCAAGGAGAAGCCGCAGGAGGGCAAGGTCGTGGCCGTGGGCCCGGGCCGTGTCGACGACTCCGGCAAGCGCATTCCGGTGGACGTCGCCGAGGGCGACGTCGTCATCTACTCCAAGTACGGCGGCACCGAGGTCAAGTACGCCGGCGAGGACTACCTCATCCTCTCGGCGCGCGACGTGCTCGCCGTCGTCACCAAGTGACGTCATACTGACCGCCCTGGTGCGGTCACAGGTGGGGGAAGGAGCTTCGGTTCCTTCCCCCACCGTCGTGTCTGGGACGTGTCTGGGAGGTGCCCGGCGCCCTCGCCCCGCCGAGCGCCTGGTGCCGTCACTCGCCCCTTGGGCAGGGGCGTCACGGCAGCCTGCGCCCGGCCAGGACCTGTCTGCGCTCCTCCTCGGTCATCCCGCCCCACACGCCGTAGGGCTCGTGCGTGGCCAGGGCGTGCTCGCGGCAGCGCGCAAGGACCGGACAGGTGCGGCACACGGCCTTGGCGCCGTCGTCACGCCGACGGCGTGAGCGTCCCCGCTCTCCGTCAGGGTGGAAGAACTGCGCGGAGTCCATCCCGAGGCAGGCGCCCTGGTACTGCCACTCCCACAAAGCGGTCACGGGACCAGGCTGCCGCGACCGCTCAGGCATGAATGAGTCCCTTCTCAGTGACGACGGCGGACCCTGCCGGCACACCTGTGTCATAGAATACATTAGGGTGCTTTTGGGAGAACGGCAAGCACGGACGTACCACCGAGGGGAGGGCGGGTGGTCTCGGCTCGTGGGTCGCGGGCGCGAGGCGGGACAGGACCTCGTGAGCATCCCGACGCCGGCCCAGGGTGCACGGCGGGCTCGCGTGGTCCTACCATGCACACTGTGAGCGACTCGATCACCAGCCCTGACCTGTACGCACCGACCGGACTGACCTACGACGACGTTCTCCTGCTGCCCAGGCTGACCGACGTCATCCCCTCCGAGGTTGACACCACCTCCAGGCTGACCAGGCGCATCAGCCTGTCCACCCCGCTCCTCAGCGCCGCGATGGACACCGTCACCGAGTCCGAGATGGCGATCGCCATGGCTCGCCAGGGTGGTATCGGCATCCTGCACCGCAACCTGTCCATCGAGGACCAGGCCCAGCAGGTGCGCCGGGTCAAGCGCTCGGAGTCAGGTATGGTCTCCGACCCCGTCACCGTGGGGCCGGAGGCCACCATCGCCGAGCTGGACACGCTGTGCGGCCACTACAAGGTCTCCGGCCTGCCCGTGGTCGACGAGGGGGGCAACCTGCTCGGCATCATCACCAACCGCGACCTGCGCTTCGTGCCGGCGGACACCTGGTCGACCCTGCGCGTGCGTGACTGCATGACGCCGCGTGAGCGCCTCGTCACCGGCCCCACGGGCATCTCGCGCGAGGACGCCAAGGCGCTTCTGGCTGAGCACCGCATCGAGAAGCTTCCGCTGGTCGACGCCTCCGGGCGCCTGACCGGCCTCATCACGGTCAAGGACTTCGTCAAGACCGAGCAGTACCCTCACGCCACCAAGGACGAGGAGGGCCGTCTCGTGGTCGGCGCCGCCGTCGGCTACTGGGGCGACACCTGGGAGCGTGCCGGTGCGCTGGCCGAGGCCGGCGTGGACGTGCTCGTCGTGGACACCGCGAACGGTGGTGCCAGGCTCGCCCTGGAGATGATCTCGCGCCTGAAGAAGGACCCGGCCTTTGCCGGCGTGCAGATCATCGGAGGCAACGTCGCGACCCGCGAGGGCGCGCAGGCGCTCATCGACGCCGGCGTGGACGCGGTCAAGGTCGGTGTGGGGCCGGGCTCGATCTGCACCACCCGCGTTGTGGCGGGCGTGGGCGTCCCGCAGGTGACCGCCGTCTACGAGGCTGCGCGCGCCTGCACCCCGGCTGGTGTGCCGCTCATCGCTGACGGCGGCCTGCAGTACTCCGGTGACATCGCCAAGGCCATGGTCGCCGGCGCTGACACCGTCATGCTCGGCTCTCTCCTGGCCGGCTGCACCGAGTCCCCCGGGGACCTCGTCTTCGTCAACGGCAAGCAGTGGAAGCGCTACCGCGGTATGGGCTCGCTCGGCGCCATGAGCTCGCGTGGTCGCAAGTCCTACTCCAAGGACCGCTACTTCCAGGCTGACGTCTCGGGTGACGACAAGATCGTCCCCGAGGGCATCGAGGGACAGGTGCCTTACTCCGGCTCCCTGGCCGACGTCGTCTACCAGCTGGTCGGCGGCCTGCACCAGTCGATGTTCTATGTTGGTGCCCGCACGATCCCTGAGCTCAAGGCCAACGGCCAGTTCGTGCGGATCACGGCAGCAGGTCTCAAGGAGTCCCACCCCCACGACGTCCAGATGACCGTCGAGGCTCCCAACTACGCTGGCCGCAGCTGAGGCCGCGGTCCTCGGGGCCTGGCGCAGACCCCGCCCGGGACAGGCCCGGCACCGGCACCACCTGGTGCAGGTGCCGGGCCTGCGCCTTGGGCATTCAGGAACCGGAGGCCAGGGGCCAGGAGGGGTCGACGTCAGCCGGACGGCCCTGCCGCCGCAGCCAGTCGTTGAAGGACTGCGCCCACGCCCGGTGGCTGGAGGCCTGGAAGGACTGCAGCTCGCCCAGGCTCATCTGGGCGAGATCGGGATAGGCGCGGGCCAGGGCCTCCAGGACGTCGAGGGTGGCAGCGACGTCGACCTCGGCGGTGTGGAGAGCCTCATCGACCTGGACGCCATAGACCTGGCAGACGGCGTCCAGACGACGCTTGCCCTTGCGCCACCGGTCCACAGCCCGGTCCAGCACCAGGGGGTCCAGGACGGGGGCGAGGGGGCCACCCAGGCGCTCGCGCAGGGTGGGGAGTCCGTGGCGCGCCAGCTCGTGCTCCATGAGCGTGAGGTCGAAGGAGGAGTTGAAGGCCACGACCGGAGTTCCCGCCCCCATGGCGTGAGCCAGGTGCTGGGCCACCTCCTCCAGGACCTGCGGGGCCGGGCGTCCCTCAGCCTGGGCCCTGCCGGTGGAGATGCCGTGGACAGCGCTGGCGCCGGGCGGGATCGGCACCCCGGGATCAGCCAGCCAGGTCAGGACCTCCTGACTCCGTGTGCCCCCGAGGCGGCGTGGGCCGCGCAGGACCAGGGCGGCGGTGACCAGGCGGTCCCGGCTCGGGTCCACGCCGGTGGTCTCGGTGTCGAAGCCCAGGAAGGGGCCCTCGGTCCAGCTCGGGGCGGTGTGCTGCTCGCTCATGACCACGAGTGTGCCACCGGGGCCTGACACGAACGCGGTCCCCGGGGCGGCCGCCGCCCAGGGTGGCCTACCATCCGTCTATGAGCGCAGAGGTCGAGATCGGGCGTTCCAAGCGCGCCCGCCAGGCATACTCCTTCGACGACATCGCCCTCGTCCCGGCGCGGCGGACCCGGGACACCCGAGACGTGCGCGTGGGGTGGCAGGTCGACGCCTACCACGTGGACATGCCGGTCATGGCCGCACCCATGGACTCGGTGATGAGCCCGGACACCGCGATCATGGTGGGACGCCTGGGAGGCGTCGGCGTGCTCGACCTGGAAGGGCTGTGGACCCGTTACGAGGACCCGGAACCGGCTCTGGCACGTATCCGCCAGGCCACACCGGAGCAGGCCACCGGCGTCCTCCAGGAGGTCTACCGGGCACCGGTGCGCCCCGAGCTCATTCGCGAGCGCCTGGCGCACGTCCGCCAGGCCGGCGTGGTCGTGGCCGGCCGGCTCAGCCCCGCCCAGACCCTGCGGCACTGGCGCACCGTCGTCGAGGCTGGCGTGGACCTGTTCGTCATCCGCGGCTCGGTGGTCTCGGCCGAGCACGTGTCAGGCAACGCCGAGCCCCTCAACCTCAAGCGCTTCATCTACGAGCTCGACGTGCCGGTCGTCGTCGGAGGGGTGACCACCTACACCGCGGCGCTCCACCTCATGCGCACCGGTGCGGCGGCTGTCCTGGTGGGCCAGGGCGGCGGTGCCTCCTCCTCGATCCGCCAGGTCCTGGGCCTGCACATGCCCATGGCGACGGCGGTGGCCGACGTCGCAGCGGCGCGGCGCGACTACCTCGACGAGTCCGGGGGACGCTACGTCCACGTCATCGCCGACGGCTCGGTGGGCAACTCCGGAGACGTGGTCAAGGCCATCGCCTGCGGCGCGGACGCCGTCATGCTCGGTGCCGCGCTGGCGCGCGCCCAGGAGGCTCCGGGCGGTGGGTACCACTGGGGCGCGGAGGCGCGCCACGACGCCCTGCCTCGCGGCTACCGCTCCTACGTGGGCACCGTGGGCACGATGGAGGAGATCCTGTGCGGGCCCTCGGACCGGGCGGACGGCACGCTCAACATCGTCGGAGCGCTGCGCCGGACCCTGGCCACCACGGGCTATGCCGACGTCAAGGAGCTCCAGCGCGTGGAGGTCGTCCTGGCTCCCTACGACCCGAGCTGAGCGCTGCGCCCCTCTCCCTGGCGGCGGTGTGGGCGTCCTGACGCGTCTGAGAGCGCCCAATCGCTGCCATGCAGCAGGTGAGTCGGGTAGTGTCGTGGTCAACGTCAGCGTCCCCGCTGATGACCGCAGTTGCTGTCGGGACCGCCCCAGCAGGTCCCCGACCGTTCAGAAGGAGTCACCTATGGCACAGGTTACTGCCACCATCGCCTCCAAGGTCGGGCTGCACGCCCGTCCCGCCGCCACCTTCGTCAAGGCCGTCGCCGACTCCGGTGTCAAGGTCACCATCGCCAAGGAGGGTGGCGCTCCCGTGGACGCCGCCTCCATCCTCGGCGTGATGACGCTGGGCGCCGCCCACGGCGACGTGGTTGTCCTGGAGTCCTCCGACGCTGACGCCGACAAGGCGCTGGCCGACCTCAAGGCCCTCCTGGAGACCGACCTGGACGCCTGATCCCGCCCAGCCTGTCTTGTCATGCAGGGGGCGTTCCCGTTCACGGGAACGCCCCCTGCAGCGTGCCTGGGACCTGGCAGGAAGCCTCCACAGCCGCCGAGGCCCTGCGGAGGACGGCAGGCCCGGCGCCTAGCGCGAGGAGGCCAGAGCGAGCAGGATGATGCCGCCCACCGCCAGGGTGATGCCAAGAGCGGTGGTGAGGGCCTCGCGACGGGTCCGGGTCTCTCCGAGCAGGAGGATGCCGCCCACCGAGGAGATGACGAAGGCGAGCTGGGAGAGCGCGAGCGAGGTCGCCACGCCGACCGTCGAGGTGGACAGGAGCAGGATGACGTTACCGACGGCCCACAGGCCACCGCCAACGGCGCTGGGGGTGAAGGCCGGGCCGATCAGCGGCTCCTCGCGCGGCAGGATGACGATGAACGTCGCAGCCCCCAGCAGCAGCCCGACTCCCATCGGGCCGACGGCGTCGGAGGAGGAGACGTCCACCAGGCGCAGCATGAAGGGGTAGATGCCGTAGAGCACGGAGCAGGTGATCGAGCAGACCAGCCCCTCACGGCGCTCGGCCGGGCTGGGCCCGGACCCAGAGCCCTTCTCCTGCCACGAGCACGAGGCGGCGCCGGCGATGATGGCCACGAGGGCGGTCAGCCCCAGCGGCATGGCGCCAGGGGCGCGCCACTCTCCCAGCAGGATGATGCCGGCGAGGGCGTTGATGATGATCTGCCCTGAGGCGAGGAGCGGCATCGTCCGGCTCACGCCCCAGGCCTGGAAGGCCCGCAGGGTGAAGACGAGCGCCGCCGACCACAGGACACCGGACAGCATGCCCCAGAACGTGGCGTGCAGGCTCCACACGCCACCGGTCAGCGGTGCGGCGAGGACGCTGACGGCACCGGCACCGGCCAGGACGGCGACGTTCTGACGACGTGGGCGGGCGGGCCAGGCGCCCAGGATGAGCTGTTGGGAACCGAAGAGGAAGCAGGGCAGGAGGGCGAGGAGGAAGGCCACGGGGTGACGTTATCCTCCCGGTGGCCTGCGAAGAAATCTCCTTCGTCCCCGTGCCACCCTCTGCCCGCCCCGGCGGCTGAAGCGCTGGGTCCCGCAGGACGGCGAGGGCGCCGTTAGGGTGGTGCCCATGACGATCATCGCGGCGGCGGACGGATCCGCCCTGGGCAACCCCGGTCCCGCTGGCTGGGCCTGGTACGTGGACGAGTCCTGCTGGGCCGCCGGTGGCTGGCCCGAGTCCACCAACAACAGGGGCGAGCTCACCGCCGTCCTGGAGCTCCTGCGTGCCACCGCCGCAGCGGGCCTGGCCGGGGAGGAGCTGCTCATCCAGGCTGACTCCCAGTACGTCATCAACTCCCTGACGAGGTGGCGCCACGGCTGGAAGAAGCGCGGTTGGCGCAAGGCCGATGGCAAGCCGGTGCTCAACGAGGACCTCATGAAGGCGCTTGACGCTGAGATGGCTGGACGGCAGGTGCGCTTTGAGTGGGTCAAGGGCCACGCCGGGCACCCGGCCAACGAGCGTGCCGACGACCTCGCCCGTGCAGCCGCGACGGCCTACCAGCAGGGATCCTCCGTCCCCTCGGGTCCAGGTTGGCCCGGCGCGGCCGGCGCTCGCAGCGCCAGCGCTCAGGCCTCCGGCGCGCAGCCGGCCGCTGCGCAGGCCTACGACGCGCTCTTCTAGCCTGCTGGCCGCTTACGCTGAGGACGGCGTGAGCGTGATCTGGCAGACGCAACGGCCCCCGACGGCACTCGTCGGGGGCCGTTCCTGCGGTGGGCGCCGGTCAGATGAGGGTCAGCGCCTGACGGGCGATGGCCAGCTCCTCGTTGGTCGGGTAGACCGTGACGACGACGGCGGAGTCCTCGGTGGAGATGGTCGTGGGCTCCGAGATGCGCATCGGGTCCTTGTCCGGGTCGATCTTGATACCCAGGTAGGCCAGGCGCTCGCACAGGCCCTCACGCACGCCCTTGTCGTTCTCTCCGATGCCGGCGGTGAAGGTCAGGGCGTCCAGGCCGCCCATGACCGCGGTGTAGGCGCCGACGTACTTGGTCAGGCGGTGGAGGTAGATGTCCATGGACTCACGCGCCTGAGCGTCACCGGCGTTGATGAGCCTCCAGACCTCGCGCATGTCCGACTCCCCGGTCAGGCCCTTCATGCCGGACTCGCGGTTGAACAGGCGGTCGATCTCGTCGATGCTCATGCCCGCCACACGGGCCAGGTGGAAGACGGCGGCCGGGTCGATGTCGCCGGTGCGCCCGCCCATGATGAGCCCCTCCAGCGGGGTCAGCCCCATGGAGGTCTCCACGGCCCTGCCGCCCACGACGGCAGAGACGGAGGCGCCGTTGCCCAGGTGCAGGACGATCTGCTTGAGGTCGTCGCGGCCCAGGCGCTCAGAGATCGCCTGGGAGACGAACTGGTGGCTGGTGCCGTGGGCGCCGTAGCGGCGGATGGAGTACCTGTCCGCGATCTCGCGGTTGAGGCCGTAACGGGCAGCCTCCTCCGGCAGGTCCTGGAAGAAGGCGGTGTCGAAGACGGCCACGTGCGGGACGTCGGACAGGAGCCTGCGGGCGACCTCGATGCCCTTGAGGTGGGCGGGGTTGTGCAGCGGGCCGAGCGGCACGAGCTCCTCGATCCTGGCCACGACCTCGTCGTCGATGAGGGCGGGGCCGGAGAAGTAGCGGCCACCCTGGACCACGCGGTGGCCCACAGCCACGATGTGGGTGTCGGCCAGGGAGGGACCGTGCTCCTCGAACAGGCGCAGGACCTCGGCCAGGCCGTAGCCGTGGTCGGGGACAGGCTCGTCGAGCTCGATCTTCTGGCCGGCGTGCTTGTGCGTGATGGCACCGACCGAGTCGCCGATGCGCTCGACGATGCCGGAGGCCAGCGAGTCACCGGAGTCGGGGTCCACCAGCTGGTACTTGATGGAGGAGGAGCCGGAGTTGATGACGAGGACGGTACGTGTGGTCATGGGGTGCCTTTCTGTGGGCGCTCGTGACGGGGAGAGGGGTGGGCGGGCAGCACGGCGGCGCTGGCAGGGGCCGGTCAGCCCGTGGCCAGCGCCCTGGTGCCTCAGCCCTGTGCCTGGACGGCGGTGATGGCGACGGTGTTGATGATGTCCTCGACCAGCGCGCCGCGCGAGAGGTCGTTGACCGGCTTGTTCAGGCCCTGCAGCACCGGGCCGATGGCCACGGCGCCGGAGGAGCGCTGGACGGCCTTGTAGCCGATGTTGCCGGCCGACAGGTCCGGGAAGATGAAGACGGTGGCCTTGCCGGCCACGGCCGACCCCGGCGCCTTCTTGGCGGCGACGGTCGGGTCGATGGCGGCGTCGTACTGGATCGGGCCCTCCACGGCGAGCCCGGGAGCCTTGGCGCGCACGATCTCGGTGGCCTCGCGGACCTTGTCCACGTCCGCCCCCTTGCCGGAGGTCCCGGTGGAGAAGGAGAGCATGGCCACGCGCGGCTCGACGCCGAACTGGCGAGCGGTCTCGGCCGAGGAGATGGCGATGTCGGCCAGCTCGGCGGCGGTGGGCTCAGGGTTGACGGCGCAGTCACCGTAGACCAGGACCCGGTCCTCCAGGAGCATGAGGAAGACCGAGGAGACGATCGAGGTGCCCGGCTTGGTCTTGATGATCTGGAAGGAGGGGACGATCGTGTGGGCGGTGGTGTGAGCCGCGCCCGAGACCATGCCGTCGGCGTCACCCATGTGGACCATCATCGTGCCGAAGTAGGACACGTCCTGGACCTTCTCGCGCGCCTGCTCCAGGGTCACGCCCTTCCTGGCGCGCAGGCGGGCGAGCTCGGCGGCGTACTTCTCCAGCAGCTCGGGGTCGGAGGTGGAGACCACGCGGGCGGCGGTGATGTCCAGTCCCAGCTCGGTGGCCCGGGTGCGCACCGTCTCCTCCTCGCCCAGCAGGACGACGTCGGAGATGCCGCGGCGCAGGATGGCGTCGGCGGCGTGCAGGATGCGGTCGTCGTCAGGCTCGGGCAGGACGATCGTGCGGCGGTCGGCGCGGGCGCGTTCAACGAGCTCGGCCTGGAACATGATCGGCGTGACCACGGCAGAGGGCTCGACCTCCAGGGCGGTCAGCAGCGTCTCCAGGTCCGCCTCCTGCTCGAAGGTGGTGACGGCGACGTCGATCTTGCGGTCCGAGGCGTGGGCCAGGCTCCCGGTGACGGCGCCGGCGACCTTGGCGGCCTCGAAGGTGTCCAGGGCGGTGGTGAGCACCGGGATCGGCTGGTCCAGGCCCTTGAGCAGCTGCAGGACGTAGGGGGCCGGCTCGAAGCCGCCGTTGAGGACCAGGGCCGCCAGGTTCGGGAAGCCGGAGGCGGCGTTGGCGGCGGCCAGGGAGATCAGGACGGCCGAGCGGTCGGCCGGGGTGATGACGACCTGGCCCTCGACCAGACGCTCCAGCAGGTGCGAGACGTCCATAGCGCCCACGAGCAGGGACTCGGCCTCGCGGTCCAGCAGGGCGTCGTCGCCGGCGATGAGGGTGGCGTCCAGGGCGGTGGCGATCTCACGCAGCGTGGGAGCGGTGAGGAAGGGGACGGCCGGCAGGGTCGTCGTCGTGACGCCAGGAATCTCGGCAATGGCGCGAGCCACGTCCTGGCGGGTCTCGGGCTGGCAGCGGTTGGCCAGCACGGCCACTGTGCGGGCGTGGTTCTCGGCGATCTCGGTGATGGAGACCTCCGCGGAGGAGCGCACGTCGGCGGCGTCATGGTCCCCGGAGACCACCAGCAGCACCGGGGCGCCGATGTTGGCGGCCACGCGGGCGTTGAGCGAGAGCTCGGGGGTGCCTGCCACGTCGTCGAAGTCAGAGCCGTCGATGATGACGACGTCGTGCTCGCGCGCCAGGGCCCGGTAGGAGTCGACGATGCGGGTGAGGGACTCCTCGGGGTCGGCTCGCAGCTCGTCCCAGGTCGCGCCCACGCAGGCGGCGGGGTCGGCGGAGGAGCTGGACCGGCTCAGCAGGAGGTCGAGGACCGGGTCCTGCTCGCGGGTGGCCACGAAGGGGCGGAACACGCCCACCTTCGCGACGACCTTGGTCAGCGAGGTGATCAGGCCCAGGGCCACGGTCGTCTTGCCGGTTCCGGCACTGGGTGAGGCGATGTAGATGCTGCGCGCCACGTTGATGCGTTCCTTCTGTGGGTCTCGGGGTCGAGCCGAGCAGGTCGGCTCGGCATGGCCGATCCCGCCCACCATTGATTGTGCCCCCAAGCACGGGCGGGAGGTAACCGCACGGTGGTCAAAGGACGAAGGTCACCGTGTGGCGGACGGCACAGCGAGGGGTGGGTCGCTTGCTGGGCGGCAGCCAGCCCGGCAGCCTGGGGGCTGGAGGAGCGGCGAGGCCGGGCTCAGGCCGACTCGCGCCTGACCAGGCTCATCCCCAGCACGATGTCCCGGGCCGGTGCGCCGTCGGCCATCTCCAGGGCCAGGGTGGCGGCCTGGCGCCCCTGCTCGACCAGGGGCTGGTGCACGGTGGTGAGGGTGGGGACGGTCTCGGCCGCGATCCGGTGGTCGTCGAAGCCGATGACGCTCACGTCCTCGGGAGGCTGCCGGCCGTGGCGCTGGAGGGCGGCCAGGGCCCCTGCCGCGATGCGGTCGGAGGCGGCGAGCACGCCGTCGATCTGCGGGTCGTCCTGCAGGAGAGCGTCCATACGGTTCAGGCCTGAGACCACGTCCCAGGCCCCGTGGCTCACGCGCACCGGCGGGCAGAGGGGGTCGAGGACCTCTCGGTAGCCTGTGACGCGGTCCACTGCCGCGGGGTTGTCCTCGGGGCCGGACAGGACGGCGATCCGGCGTCGCCCGCAGGACAGGAGGTGGCGGGCCGCCATCCGGGCGCCGACGACGTCGTCAGCGTAGACGTGGGCCATGGCTGAGGCGCGCTCCCGGGCGCCGGGCTGGCCGCACAGGACGGTCGGCAGGGCAGCCTCCTCCAGGCTGGACAGCAGCTCCTGGCCGATGTACGGCGTCAGCGCGATGACGGCGTCGGCGTTGCCCTGGGCCAGGCGCCGCCGGGCGCGGGCCTGCTCGAACCTGGTGGCGGCCTGCAGCAGGAACGGGGCGGTGGTGGTCTCGGCCAGCCCCTCGTGGATGCCGCGCACCACCATCGCGTAGGTAGGGTCGGCGAACATCTCGTCCAGGGGCTCGGTGAAGACGATGGCGATCGCTTCCGCCCTGCCCAGGGCCAGCGCCCTGGCCTGCGGGTTCATGACGTAGCCCACCTGCTCGGCCGCCGCGCGGACCCGCTCCTTGGTGCCCTCGGTGACCTTGGGGGAGCCGTTGAGAGCCCGTGAGACGGTGGCCTTGGACATCCCGATGAGGTCGGCGACGTCCTGGAGGGTCGCGGCTGAGCGTCGGTTGGTGGGGCGTCGTGTCATGACTGGGGTCTCCGGGCAGGGGCGTGTGGAATCAGCGAGTGCGGGCAGAGGGAAGGTGCTATGCTCGGTGTAACCGGTTGCATTCGATGGGGAAGGACGACGTATGCCGTGCCAGCGTGATTGGGAGAACCCTCGTGTGACGCACAGGCACCGTCTGCCGCCTCGAGCGGACTTCCAGGCCTTCGCGCCGTGGGAGGAGGCGGCGGCAGGCGCGGGGCGCCGCAGTGAGCGCGTGCTCAGTCTCAATGGTCAATGGCGCTTTCACCTCCTCGACAGTCCCCTGCGCGTGAGCGACCAGATCACCTCCCGCCTGCAGGAGGGGTGGGAGAGCGTCGAGGTGCCCCACATGTGGCAGCTCGACGGCTTCGGGAGGCTGCAGTACACCGACGAGGGCTTTCCCTTCCCAGTCGACCCGCCCCACGTGCCCAGTGACAATCCAACGGGAGTCTACCAACGCCTCTTCACCTACGAGCCTGAGCAGGCCGGTGAGCAGGTGCTTTTGCACCTGGGGGGCGTGGAGAGCTACGTGGAGGTCTACCTCAACGGTACCTACGTCGGGATGAGCAAGGGCTCGCGCCTGGTCGCCGAGTTCGACCTCACCGGGCACGTGACGGCGGGGACGAACCTGGTGGTGCTCTGCGTGGCGCAGTTCAGCGACGGCACCTACCTGGAGGACCAGGACATGTGGTGGGCCAGCGGCGTCTTCCGTGACGTGTGGGTGGAGCGTCGTCCGCCAGCGCGGCTGGAGGACTTCTACCTCACCACGCGCCTGGACCACGAGCGCGCCCAGGTGGACGTGACCTGCTGGACCCGCGGCGGAGCACGAGTGGAGTGCGAGATCTGGGACCACGGGGCCCTCGTGGCCCAGGGGCGGTGCACGAGCGGGGGCAGCGTGCGCCTGGACGTGGACGCGCCACGCACCTGGTCCCCGGAGGACCCCTACCTCTACGACCTGCGCCTGCGGGTGTGGGACGGTGACACCCAGACCGAGGTCGTTCCCTATCGCCTGGGGCTGCGCGAGATCACGATCCGTGAGGGCCTGATGTACCTCAACGGCCGCTACTTCATGATGCATGGCGTCAACCGCCACGACTTTGACCCGCGTCGGGGCCGGGCCGTGGGCGCTGAGCGCGTCCGGGCGGAGCTGGAGCTGATGAAGCGCTACAACATCAACGCCGTGAGGACCGCGCACTACCCCAACGACCCGCGCTTTTACGAGATGTGCGACGAGCTGGGCCTGATGGTGATGGCGGAGAACGACCTGGAGACTCACGGCTTCGCGCTGTGCGGGGACCTGGGGCGGCTCACTGACGACCCGACGTGGCGCGAGGCCTTCGTGGACCGTATCGAGCGGCACGTGATCGCCCAGCGCAACCACGCCTCGATCCTGATGTGGAGCCTGGGCAACGAGTCGGGGGAGGGCTGCAACATCACCTCGATGTATGAGCGGGCCAAGGCCCTGGACCCCAGCCGTCCGGTCCACTACGAGGAGGACCGTGACGGCCGGGTCGTGGACGTGGTCTCCACCATGTACTCGCGCGTCTCGCAGATGAACGACCTCGGCGAGCGGCCGTGCGGCAAGCCCCGTGTCCTGTGCGAGTACGCCCACGCCATGGGCAACGGACCCGGAGGGCTGTCGGATTACCAGGAGGTCTTCCGGCGCTGGCCATCGATCCAGGGACACTTCGTGTGGGAGTGGGCCGACCACGGTGTGCTCCAGGTCGATGAGGAGGGGCGCGAGTACTACGCCTACGGCGGGGACTTCGGGGACGAGCCGAACAACGCCAACTTCTGCATCGACGGCCTGGTCTTCCCGTGGCTCGAGCCCAGCCCCGGCCTGCTGGAGTACAAGCAGGTGATCTGCCCGGTGGACGTCGAGCTCTCGGACGGGCAGGCGCGCGTGACCAGCCGTCGCTGGTTCACCGACCTGTCCGACGTCGAGCTGGAGGTGGACCTGAGGGACGACGGCGTCCTCCTGGCCTCCCAGCGGCTGCGTCCCGGTGCGCTCGCACCGGGCCAGAGCGTCAGCCTCGCCCTGAGCCCTGGGCTGGCGTCCCGCCACGCACGCGGTGAGGCGGTCCTGACCGCCAGCGTGCGGGGCACGGCGATCGTCGGCCAGGCGCCTTGCGAGCTCGGGGTCTTCCAGCAGGTCCTCACGCCCTGGCAGCCTGCCGGGCCGGTGGCAGCCTCGCACGGGCCGGTGGCCGCCTCACGCCTCGGTGAGGTCATCAGTGTGGACAGTGCTGGCACGCGCCTGGCCTTCGACCGCGTCAGCGGCCGACTGTGCTCCTGGAAGGTCGACGGCGTCGAGCTCCTGGCCGCCCCTCCCGAGGTGGGGGTGTGGAGCCCGGTGATCGACAACCACCGCCACGAGGCCGAGACCCTGTGGAAGCCGCGCAACCTGCACCTAATGAGCCGGAGCGTGAGAGAGGTGTCCTGGCACGAGGAGGGCGAGGCCGTCGTGGTGGAGTGCCGCGAACGGATCGGTACGCCCTCCTACGACGTCGCCATGACGGTGGACCTGCGGTGGAGCGTCCGCCCCGACGGCGCCGTCGAGCTCGCGGTGCAGGGCAGGACGGAAGGCGACTATGACGACCTCATCCCCCGCATCGGCCTGACCTGGACGCTCGGGGAGGACCTGCGCGAGATCGAGTGGTACGGACGCGGACCTGGGGAGTCCTACCCGGACTCCTGGACCGCCAGCCCGATCGGGCTGTGGCGCTCGCAGGTGCAGGCCATGCTGACCCCGTACGTCCTGCCTCAGGGCAACGGCAACCACCAGGACGTGCGCTGGGTCCAGGCCCGAGCCGCCCAGGGCCACGGCCTGAGGGTGCGCGCCGCCTCCAGCGACCTCCTGGCCTTCTCCGCGTGGCCGTGTACCGCGCGCGACCTGGACCAGGCGCGTCACCTCAACGAGGTCCCGTGCCGCAGGAGCGTGACCCTCAACATCGATCACAAGGTCCTCGGGCTGGGATCGAACTCGTGGGGGTCGGAGGTGCTGGAGAGCTACCGGCTCCGGTTCACTGACTTCAGCTTCCGTCTCATGCTTGAGCCCCTACGAGGAGGACACGCCGATGCAGCTCATCACTGACTTCGACCAGGAGCAGGTGACCTGGGGCTCGCCCCGGGTGTGGCGAGCGATCCGCCAGGCGGTGGGCAAGGCGCCTGGGATGACGCCGTCGGCGGCCTACTCGGTGGGTGACGTGCTCACCTACGTCACTGACCGTGCCAGCGCGCTCGCGGACGAGCGTTTCGTGGCGCGACGCCGTTACTGGACCGTCCTGGCGTGCCTGGAGGGCCAGGCGAGGGTCGAGGTCGCGCCGCTGAGCGACCTGGAGGTGGACCAGGCCTATCGCGACTCCACGGACCGGGAGTACCTGCGGGGCCGGGGCACCGAGGTCGTGCTGGAGGCAGGTGCGGGCGTGGGCGTCCCACCTCACCATGCGGTGCGTGTGCTGCCCGGCGAGGCCCGGCTCGTTGAGCTCCACGTCGCCGTCGAGGGATTCACCCCGACCTCACCGCGTCACTTCAGGCCCTGAACAGTCGGTTCCCATGCCGCCTGCAAGGGAACCGACTGTTCAGGGCCTGAAGCGAGGCGCTCTCACGCCTCCTGGGAACGGCGCATCGCGATGTCGATCGCCAGCGCGGCGGACCAGCCGAACAGGACCGTGGCGCTGCCTGCGCGCTCACCGGTGTCCGGGGTGAAGTACTCGCACGGCCCCGCCGAGGCGACCATCTCCAGGACCTCGTCCTCGATCTGGCGTGCCAGGTCCACACGGCCGTGGCGGCGCAGCCCCTGGCACACCAGCCACGAGGTGTTGACCCAGACCGGGCCCCTCCACATGCGTGTGCGGGAGAAGGACGGGTCGCTGGCGGCCACGGTGGGGATCCGGTAGCGCGTGGCGAAACGGCCGCCCTCGCTGAGGTCACGGACCATCGCCCGGACCATCTCCTCAGGCAGCCGGGGGACGAGCAGCGGCATGAGCGAGACCACGGTGAGCGGGGCCAGGTCGCGCCCGTCCTCCGCCTGGGCGGGGAAGACCTCCCTGTCCGGGTCCCAGCGCCCCACGAGGAGGTCGGTCAGGCGCTGGGCGCGGGCCGTCGCCTGGCGGGCGCCCTCCTCCCGCCCGTCCTCGCGCTCCCACCGGGCCACGGTGAGCTCGGAGGCGATGAGGTAGGACAGGAGGTCGGGGGAGGCCACGAGGGCGTCGTCGTCGAAGACGGGAGAGTCATCGAGCCCGGAGGAGTAAGGGTGCAGGTAGCACGGCAGGTCCTGCCTGGAGGAGTGCTCGTACCACCAGCGCAGGTTGGATCCCACCGCCTGACCCAGTTCCTGGCGCAGGCGGGTGCGCCCGTGGCGGGCCAGGGCGTCGACCGCCAGAGCCAGCAGCGGCGGCTTGGTCAGCGCCACCTCCTGGCCGTCGAGGCTGGGAGAGGCCAGCTCGCGCAGCCGAGCCAGGTCCGCCGGGGGAAGGTCCGCGGAGGAGGCCAGCACGCCGCCGTCGTGGACCACGTCCGGCAGCTGGCCGTCGGGCCGCTGATAGCGCACGGCGAGCTGCAGCTGCTCGGCGGCCAGCTCTGGATCCCCCCAGGCCAGTCCCAGGGCGATGAAGTAGGAGTCCCACTGCCAGGCGCCGAGGTAACCGATCTTGGAGGGGACGACGGCGGTGGCCGGCCCGTCAGGAGTGTCCAGCACGACGGTGTTGACACCGAGCGTCCACCAGCACTGGCGCACCATCTGCCGCCAGCGCTCATGCGGGCGTGGGCAGCGCTCCATCCAGCGGCGGGTGCGTCGGGCCACCGCGTCGCGGGCCTCGTCAAGCTCGGGCTCAGGAACGAGGCGGGCGTGCAGAGCGGGGTCTGCCGGCCAGCCCTCGCCACGCTCTAGCACGACGGCGTCGCCCGGCCCGGTGACCAGGCTCGCCTGCGCCGTGCTCACCGTGCAGCCCACCGGCAGGTGGGTCAGGACCACCCTGCCGGTGGGCGTCAGGGTGAGCCTGGCGCCGTCGGACATGATGAGCTCGGCCTCGGTGACGGTGCTGACGGTGGCGCTCTCGCCGTCGTCAGCCAGGCGGATCCTGGCGGCCAGGGAGGCCTCCTCGGGGCGTTCGTAAGCCGACTCGTAGACGACGAGGCCGCTCTCGTCACGGTAGACGAGCAGGCGTGAGCCGATCGTGGTGAAGGGGACGCGGCACAGGTCGATCAGGGAGTCGAGGCAGGATGGGGCGTGCGGCATCGCTCAGCGTCCTCCCAGCCCGGAGGTAGCCAGGGACTCGATGATCTGTCGCTGACCGATGAGGAAGGCGATGAGCATCGGGATGGTGGACAGCGCGGTGGCGGCCATGACGATGCCGTAGTTCATGCCTCCGAACTGCCCGTTGAACTGGCTGAGCAGGAGCGGGACGGTGAACAGCTCGGTGGAGTTGAGCAGCACCAGGGGAAGCAGGAAGCTGTTCCACGCGTCCAGGGCCACGATGATGCCCAGGGCTCCCATACCCGGCCGGATCGCCGGGAGGATGACCTTCCAGTAGATCCGCCAGCGCGAGGCGCCGTCGATCATGGCGGCCTCCTCCAGCTCGCGTGGGACGGAGATGATGAACTGGCGCATGAGGAAGACCCCGAAGGGGTTGACCAGGACGGCCGGGACGATGAGGGCCAGGTGGGAGTCCACCCAGCCGATCCTGGCCATGAGGAAGTAGAAGGGCACGAGCGTGACCTGCTTGGGCACCATCTGCATCGCCAGGAAGATGCCGAAGATGAGCCTGGAGCCCTTGAAGGGCAGACGGCTGAACCCGTAGGCCGCCATGGAGGTGGTCAGCAGGGTCCCGGCGACCACGAGGACGGTGATGTAGAAGGAGTTGAGGTAGGCCCGGCCGAAGGGCAGGGCGTTCCAGGCCTGCGGCCAGTTGGTGAGGATCCACGGGTCGGGCAGGAGTGACAACGGGTCGGTCAGCAGCTGGCTGAGGGGCTTGAAGGAGGTGAGCACCATCCAGATGAACGGTGCGACCGTCGTCAGGCCGACGGCCAGGAGGAGCAGGTGCTTGAGGGGCGGTACCAGGCTGCGCAGAGCGCGACGTGGGACTGAGGGGGCGGTCGTGCTCATGACATCAGCTTTCGTGGTGGACGAGCTTCTTCTGCGCGCCGAACTGGATGGCGGTGACCACGAGCGTCAGGGCCAGCAGCACCACGGAGGCGGCGCTGGACAGGCCGAGCTGGGACTTGGCGAAGCCCAGGTCGTAGATGTGGTAGACGATGGTGCGCGTGCCGTTGTCCGGGCCGGCGTTCTTGACCAGGACGAAGACCAGGTCGAAGGTCTGCAGGGACGAGATGCAGGCGACGACGCACTGGTAGAAGATGATCGGGGACAGCAGCGGCAGCGTGATCCGGAAGAAGCGGGCGAGCGGGCCGGCGCCGTCGATCTTGGCGGCCTCCATGACCGAGGGCGGGATCCCCTGCAGCCCGGCCATGAAGATGACGATGTTGAGGCCGACCGAGGACCAGATGGTCACGATGCACACCGAGACCAGCGCGAGCCAGGGGTGGCCGAGCCAGTCGATGTTCTCGACGCCCAGGACCGCCGAGACGACGGCGGAGATCACTCCGTCCCGGCGCAGCAGCTGCTGCCAGATCAGGGCGATGGCCACGGCGCTGGTGACCACGGGGGTGAAGAGCATGACCAGGTAGACCGAGCGGAAACGGACCTTGTTGAGCACCGTGGCGCCCACGATGGACACAAAGAGGCCGATGGGCACCGTCACGAGCATGATGACGCCGGTGTTGAGCACGGCGCGTCCCAGGTCAGGGTCCGAGAGCTGGTCGCGGAAGCTGTCCAGCCCGACGAAGCGTGGCGTCCCGAAGCCGTTCCACTGCGTGAAGGCCAGGACGAAGGAGGCGGCGAAGGGGATGAGGGTGAACAGGCAGATGCCCAGGACCTGAGGGGCGACGAAGAACATGCCCCAGCGTCGGTCGTTGCGACGCCAACGGGCCTCGGTGCTCCTACGGGTGGCGCGGCGCCGAGCGCCCCCGGCTCCTGGGGGAGCGGGGCGGTCCCCGGGACGGGTGGCAGCCTCAGTACACGAGCTCATGGTCACGAGGCCTTCTCAGCCACCAGGGCGGCGACCGCGTCGAGGGTCTCCTGGGCGGTGGACCTGCCCTGGTAGAGCGGCTGCATGTACTCCACGGCGATCTCGTTGGACAGGTCGGCGACGGCCGCCTCGACGGGGTAGTTGGAGAAGCCGGCGTCACGCATGTCCAGCATGGTCTGGGCGTGGGCGGGGTAGCCGTCAGCCAGGACGATCTCGTCGGCGCCGGTGATCGAGGGCACGGCGTTGCCGCCCTCGCCCAGGCGCAGCTCCTGGCCGGCGGCACTGAGGTAGGTGTCGTAGAAGGCGAGGGCGCCGGCCCTGTTCCTCGTCCTGGCGTTGACGGCGAGGTAGGAGGCGGCCACGCCTGTGGGAGCGGCGGCCCCGTCCGGGGTGGGCCAGCGAACGATGTCATAGAGGTCCTTGTCCACGCCGGCGCCCTCGATCGTGCCGATGGTGTAGCGCCCTGCGGCGAGGAAGCCGAGCTGGTGGGTCACGAGCAGACTGTCCTCACCGGCGCCCTCGGGAAGCAGGTCAGCCACGATGAGCTCGCCGCTGCGGAACCTCGTGGCGTACTCCTCCAGCGCCTTGACGCTGGCCGGGTCCGTGTTGGCCACGTAGGTGTCGCCGTCGTAGACCTTGCCGCCGCCACAGGTGATGATCGAGTCGTGGGTGGCCCAGTAGTTCCAGTAGCAGGCGCCGTTGAGGCCAGCGGCCTTGAGCCTGGCCGTCATGGCGAAGAAGGCCCCGGTGGTCCACTGGTCAGAGGCGGCGAGCTGCGCCGGGTCCTCGGTGATCCCGGCGGCCCTGAGCGCCTCCTTGTCGAACCACAGGCAGTCGGGGTTGCAGTCGTTGGGCAGGGCGTAGAGAGCGCCCTCGAAGCGGGCCACGTCGAGCAGGGAGCTGTTGAAGCTGGCCAGGTCGAGGGTGGTCTCGCCCTCAACGGGCAGCAGGACGCCGTTGCGGATGAAGGAGGCGATGCGGTCGTCGCCGACGTAGAAGACGTCCGGCGCCGTGCCGGAGGAGAGCTGGGTGAGCAGCTTGGAGTGGTAGTCAGAGTAGGACGCCGTGGGCTGGAAGACGAGTCTGACCTCGGGGTGGTCCTTCTTGAACTGCTCCTGGACGGCGTCGTAGCGCTTGAGCTCCTCGGGTGAGCCCCACGTGGACCAGGTCACGGTGCTGTCGTCGGAGGACCCGGAGGAGCCGGAGCATCCGGCCAGGGCGGCGGCTGCCAGGCTGAGGCCGGAGACCTGGGCGAAGCGGCGACGGGACAGGGTGTTCATGGTGTTTCTCCTTCACTGGTCGACGGTGACGTCGTCAGACGTGGCTACGGCCCGGGCGGCCGTGGCCACGGGGGTCTGTGGTGTGCTGCGGGCGCCGAGGAGCGTGGCGGCCAGGATGACGCCACCGCCGGTCAGCAGCCGCGCGCTCAGGTGCTCTCCGCCCAGCGCGATAGCGAACAGAGAGGCGAAGACGGGCTCAAAGGTCATCAGGAGCGCGGTCCTGGTGGCACTGAGGTGCCGCTGGGCCCAGGTCTGCAGGAGCATGGTGGCGATACCGGCGACCAGCACCGTGTAGGCGATGGCGCGCCATGCCACCGGGTCGGCGCTGAGACGCACACCGCCGGGGGCGGCCGCGACCAGACAGGTCAGGGCGACGCCGATCAGCTGGGCCGCGGTGAGGGCCAGCGCGTCCCACTGGGGTGCGAAGCGCTCCAGGACCACGATGTGGAGGGCGTAGAAGAATGCTCCGAGCAGCGTGAGCCACTCTCCCCAGCCCATGCTCGCCGGGCCGGTCAGTGTCAGCGCGCCCAGGCCGAGGCAGGCCAGGGCCACTGACACCCATGCCTGGGCAGGCAGGCGGACCTTGAGGAAGAGCCACAGGATGACTGGCGTGAGGACCACGTAGGTGCCGGTGATGAAGCCTGAGACTGAGGCAGAGGTGTGCCTGAGCCCGTAGGTCTGGGCGATCTGGGCCGCCCCGTACAGGACGCCGAGGGCGGCTCCTGCGCGCCAGCCTGCGGCGGGCAGCCGGCGCAGGCGCGGCCACAGGATCAGGGCGATGAGCGCCGCGGCGATGGTGAAGCGGATCGCGAGGAAGTCGATGGGCTCCATGCGGTCGACGGCGTCCTTGATGATGAAGAACGTCGAGCCCCAGATCACGGTGATCGTGAGCACGGCAAGCGTCGCCAGACCTGAGCGTCGCATCCTCGCCTCCTTGCGATGTAAGCGGTTGCATTGAAGGATAGAGGCGCGTTTTCAGGTTGTCAATCACAGGAGCTGAGGCAGCCTCGTCTGCCCGGCCGTCAGGCGATCGCGTGAGGGAGGCCTGTGAGACAGGCGCTTGCGCGCGCAGACGCTGAGCGAGGAGTATGACGGAGACGGGGTGAGCCGGTCGCTCCCGACTCGGGGTGCCCGCGGCCGCGTCCCCACGAGCACGAGGCGTCACACGACCAGGAGGAGCCATGGGCAGCGCACCCCAGCGCGCCGTCACCCAGGAGCAGGTGGCTCGCGAGGCAGGGGTCTCCCGTGGACTGGTCTCCATGGCGCTGGCAGGCTCTCCCCGCGTCGCCCAGGCCACCCGAGACCACATCCTCGGCACCGCGGCCCGACTGGGCTACCGCGTCAACCGCTCCGCCGCAGCCCTGGCCTCCGGGCGCTCGGGGCTGATCGGCCTGGTCCTGCCAGACCTGCGTAACCCCTTCTTTGACTTCATCGCCCACGCCCTCCAGGTCGCGGCCCGGGAGCAGGGCCTGACCCTCGTCATCACCCTGGCCACCCAGGTCGGTGACGGTGAGGGCGCCGTGGACACCATGCTCGCCATGCAGCTCGAGGGGCTGGTGCTCGTCTCCCCGGCCATGCCCGACCCGGTGATCCGGGCCCTGGGCAGGGAGACTGCCGTGTGCCTCATCGGGCGCACCAGCGCCGGGGGCCGGGTGGACACGGTCCGCCTGGACGAGGAGGCTGCCGCGCTCGTCGTCGTCGACCACCTGCTGGGGGCCGGAGCGCAGGACCTGGTCTACCTCACCCCGCCCGAGCAGGAGGACCCCAACGCGACCGAGCGCGGCGGAGCCCTGGCGCAGGCCTGCCGTGAGGCGGGGGTCAGGCTGCACACGCTCCTCGCGCCGCGCGACGGGGGCGGGGGAGTCGGCCAGGCCCTGGCGCGCTGCGCCCAGGACGGGCGCCGGATCGGCGTGGTGGCCCACAACGACGTCGTCGCCCTGGACGCGCTCGCGGCCCTGCGGGCCGTTGGAGGGTGGACGCCGCTGGTGTCCTACGACGACACCTACCTGGCTCGACGAGAGGAGTTCTCTCTCACCAGCGTCGAGCAGCCCGCTGACGCGATGGCCCGTGACGCCATCCGCCTGGTGTGCGAGCGGTCGGGTCGCCTCACCCCGCAGGGCCGGCAGGAGACAGGCGACGGCGTGCCCGCTGGCCCGGAGGCGGCGTCGGGTCCTGGGCGCAGCCTCACCCTGGAGCCGGTGCTGGCGGTGCGGCGCTCCTCGACCCGGCCTGCCGGAGACCTTGCGCCCACCCTGCGCTGAGACCAGGGCGTCTGGGGCTGGAGGTGCTCGGAGCGACGCCGCCAGGCCGGCCGCGCGGCGTGCCACGCACGTGGCGGCAGGCTGCACACAGTCAAGGTCCTGGGGTGGCTGTCACCGTGACAGCCACCCCAGGACGGGCTTCCCGGGCGCTCAGGATCGACGAGGTGGGTAAGAGCGTCCAGGAAGGTCTGGGACGACGGCGGTCGGCAGGGCCGGAGGCCTGTCTGGCCGCCGTCGTGGGCTGCTCACAGGGCCTTGGCGGCGGCCAGCAGGTTCGAGGCGGAGATCTCTAGTCCCTCCACGTTGCCGTACTCGGCGTCCTCGTGCTCGATGTTGACGTTCATGTCCGGGTCTGCCTGCTCGATCGCCCTCAGGAACTCGGTCCAGTAGGCGATGTCGTGGCCCAGGCCGAGGGCGACGAAGCGCCAGGCTGGGTCCTGGGGCCAGGAGCTGCACCAGTAGCCGTAGGCCACCGGGACCTTGCCCTCGGCCTCGGCCGGGACGTGACCGAAGTCGGTGTCGAGCACCCCGCGGTAGGAGGCGCCGGGGAAGATCTTGGTGTCCTTGGCGTGGACGTGGCCGACGAGCTCTCCCAGGCGCCTGGTAGCGGCGATGGGGTCCATCTGCTGCCAGAACAGGTGTGAGGGGTCCATGTTGACGCGCAGGTTGGTCGCCCCGGTCTCCTCGACAAGGCGCTCGAAGGAGGGGACGTTGAACACGAGGTTGCGCGGGTGCAGCTCGAGGCAGACCTTGACGTCGTTGTCGTGGGCCAGGGCGTCGATCTCCTTGAAGAAAGGGACGACGACGCTCCACTGGTAGTCCAGGATCTCCATGTCGATCCCGTTCCAGGGATTGACGACCCAGGTGGGGTACCTTGCACCGGGGTCGGTGCCCGGGGTGCCGGACATCGTCACGATCTCCTTGACGCCCAGGGCCCCGGCCAGGCGGATGGCGTTTCGCAGGTCCTCGGCGTGCTTGAGGCCCTCGTTGGGCAGCGGTGAGGTCGGGTTGCCGGAGGTGTTGAGGCCGGACAGGACCATGCCCTTGTCCTCGAAGACGCCCAGGTAGTCCTCGCGGGCGGTCCTGGAGGCCAGCAGCGAGTCGACGGGGCAGTGAGGGGAGGGGATGAAGCCGCCGACGTTGACCTCGGCGCCGGTCAGGCCGGCTCCCTTGAGGACGTCGAGGGCCTCGGGCAGGCTGTGGTCGCCCAGGCAGGCGGTGTAGGCGCCGTAGGTGAGTGCCATGGTGGTGTTCTCCTTGAAGACTTGAAGATACGGTGGGGTGTGGTCAGCTGTTGAAGCGGGAGACGTCGACGGCGGCGCCTCCGTTGGCGGCGGACTCGGCCACGGCGCTGGCGATGAGCATCTCGCGGTAGCCGTCGGCGAAGGTGGCGCAGCGCGGCAGGGACTCGGCCTCGCTCATGCCCGCGACCTGCTGGAGGAAGGCGTAGGCCTGGTAGGTGAACTGCTCGATCTGGGTGCAGCCCACGCCGCCGAAGGCCATGGAGGAGCCACGCTCGAAGTAGGGGAAGGTGGGGTTGACCAGCACCCGGCGCGGGCCGGACAGGCCGGCCGGGGCGCAGGCGTCGTCAACCATGATCTCGCCGGTGCGGGACAGGTCCCAGGAGGCGCGGCCCCGCGAGCCGTGGACGTCGATCATCATGGCGTTGGGCATGCCCCAGGCGATGCGTGAGGCGGAGAAGGTGCCCACGGCGCCGTTGTCGAAGACGCCGGTGAAGGAGGCGACGTCGTCGTTGGTCACGGGGGCCGTCTCGGCGTCGGAGGTGTCCAGGGCGGTGCCGCGGGTCACGTGGCCCTTGGCGACCGGACGCTCCTTGATTGCGGTGACCATGGCGCCCCCGGAGACGGACACGAGACGGCCGCAGATGGTCTCAGCGGTGTCGATGAGGTGGGAGCCGACGTCGCCCAGGGCGCCCGAGCCCATGGGGCCGGCGTAGCGCCAGGCCATCGGGGTGGAGGGGTCGCAGCCGTAGTCGCACCAGTAGCGGGCGTTGATGTGGTTGACCTCGCCCAGGTGGCCGGTGTCGACCAGCTTCTTGATCTCGGCCACGGCCGCGTTGCGGCGGTAGGTGAAGCCGGTGGAGGTGACGACCTCGGGGTGGGCGGCCTCGGCCTCGGCCATGGCCTTGGCGTTCTCAAGGGTGTCGGCCAGGGGCTTCTCGCACAGGACGTGCTTGCCGGCGCGGATCATGGCCTCGGCGACCTCACGGTGCAGGGCGTTGCCCACCACGATCGAGACCATGTCGATGCTCGGGTCCTGGGCGACGTCGCGCCAGTCGGTCACGGCCTTGTCGTAGCCGTAGCGCTCGGCCGCGTCCTTGGCGAAGGGCTCGTAGGCGTCGGCGATGGCGGCCAGGCGGACCTTGGGCAGGCCCAGGTCGAAGACGGTGCCGACCTGACGCCAGGCGTTGGCGTGGGTGGTGCCGGCCATGCCGGCTCCGATGACTGCTACTGACAGGGGCTTGTCCATAGGTGGTGTCCTCATTGACGAAAGGGGGGTTCCGCTGCTGCGTTAACGCGCGTCAACGCATGTGACGAGTATGGGGCAGAGTGTTAACGCGCGTCAAGAGGGGGTGAGAGGAGTCTGCCCGCGCATGCTGGGGGGCCCGTCCAGCTGGCGGCGTGCCTGCGTGTTCTGGCGGCGTACCTACGTGTGCTGGCGGCGTACCTACGTACTGAGGGCGTGTCCTGCGACGTCGTCAGCCACGCCCTCGTCGTGAAGCCACGCCGTCGCCGGGTATATCCACGCCCCCAACGGCCAGCCACGCCGCCAGAACACGCAGGCACGCCGCCAACAGGGGGCGCCCGTGGGACAATGCTGCGTGAAGTCCGTGCCAGCAGTCGATGAGCGAGGAGGTGCCCGCCGTGCCTCGCCCTCGACGCGCGGTCACCATCGCAACCGTGGCCCAGCGTGCCGGCCGATCGATCTCCACCGTGTCCGCGGCGTTGAACAACGCTCCCGGCGTCGCGTCCACCACTCGTGAGGAGATCCTGCGGGTGGCCGCGGAGCTGGGCTACGAGGCGGACCCGCGCGCCCGCCTCATGCGCGCGACGCACACCGGGATCGTCGGCGTCTCCTACGTCCCGGGGCAGGCCTTCCAGGCCGAGCTGGTCGACGGCCTGTACCGCGCCGCCGAGCGTCATGGGCACGGCCTGACTCTGGCGGCCTCAACGCCCCGACACAGTGAGGTGGAGGGCATCCAGGCCCTGGTGCGCGACCGCTGCGAGGCGATCATCGTCGTCGACTCGCGGCTGCCCTACGAGGACCTGCGAGACGCCGCCTCCGGGGTCCCGCTGCTGATGCTGTGCCGGCAGGCGCCCGCCGACGACGTCGACGCCGTGCGCTCGGCTGACGAGCAGGCCGTGGCCGACCTGGTCGAGCACGTGGTGGCCTCTGGTCGGACCGACCTGGTCTATGTCGACGGCGGAGCCGCCTCCTCCGCAGGCCTGCGGGCGGCAGGTTACCGGCGTGCCGTGCGTGAGCGCGGGCTCGCCGCGCGGATCGTGGCCGGAGGGGACGAGGAGGAGGACGGCGTCCGTGCCGTCGCCGGGCTCGTCGAGCGGGGCTGTCTCCCGCAGGCGCTGGTGCTCTACAACGACCACGCCGCGCTCGGGGCGCTGCTTGAGCTGCGCCGTCGCGGGATCGCTGTGCCGCAACAGGTTGCGGTGGCCGGCTTCGACGACGTCGCGCTCACGGCGCTCAGCGCGGTCGACCTCACCACCGTGCACCAGGACGTCGACGCCATCGCGGACGTCGCGGTGCGCCACCTGGTGGAGCGCCTGGGCTGTGAGGACCCGGGCCGTGACCTGCCGGTGCCCGACGGCGTGCAGCGCCACGACCAGCCTGGGGGCGGGGTCCTCTTCGCCGTCCCGGCCAGCCTGGTGGTCAGGGGCTCGACCGCCGTGCGGTGAGCCTGCCGGGTCCTGTGCCGCAGCAGACGGGTCCCGGACTCACCTCCGACGCTCCCGGGTCCCTAAACCTGCGCTGCGTGGTACGTCGGGTCCTTGAGGGAGCGTGTCAGCAGGAGCAGGCGGATGTAGAGGTAGACGCACAGCGCGGCGCACAGCAGTGCCGGGTGCGTCAGCTCAAAGGTGTAGGAGCTCAGGACATCGGTCATGTGCGACGTGGTACTGAACGTGTAGGCCACGCCGCAGGCGAAGGCCAGTGCCAGCTGGGGAGGGAGGAGCCCGATGAGGAGAATCCTCTGCGCGCGGGCACGCGACGTCACGACTCTCGCGCTCGCGTCTGCGACGCACGCCAGAGCAAGGCCGGTTCCAAGCGCCCAGGTTGCGGCGGAAAACGGGTTGACGCCGCTGGTCGCGCGGTAGGTCACGCTGAGGATGAGCGCCAGGCTAAGAACAAGAGCGGCTAGGGGGCGCTGTGCGTGAGATCTGCATCGAGGGTCTCCACTTCTCATGCTCCTGATCACTTCCAGGCGAGGAAGTATGAGGAAGGTCTCACTAGGGTATCAGCGTAATATGTGAGGCGCAACACGTGATTGACCTCGGGGGGCAGCGCGCGTGGCAGGCCGGAGGAGGCTGTACGGCGGGGGCGGCGGAACGGCGGACAAGGCGAGACGGCGCCCGCTGGTGGCGGGCGCCGTCGTCACTGAGCCGGGAGAGGTGTGCTCCCAGCCGACTCTGCCTGGGTGTCAGCCTCAGGCCAGGCGGACCGGCTGGCCGGTCCTGGCGGACTCGGTAGCGGCCTCGGCCAGGCGCAGGGCCTCGACGGCGTCGTCGATGGTGGTCGGGGTCGGGGTGCCGGCCTCAACGGCCTCGATGAAGGCGCTCAGCTCGATGCGGTAGGCGTCGGCGTAGCGCTCAAGGAAGAAGTCGAGGTACGGCTCCTGGGCGTCGGTGACCTCGGCGTTGGACAGACGCACCGTGGTGGCGCGCACGTTCTCGGCGAACAGGGCGCCGTCGCGGCCGGAGGCCTCCAGACGCTGGTCGTAGCCCGAGGCGCAGTGGCGGTTGTTGATGATCGTGGCCACGGCACCGCTGGCGGCACGCAGAGTGACGACGGCGGCGTCGAAGTCGCCGGTCTCCTTGATGGCCGGGTCCAGGTTCTGACCCACGGCGTGGACCTCGACGATGTCGCCCAGGAAGAAGCGGGCGGTGTCAAAGTCGTGGATGGTCATGTCGCGGAAGATGCCGCCGGAGACCTTGATGTACTCCACCGGCGGGGCGGCGGGGTCGCGCGAGATGATGGTCAGCTGCTCCAGGTCGCCGATGCGGCCCTCGTTGACCGCTGAGCGCACAGCCGCGAAGCTGGGGTCGAAGCGACGGTTGAAGCCGAACATCACGGGGGTGGTGACGGCGTCGAGCTCAGCCTGGGCGGCGACGACGTCCTTCATGTCCAGGGCGATGGGCTTCTCGCACAGCACAGCCTTGCCGGTCTTGGCGGCAGCCAGCAGGTGGGGGATGTGCAGCGGGGTCGGGGAACCGATGACGACGGCGTCGACCTGGGGGTCGGCGAAGACCTCGTCCGCGTCCTTGCAGGAGCGGGCGCCGTACTGGTCCGCCAGCTTCTCGGCGGCGTCACCGAAGGGGTCGCACACCAGGGCCAGGGTGGCCTGCGGGTGGGCGGCGATGGTCTTGGCGTGGACGTGGCCGATACGGCCGGCGCCGATAAGAGCGATGTTCAGCATCGTGGAACTTCCTTGTCGTGTGCTGGGTTGGCGGGGTGGTGGCGAGAGGGGCTCACGGTGAGGACGCACGGCCGCAGGTGACGCGCGTCAGCGCCTGCTGAGCGAGGACTGCCTTCCGATGTGCGACGCGGGCTCGCACGGGACGGTGAGGCAGTCAGGTCCGGGGCGGCCGCTAGCGGCCGCCCCGGACCGGGAGGCTCACGGCTGGGGCATGATGACGTCGCGGACGAGGCCGTCAAGGTCCTCGTCGGACTTCATGAAGCCACGCAGGGTGCGCACGGTGGCGCCGAAGGTCTCGAACTCCTCGACAGCCATGCCGTCGGGCTCGTAGGCACGGCGGAACTCGGGGATCTCGAGCAGGGCCTTCATGATCTTCGGGTCGACCTCGTCGTCGATCCTGCTGACGACCTTGTACCCGGAGTCGTTGATCAGCTTCTGCCAGGCAAAGGGCGGGGAGACGACCAGGTCGCCGCCGACCAGCTCGGACCAGTGCATGACGTTGCGGAAGGCGGCCGACAGGACGCGGGCGCGCAGGCCGCGGGCCTGGAACTCGTGGTAGGCGCGCTTGAGGGCGGCCACACCAGACCACTCGAAGATGCCCGGGTCGACGAACAGGCGCTCGCGCTTGGCGACGATCTTCATCCAGTCGTCAAGGCGGCCGCCCATGAGGGTGACGACCGGACCCATGGTGGACACGTCCTTGCCCTCGGCCTCACGGCGCTTGAGCCCGCGCTCGATGGCCTCACCGGCAGCCACGGCCTGGGCGACGGTGAAGGAGACGGTGACGTTGATGGACACGCCGCGGTAGGTGGCGTCCTCGATAGCCTCGATACCGGTCTTGGTGGCCGGGATCTTGACGATGATGTTCTTGGCCAGCCCGGAGAACTCCTCGGCCTGGTCCGCCAGCGCCTTGGCGCTGCGGGCAAGGCGAGGGTCGGTCTGGACCGACAGGCGGCCGTTGCGGCCGTTGTGCTCCTCGAAGATGCCCTCGTAGAGCCTGGCGCCCTCGACAGACATCTCGCGCACGACCTGCCACCCGATCTCAGACTCGGACAGCGTGGGGTTCTCCTCGGCGATCTCCTTGATGCGAGGGATCCAGCGCTCCTTCTTCTGGTTGATGCAGGTGTAGGCGATGGTCGGGTTGCAGGTCGCGCCGACGCCACCGAAGGAGATCGACTGACGAAGCTCGTCGGGGTCGGCGGAGTCGTTCCACAGGACCGTCGGGGTGGTGCGGGCGGCCTCCAGCAGCGGGCCGGGGGTGTATTCAATGGTCATTGGCGCATCTCCTGGTTTGGGGCTCCGGTCGGCTTCCTCGCCGTGCCGGCCGATGGCCCCATTGAAGTAGGTCCAGGGCCCCTACGTCAAGTCTTTGTCTGGACAAATTGAAAACCTGTCCTCGCGGGGTCCTGGGCGGGCGCCTGGTGGGCTAGCTCGTGAACAGGGTCGTCTCGAAGGAGTAGCGCGAGGCCCGGTAGATGTGGGTGCCGTACTCGATGACGTGGCCGTTGGTGTCGTAGGCGGTACGTGTGGCGGTCAGCAGGGCGGCGCGACGGTGCTCGCCCAGGGCCTCGGCCTCCTTGGTGGTGGCGTTGCGGGCCCCGATCACCTGGGTGGCGGAGACCGGCACGATGTCCGCGGCGCGCAGGAGCTCGTACAGGCCGTTGCGCTCAAGGTCCTGCGCGCTGGGGGCTGAGGCGGCTGGCAGGAGGTTGGTCATCAGCGCGATCGGCTCGCCGTCGGCCCGCCGCAGGCGCTGGACGCGCACGATCTCGGTGCCGGGGTCGACCTGGAGGCTCTGAGCCTCCTCGTTCGTGGCTGGGCGACGCTCGTAGCTGATGACGCTCGTAGACACCTCGTGCCCGCCCTCGGTCAGGTCGGCAAGCAGGCTGGACAGCTGCATCGGGCGGTGGACGTGGGGGGAGGTGACGGTGGTCCCGGCGCCGCGGCGCCGGGCGACCAGGCCGCGGTCGGCCAGACGCTGAAGGGCCTGACGGGCGGTGGGGCGGGAGACGTTGAGCCGCTTGGCCATGGAGACCTCGTCCTCCAGGCGTGTGCCCGGCTCGAGCGTGCCGTCAAGGATCAGGGCCGCCAGGGGCTCGGAGATCTGCATGTGGAGGGGGACCGAGCTGTCTCGGTCAACCGTGACGTCAAGCTGGAAGGTGGAGGTGGACATCTGTTTCCTTCGGGGATCCGGTTCCTGCGCCGGACCGGGGACCGTGTTCTCGTGCCTACGTTACGTGATCGTGACGTGGTCGTCGGGTACCTGAGGTCCTCCTTGGGCGGGACAGGCGGTCGCCCGGGGGAGGGGACGGCGTCTGGTCGGCTCGCGCGGCCCGACGGCCGCATCCGGGAAGGTACGACGGCGAGGCCCGCTTTTGTACGGACAAAGACTTGACGGAGCCCCCTGCGTGGAGGCACCCTAGGGCCGTGCGCGAAGCCGGCCGCTCCGCGCCACCCGCCCCGACGACGTGGAAGGGAAGGCCATGACACCCTCGACCAGCACCCCACCGCTCGACGTCCTGACCATCGGACGCTGCGGCATCGACATCTACCCCCTGCAGACGGGAGTCGGTCTGGAGGACGTGGAGTCCTTCGGCAAGTTCCTGGGAGGCAGCCCGACCAACGTCGCCGTGGCCGCCGCCCGCTACCGCCACCGCTCCGCCGTCATCACCGGCGTGGGTGACGACCCCTTCGGCCGCTTCGTGCGCCGCGAGATGCGTCAGCTCGGCGTCTACGACGACTACGTCGTCACCAAGGCGGACTTCCTCACCCCGCTGACCTTCTGCGAGATCTTCCCGCCCGACGACTTCCCGCTCTACTTCTACCGTGAGCCCTCCGCCCCCGACCTTGAGCTCACCGACAGCGACATCCCCATGGACGCGGTGCGCCAGGCCGAGATCTTCTGGATCTCTGCGACAGGCCTGAGCAAGGAGCCCTCGCGCACCGCCCACCACGCCGCCCTCGACGCCCGCGAGCGCAAGCGCTTCACCGTCATGGACCTGGACTACCGCGCCAGCTTCTGGGGGAGCGAGGCCGAGGCCCACGAGCGTGTCTTCGAGGCCCTGTCCAAGGTCAACGTGGCCATCGGCAACCGTGAGGAGTGCCGCATCGCCGTCGGTGAGAGCGAGCCGGAGCGCGCGGCGGACGCCCTGCTGGAGGCCGGCGTCGACATCGCCGTCGTCAAGCAGGGCATGCACGGCACGCTCGCCAAGACGCGTGAGGAGCGCATCGAGATGCCGGTGACACCGGCGACCACCCTCAACGGCCTGGGTGCCGGCGACGCCTTCGGCGGCGCGATCTGCCACGGCCTGCTCTCGGGCTGGTCTCTGGAGAAGACAGTGTTCGCCGCCTCCACGGCCGGTGCGATCGTCGCCTCCCGCCTGGAGTGCTCGACGGCGATGCCCACCGAGCCGGAGCTGCTGGACGTCATGCGGACCTACCGCGCCCAGTGCGCCCCTGACCTGAAGGACCTGTGAGGACCTGGCATGTCGCACACACCACTGACCGACCAGATCGTCGAGATCCGCACCTACAACCCAGGACGTATCGCCCAGGTCCTGGCTGACCGCCCGCGCGGCGTGCTGCCCAGCGGCGACGAGAAGCTGCTCGTCATCGCCTGCGACCACCCCGCGCGCGGCGCCCTGGCCGCCGGCCGCGACGCCATGGCGATGGCCTCGCGGGAGGAGGTCCTGGCCCGGTGCGTCGAGGCCCTCTCGCGCCCTGGCGTCCACGGCTTCCTGGGAACCGCCGACCTCATCGAGGACCTTGCTGTGCTGGGTGCCCTGGACGGCAAGCTCGTCTACGGCTCGATGAACCGTGGCGGGCTGGCCGGCTCGACCTTCGAGATGAACGACCGCATGACCGGCTACGACGCCGCAGGCGTGGTCGGCTCAGGCCTGGACGGCGGGAAGATGCTCCTGCGCGTCAACTACGAGGACCCCCGCACGGTCGACACCCTGGCGGCCTGCGCCAAGGCCGTCGACGAGCTCGCCGAGCGCCAGGTCATGGCGATGGTCGAGCCCTTCGTCTCACGCTGGGAGAAGGGGCGGATCGTCAACGACCTGAGCCCCGACGCCGTCATCACCTCGATGGCGATCGCCTCCGGGCTGGGGCGCACGAGCGTCTACACCTGGCTCAAGCTCCCGGCCGTGGCGGAGATGGAGCGGGTGATGGAGGCCTCGACCCTGCCCGCACTGATTCTGGGCGGCGCGGTGTCCGCGGACGCTGACGCTGCTCGTGACAGCTGGCGCCGAGCGCTTGAGCTGCCCACCGTCAAGGGACTGGTGATCGGCCGTTCCCTTCTGTTCCCACCCGACGACGACGTCGCCGGGGCCGTCGACAACACCGTAGGACTCCTCTCATGACCCTTGACATGCACGTGCGTGCCGGTCAGACCGCGCACGACCAGCTCTCCGTTGACATCTGCGCCGCCGACGCCGGCTGGGGATTCTCCGGCCTGCGCGTGGTCAACCTCGCCGCCGGCGAGTCGGTGACCCTGGCCTCGGGCGACTGCGAGCTCCTCGTCCTGCCGCTGGAGGGCGGTGTGAGCGTGGAGGTGGACTCCCAGACCTACGAGCTCCACGGTCGCAGCGGCGTCTTCGAGCAGATCACCGACTTCCTGTACGTCCCGCGAGGCAAGGACTTCACCCTCACCAGCGCCCGGGGCGGTCGCTTCGCGCTGCCCTCCTCGGTGGCCACCCGCGACCTGCCGGTGCGCTACCTGCCGCGTGAGAAGGCCACCACCGGGATCCGCGGCGCGGGCGACTGCTCGCGCCAGGTGACCAACTACGCCCTGAACAACGACGTGGAGACCTCTCACCTCCTGGTCACCGAGGTCATCACCCCTGGAGGCAACTGGTCCTCCTACCCGGCCCACAAGCACGAGGCCCACACGGCCGACGAGCGTGAGCTTGAGGAGATCTACTACTTCGAGATCGCCCCCTCGCCCGCTGGTGACCCGGGCTTCGGGCTGCACCGCACCTACGGCTCGACCCCGGACAAGCCGATCGACGTGTGCGTGGAGGTCCGTCACGGAGACGTCGCCCTCGTGCCCTACGGCTACCACGGCCCGTGCGTGGCCGCTCCTGGCTACGACATGTACTACCTCAACGTCATGGCCGGACCGAGCGAGGACCTGGTGTGGCTGGCTCCCGACGACCCGGCCCACCACTGGATCCGCGAGTCCTGGCAGGGGCAGGAGCCTGACCCTCGCCTGCCGATGGCCCGCTGACCGGCCCGGCTGCCACCACCTTCCACCGTCCACCCCCGTACCGTCCACAGAAGAGAGACGACACATGAGCAATGAGGCCTACCAGGGCACCATCCGCCTGACGGTCGCCCAGGCGACCATCCGCTTCCTGTCCAACCAGTACTCCGAGCGCGACGGCGTCGAGCACCGCCTCATCGAGGGCGCCTTCGGGATCTTCGGGCACGGCAACGTCGCGGGCATCGGCCAGGCGCTGCTGCAGAACGAGATCGCCCCGGTCGAGGGCGAGAACCCGATGCCCTACATCATGCCGCGCAACGAGCAGGGCGCGGTCCACGCCGCGGCGGCCTTCGCCAAGGTGCGCAACCGCCTGTCGACCTACATGGTCACGGCCTCCATCGGCCCGGGCTCGCTCAACATGGTCACCGGCGCCGCCCTGGCCACCACCAACCGCGTGCCGGTCCTCATCTTCCCCTCCGACCAGTTCGCCACCCGCGTGCCTGACCCGGTGCTCCAGCAGCTGGAGGACCCCACCACGCTGGACCTGACCGTCAACGACGCCTTCCGCCCGGTCTCCCGCTTCTTCGACCGCATCAACCGTCCCGAGCAGCTTATTCCCTCGCTGCTGGCCGCCATGCGTGTGCTGACCGACCCCGCTGAGACCGGCGCCGTCGTCATCGCCATGCCGCAGGACGTCCAGGCCGAGGCCTTCGACTGGCCGGTCGAGCTCTTCCGCAAGCGCGTGTGGCACGTGCGTCGTCCCCTCGCTGAGCCCGCTGCCCTGGCGCGTGCGGTGGCCAAGATCAAGGCCGCCAAGCGCCCGATGATCATCTCCGGCGGCGGCACGATCTACTCCGAGGCCTGCGAGGAGCTGCGTTCCCTCGCCACGGCGACCGGGATCCCGGTGGCTGACACCCAGGCCGGCAAGGGTGCCATCAACTTCGACCACCCCTGCGCCATCGGTGGCGTGGGCTCGACCGGAGGCGACTCCGGTAACCACATCGCCGACAAGGCTGACCTGGTCATCGGTATCGGTACGCGCTACTCCGACTTCACCACCGCCTCCAAGACGCAGTTCAAGGACCCGGGCGTGGAGTTCGTCAACATCAACGTCACGCCCTTCGACGCCGCCAAGCAGAGCGCGGAGATGGTCGTGGCTGACGCCCGCGAGGCCCTGGTCGCCCTGACCCAGGCCCTTGAGGGCTACCACGTCGACGAGGCCTACACCGCTGAGATCGCTCGCGAGCGCGAGTCCTGGCTGGCACGCACCTCGGAGTGCTACCACCTGGGCCACGGCCCGCTGCCGGCTCAGACCGAGGTCTTTGGCGCGCTCAACGAGATGCTCGGCGACGAGGACATCGTCATCAACGCCGCCGGGTCCATGCCTGGCGACCTGCAGGCCCTGTGGCAGGCTCGCACCCCGGTGCAGTACCACGTGGAGTACGCCTTCTCCTGCATGGGCTACGAGATCCCGGCCGGCCTGGGCTGCAAGCTGGCTCGCCCCGAGTCCGAGGTCGTGGCGATCGTGGGTGACGGCACCTACCAGATGCTCCCCATGGAGCTGGCCACCGTGGTCCAGGAGAACGTCAAGGTCATCTACGTCCTGCTGCAGAACTACGGCTTCGCCTCCATCGGCGCCCTGTCGGAGTCGCGCGGCTCCCAGCGCTTCGGGACCAAGTACCGCCAGCGCGGCGAGGGCACGCACCTGGCCGACGAGCAGAGGGTCAAGGGCGTGGACATCGCCGCCAACGCCGAGTCCTGGGGGCTGAAGGTCTACCGCGTGAGCACCATCGAGGAGTTCAAGGAGGCCTACGCCCAGGCTCACGCCGGCGAGGAGGCCGCCATGATCCACATCGAGACCGACCTCTACGGTCCCAACCCGCCGGCCTCCTCCTGGTGGGACGTGGCGGTCTCCCAGGTCTCGCGCCTGGAGTCCACCCAGGAGGCCTACCAGGACTACCTGGAGGACAGGAAGCCTCAGCGTCACTACCTGTGAGCCTGCTGCCCGGGCTGAGGGCATGAGGACCCTCACCCCTGGCACCTGGTACGCACACCCCTGTCCACGGCAGGAGGGTGGGTCCCGTTCATGACGGCGGGGCCGCGGCTCGTCACCGCGGCCCCGCCGTCATGCTGCGGGTGCCGGGGCAGGTGCCTGCGAGCCGGCTGTGCGCTGGAGGAGAAATCCAGACACATTGTGCTGACAAAATGTGCCCATATGGGGGTCAAAGGGGTTAGGGTGGCACCGCACATGCACGACAGGTGCTTCGACCCCGCACCACGGTGAGGAACCTAGCCCTGTCCCGTGACGACTCAGGAGTCAACGACGATGAAGACGATTGCCCACTGGATCGACGGACGGTATGACGAGGGAAGCCCTGTCGGCCGTTTCGACGTCGAGAACCCCGGAACCGGTGAGGTCGAGGCCCAGCTCCTCCAGGCCTCCTCCGACGACCTGGACCGCGTGGTCGAGGTAGCCCGCAAGGCGCAGAAGGAGTGGGCCAAGGTCTCCCTGGCCAAGCGCACGGCCATCATGTTCAAGATGCGCCAGCTGGTCCTGGACCACCAGGACGAGATGGCCCGCCTGATCGTGGCCGAGCACGGCAAGAACTACTCCGACGCCGTCGGTGAGATCCAGCGCGGTCGAGAGACCCTGGACTTCGCCACGGCCATCAACCTCGCTCTCAAGGGCGAGCACTCCTTCGACATCTCCACCGGCGTGGACATCCACACCCTGCGTCAGCCGGTGGGCGTGGTCGCGGGCATCTGCCCCTTCAACTTCCCGGCCATGGTGCCGATGTGGATGCACCCCATCGCCATCGCCACCGGTAACGCCTTCATCCTCAAGCCCGCCTCCACCACCCCCTCGGCCGCTCTGCTGACCGCCGAGCTGTACAAGGAGGCCGGCCTGCCCGACGGCGTGTTCAACGTCCTGTCCGGTAACCGCGACCTGGTTACCGACATCCTGGAGCACCCCGGCATCGACGCCATCTCCTTCGTGGGCTCGACCCCGGTGGCCCACATCGTGCAGAACACCGGTGTCACCCACGGAAAGCGCGTCCAGGCTCTGGGTGGGGCGAACAACCACGCCATCGTCATGCCCGACTCGGACCTGGACTTCGCGGCCCAGCACATCTCCGCCGCCGCTTTCGGTGCGGCCGGTGAGCGCTGCATGGCACTGCCGGTCGTCGTCGCCGTGGGTGGCTGCGGTCCGGACCTGGCGCAGCGTGTCAAGGCCCATGCCGAGAAGATCAAGGTCGGCTACGGCATGGACGAGGGCGTGGAGATGGGCCCGGTCATCGACGCCAAGGCCAAGAAGCGCATCATCGGCCTCATCGACGACGCGCAGGCCAAGGGCGCCGAGGTGGTCCTGGACGGGCGTGGGCTCGTCGTCGAGGGCCACGAGCACGGCCACTTCCTCGGCCCGACCATCGTGGACAACGTGCCGCTGGACTCTGAGCTGTACTCCGAGGAGGTCTTCGGGCCGGTGCTTGCCATCGTGCACGCCGACACCTACGAGGAGGCCATCAAGCAGGTCAACTCCTCGCCCTTCGGCAACGGTGCGGCCATCTTTACTAACGACGGCGGAGTCGCCCGTCGCTTCGAGCTCGACGTGGAGGCCGGCATGGTCGGCATCAACGTCCCGATCCCGACGCCGGTGGCCTACTACTCCTTCGGCGGGTGGAAGGAGTCGCTGCTGGGCGACACCCACATCCACGGTCCCGAGGGCGTGCGCTTCTACACCCGGGCCAAGGCCGTCACGAGCCGCTGGCCCAGCGAGAAGACCTACGCCGCCACCATGTCCTTCCAGCGCGAGGAGTAGGCGCAGGACGCAACGGTCGGTGACGAGCGCCGGCTGGTAGCGCGCAACCGGGGTGGGACCACCTG
>NZ_JARKVC010000006.1 GCF_029851875.1 Actinomyces sp.
GGCAAACCAAAAACAAAAATCAAGAACAACCAGACCCAACCACCACAACAGCAGCCAGACCCAGCCATCCCCAACCATGGCATAAAAAACATGACACACTATCGAGTTCTCAAACAACACACCCACCCGGATCTTGACAACCTCGGAAGGTTACCTCGCTCCGGCGAGCGACATCCGCAAGATTAAGAGATTCGCGCTTTCGATGTCAACTTCGAGATCGTTGATCCGAGTCACACCAGATGCGTTCTTCACCTTGGGGCTGCGCGATTCACCGGGCTTGCGGCCCAGCCTCTCGGCGCAACGGGGAATACTTTAGCCAGGTACCACCAGACTTCGTCAACTTGAGAGAGCGTGACCTGACCCACACGGGCGAGCCCGGTGACGCCGCCCCGTGGGAGCAATGCGCGTCATGGGTGCAGGGGGTGCGCACGGTCTCGTGCGCACCCCCTGCACCCATCCGTCCGTCGCCGCTTCCAAGGCTGGTAGCAGGCTGAGGCTGGCTGCGGCGTCGCCTCAGGACTCAGCGAGCTTCCGCACGGCGCGGGCCACAGCCTCAGCGACCCGGGTGTCAAAGGCACCAGGGATGATGTAGACGGGGCTGAGCTCCTCGGGAGCGATGACGCCGGCGATCCCGGTGGCAGCCGCCCGCAGCAGGTCGGTCGAGATGTCGACGATGCCCGTGTCCAGCAGCCCGCGGAACAGTCCGGGAAAGACCAGCACATTGTTGATCTGGTTGGGAAAGTCCGAGCGTCCCGTCGCCACGACAGCGGCATAGTCCGCAGCACCGATCGGGTCGACCTCAGGAGTCGGGTTGGCCATGGCGAAGACGATGGCGTCCTTGTTCATGACCGCCAGGTCCGCGGGCTCAAGCAGGTTGGGCCCCGACACCCCGATAAAGACGTCCGCACCCTTGAGCCCCTCCTTGAGGGAGCCGGTGACCCCGTGCGGGTTGGTGTTCTCCGCCAGCCACTTACGGTGCTCGTTCATGCCCTCGGTGTGCGCGCCGTCCAGGGCCCCGTCACGTCCGTAGCCGACGATGTCCGTGGCACCGTGAGCCATGAGCAGCTTGGCGATAGCGGTACCGGCAGCGCCCACTCCCGACAGGACGATGCGCACCTCCTCGATCTTCTTGCCGACGATCTTGAGGGCGTTGATGAGCGCTGCGAGCGTGACGACGGCCGTGCCGTGCTGGTCGTCGTGGAAGACCGGGATGTCCAGCTCCTCACGCAGACGCGCCTCGATGTCAAAGCACTTGGGAGCGGCAATGTCCTCCAGGTTGATACCGCCGTAGGCCGGAGCGATCGCCTTGACGATCTGGACGATCTCCTCAGGGTCCTTGGTGTCCAGGGCGACCGGCCAGGCGTCGACGCCACCAAACTGCTTGAACAGGACCGCCTTGCCCTCCATGACCGGCATCGAGGCCTCCGGGCCGATGTCCCCCAGGCCCAGGACGGCGGTGCCGTCCGTGACGACGGCGACCGTGTTGCGCTTGATGGTCAGCTGGCGGGCGCGCTCGGGGTGGTCGTAGATGGCCTTGCACACGCGGGCGACACCCGGGGTGTAGACCCGGGCCAGGTCACGGCGGTTGTGGATCGGGGTGCGCGGGGAGATCTCCACCTTGCCGCCCACGTGGGCCAGGAAGGTGGAGTCGCCGACGTTGTGAACCGTCACGCCCGGCAGGGCCTTGAGCGCCTCCACCAGCTCGCCACGGTGCCTGGAGTCGCGGGTGTCCGCAGTCAGGTCGACGATGAGGGTGTCACCGTCGGTGTCAGCGACGTCGACACCGTTGACGATCGCACCGGTCGCCGAGGCGGTGTCCACCAGGGTCGTCACCGCCTTCTGTGAGGCGGGTACCTCCAGGTGAAGGGCGACGGTGTAGCTGGGGCTTGGCTGGGCCATGAAGTCTTCCTCTGCGTAAGCGATCAGCGCAGACGCTGCGCGACTGTCGTTGCGGGACGCCACGAGCCTAGCCCGAAGACGCGAACACCTGTTCACTCTGCGTCCACGTTTCGAGATGTTGCCGCAGGACGACGGCGCAGTCTGCCGTCCCCGGGTGACCGCACCCAGGCTGCCGGCTCAGGATCAGGCCCGCTGCGGGAGGGGCGAGCAGCACTAGGGCCCGGGTGGCAGGAGGTCCTGCCACCCGGGACCTAGGACGCGAAGGCGCCAGGTACCTGGGGTCAGGCGCCCACGCGCTCCATCACCAGCTCACGCACGCGCCTGGCATCAGCCTGGCCACGCGTGGCCTTCATGACGGCTCCCACGATCGCGCCCGCCGCCTGGACCTTGCCACCACGGATCTTGTCGGCGACGTCAGGGTTGGCGGCCAGGGCCTGGTCAACGGCGGCCAGCAGCGCCGAGTCGTCAGAGACGACCTCCAGGCCGCGGGCCTCGACGACGGCCTGCGGGTCACCCTCGCCGGCCAGGACACCCTCGAGGACCTGACGCGCGAGCTTGTCGGTCAGACGGCCCTGGTCAACCAGCCTCTGAAGCTCGGCCACCTGCTGCGCGGTGACGGCCAGGTCCTCCAGCGCGACCTCCTGCTCCTTCGCGGCACGGGAGAGCTCGCCCATCCACCACTTACGGGCCGCCTGGCCAGAGGCACCGGCCAGCGTCGTGGCCTCGATGAGCTCCAGCGCGCCGGCGTTGACGACGTCGCGCATCTCCTCATCTGCCAGGCCCCACTCCTCCTTGAGACGACGGCGCTTGGCAGCCGGCATCTCCGGCAGCGAGGCGCGGACCTCCTCGACCCACTCCCGGCTCGGGGCCACCGGCACGAGGTCGGGCTCAGGGAAGTAGCGGTAGTCGTCCGCGTCCGACTTGACGCGGCCAGGCCTGGTGGTGCCGTCAGCCTGACCGTGACGGGTCTCCTGGAGGACCTCTCCCCCAGCCGCCAGGATGGCGGCCTGACGCTGGATCTCGTAGCGGATGACGCCGTCGATCCCGCGGAAGGTGTTGACGTTCTTGGTCTCGGTACGCGTGCCCAACGGGGCGTCAGGACCCGGGCGCAGGGAGACGTTGACGTCAGCGCGCACGTTGCCACGCTCCATCCGGGCCTCGGAGACGCCCAGGGCCCGGAAGACGTCGCGCAGGGTCCGCACGTAGCTCGCCGCGACCTCGGGCGCCTTGGCGCCGGCGCCGATGATGGGCCGCGAGACGATCTCAACCAGGGGCACACCGGCACGGTTGTAGTCCACCAGCGAGTGGTCAGCGCCCTCGATACGCCCGTCGGCACCACCGACGTGGGTGTTCTTGCCGGCGTCCTCCTCCATGTGAGCGCGCTCGATCGGCACGGTGAAGAAGCTGCCGTCCTCCAGCTCGACCTCCAGGGCCCCGTCGAAGGCGATGGGCTCGTCCGACTGGGAGGTCTGGAAGTCCTTGGCCAGGTCCGGGTAGAAGTAGTTCTTGCGCGCGAAGCGGCAGGACTCGGCGATCTGGCAGCCCAGCGCCAGACCGATACGGATGGCGTACTCCACGCCCTTGGCGTTGACCACCGGCAGGGCGCCAGGCAGGCCCACCGAGGTCGGAGTCACGCGGGAGTTCGGCTCGCCGCCGAAGGCGACCGGGGCGGCGTCGAACATCTTGGTGGTGGTGCCCAGCTCGACGTGCACCTCCAGGCCGATGACCGGGTCGAAGCGGCGCACCGCCTCGTCGTAGTCCATGAGCTCGTCAGCCATCTCAGGCCTCCTTCTCGTTCAGCTCGGGGGCGCGGTCCAGCAGGTGACCGCCCCAGCTCTCCTCCAGCGCGGCCTCCAGGACGGCACCCACCCGGTACAGGCGGTCGTCAGCCCGCTGCGGGGCGAGCAGCTGGAAGCCAACCGGCAGGCCGTCGTCGCTCAGCCCGGAGGGCAGGCTCATGCCCGGGACACCGGCGAGGTTGGCCGGGATCGTGGTCACGTCCAGCTTGTACATGGCCAGCGGGTCGTCCTTCTCCCCGAAGCGGTAGGCCGTCACCGGCGCCGTGGGCGAGACCAGGACGTCGAAGCGCTCCCAGGCCGCGTCGAAGTCGCGCTGGACCAGCGTGCGCACCTTCTGGGCGCTGCCGTAGTAGGCGTCGTAGTAGCCGGCGCTGAGCACGTGGGTGCCCAGGATGACGCGGCGCTTGACCTCGTCCCCGAAACCGGCGCCACGAGTGGCAGCCATGACGGTCTCCGCCGTCACCGGGCCGGAGGAGGGCTCCACGCGCAGGCCGTAGCGCATGCCGTCGTAGCGGGCGAGGTTGGAGGAGACCTCGGCAGGCATGATGAGGTAGTAGGCGTCCAGCGCGTACTCCAGGTGCGGCAGCGAGACGGTCTCGATGAGCGCACCGGCCTCCTCCAGCAGCGTCAGGGCGGCGTGGAAGGAGTCCAGGACGCCGCTGTGGTACCCCTCTCCCCCGTCCAGCTCGGCGATGACGCCGACGCGCAGCCCAGACAGGTCGCGACCGGCCTGGGCTGCGCGCACGACCTCAGCCATGCCGCGCGGGACGTCAGACAACGAGGTCGAGTCCAGCGGGTCGTAGGAGGCCATGACGTCGTGCAGCAGGGCCGTGTCCAGGACGGTGCGGGCCATCGGGCCAGGGGTGTCCAGAGAGGAGGCCATGGCGATGACGCCGTAGCGAGAGACGGTTCCGTAGGTCGGTTTGACACCCACGGTGCCGGTCACGGCCGCAGGCTGGCGGATCGAGCCTCCGGTGTCCGTGCCCAGGGCCAGCGGGGCCTCGAAGGCAGCGACGGCGGCCGCCGATCCGCCCGAGGAGCCGCCCGGGATCCGGCCCAGGTCCCAGGGGTTGGCGGTGCGGTGGAAGGCCGAGTGCTCGGTCGAGCCGCCCATGGCGAACTCGTCGAGGTTGGTCTTGCCCAGGATCGGCATGTGGGCCGCGCGCAGGTTGGTCACGGCGGTGGCGTCATAAGGCGGGACCCAGCCCTGAAGGATCCTGGAGGCGGCCGTGGTGACCTGACCGCGGGTGACGAAGAGGTCCTTGACTGCCACTGGGACACCGGTCAGCTCAGGGACCTCGTGCCCCTGTCCGCGGGCCTGGGCCCGAGCGGCGTCGGCGGCGTCGGCGTCAGCCAGGGCCTTGGCGGCGTCGACGTCGAGGAAGGCGCCCACAGCGCCGTCGACGGCCTCGATACGCTCCAGGTGGGCCTGGGTGAGCTCGCGCGCGCTGAGGTCACCGCGGGCGAGGGCGGCCGCCTGCTCAGCGGCGGTGGCCTTGACGAGGGAGGTGGTCATGAGGCGGAGTCCTCTCCCAGGATCTGCGGAACGAGGAACATGGAGTCCTCACTCGCCGGGGCACCGGCAAGAAGCTCCTCGACGTCGAGCGTGGGGCCCGGCACGTCCTCGCGCAGCACGTTGGTCAGCGGAACAGGGTGTGAGGTGGCTGGAAGGTCAGGCGTGACGACGCTGGTGACCCGGGCGAAGGAGGATGCGACGGCGTCCAGCTCCCCGGCCAGGCGCGTCACCTCCTCGTCGGTCAGGGCCACGCGCGCGAGCGCCGCGACTCGGGCGACCTCGTCCTTGGAGATGGCAGACATGCGACCGAGTCTAGCCGGAGCTCGCGGCAGCAGCGTCCCGCCGCATGCACGATCTCACAGCACTGTGACAGCCAAGTCGATTGACAATCGGACTATCTGCCGTTGTCATGGGCTTTACAGCCTCTACGTACAGGTAGAGCATGACCGGGGTGGCCTCGGGTACCCCAGAACCGGGAAACAGGAATGCACGACGAGGAAACGGTCCAGGGCTCAGGATCCTCCGCCCAGCAGGCCGCTACTTCCACAGGTCCGTACCAGGCCCTGCCCACACCCTACAGCGGGGCGGCCAGCGTGCGACGTACCTCGGTCTTCGGCGCGCAGCCGGCCTCCACCGGTGCGGGCACCGGCGAGGACACCGAGTCCCTGCCCCCGGTGCCCGCCGCAGCCACGACCACCGTGGCAGCCAGCCCGTCAGCGCCCAGTGCGCAGACGGCTGCCCCTTCTGCCCCTTCCGAGCCTGCTGCCGTCCCGCCTGCCGCCAGCCAGGCCTCGACGCTGCCCTCGGCCGCCACGCCCCCGGCTTCCTCGCCCGCCCCTGAGGCGGACGGCGAGGGCGAGCCCGCCGACCGCGGGGAGACCCGTGACAACCACCAGCCCGAGCGCAAGAAGCGCTGGCCGCTGTGGACCGCTGCCGCCGCTGTCCTGCTCCTGAGCGTCTCCGCCGCCGGCGGCTACGCCTACGCCTCCCACTACGCCGACACCGCCGTGCCCGGCACGAGCGTGGGCGGGGTCGATGTCTCCGGCAAGACCCGCGAGCAGATCGTCGAGATCGTCTCCAAGCGGGCCCAGGACGCCACGGTGGCCGTCAGTGGTGACGTGACAGCCACCGCCTCCCTGGAGGACCTGGGGACCGTGGTCGACGCCGAGGCCACCGCGGAGGCCGCCATGGCGCGCTCGGCAGACGTCCTCGACCGCTTCAAGGCCCTGGTGACCAGCAACGACGTCGCGGTCGTCACGACCGCCAACCCGGACACCGCAGCCGCCTACGCCGCCTCGCTGGTCTCCGAGGACCAGGCCAAGGCGGTGGACGCCACCGTGACCCTGGCTGCCGACGGCGCCAGCTTCACCACCACCCCGGCTGCCGACGGCACCGGCCTGGACCCGGCCGCCCTGGAGCGCACGGCAGCCAAGGCCGCTCAGACCCTGAGCCCGCAGTCGGTCGAGCTGAGCTACACCACGGTGGCTCCGACCGTATCCGACGCTGACGCCCAGGCCGCCGCGGACAAGGCTAACGGGCTAGTCGGTCTTGACGTCACGCTGTCCACCGCCGACGCCTCCTCCAGCTTCACTGCCGACGCCCCGACCAAGGCCTCCTGGATCAGGATCGAGCCTGGCCAGGACTCCAGGCCTGCGGTCTCGGTTGACGCCGCGAAGGTCGGGGAGTGGGTGGCGGCCCAGAGCGCCCAGGTGAGCAAGGACCCGGTGACCGGGCAGCGCAACGTCAACTCTCGTGGTCAGGTCGTGGCCACACGCGTCGAGGCTGTCAACGGCGTCGTCGTGTCCAACTCTGAGGACCTGACCAGCGCCATCACACAGTCCCTGACTGAGGGCAAGGCCTACAGCGGCTCCTTCGTCACCTCCGAGGTGGAGGCCGGCTGGGAGGACCGCACCATCGCCGACGGCGCGGAGAACCTCCTCTACCAGGCCGCCCCCGGGGAGAAGTGGGTTGATGTCAACCTGGCGGCCAAGACCGTGACGGCCTACGAGGGCGCGACCGTGGTCCGCGGCCCGGTCACGATCGTCGACGGCGCTGCCGAGACCCCCACGGTCACCGGGACCTTCAAGGTCTACCTGCAGTACGCCTCACAGACCATGCGTGGTGAGAACGTCGACGGCTCACGCTACGTCACCCCGGACGTGCCCTGGGTGACCTACTTCCAGGGCGGCTACGCCTTCCACGGTGCTCCTTGGCGCTCGAGCTTCGGCTACTCCGGCTCGCACGGCTGCATCAACATGCCGGTGAGCGAGGCCAAGTGGGTCTATGACTGGGCCGAGATCGGCACCACCGTCGTCAGCCACTACTGAGACTTCCAGGTGCCGGCCGGTCCCGGACCGTGACCGGCTGCCACGAGGCCGGGGTGGGTGGCGGGCTGGCGCCTAGCCCTCCTGCTCAGCGTGCGCGGCCGGCCCGTCCTGAAGCAGGGCACGGAAGCCCTCCTCGTCCAGGACCGGGATCCCCAGCTCGCGAGCCTTGGTCTCCTTGGAGCCGGCGTTGGCCCCCACGACCACGTAGCTGGTCCGCCTGGACACCGAGCCAGCAGCCTTCCCCCCACGCTCGACGATGGCCTCCTTGGCTCCCTCACGGGTGAAGTGCTCCAGCGTCCCGGTGACGACGACGCTCAGCCCGGTCAGGGTCTGCGGCAGGTGGGACGTGACCTCGTCCTGCGTGCGCACCCCGGCCGCTGCCCACCGGTCCAGGATCTCACGGTGCCAGTCGACCTCCAGCCACTCCTGCCAGGCGGCCGCGATCGTGGGGCCGACGCCGTCGACCTGGCTGAGCTCGTCCAGGCTGGCCTCGCGCAGCGCCTCCAGCGAGCCGAAGCGGGCTGCCAGGGCACGAGCCGCCGTCGGCCCGACGTGCCGGACGGACAGAGCGACCAGCACACGCCACAGGGGCTGGGCCCTGGCGGCGTCCAGCTGAGCCAGGACCGCCGTGGCGTTCTTGCCCGGCACGCTCGCCTTCCTGACCTGGCCGTCAGGGGTGTAGGTCTGCTTGGTCCAGAAGAAGCGTGCCAGGCGCCAGTCCCCGGTGGCCTCGCCCCGGCGTCGGACGCCCTGGTAGACGAAGACGTCTCGGAGGTCCTCCTCGCTCAGGTCGAACAGCCCGGCCTCGCCGGTGAGCACCGGCTCCTGCTCACTGAGCCCGTGCTCCTCAAGGCACGTCCTGGCCAGCCCCAGGCGCTGGGCGGGTGCCAGGCTCTCCAGCTCCTTGGCCTGGAGACGGATCCTGCCTCGCTCCGTCTCCAGGTAGCGTCCGGCCGCCAGCGCCGCGAGCGCCTCCTCGCGCCCGGCGTCGGGCTGGGTCAGGGCGGCGGCCGCCTCGTCCCCCAGGCCCTCGACGTCCAGGGCGCCACGCGACCCGACGTGTGCCACACGCTCGGTCACCTGGGCCGGGCAGGAGCGGGTGTTGGGACAGCGCAGGTCGACGTCGCCCTCCTTGGCCGGGGCCAGAGGCGTGCCGCACGAGGGGCAGGACGAGGGCATGGCGAAGGCCCGTTCGGAGCCGTCACGGGCCTCGACCACGGGCCCGACGATCTCTGGGATGACGTCGCCGGCCTTGCGCAGCACCACCAGGTCACCGATGCGCACGCCCTTGCGCGTGACCTCCTCGGCGTTGTGGAGCGTCGCCCTGGCCACGGTCGAGCCGGCGACGAGGACCGGCTCCATGATGCCGAAGGGCGTGACCCGTCCGGTCCGGCCCACCTGCACGTCGATGTCGAGCAGGCGCGTGTGCACCTCCTCCGGCGGGTACTTGTAGGCGGTGGCCCACCGCGGCACGCGCGAGGTGTATCCGAGCCTGTCCTGCTGGTCGCGCGAGTCGATCTTGAAGACGATCCCGTCGATCTCGTGGATCAGGTCGTGGCGGTGCTCGGCGTAGCGCTCGATATAGGCCTGCCGCTCGGCGTGGCCGACGACGACGTCGTTGTAGGGCGAGACCGGCAGGCCCCACCCGGCCAGCAGCTCGTACCACTCGTGCTGGAGGGCCGGGAGCTTCTCGCCCGGCGCCGGGGTGTAGGCCCCGATGCCGTGGGCGATGAAGGCCAGCGGCCGTGAGGCGGTGACCGCCGGGTCCTTCTGCCGCAGCGATCCTGCAGCGGCGTTGCGCGGGTTGGCGAAGACCTGGAGCATCGCCTCCTTGCGCACGCGCCTGCCGCTGCCCTGCTCCTCCAGAGCGCGGTTGCGCGCCTCGCGGCGGGCGTTGTCCTCCTGTCGCTCACGGTTAAAGCGCGCAAACGCCTCGACCGGGAAGTAGACCTCACCGCGCACCTCGATGAGGCTGGGGACCTGGTCGCCGCCAAGATGCTGGGGCACGCAGGCGATCGTGCGGACGTTGGCGGTGACGTCCTCACCCGTCGTCCCGTCCCCGCGGGTCGCCGCTCGCGTCAGCAGGCCGTCGGTGTAGGTCAGTGCCACCGCCAGGCCGTCGATCTTGACCTCGGCGGTCATGGGCAGGCTCGCGTCAGCCACGCCCAGGTCCGTGCACACGCGCTCGGCCCACTCCTGGACCTCCTCCAGGCTGAAGACGTCCTGCAGGGAGTACATGCGCTCGGCGTGAGTGACCGGCGAGAAGGCCTGTGAGCGACCTCCGCCGACGCTCCGAGTAGGTGAGTGGGGCACACGCAGCCGGGGCCAGGCCGCCTCCAGGTCCTCCAGCTCGCGGTACAGCGCGTCATAGGCCGCGTCCGAGGTCGTCGACTCGGCGTCCAGCGCGTCGTAGTAGGCCGCTCGTGCTCGTTCAACGAGGTCAGCCAGCTCCTCCCAGCGGCGTCGGGCTTCCTGCGGCACGGCCGCCGCGTCGTCCATGGGGCCGTGCGGGGCGGGGGTGGTGGACTGGGTACTCACCGTCCCATCTTCCCTCATGGCGGGGCTCACCGAGTCAGGCCACGGGCTCGATGAGCCGGGGACCGCGCGAGCGTGGGGAGCCGATCTCCCGCCCCACCTCCCACCACCTCAGCGGCGGGCGCGCCCCGGCCAGGAGCGCGCCGGCCTGCGTGGGATCGCGGAGCGTGGGATCGAGCCACGCATCGAGCACGGAACGCTCCAGGACCACCGGCTCACGCTCGTGGAGCCAGGCGAGGTCCTCGCGCGCCGGCCGGGTCAGGACGGTGCAGGTCAGCATCCAGGTCCCACCGTGGTGGTCGTGGAGGCTGGGCCCGGGGCGCAGCGGCGGGTGGGAGGGCGGCACACGCCACCACGAGCACAGCCCGGCCAGCGCCAAAGGCTCCTCGTCCTGCCGGCACACGGCGTAGGGACGGGAGCGGCCCTCCTCCTGGCTGCCGCCGGCAGCGGTCGGGCGGCGCCACTCGTACCAGCAGTCAGCAGGGACGACGACGCGGAAGGAGCGGAAGGACTCGCGGAAGGTCGGCCTGATCGCGGCGGTCTCGCTACGGGCGTTCACGGCACGGAAGGCCTGGCGAGCCTGCGTGGCCCACGGGGCGAGCAGTCCCCAGCGCGCGCACCGCAGCCGGCGGGTGGTGCTGCCCGCGTCATCTCCTGCGCCGTCGGGGGCTGCACGCTCGACGAGGACGCGCACGTCCGTTCCCGGGCAGATGTTCCACGAGGCCTCGACCTCCTCCGGGAACGGCAGGGGCTCGGCGTCGAAGTAGCTCGCCAGCGCCGTGCCTGGGCTCCATGACCCGTAGCGTCCGCACACAGGTCCAGGATGTCACAGCCCGGGCTCCACAGGCACGCGCCGTGACACCCCCGGCACCGTCCGTCCACAGGTGCGCAGCGGCGGTCCGGGCGGCCTTGGCATGGTGGGCGCATGACGACCTCTCCCGGCCCTGCAGCCAGGCAGGCGCAGGATGCCCTCGCCTGTGCCTGGCACCTGGCGGTGCTCCGCGGGCCCGACGCCGGGCTCGTGCTCGCCCTGCCCACACAGGGCACGCTCGTGGTCGGCAGGGGCGAGATCATCACCGACCCCTTCGTCTCACGCCGGCACCTGAGACTGCGCACCCGGCCTGCTGCCGTGACCGTCAGCCTCGGCAAGGAGGGGCTGGAGGCGCGCTGGCGACGTCGGCGCCTAGGTCCCCTCCTGCTCCCAGGAGCCGGTGGGCTCGCCGCCGCCACCCGGTGGAGGGAGGGCGAGCGCCTGCAGGTGGGCTCGACCCTGCTGGAGCTGCGTCGTCGTCCCTCCCGGCTCGTGGCGGGACCCGCCCGCGCGCGCCGCAGGATCTCCTGGCAGCATCTGGTGATGGTGGTGGGAGCGCTGCTCATGGTCGTGGTGGTCCTCGGCATGCTGCTGGTCGGAGGAGGAGCGGGCCGCAGGTGGCCGGCCGGGCTCATGGTGGTGCCGATGCTGCTGATGGCCGTCAGCCGGCTCGGCCTGAGCCAGGCCGGGGCCTCTGGCCGGCGGCGGGGAGCCACGGGCTGGCGTGGCAAGGATCCGGACCTGGCGCAGATGCTTGTGCTGCTGGCCCGCCCCCGCACCCCCGCCGTCGCCACCGCCGCCTCCTCAGGCGAGACCACCGCGCTCACGGCGTGGCTGGCCAGGCGGCGACGGCGCAACCTGCTGGAGCTCGAGCCCGGAGAGTGCCAGGCGCTGTGCGGGCCGCAGGCCAGCGGCTTCCTCACCTGGTGGTGCGCCCAGGTCGTGGCCGCAGGTCTGGCGACGGCACGGCCCCAGGAACAAGGCTGGCAGCTGTGGTGGCAGGCGCAGGGCAACCAGGTCACCGGGGCCCTGACCTGGTCCGAGGAGGATGTGCCGGCCAGTGCCACGGCCGTGCGCGCGCAGCCTCGGTGGCCCCATCCGCCCTCCCCCGGCTGGACCCGGGCCGCCACCGGGCTCATCGCCCGGGCCTGGCAGGTGCAGGCGGGGAGGGGCCTTGCTCCCACCGGTCCCGAGGGACGGCCCTTGGAGGCTGGGCTACCTGCACAGGTACCGCTGGCCTCCCTCACCGGTGTGGTGGACCAGGACCTGGTGGCACAGCGGTGGGCCCTGCCTGCCGCCTGCGGCCACCTGCCGGCGGTCCTGGGCGTCACCGAGCACGAGCAGGTGGTGGCTGACCTCGTCGAGCACGGACCCCACGCCCTGCTGGCCGGGACCACGGGCTCGGGCAAGTCCGAGCTGCTGAGGTCCTGGCTCCTTCAGCTCGCCGTCGCCCTGCCTCCGCAGCGGCTGAGCCTGGTGCTGGTCGACTACAAGGGTGGTGCAGCCTTTGGGCCGCTGACGCGGCTGCCGCACACCGCCGGCGTGCTGACAGACCTGGACCCGGCACTGACCACGCGTGCGCTGGCCTCCCTGGAGGCGGAGGTGCGCCGCCGCGAGAGTCTCCTGGCACGACTGGGCGTGGCTGACCTCGCAGCCTGGGAGGCCATGGCCCTGTCTACCACCTCGCCCGAGGGCCAGCAGGGCGGCGCCGCGGGCGAGCAGGTCCTGCCCTCCCCCGCTGCGCCTCCTCCACCGCCGCCTCGGGTGGTCATCGCCGTGGACGAGTTCGCGACCCTGGCCTCTTCCCACCCGCAGGTGCTGGACGGGCTGGTGCGTGTAGCCGCCCAGGGACGCAGCCTGGGGATGCACCTCGTGCTGGCCACCCAGCGCCCCGGCGGAGCGGTGTCCCAGACGGTGCGGGCCAACGTCAGCGTGCGTGTGTGCCTGAGGGTGCTGGACGCGGCGGACTCCCGCGACGTCCTCGACCACGCCCAGGCCTCGCTGCTCTCGACCCACCCGGGACGGCTCATGGTCAGCGGGCTGGAGGGGGCCGAGGGGCTGGTCCTACAGGCTCCGTGGTGCGGCGCGCCCCAGGCCACGCAGCAGAGCGTGGAGGAGATGGTGGCTGAGCTGGGCGCCGCGGCGCGGGGGTGCGGGGCACGGCCCTGGCGTCCCTGGGCCGACCCGTTGCCCGAGCACGTGCAGCGGCCCGGGAGCGAGGAGCCGGCGAGTCAGGGCGGCGTCATGATGGCGCTGGTTGACCAGCCGCACACGCAGAGCACGACGACCTGGTCCTGGTCAGCCAGCCAGCCGCTGGCGGTGCTGGGCTCACCGGGCTCGGGGCGCTCCACGGCGCTGGCCTCGGCCGCGCTCGGCTTCCTGGCCTGCACCGCCCCTGAGGGAGCCCGGTCCGCCAACCACGGCGTGCACCTGTGCGGCCTGCCCGAGCAGCTAGCTCGGCGCTGGCCGGCCCTGGCCGAGGGCGCCGCAGGGGTGGGTACGGTGGTCGGGGTGAGCGATCCCCGACGCCTGGCGCGCCTGTGGGAGCTGGCCGCGGCCGGGACGCTGAGCGGGGACCTGCTGGTGCTCGACGACGTCGACCGCCTGGCAGCCGCCGTCGATGCCTGCCGGGGCGCGGGCGAGGGGCTGGCCCTCCTGGAGGCCCTGATCCGTGCCAGTGCGTCCCTGGGCACGCACCTGGCGCTCAGCGCTCCCCTGTCCGCCGCCTCGACCCGCTGGGCCACGACGCTGCCCACCCGCCTGGTCCTGGGAGCCAGCCAGGCGAGCCAGGCCGCTGTGGCCGGCCTGCCCCACGGGGTGAGGACCGGCGACCTGCCCGGACGCGGTGTCCTGCTGGGCAGCGGGCTTGACCTGAGCCAGGCGCTGGAGTGCCAGGTCCTCCTGCCCGCGCAGGGCGAGGCGGGCCAGGGACCGGCCCCGGCGGCGCTCAAGGCGATCCCGCTCCACCTCCCGCTGGCGCCGCCCGCTCCCGGCAGCGGCCTCCCGGCTGCCTGGGCGGTGGGCGGGGACGAGGCCCGGCCCCTGGATCCTCCCTGCGGCAGCGTCCTGGTCATGGGGCCGGCAGGATCCGGGCGCTCCACGACGCTGCGGGTGCTGGAGTCCGTGTGCGTCGACGACGCCCCGCTCGTCGTCGACGACCTGGACCTGTGCACCACGGATGAGCTCAGCAGGGTCGAGCAGGCACTGGCCGAGGGCCGCACGGTACTGGCCTCCGCCCTGACGGAACGGGTGGCTACGAGCTTTCGTGGTGCTCTGGCCGAGCTGCGGGCCAGGGCTGACCTGGTGGTGCTGTGGCCAGGGGTGGGACCAGCGGCCCAGGCCGTCGGCGTGAGCCTGCGGGCGGTCTGCGATCCGCAGGCTCCCACGCACCCCGGACGCGGGGCACTGGTCCGCCACGGGCAGGCCGTGGCGCTGCAGGTGGCCTGCCCCGCTCCTGCAGGCGAGGCCGTCGCGCGGGTCCGTGCCTGAGGGGCCCGGTAGGACGTCGGGCACGCGCATGACCGGGGCCTCGTGTCAGACATGCGCGTTCGGGGCCTGATTTCAAGAACATGATCCTGTGAGGATCACGACAGCATCTCGGACGTAGGTCTCATCGCGCATCTCTTGCCCTCCCTGTGCCCACGTGTGAAGGTTTCCCCAGAACGCGGTCACCCGCTGTTCACCTTCGAGGCACGCCGCCTCAGCTGAGCAGCCGACTGCAGCACGACCCTGAAGGGAGCCCTCATGGACTGGCGCAGCCAGGCAGCATGTCTCACAGTTGACCCTGAGCTCTTCTTCCCCGTTGGCAACACCGGTCCGGCCATCGCCCAGATCGCCCAGGCGAAGGAGGTCTGCGCCCGCTGCGACGTCGTTGACACCTGCCTGAAGTGGGCTCTGGAGAACGGCCAGGACGCCGGTGTCTGGGGAGGTATGAGCGAGGACGAGCGTCGTTCTCTCAAGCGCCGGGCCGCACGCGCCCGCCGTATGCAGCAGCGGCCCGTGACCCTGCCGCTCAGGACTCCTGCAGCTGAGCGTGGATGACGACGTCGGTCCCCTGGCCGCCGTCGGACGGCTGCCAGCTGATCGAGCCACGCAGCTCACCGCGCACGAGCGTCTGGATGATCCGGGTGCCCAGTCCCGTCATGATCGTGCCCGGAGCCACGCCGGCACCGTCGTCGATGACGTGAACCTCCAGGTGGGAGCCCTCACGCTGCGCGGTCACCGTCACCACGCCGTCGCGGTCCTCCAGACCGTGCTCCACGGCGTTGGTCACCAGCTCGGCGAGCACGGTGGCCAGGGCCTGGGCGGCGTCGGCCTCGACCACACCGAACCTGCCCTCCAGGCGCGTGGTCACCCGCCCCGCAGCCGTGGCCACCGAGGCCGCCCCGCGCAGGATGGAGGAGAAGACCTCGTCAAAGTCCACGGTCTCGTCGACGTTGTGGCTCAGCGCCTCGTGGACGGTGGCGATGGTCGCCACCCGCCGCTCGGCCTCGGCCAGGGCCTCACGGGTCTCGTCGTTGGTGGCGCGCCGTGCCTGCATACGCAGCAGCGCCGAGACCGTCTGCAGGTTGTTCTTCACCCGGTGGTGGACCTCGCGGATGGTGGCGTCCTTGTTGAGCAGCACCTGCTCCCGGCGCCGGATCTCGGTGACGTCACGCACCAGCAGCACGGCGCCGGCACGGTGACCGCCCAGGGTCAGCGGGATGGAGCGCAGGGACAGGAAGGCACCGCCGGCCTCGACCTCGGTCAGCCAGGCCTGGCGTCCCATGAGCACCACCGCCATGGTCTCGTCCACCGGCGTGCGCTCGGGGATGATCGAGGTCACCGCCTCGGCGAGCTGGCGTCCTTCCAGCTCGCCGTCGATGCCCAGGCGGTGGAAGCAGGAGTAGGCGTTCGGCGTGGCGAAGCGGACCCGTCCCTCGTCGTCGAGGTGGACCACGCCGTCGGCCACGCGCGGGGTGCCGTGGCGCATGACGGTGCCGGCGCCGCGGATGGGGAAGGTGCCCTCGGCGATCATGGTGCACAGGGAGTCGGCCAGGTCCTCCAGGAGCTTGTCCCCCAGGCGACCACCGCGGATCAGCCCCACCGAGGTCTCGCGCGTCATGATCGCCACCGCGTGCCCCTTCCGGACCACTGGCACGTACTCCTCGCGCACCGCCGTCGTCCCGGTCCACTCAGGCTCCGAGGCCACGAGGATCTGCTCACCGTCGTAGGCCTCGACCGCCATGGCCTCGCGGGCCGTGAGCATACGGCGCCCGATGACGTCCTCGAGGTGGACGGTGTTGCCGCCTGAGGGCCGGCAGTGGGCGATGGCTACGAATCGCCCCGAGTCCGTCTTGGCCCACAGGACGAGGTCGGACACCGACAGGTCGGCGATCACCTGCCAGTCGGCAACGAGCTGGTGGAGCCAGTCCAGGTCGGCCGGACCCAGGTCAACAAGGCCGCGGACAGCAGTGGGCAAGAGGTTTGACACACCTGGATCGTAGCGAGGCAGCCACGACCTGTGCAGGAGGTGTCCCGCGACAGGCCTGAGCGCAAGAGCCGGCAGGCTCGCCACGCACCGTGTGAGAGGACCAGGTGCCACGTGGCAGGATCAAGGCATGAGGAAGACCGTGACGATCACCTACCCCGCAAGCACCGAGCGCGTGGCCACGATGCTCGCTGACCCCCGCTACCTGCGCCAGCGCCTGGGCAGGATCGGCCTGGAGGAGGCCGACGTCGACGTCGCGACGCGCGGCCGAGGCTTCGTCTCCACAATCTCTGGCACGGTCCCGCCCAGCCGCCTGCCGCAGGCTGCAGCACGCTTCGTGCGCTCCGCCGTCGGCTTCACCCTGAGCGAGTCCTGGGACGAGCCGGCCGACGACGGCTCTCGCCGTGGCAGCCTTGACGTCACCGTCTCCGGCGCGCCGGTGCGCCTGGGGGCGAGCTCGCGCCTGGAGCCCTCCTCACCGCAGGGCACGAGGCTCACGATGGACCTGGAGCTGAGCGTGAGCGTGCCGCTGATCGGGCGGACGCTGGAGGACAGGGCCATGGGGAGGGTGAGCGCGGTGGTCGCTGACGAGGAGAGGCGGGCCGCCGCCTGGCTCGCCCAGCACTGAGCCAGCGGTGACCGGATGCCAGGACGCAGCCACCGCCCGGGGCGGCCTGGCAGCCCCACCCCGCCCGCCCCGGACGAACAGGTGGGCGCGCACTGGTCCTGCCGCCTCGTGCCGTGACACGATCAGGCCATGACTGACACGCCCGCCATCATCCCCCCGACCGAGACCGGCTCCGTGTGGGCCGAGCGCACCGGCACGCGCCAGTACCTGGCGCGCAACGCGCGCGGCGGCGAGGTCCGCGTGGGGACGGGACCTGGCGAGCTCTCCCCCGGTGAGCTGCTCAAGATCGCCCTGGCGACCTGCAGCACCCTGTCCGCCGACCACCGCCTGGCCAAGGCCCTGGGAGAGGACTTCGAGGCCAGCGTCATCTGCACCTCGATCAGGAACGAGGAGGAAGAGCGCTACTCCGACCTTGACGTCCAGATCGTCACGGACCTGTCCTCCCTGAGCCCGGAGCAGCTAGCCACCCTGCGTGAGCGCGTCGAGGGCGCCATCGAGCGCGGCTGTACCGTGGGCCACACCATCAGCAAGGGCGCGGCGATCCGCCTGCACCTGCCCGGTGACGAGGACTGAGGCGCGACCCGTGGCACGTCGACCTACCGCCTTCGAGCGCGCGCTGGACAAGGCCCTGTCGATCCCGGCACGCCGTATCGAGGACAACGTCGCTCACATGCGACGCGAGCTCCCTGGATCCGACGTCGCTGAGCTGACGCGCCGCGCTGCCGACCGCTTCCGCACCGAGTCCGGCCTGACCTCCGGGGCAGTTGGCGCCTCAGCCGCCCTGCCTGCCGTGGGCACCGGCACCGCCACCGCGCTGACGGTCGGTCAGACGGCGGTCTTCCTGGCCAGCGCGGTCAAGTACGTCCTCACCGTCGCCGAGCTGCAAGGCCTGCGCGTGATCGACCCAGACAGGCGCCGCGCCCTCGTGCTCTCCGCGCTCCTGGGGCCCGACGGCGCCGAGGCCATCCAGGGGTCGCTGGGCCTGTCCACCCTGTACTGGGCGGCGCAGTCCCTGGCGCAGATGCCGATACCCACCGTGCGCTCCGTCAACGCCCAGCTGGTCAAGCGCCTGGCCAAGCGCGAGGCCGTGCGTGGCGGGGCCCTGGTCCTGGGCCGCCTCATCCCCTTCGGGATCGGCGCCGCCATCGGCTGGAGCGGTGGACGTGCGCTGGCTAACCAGGTCATCGAGGGCGCCCAGGCGGCGCTGGGGCCCGCGCCGTCGGACACCGACGAGATCGAGGTGATCGAGGCATGAGGCCCTTGCTCCAGGGCGATCCCGCTGCCTCCACCCGCTACCCGAGCCTGGCCAGGCTCGGCCTGCAGGCCCCGCAAGGCGTCGACGTCGCCTACGAGGAACTGCTGGCCGAGGTCCTGCTCGACGGTAGCCCCAAGAGTGACCGGACCGGCACCGGGACCCGCTCCCTGTTCGCGCGTCAGCTGCGCTACGACCTGTCCCAGGGCTTTCCCCGCGTCACCACCAAGTTCGTGGCGATGAAGGCCGTCAAGGGCGAGCTGCTGTGGTTCCTCCAGGGCGCGAGCAACATCGGCTGGCTGCACGAGCAAGGCATCACGATCTGGGACGAGTGGGCGGACGAGCACGGCGAGCTCGGCCCGGTCTACGGCGTCCAGTGGCGCTCGTGGCCCTCACGCCAGGGGGAGGCGATCGACCAGGTCACCCGGCTGATCCACACCCTGCGACACGACCCGGACTCGCGCCGGATGATGGTCTCGGCCTGGAACGTCAGCGAGCTGGACGCGATGGCGCTGGCTCCCTGCCACGCCTTCTTCCAGTGCTACGTCGCTGACGGCCGCCTGAGCCTGCAGGTCTACCAGCGCAGCGCCGACCTCTTCCTCGGGGTCCCCTTCAACATCGCCTCCTACGCCCTGCTCACCCACATGCTGGCCCAGCAGGCCGCTCTGGAGCCCGGGGAGCTGGTGTGGACCGGGGGCGACTGCCACGTCTACGACAACCACGTCGCTCAGGTGCGCGAGCAGCTGGCCCGCGTGCCCCAGGCCTACGCCTTTCCCACCCTGAGACTGCGCCACGCCGAGTCCATCGACTCCTACACGATGGAGGACATCGACGCCTCGGCGGGCTACCAGCACCACCCGGCGATCAAGGCTCCGGTGGCGGTATGAGCGGCGTCGGCGCGGTCTGGGCCCAGGACTCCCACGGCCTGCTGGGCGCGGACGGCAAGATGCTGTGGCGCGTCCCGGCTGACTTCCGTCACTTCAAGGCCACGACCCTGGGCAGCGTCGTCATCATGGGGCGCACGACCTGGGAGTCGATCGGTGCCGCGCTGCCCGGCCGCGCCAGCATCGTGCTCACCCGCCAGCCCGGGTGGACGGCGCCTGGCGCCGTCGTCGCCGGAAGGCTGGACCAGGCTCTGGGGCTGGGAGGGAGCCTGCTTGAGGGCCTCGGTCCGGACCCGCGTGAGGAGGCCGTGCACGCCCTGCCGCGGCTGTGGGTGATCGGCGGCGGCAGCGTGTACGCCCAGGCGCTGGCAGCGGGTTGCGTGGACGAGCTGGTCATCAGCGTCCTTGACCTCGACGCCGCCGAGCGTGCCCGCCAGCGGGGACTGGCGCGCACCCAGCTCGTCCACGCCCCGCGTATCGACCCGGTCTCCTGGCACCTGAGGGGAGCCGAGGAGCCGGGATCGGTGAGCGACCCGCCGGGCACGTGGCGCCCGGTCTCCGGTGACGCACGGTGGCGCGTGGACCACTGGCGGCGCTGTTCCTGAGCACCCGCCCAGCTTGACGCCCTGCCGGTGATGGACGAGGGTGGCGCGGTGCCCCAGACCACCCCGCCGTCCTCCTCCCAGCCACACTCGCTGGCCGCTTCGGCGACGCTACGCGCCCTGCTCGTCATCGTCCTGCTGACCTACGTGGCCCAGAACATGCTCAACGTCTCCATCGCGCCTCTGTCCCGGGCCCTGGACCTGGCCGAGTGGGTGGTTGGGCTGGCGGTCTCCGCAGCAGCGCTGTTCGTCACGCTGCTCTCCCAGTTCTGGGGACGGCGCTCGGTGGCCTGGGGACGACGGCGGGTGCTGCTGACCTCCCTCGGCCTCGCCCTGGTGGCCGGGAGCCTGTTCAGCGCGGCGGTCGCGCTGCGCTCGGCGGGACTGGTAGGCGCGGTGGCGGCCTCCGCCGCGATCGTGGCGGCACGCGGCCCCTTCTTCGGCTCGGCGGTGGCCGCTATCCCACCGACCGGGCAGGCACTCATCGCTGAGATCACGCCTGACGAGGCCAGCCGTGTCAGAGGGATGGCCGCCTTCTCCGGCTCGGTCCAGCTCTCCATCATGATCGGCTCGGTGGTCTCCTCTGCCTTGGCGGCCTGGTGGATCTTCGCTCCGGTCCACGCCACGCCGTGGTTCGTCCTCATCGCCCTGGTCGTGGCCTGGCTCTGGGTACCTCGCGACGGCGGTGCGGTGACTGCCACTCGTAGCCTGCGGGGCAGGCCCGCGGGCGCCGACGACGCCAGCGCCGGGGCCGACCGCGCCCTGCCTCCCCGGGTCTCCTGGTTCGATCCGCGTATCACCGCCTGGATCGGCGCGGGCCTGGGCACCTTCTTCACGGCCGGGGTCGTCCAGATCACCATGGGGTTCCTGGTCCAGGACCGCCTGGCTCTGCCGGCCCAGACCGCGGTGTCGGTGACCGGGCTCATGCTGCTGGCCAACGCTGGCGGTGCCATGACCACCCAACTGCTGGTGGTACCTCGTCTGCGGTGGTCCCCGCCGCGCCTGCTGCGTGCCGGGACGCTGCTGGGGCTGGTTGCGCTCATCGCACTGGCCGCGGCACCGTCGGCCTGGGTGCTGGCGGTCTCAACCTTCGCGCTCGGGGTCTCCTCAGGACTGAGCGGGCCGGGTTTTAGTGCTGGCGGGTCGCTCGCTGTCAGCGCAGCCGAGCAGGGTGGCGTGGCCGGGGTGCTCAACGCGACCGGCTCGATGACGTGGATCGTCGCCCCGGTCACGGCGACGGCGCTCTACGGCTGGCAACCGCTGGCCCCCTTCGTCCTGGCCCTGGTGGTGCTGGCCGTCTCGACGTTCCTGGCCTGGAGCCGGCTGGGGCGCCCTTCCCGCCGTCCGCAGATCGGCTGAGGAGCACGTCCACCGCACCTCAGGAGACGATCCCCTGGGCCGCCAGCCACTGCGCTGCGATCGTTGCCGAGTCCAGCTGCTCGGCCGTTGATCGCTTGTTGAGCGCCTGCAGCTCCGGAGTCGTCAGCCGTGCCTGCACGGCGTTGACAGCCTCTACCGCGCGCTCGTCCAGGGAGGAGGAGACCAGCGGGACAACGTGCTGGGGCAGGATGAGCCCCTGCGGGTCCTCCAGGACCACGAGGTCGTGATCCGCGATCGCAGGGTCGGAGGTGTAGATGTCAGCGACATCGACGTCCCCGTCAAGCAGGGCCTTGACGGTCAGCGGGCCGCCAGAGTCCTCCACCGGCGTGACGCTGGCGTCCACGCCGTAGACCCTCTTGACACCCTCAGGTCCGTAGGGGCGGGTGGCGAACTCAGAGCTGGCGGCCACGCGCACCGTCCGCCCCAGGTTCCTCAGGTCTGCGACTGTGGTCAGTGAGTGCTCCTGGGCGCTGGCGCGGGTGACGGTGTAGGAGTCCTGGTCCGTGGCATCGGCCGTCTCCAGCACCTGCAGCCCCGCAGGAAGGACCTGGCTCAAGGCGTCACGAAGCGACTGCGCGTCGGCGGCTGTGGCCTGTGAGTCATAGACCTGCAGGAGGTTGCCGTCGTACTCGGGCATGACGTCGATCGTGCCTGCGACGAGCTCGGGCAGGTAGATCTCCCTCTGACCGATCTGGAACTGACGCGTCACGCTCAGCCCTGCGTGCTCGATCACCTGCGCGTAGAGCTCAGCAATGATCTCGTTGGAGTAGTACTGCTGGCTGCCGACGACGACCGCTCCGGCGCTGGCGGAGGCAGCCTGGGAGCCGGAGCCAGAGCCTGCACGCTCGGCAAAGGGGTCGCTCTGCCTCGTGCAGGCCGCCAGAGCCCCGGCCACGGCCAGGAGGCCTCCAGCAGCCAGGAGGCTGCGCCGCGGCACCCGACGGCCCGGATGCTGGGAGAGACCGTCCGGCCCTGGGACGCAGTGGGTGGTCATCGCGCTGTCTCCTGCCATCATGCGCTCTCCTGGTGGTCATGGGGGCGGCGGACGCCCGCTGGCGTGAGGAGCCGCCCGAGAAGGACGAAGAGAGTCTCACTGGCCAGAGCCACGGCGGTCACCAGCAGCGCTGAGGCCAGCATCATGGGGTAGTCCTGGGTCTTGAGACCAAGGAACATCAGGCGGCCCAGGCCGCCAGCACCGGTGTACGCGGCAAGCGTGGCGGTGGCGACCACCTGGAGGCTGGCAGAGCGCAGGCCCGCTACCAGCAGCGGGGCGCCCAGAGGAAGCTCCACGCTTGTCAGGACCTGAAGCTCGCTCATCCCGCTGGCCCGTGCGCCATCGACAGCCTCACGGCTGGCCGATCCCACAGCCGTGTAGGCACCGGTCAGGACGCTAGGCAGCACCAGGACGACCAGGGCGATCAGGGGCGCAGCGAGACCGATGCCCAGAGTCAGGGCGAGCAGGGTGATCAGCCCCAGGGTCGGCAGAGCACGAGCGGCTCCGGACAGACCTGTCAGCAGGTCCCGGCCTCGGCCGCTGTGGCCGGCCCACCACCCCACGGGCACGCCAAGCAGGCTGGCGAGTGCCAGCGCGGCCAACGTGTAGCCCACGTGCTGGCGCAGCAGCGTCGCGATGCTCAGGGGGCCGGACCAGTGGGCCGGGTCGGTGAGATAGGCCAGTGCCTGGAGAAGGTGGCTCATGCGCTCCCCACCCCGTTCCTCGTTCCCGGTACCAGGCGCCGACGCGCGCGCTGGCACGGGCGCCTGGTCCAGGGCATGATCAGCCGGCCCACGAGGACCAGCAGAGCATCCAGGACGAGGGCGAGCATCGCCGTCGTGACGATGCCAGCGAGGATCTCAGCGCCCAGCCCTCGCTGGAAGCCGTCAGTGAAGAGCAGCCCGAGGCTGCGCACGCCCAGGACCGCGCCGACCGTGGTCAGGGAGACCGTCGAGACGCACACGACCCGCACACCTGCCAGGATCGTGGGGCCGGCCAGCGCCAGCTCGACCGTGAGCAGCCTGGACAGCGGAGCGGTGCCCATGGCCGTGGCCGCGTCCAGGACCGGAGGATCCACGCTCTCCAGGGCCTCGACGCTCACGGGCACCAGCAGGGCGAGCCCGTAGAGGGTCAGGGCGACGACGACGTTGGCCGCGTCCCGGATGCCGGTACCCAGCACCGCGGGCAGGACGACGAAGAGTGCGAGCGAGGGTAGGGCGTACAGCAACGATGCCCCCGTCACGAGCGCGGCACGCAGCCACCGCACCTTCTGGGCGAGCCGGGCGACCGGCAGCGCCAGGAGCAGGCTCAGGGTGACAGCCGGCACCACCTGGAGCAGGTGCGCCACCAGATAGCCCGCGATGAGAGGCAGGTGGCTCAGGACCCAGCTCATGCGCGAGGCCCCGGGTCGCTCGTGGCAAGGCGGCCGGAGCCGGGTCGTGAGGCCGCTGACGTCTTGTCCGTGGCCAGCAGCCCGACCGCACGTCCTGCCGCGTCCACGGCCACCGTGCCGCAGACGCGCTCCTCCAGGTGCAGGTGCCGGTCAGCCTCGTCCAGTCCGAGGAAGCGGACCACGAAGTCGTCAGCAGGGTCGGCCAGCAGCTCTGCCCCGCTGCCACGCTGAGCGATCTGGGCCCCCTCGCGCAGGAGAATGATCTCGTCCCCCAGGGCCAGGGCCTCGTTGACGTCGTGGGTGACGAAGAGGACGGTCTTGGCGAGGCTGGCCTGGAGCGCGCGCATCTCACGCTGCAGGTCGCGGCGCACCAGCGGGTCGACCGCCCCGAAGGGCTCGTCCATGAGGAGAAGCCCCGGGTCGGCGGCCAGCGCCCGGGCGACGCCGACGCGCTGAGCCTGGCCGCCAGAGAGCTCATGGGGGTAGCGCCGGGCGAGCTGAGGTGACAGACCGAGCACGTCCATGAGCTCTTCGGCACGCTGGCGCGCCTGCGCCGTACCGACCCCGTTGAGACGGGGCACGAGGGCGATGTTGTCGATGACCCGGCGGTGGGGCAGCAGACCGGCGCTCTGCATGACGTAGCCGATCGAACGACGCAGGGCGACCGGGTCGCGGTCAGCGACGTCAACGCCGTCGACCAGCACGCGTCCGCTGGTGGGCTGAACCATCCGGTTGACCATCCGCAGGAGCGTGGTCTTACCACAGCCTGAGGTCCCAAGCAGGACCGTCGTCATCCCCGGGGCCAGGGTCGCGCTGAAGGAGCTGACGGCGGCGTGCTCAGTACCCGAGCCTGGGTAGCGCTTGGTGACCGAGTCGAAGGTCAGCGACGGCGCCTGGGCTCGCGCGGCAGGCTGACCATTTCACGGCCACGAGCTACGCCGCAGGCTCCTGGAGCTGTCCGGCCCCGGCGCGCGCGTGTCAGACGGCACGCTCTACCCCGCCCTGGCACGGCTGGAGCGCGCTGGTCTGGTCACGCGCGACACCCGCGCTGGAGCCCGCGGCCGCTCCAAGCAGGTGGTGCACCTGACCGAGGCTGGCCGCGAGCGCTTGCACGCGCTGCTGCGCGAGGCCTCCGGACCCGACATCGAGTCCACGCCTCGTTTCATGATGATCTTGGCCTTTCTCTCCCACCTGCCCGACGCCGAGCAGCGCGAGGCCGTCCTGCGCCGTCGCCTTGCCGCCCTGGAGACCGCGCCCGCCTTCTTCGTCGACAACGGCACCCCACGCCGCCTGTCCCAGGAGAGCGACCCGTACCGCCGCGGCATGCTGGTCACCGCCAGCGCCGCGCGCCGGGCGGAGATGGCCTGGCTGCACGAGCAGCTTGACGGCCACGAGGTCGCTGCCGCACCGATGACCAGGGCCTGAGCCCACGCCCATGCCAGAGGAGACCACCGTGCCACACGCACCCGCCACCATGAGCGCTGTCGTCCTGAGCGCTCCCGGGATCGAGAACCTGCGCCTGACCACCCTGCCGGTCCCCAGCACCCGTCCGGGCTGGGTGCGGATCAAGGTCATGGCCTTCGGAATGAACCGCAGCGAGTACCACTCGGTGACGGGCCAGGCTGAGGGGATGACCTACCCGCGCGTACTCGGCATCGAGGCGGTCGGTGTCGTCGACGCCGACCCCGACGGACTGCTCACGACGGGCACGCAGGTCGCCACGATGATGGGAGGAATGGGCCGGGCCTTCGACGGCGGCTACGCCCAGTACGTCACCGTCCCGCGCCACCAGGTACTTCCCTTTCGCTCCCACCTGCCCTGGGAAGTGATCGGCTCGCTACCCGAGACCCTGCAGACGGCCTATGGCTCGCTGACCACCGGGCTGGGACTGACCGGACCCAGGGCGCAGGGCACGGTGCTCGTGCGTGGAGGGACCTCCGCGCTGGGGCTGGCCACTGCGGCGCTCGCGCGCAGCTGGGGGCTGCGGGTGCTGGCGACCTCCAGGCGGAGCGAGGGCGTCGATCTCCTCCGTTCCCGCGGCACCGAGGCCCTGCTGGACGACGGGGAGGTCGCGTCGCAGGTGCAGGCACTGGCACCCGGTGGGGTCGACGGCGTCGTGGAGCTGGTAGGGGTGCCCACCTTGCGCGACTCCTTGCGCGCAACCGCCACCGGCGGCACCGTCTGCTTCACCGGCATGCTCTCAGACTCCTGGACGGTCCCGACCTTCTACCCGATGGACTGGATCCCCAACGGGGTCCGGCTCACCGCCTACTCAGGTCAGGCCGCCGACCTTCCCGCCACCGAGCTGCAACGGGTGCTCACCCAGGTCGAGGACGGGAAGCTGGACCTGGTACCGGTACACACCTACCGCCTCAGCCAGGTCGTGCAGGCGCAGCAGGACATGGCAGCGGGCACTCGCACCGGCAAGCTCGTCGGGCTGCCCTGGCACTAGCGGGGCGCGCTCCTGCCTGCTGGCTCATACCGGTGCACCGAGTGACAGCGGCGAGGGAGGAGACCTGCGCGACATCCTGGGCGCGGGTGAGAGCTTGGCGACCTTCGTAGTGGCGCAGATCCTCCTGCCTGGCCGCCCTAGAGCAGGGCGGCCAGCCCCAGGGCCACCAGTGCCAGGAGAGGCAGGGCGCCCTGCTTGGCGGCAGCGCCGCGGTGCGCCGGGGACTTGGCTGCCAGGACGAGGGCGGCAGCCAGCATCGAGGCGGTGGCGAAGGCGGCCAGCGCCACACCCGCGACAGCCGCGTAGCCGCTGCCCGCCCACACGAGGATGGCACCGAGCAGACCCTCCAGGGCGAGGAAGAGGTTGTAGAAGCCCTGGTTATAGGCGTAGAAGGCGTGTGACCGGGCCTCCTCAGGAGTGCCGCCGAAGGTCTTGCGCGCCAGCGGCCCCTCCCAGGCGATGGACTCCATGTAGAAGATGAGCACGTGCAGCGCGCTGGCGAGCACGGTCAGCACGAGACCGGCGTGAGCCAGCACGGGCGTCAGGGCAAGCTCAGTCATGGCGCCGATCCTAGTGCGCGCTGAGGCCACCTGAAGATCCTTGACAACAAGGCGTCTCCCTGTGACGTTGCAAACGTGTGTGGAGCTGGGTACGGGCCTGGCGGCGTGCTTCCGCCTGGTCGCGGCGTACATATCCCTGGTTGCGGCGTACTTCCACGCACCGGGGCGTACATCCAGGCATTGACGGCGTGCAGCCGCCTGCTCGCGGCGTGCATCTACCAACAAGCGGCGTACTTCCACACACCGGGGGCGTGCTTCCACTGGCCGGAGGCGTGCCTGCGTGGTGAGGGCGTACCTGGCAACGTCTGCAGGCACGCCCTCCCAACACACACACGCCCCCACAACACAAACACACGCCCCCACCCCAGACAAGCACGCCGCCACCGGGAAGCATCTCGCCCAGACCAGGGACCACCGCCGGCAAGCACGCCCCAACCACCAAAACACGCCACCACGGCAGGCAAGCACGCCGCCACCGCCTGCCCGGGTTCTTATCCGTCACAGCGCGCTGCAAGGCCGACGTCGAGATCCTGAGAACCTGCACGCCCCGGAGGAGGCCCCGTAACCGCAACCGAGCGCATGACCTCAGCGCTGTCTCAAGCTGTCCGCCAGAGAGCACCTTCCCCGGGCGTCCTGCTCCCCCAGGACGACCTCACCTCCGTCTCGAGGTCCCACGCAGCACGCTGCGTGAGGCGCTGGCCGTCCCGGCCTGCGAGGATGTGTGGAGCCGCGTGTGGGACAGCACGCCGCCGTCCGCTGTCGTCCACAGTCTGACGCCAGCCGAGGTCGCCGAGCTCGACAACCTGCGTGTCGCGATCGAGCCGGCTCCGGCGACGCCCAACGTCGACCTGGCTTCCCCACGCGCTCTGGCCTCGGTGGAGGAGTCAGACCGCATACGCAGGTGGCGGGCACCCTGCTGTAGGGTGCCCGCCACCTGCTCACGGTCCGACGGCGTTGCTGAGGCCCGCTGGATCAGGGCCTGTCACAGCCTGGTCATCTCCCGACGGCCGTCGGCGTCATCGAGGTACTCGCCCGCCACGGCCTGCGAGGGCAACCGCCTCACTCGTCCGCGGCCGAGGGGTGGGTCATGTCAGCCGGGACCACCCAGGCGTCGAACTCCACCTCGGTGACGAAGCCGAGCTCCAGGGCCGACTCGCGCAGAGACAGGCCCTTGTGGTGGGCGTTCTTGGCGATCTTGGAGGCCTTGTCGTAGCCGATGTGGCGGTTGAGGGCCGTGACCTGCATGAGGTTCTTGTCCAGGTTCTCCTGGATCTTGGCACGGTTGGGCTCGATGCCGTAGGCGCAGTGCTCGTCGAAGGACACGCAGGTGTCCCCCAGCAGCTGGATGGACTCCAGCACGCACCAGGCCATGACGGGCTTGAAGACGTTGAGCTGGAAGTTGCCCTGCGATCCGGCGAAGCCGACGGTGGCGTCGTTGCCGAAGACCTTGACGGCGACCATGGTCATGGCCTCGCACTGGGTGGGGTTGACCTTGCCGGGCATGATCGAGGAGCCGGGCTCGTTCTCGGGGATGATGAGCTCGCCGATGCCGTTGCGCGGGCCGGAGGCGTACCAGCGTACGTCGTTGGCGATCTTCATCAGGGCGTCAGCCAGCACACGCAGCGCGCCGGAGACGAGCACGAGGGCGTCGTGAGCGCCGAGCGCCGCGAAGAGGTTGTCCGCCTGCTTGAACTCGATGCCGGTCTCCTCAGAGATCTTCTTGGCGGCCAGCTCACCGAACCTGGGGTGGGCGTTGAGGCCTGTGCCCACCGCGGTGCCGCCGATGGCCAGCTCGCGGGCGCGCGAGTCGGCGTAACGGATGCCGTCCAGGGCGAAGTCGATCTGGGCGACCCAGCCGGAGATGACCTGGCCGAGCCGGATCGGGGTGGCGTCCTGCAGGTGGGTGCGGCCCACCATGATGACGTCGTCGAACTCCTTGGCCTTAGCGTCCAGGGTGTTGCGCAGCTGCTCCACGCGCGGGTACATGCGCTGCAGCTCGTCGACCACGGCGATGTGCATCGCCGTGGGGAAGGTGTCGTTGGAGGACTGGCCGCGGTTGACGTGGTCGTTGGGGTGGACCGGCGTCTTGGAGCCCATGACCCCACCAGCCAGCTCGATGGCACGGTTGGAGATGACCTCGTTGGAGTTCATGTTGGACTGCGTGCCCGAGCCGGTCTGGAAGACCACGAGCGGGAAGTGCTCGTCCAGCTTGCCGGAGATGACCTCGTCACCGGCCTGGGCGATGAGGTCGGCGATGTCGCGCGGCAGCTCGCCCAGCTCGGCGTTGGCCAGGGCGGCGGACTTCTTGAGCACGCCGAGCGCCTTGATGAGGGGGCGGGTCAGGACGAAGGTCTCTCGCCCGATGTTGAAGTTGGTCAGGGAACGCTGCGTCTGCGCCCCCCAGTAACGGTCAGCGGCGACCTCGACGGCGCCCATGGAGTCGGTCTCGGTGCGCGTTGCAGCGCTGGTCTCAGATGCCATGGGACCAGGCTAGCCGGACGCACGCCGCCCGGCACGGGGACGGGCGTCCTAGTCCTGCTCGCTCATCACGCCAGGCCGGGCCAAGACGCCGGTGGCGGGAGGGGACCAGCGTCCTGCCCACCGCCCCAGGAGACTGGCCGCGGCCCCGGGCAGGCCCGCCCTCCCGCTCAGCTCCGCCTTCCGCTCAGCTCCGCGCGAGCTCGGCCACGACCGCGTCCACGCCGTCAGCCAGTGTGCGGTGCGCGCCGCAGACCAGGCGGACCACCTCCTGGGGGTCGGTGGCCTCAGCAGCGAAGGACAGGTCGGACACGACGCTCATCCCGGCCACGCGCACGCCCAGCTGGTGCAGGGCGACGGCCTCCAGGACGGTGGACATGCCGACGACGTCCGCTCCCCCACCAGCCAGCCACCGGGTCTCAGCCATGGTCTGGTACTCCGGGCCCCGCAGGGCCGCGTAGGTGCCCTCACGCTCGGTCCGCTCACGCAGGACCTGGGCCAGGCCCCGGTCCCAGACCTCGCGCACGTCAGTAAAGACCGTGCCGTCAAAGGGCGAGGAGCCCGTGAGGTTGAGGTGGTCGGTGATGGTCATGACCTCGCCGAGCCGCCAGCCGCGCAAGCAGCCGTTGGCGTTGACAAGCACCGCGGCGCGCACACCCGTAGCAGCCGCGGCGCGAGCCAGAGCCACGACCGGTACGGGACCGTGCCCCTCGTACAGGTGCGTGCGACCGTAGGCGACCAGGACGCGCAGACCGCACTCGCCGTCGTCTCCTGGCAGCACGCGCCGGTAGGAGGCGAGCAGGTCCCGGTGCCCGGGAGCCACCGGAGCCAGGACGCCGGGCAGGTCGGACAGCGCAAGCCTCGCCTCGGGCTCGCCCCACCCCTCCAGCGCGCCGTCCGCGCCCGAGCCGAGCACGACGAGCAGGTCATGACGGTCAGCACCGGTGCGCCTCATGATCTGGTGCGCGGCCTCCAGGGCCGGGCCAGGGCCGGCAATGCCGCCTGAGACAGTGAGCGCCTCCAGCAGGGTCGGATCCGTCGTCGTCATGCTCAGCGCCCCTCCTGACGGCGCACTCGGGAGGCTCCCGCCAGCAGGTGACCAATGAGACCGATGAGCAGCGCCGCGAGCACGCCGAGGTTGGCGTAGGCCCAGGCTCCCTCACGCCCACCCAGGGGCGCGAGCAGGTAGCCCTGCCAGGCCAGCCACGAGGCGGAGGAGTTGACCACCAGTCCCCAGCCGACGGCTGACCCGATGACCACCAGTGCCACGGCCTCCCAGTTCACCGACCCGTAAATCCCGTTCGGGGTGGCCAGGGCGGCCTCGTCGTAGTCACGCTTGCGCAGCAGGACCTCGGCGATCATGACGCCGGCCCAGGCGGCGATGACCACGCCGAGCGTGGTGAGGAAGCCCTGGAAGGGGCCGAGGAAGTCGTCTGCCCCGGCGAGGACGGCGATTGTGCCGACCGTCATGATCGTGGCGTCGAGGGCGGTGGCCACGTGCCGCTTGACCGGCAGGCCGGTGGCCAGCAGGGACAGGCCTGAGGAGTACAGGTCCATGATGATGCCGCCGGCCAGGCCCAGGATCGCCACGAGCGCGAAGGGCACGAGGAACCAGGTGGGCAGGATCGTGGTGAGCGCCCCGATGGGGTCGGAGTCGATGGCGGTGCCGAGCTCAGGGTCACTGCCCACCAGCATGATGCCGGCCACCACCAGGACGACCACGGGCAGGGAAGAGCCGAAGGTGGTCCAGCCGATGACGCCGGCCGTGGAGGCCTTGCGCGGCAGGTAGCGCGAGTAGTCCGCGGCCGCGTTGACCCAGCCGAGCCCGAAGCCGGTGACCACCATGACCAGGGCGCCGACGACCGCTGCGGCGCTGCCTGCGGGAAGCGCGGCAAGCGCGGAGAAGCTGATCTGCGGGGCCACGAGCACCAGGTAGATGACGGTGAGCACGCCGGTGGCCCAGGTGATCCAGGTCTGGACCTTCATGATGGTGTCGAAGCCGAGGATCCCGGCCGAGGCCGCCAGCCCCACGGTGATGAGGAAGCCGACCACCTGGGCGCCGACCTGGTTGTGCCAGCCCAGGGCCTGCAGGACGGTGGCCGAGGCCAGGGTGGCGGTCACGCACAGGACCGTCTCCCAGCCCACGGTGAGCACCCAGGAGATGGCGGCGCTCAGCCGGTTGCCGTTGTAGCCGAAGGCCGCGCGTGACAGGGCGAGCGTGGGGGCCGAGCCCCGCTTGCCCAGGACAGCGACGACGCCGCACAGAGCGAAGGAGACCACCACGCCGACGACGCTGGCCACCACGGCCTGCCAGAAGGACAGGCCGAAGCCGAGCACCCACGAGCCCCAGGACAGGCCGAGGACGGAGATATTGGCTGCGAACCAGGGCATGAAGAGGTCGCGGGAGCGCCCCTTGCGCTCGGACTCGGCGATGACGTCGAGCCCGGCGCTCTCGATGAGGCCGGTGCCGCTGTCGGGCGCGGTGGAGGGGGAGGCGGTGGAGGACATGAGGTCCCCTTCTGTGAGGGATGGCAGTGGCGCCGTGGGACCGTGCCAGCCTATGCCTCGCGAGCCCGCCAGGTGTCATGACACCTGACACGTGGCCATGGCCCCTGACACATCGTCCTGCGTCAGCGCCGCTCGTCTGCGGGCGAGCCCGCTGCCTCCGGGGAGCCGGCCCGCCTAGGTCGCCGGCGGCGCGGACAGGTCGTCGTCGACCCGGTCCTCAGGATGGAGGTAGCCTGCCTTCTCCAGGTCCGCCGCCAGGTCGTCCACGACGGCGTCGCTCGCCTCCCACAGGCCGGTGCGGTAGGCGGTGCGAGAGACCATGTGCGCCGAGACCGGGCTCGTGGCGATCTGGAAGGCCGCCACCAGCACGCACACGCCAGCGACCTCCCAGCTGCGCTGGGACACGACGATCCCGGTCAGGATGAGGAGCAGGCCGAAGACCTGGGGCTTGGTCGCTGCGTGCAGACGCGTGATGACGTCCGGGAAGCGCAGCACCCCCACGGCCGCGGTGAGGCAGAAGAAGGCGCCTGCCAGGAGCAGCAGGGCAGCAACGAGGTCAGCGAGCGTGCTCATCGACGTCCCTCCGTGTCCGCGTCCTCGTCGTCCTCGGCGTCGTCCCAGGTCTGCTCGGCCTCTGGCCTCACCGCGGCACAGGCCTGCGCCGCGTCCGCCGACCGCTCGAGCGGGCCCTGCGCCTGGCTGCCCGCTCCGGCGCCCGTCTTGGAGCGCCGCAGGTCACGGACCTGCGCCGACCTGGAGGAGATGAGCCGGGCGATGGCCACCGGCCCGGTGAAGCCGATGAGGCTGAGGACCACGAGGACCGGCAGGGCCGTGGTGGACCCGGAGACGACGACGTACAGACCCGTTCCCGCCACCGTGACCGCGGTGAGCAGGTCGGTGGCGATGGAGCGGTCCAGGCTGGAGGGACCCATCGCCATGCGCGCCAGGGCCATGGCTGCCGCGACCACGAGCAGCACCAGGGTCAGGGCGTGAGCCGCTCCGATGAGCATCGTCATCGCCTCTCCTCCCCCTGTGCGGCGCTGTCCTGCGCCGCACAGGCGCGCGCAGCCGGAGCGGCGAGCGCCTGCGGCCCGCCCAGCGCCTCACGCTCCAGCGCACGCACGTGCTGCGTGGCCTGCGCGATCTCCTCGCTCGTGCCGAAGGCTCGCAGGATCCTCAGCTCGGCCCGCAGCGCCCCCACGCGCTCGCGCGCGGCGTCGCCTGACTCCATGTCGAAGATGTGCATGTAGAGCGTGCGCGTGCGCCACCGGGCCTCCACCACCACTGAGCCCGGGACGATGGACAGGATCGTTCCTGTAGCCACCTGGTAGAGATCGGCGTCCGAGCTCAGCGGGACGGCCACCACGCCGGACCGCGGCTGGCGCCGCCAGGACAGGGCGAACCAGGCCAGCTGGACCGAGGCGCGCGCCAGGTCCCAGGTCACGGCGCCCACGAGGCGCAGGACCCCGAGCGGGTGGATCCAGCCTGGCCACACGATGGCCGGCATCGGGAACAGGAGGGTCACGATCGTGGCGATGAGCGCGCCACTGACCACGGTGAAGACACTGAGACGGCCTGCCAGGAGCACCCACACCGCCGTCAGCAGGACGAGGTTGACGCCCTTGCCGTTCAGGTCGCGCGGGCGCCGCAGGCGTCGTCGGGCACGCTCGGCCCCCTCCCGCGCGCGCAGGCTGATCAGCGTGTCCATCATCGCCCTCCCAGCACAGCGGTGACGTAGCCGTCACTGAGCAGCATCGTGGCAGCGTGCTCGCAGAACTCGTACAACGGCCCCGCGGCCACGGTCAGGGCCAGCGAGACCACAATGAGGCCCAGGCTCGCCCCTACCATGACGGCGGGCATGGGCTCAGCGACGCTGGTCCGTCTCGTGCCGGCCGCGCTGGCGCCAGGCGACGGCGAGGCCCCGCCCTCCTGGGCCACCGTCGCCACCGTGCCGGCCGGGACGTAGGCGGGCTGCGCCGTCAACCCCGCGGGCCTGGCGGGCCGAGCCGTCCGCGCCCGCCGCGCCCCCACCACGCGCACATCGCCCCAGAAGGCGCGGTTCCACACCTTGGCCATGACGTAGAGGGTGAGCAGGCTGGCAACCACCGAGGTCACCACGAGCAGCCAGGCCAAGGGCGTGCCCACCTCGGCGCCGGCCCGCATGAGCCCGATCTTGCCGATGAAGCCGCTGAAAGGCGGGATGCCAGCGAGGTTGAGCGCCGGGATACCGAAGAGCAGCGCCAGACGCGGCGAGAGCGAAGCCAGCCCGGAGACCTTGTCCAGCTCGGTGGAGCCACCCACCCGCGCCATGAGTCCGGCGGTGAGGAAGAGCGCGGTCTGGATGGTGATGTGGTGAGCCGTGTAGTAGATGGCGGCGGCCAACGAGCCTGTGGTCGCCAGGCCGACGCCCATGATCATGTAGCCCACGTGGCTGACCAGGGTGAAGGAGAGCAGACGCTTGAGCTCGCTCTGCGCCACCGCTCCCAGGATCCCGACCATCATCGAGGCTCCCCCCACGATGAGCAGGATCGTGGTCAGCGGGCGCTCGGCAAAGAGCAGGGTCTGCACCCGCAGCATCGAGTAGACCCCGACCTTGGTCAGCAGCCCGGCGAAGACCGCGGTCACAGGGGCCGGAGCCGTGGGGTAGGAGTCGGGCAGCCAGGCGGACAGGGGAAAGACCGCCGCCTTGATCCCGAAGACGGTGAGCATGAGAGCCTGGATCATCAGCTGCATGTCCGCTGGCAGCTCAGGCACACGCTGCGCCAGCTCGGCCATGTTGACGGTGCCGGTGGCCGTGTAGACCACGGCCAGCAGGATGAGGAAGAGCGCCGAGGAGACGAGGTTGACCACTACGTAGATCGCACCGGCCCGGATACGCGGCCGGGTGGCTCCCATGGTCAGCAGCACGTAGGAGGCAAAGAGCAGGATCTCGAAGCCGACGTAGAGGTTGAACAGGTCACCGGCCAGGAAGGCGTCCGAGACTCCGGCACTGAGCAGAAGCAGGGTCGGGTGGAAGATCGACACCGGGGTCTCCTGGCGCACCTCCTCCTGGTCCTGCCCGGCGGAGAAGACCAGGACCGCCAGGGTGACGACCGAGGCCACGAGCAGCATGAGGGAGGACAGGCGGTCAGCCACCAGCACGATGCCCGCCGAGTCCGGCCAGGCCGCGACCCACAGCGTCTGGATCCCGTCGGTCTCGGTGAGGTAGACGAGGAAGGAGGCCACGAGGACGACGGTGCCCAGTGCCGCGACGGACAGCGCGCGCTGGAGGCGAGGCCGGCGGCCGGCCAGCATCGCCAGGGCGGCACCCAGCATGGGCACCAGGACGGGAAGAGCCAGGACGTTGCTCACTCGCTGACCACGTCCTCTCCGGTGTCCGAGAAGGTCTGCTCCTCGAAGGAGGTGGAGGTCTCGTCGCGCTGGGCGAGCTCGCGGATGCGGCGGTCCTCGACGTCGTCACGCACCTCGTCATGGCCTGAGAGCTGGAAGGAGCGGTAGGCCATCGTCATGACAAAGGCGGAGACGGCCATCGTGATGACGATGGCGGTGAGCACCATGGCCTGCGGCAGCGGGTCCGTCATCGTCGACGGGTCCTCCTGCCCCAGGATCGCGGGAGTGCCGGCGCGGCCGGCAGCGACGAGGAAGAGGACGTTGACCCCGTTGCTCATGAGGATGACGCCCATGAGGATGCGCGAGAGCGAGCGCTCGGTGAGCAGGTAGACGCCGCAGGCCACCAGCAGGCCTGCGACGACAGCGAGGGTGAGGTTGGCGGTCATGGGCGCTGCTCCTGGGCCGGGGCGGTCACGGTCGAGCTCGGGCGGGGCACGGGGGCCCGGTGCTCCCTGGCCTGGGCGTCGATACCAGCCCCCAGGCTTCGGGCGTAGTCGAGCAGGACGCCGACGACGACGAGGTAGACGCCGATGTCGAAGACGGTGGAGGAGACCAGGTGAAGCTCCTCCCCCAGCACCTGGACGCTCACCTCGTAGCTCTGCAGGACGGTGCCCCCCAGGAGCGCAGGAGTCAGAGCCGAGACGAGAGCGACCAGCAGGCCGGCTCCCAGCAGGTGACCGGCGTCGATCGGCGCCGCCTCCTCCAGCTCGCTGGCGCCCGCGGCCAGGTAGCGAGTCATCAGCGCCATGCCAGCCACCAGGCCGGCGGCGAAGCCGCCACCAGGGGCGTTGTGCCCACGCAGGAGCAGCCACACCGAGACCATCATCATGACACCGAAGATGATCCGGGTGACGACCTCGAAGAGCAGGGAGCGTGCTGCCGGGCTCAGGGAGCGTGAGCCGCGCAGCCAGGTGTGGTCCTCCCCGGCGGCTCCACGCGCCAGGCGGCGGCCTCGTCCCGAGCCCCGGGCCACGTGCCGCACGTTGCGCGAGCGCAGGAAGATCAGGCTCGACACCCCGGTGGCGGCGATGACAAGCACTGAGATCTCGCCGATCGTGTCCCAGGCCCTGGTGTCCACCAGGACGACGTTGACGATGTTGGAGCCGTAGCCGAACTCCTTGGCCGCGGTGTACAGCCCCGACGAGGCCGGCTCAGCCACGCGCAGGCCGGGGGCGATGAGCGCCAGCAGGACGACGACGAGCCCCACCGCTGCCGCCAGCAGGACCCGCCACCACCGGGTGGCGGCCAGCGGGCGGTTGGTGAAGTAGCGCGGCATGCGCCGCAGCAGCAGGACGAAGACCACGAGGGTCACGGTCTCCACGAGCACCTGGGTCAGGGCCAGGTCCGGGGCACCGTGCATCTGGAAGAGCAGGGAGACCCCGTAGCCGGTGACACCCACGAGCAGGACGGCGCGAACTCGTCCACGCGAGGTGGCGGCCAGCAGGGCGGCGGCCGCCATGACGACGGCGACGGCGACCTGGGCCAGTGAGTCCGCCCAGACGGTGGTCCTCGGCCAGTTGGTGGTCAGCAGCAGGGGCGTTCCCACCGCGAGGACGGCCACGGTAAGGACCACGGAGAGGTAGACCGGCAGCGAGCCGGCCTGGAGCCGCGAGATCGTCTCGACCCCGGCGCGCTCGAGCGCGCGCACGCCGCGCCGGTACCACTCGTCAGCCGGTACGACCTCAGGGAAGGTGGACTGGATGCGGGCCACACGCTCGCGGCCGAGGAAGAGCGCCGTTCCTCCTGCCACCGCCACGAGCGAGGCGGCCAAAGGCGCCCCCAGGCCGTGCCACAGCGCCAGGTGCGTCGTCGTCAGTCCCAGCGGCACCGACTCCGCGTAGGGCTCCAGGACGTGACCTAGCCAAGAGGCGAGCAGACCGCCGGCCAGGCTGCCCAGCGTCAGCAGCGCAGGCGCGACCAGCATGCTGCGTGGCGGCATCGCCAAGGTGGTGTCCGCCTTGCCCGGCTTGGGGGCCAGCGCCCCCCACAGCAGGCGCAGGGAGTAGGCCATGGTGAGCACGGAGCCGAGCACGACGGCGATGAGGACCAGCACTGCCACGGCCGGGGACAGCCCGGTCCCGTCCCCCTGGGAGACTAGCGCCACCAGGGCGGAGAAGGCCGCCTCCTTGCCCACGAAGCCGAGCATGGGCGGCAGCCCGGCCATGGAGGCCGCCGCCAGGACCATGACGACGCTCAGGGAGCGCATGCGCCGTCCCACCCCGGACAGCTCGCGCAGGTCACGGGTGCCTGCGGACTTGTCGATGATCCCGATGATGAGGAAGAGGGCGGACTTGAACAGGGCGTGGGCGATCGTCATGGCCAAGCCGGCCAGCGCGGCCGAGCGCGTCCCCATCCCGGTCAGCAGGACCATGAAGCCGAGCTGACTGACAGTGCCATAGGCCAGGAGCAGCTTGATATCGGTCTGTCGCAGCGAGCGCCAGCCGCCGATCAGCATGGTGACAGCGCCCAGCAGCCCCACCGCCAGGCGCCAGCCGGGCACCGAGGAGAAGGCGGGCGCCAGCACGGCCACGAGGTACACGCCGGCCTTGACCATGGCGGCGGCGTGCAGGTAGGCGGACACGGGGGTGGCTGCGGCCATGGCGCCAGGAAGCCAGAAGTGGAAGGGCACCAGCGCGGACTTGCTCAGGGCGCCCACGAGCATGAGCAGCGCTGCGACGGTGGCCAGGGCACCGGAGGGCGGCGCCGCCACGATGACGGACAGACTGAGGGTGGAGGTGAGGACCCACAGGATGACGATGCCCACGAGCATCGCCAGGCCACCGATCGTGGTGACGATGAGAGCGGTCAGCGCCGCACCTCGGTTGGCCTTGCGTGTGACGTCGTTGCCGATGAGCAGGTAGCTGTAGACGGTGGTCAGCTCCCACATGACGTACAGGATGATGAGGTCGTCCGCGCACACCAGCGCCAGCATGGTGCCTGCGAACCACGTCAGGAGCGTCAGGCAGCGCGTGGCTGCGGGGCTGGAGCTGAAGTACCAGCGGCAGTAGACCAGGACCAGGGCTCCGACGCCGGTGACGATGAGGCCCAGGACCCACTGGACCAGCCCCATGCGCAGGTCCAGCGACACTCCGAGCACGGGGATCCAGGAGGAGTGGTAGGTCAGGACCCCACCGGTGGTGATGGTAGGCGCCTGGGCCAGGAGCCAGGCGAAGGAGACGGCTGGCGCGAGGGCCGCGACCAGGAAGGCGGGAGACCCGATGCGGCGGGCCACGGCAGGCACGACGCCACCGACCACCATGTGGAGGGCAACGAGGGCAAGGAGCACGTGTGGTTCCGTTTCGATCGCGGGCGGTCGGCGGGCAAGTCGGTTGCGGAGGGTGCCGGGCCCAGTGTACCGGGCGTCACGCTCCCCCTGACCGGGCAGCGCTGCCGGCGAACGTGGGAATAACACTGCATCCGCCTGGTCTCACGCATGTACGCGGTCACCATGACGCTGTGCCCCCGCCGCGACAGGGCCAGCGAGCTAGGCGTACAGGTAGGGCGACAGCTACGCTCCGTTTATCACCGGTCGCTGCGCGCGCCCGCCCTAAGGAGCATGTCGTGCCTTTTACCTACAACGCACCCGCGAACCCGTACCTCGGACCTGCTGGTGCAGCGACCATGCACTGTGACGCCCAGGCCTCCGACGCAACACCGCTGTCAGGCCCTGGAGTCCCTCCGAACGGGGGGAGGTGGAACGTCAGGACCATCGGTCTCGGCGGCGCCTGCCCGACCATCCTTTCTGGTCATGACGGGATCATCCAGATCCTGTGTACCAAGGTGCTCTCGTCCGACCTTGTCGGGCTCCAGCCGAACCTGACGACGATGAGCTCAGACGGCAGGGTCCTGGATGACCTCAACCTGCCGAAGGGGGCGCTACTCGGCGGCGTCTACGCGTACGTGGACAATGACAACCGCATGGTGCTGGTGGACGGAACCTCCACGCTCATCCGGATCACACACGACCCTGACGGCGGTAGCCTACGGGTCGATCAGCGCGTAGACCTGTCCTCCGTGCTCCAGGGCGACCAGGTGGTCGGACTGACACCTGACTGGCAGGGACGAGTCTGGATCGCCTCCAAAAAGTCTCTCGCCATCGTGGTCGATCTCGACCGCAACCTCATTCGCGCGACACCGCTGCGACGGTTCAGCAGCAACGAGAACGTTGACAACTCGATCTCCTCAAGCCCCGACGGCGTCAACGTCGTCACGAATTACGGCATCTACCAGCTTGGTGCTGGCACCGACAGCGTCCCGCGGATCCTCTGGGCTCACGGCTATGACCGTGGCACCCACCGCAAGCCCGGCCAGCTGTCCTGGGGGTCGGGTGCTTCTCCTACCTTCTTCGGTCCGACCGGCGGGGAGTACGTCATGCTCTCTGACAATGCCGACGTCCAGGAGTCGGTGACTGTCTACCAAGTCTCCGACGGAGCCTCGGTCGGGTCAGCCGCGCTCTTCCAGGCGGGCAAGTCTGGTACCGAGAACTCCATGATCGGTATCAACAACACGATCTTCGGAGCCTCAACCTACGGCTACCCCTACCCCAAGTACCCGGACGGAGCCGGGACCTCGGTACCCGCCAGCGCTCCGTTCGCACCGGGGATGGAACGCTGGGACATCACCGACAGCGGCCTGGTACAGGTATGGAACCGCACCGACGTCTACTCAGCGGCCGTCCCGCGCCTGTCCGTTCCAGACAACCTCATCTACACCTGTGAACGTCGCCCCACCATCCTGGGCACGACCGGCGGCTTTGTGCACGCCGTAGCGATCGATCCAGAAACAGGCCGGACCTGTTACGAGCAGAGGATCCCCGGGCTGGCCGCGATCGGCGGGGTTGACCCGCTGGAAATGGTCGGCCTGATCAAGGACGGCATCTGGTGGCAAGGAACGATCAGCGGCGTCGTCCGTATCTCACTGGGAGCCTAAAGACCATGCCCTCATCGCCCTCGTCCCTTTCTCGTCGCACCGTCCTTGCAGGCACCTCTTGGGCCGTGCCTGCGGTCGTCGTCGCCACAGCAGCACCAGCCGTCGCCGCTTCGGCGCCGTCGTCCCCCTCCTGCGGCTCGACAGTAGCAACAGCGCTGCCACGCTACGAGGGGCAGAGCCTGAGCCTGAGCCTGTCTGCCCCCACGCGCACCACCGTCGCTCGAGCGGAGAACGCCGGCATCTTCGTTCCCGCAACGAGCACTGTCTCCGTGCCGGCCACGCTCACCATCGCCAACACAGGGACCATGCCGCTGCCTGCCGGGACCAGGGTCGTCTTCTCCGCATGGACGCTGAGCCCGGCCGGAGTCCTCGACAAGACCCCCGCCACCCTCATCGCCGCTGCAGGGAGGACTCCTAGCTCAAAGAACGAGAGCGTTGACTCACTCACCTCGCTCACGGCGTCCTCCTCACAGTCCAGCCTCGTCACTGCCTGCAGCCTGGAGGCTGGACAGGAGATCATGATCGAGCTGACCTGGCAGCGCACGGGAGCGGGGAACAAGGATCTCGCTCGCCTGCAGTTTCTCGCCCGCATCGTCACCGACAGCAGCCCCACCTCCTATACCGAGTTCCAGTCAGACGAGGTTATCGGCGGCACAAGCTACTGATCGAGTGTCGTCATGCTGGTGAGCTGGTCCTAGCGGCCGTGGAGACCAGCCCACCACCCCTCTCACGCGGCTTGCCGCCCAGGTCGCACCTACGAGATCAGCGATACGGAACACCGCTGACGACAGTCATGCCGTGCACGGCGCCGTGGGACGACGGCGACCACAGGATCCTGGCGCCTCCTCACCCCGATCCGGGGCCGCCGACGTCGCGCCCACCCTCGTGTACCACTACCTCGGCAACGCCGAGGGCCTGGTCCAGGCCGTGGCCGACTGCGAGCGCCAGCTCCTGATCGACGCCGTCGCCCCTCGCCCTCCGGGGCGGGGCAGCATCACCTCGTCTGCGAACCGAAACGGACCAGGACCTTGCCTCGCGCCCTGCCGGACACGACCGTCTCCAGTACCTGCGGGGTCTGCTCAGCGGGAAGGACCTGGTCCACCACAGGGCGCACCACGCCGTCGTCCACAAGGCGCGAGAGCCCGGTGAGCCCCTCACGGTCGGGCTGGATGAACAGGAAGCGGTAGGTCACGCCCCGCCGGGCAGCCTGCCGACGCAGCCTCCAGCTCATCAGCCCCAGCACCGTCTTGACGAGACGGCCCGAGCCGATTCGATCTGCCAGGGTCGGCTCAGGCGTGCCAGCCAGCGAGACCACCGTGCCGCCCCTCCTGACAACCTGGAGCGAGCGTCTGGTCACCTCACCGCCCTGGGTGTCCAGCACGAGGTCGACGGGATCGTGGGCGAGGATCTCAGCAAAGTCCTGGTTGGCGTAGTCGATGTGCTCGTCGGCGCCCAGGTCACGAACAGTCTGGGCGCTGGCGGCGGACGCCGTCGTGATGACGTAGGCGCCCATGTGCTTAGCCACCTGGAGAGCAATCGAGCCCACTCCCCCGGCGCCACCGTGGACAAGAACCCGCTGACCAGCCCTCAGGGCGCCCATGCCAACGAGACCCTGCCACACCGACAGGCCGACCACCGGGAGGGCAGCCGCCTCCTCCAGGGGAATCGAGGTAGGAGCCGGTGCGAGCGCCTGGGCATCAGCTGTCACGTACGAGGCAAAGGTGCCCATGGCGCGTGGGCTCGGAAAGCCGTAGACACGGTCACCCACCGCCAGGTCACGGACCCGGGAACCGACCTTGACCACCTCGCCGCTGAGCTCAGACCCCATGACCTTGGGCAGGTGAAGCGGGATGAGAGGCTTGAGCTCCCCCAGGCGCAGGCGCTCATCAAGGTGGTTGACCCCGCTTGCCACCACCTGCACGAGCACCTCGTGCTCAGCAGGCTCAGGACGGTCGACCTGCGCCGCACGCAACGTGGCACCGTAACGGTCCAGGACAAAGGCTAGCACAGACCCCTCCAAGTAGTTATGTTTTGCAACTCCTTAGGGTGAGCGCAACCTGTGCAGTAATAATAGGCAACCACTTGGAGCGTCGTCATGATCGACCAGCCACGGTCCCCCTGCCCGATCAACCGCAGCATCGAGATGCTGGGAGACCGTTGGAGCCTCCTCATCCTGCGCGACATCGCCGTCAAGAACCGCCGTTCGTTCCGCGAGCTGCTCACCGGCAACGAGGAAGGCATCAGCGCCCCGCTGCTGTCACGACGACTGGCTGACCTGACCGCGCACGGTTTCCTGACCAAGCAGGAGGCCCCCCGAGGCAAGCAGGGACGCTACTGCCTGACCGCGCTCGGGATCGCCACCGTGCCTCTGCTGATCGAGCTCGGCCGTCTCGGGACACTCCTCGACCCTACGACCGCCGAGCACGCCCCGATAGAGGAGTCCGCGTTAGAGCAGCAGATCGTGGCGCTACGGCGTGAGCACCTGGGGACCCAGGCCTGAGCACAGGCTGCCCGCGTCGGAGGGCACTGCCCTCCCGGCCGGTCAGCAGCGCGTCGACCGGCGCCCTCAGCCCTGCAGCACGCTCGGGTCACGGCGGTGGGCAGCGTGACCAGCGATGAACCCGTGCCGCTCGTAGTAGCCCAGCAGCTCTGGGTCACACGTCAGGTCGACGGCGTACATACCGTCCAGCTCATCGAGGACTCGGCGCATCAGCTCGCTGCCAACTCCCCGCCCCTGGTAGTCGGGACGGACCTCCAGCCAGGGGATGAAGGCGTTGAGGACGCCGTCGCTGATCGCACTGACGTACCCGACCACGCGATCACCGTCCAGGGCCCAGACACGGCGGTAGCTGCCATCCATGACGTCTACGAGCTGCTGCGGGTTCGGAGGAGTCGGCCAACCGACGAAGAAACCTGAGATCTGCTCGGGACGGACACAACCGGGTGCCGTGAGATACGTCAGTCGTTGCACGCCAGCAGTGTAGTGGGCAGCTCGCAACTCACCTCGGGTGCGTCACGGGACCGACGACGGCGACCGCAGGACTTTGGGACTCTCACCTCCCGGCCCGCGGCCGCCGTCGCCCCGCGACCTCCGGGGCGGGCAGGCTCAGCGGCGACGGGCCGCCAGGAGAAGCACCCCCCAGCACAGCGTCCCGCTCACCAGCACCCCGGTGAGCACCGGAGCGAGCCCGTCCCAGTCCAGTCCCTGTGCGTTGGCCATGGCGTCAGAGCCCAGCACCTGCGCGCGCGTGACCAGGGAGTAGGGCCACACCTGCGCCAGGGCCTCTGACTCACGGACCACGCCCAGGCCCACGATCGTGCCAGCCAGGCCGAGGGCAACCGGTCCCCCGAAAGAACGCAGGCGCATCGCCAGCAGCGACTGCAGGGCCACCAGCGGCAGGGCAGCCACCACTGTCACAGCGCTGGAGACGAGCAGACCGAGCGGGACGCTGTCCGGCAGCCGCAGGACCAGCGCCCCGGACATCCATGTCAGCGCCACGAGCACCACCTGCATCACCGCCACCGGCAGCATGACGACGAGGGTCTTGGCCGCCACGACCCTCGCAGGAGAGACGGGCATGGTGACCATGGCGTTCCACGAGGTGCCCCGGTGCTCCGGTCTCCAGACCGCGCTGACCACGAGCGCCACACCCACGGAGAAGAAGAACAGGGCGTAGAAGATGGTGACCTGGCTGGTCAGCGACTGCCATCCAGCAGACAGGACCCCCTGGTTGCCCACGTAGTTGACGGTGCCCGTGATCACCGCGAGCAGCGGCAGGAGGAGGACGAAGACCCAGGTCAGGGAACGACGCAGCTTGAGGGTCTCTGCCGCCAGCAGGTCCGCAAGCCCTGCACGGGGCGCGGACGACGACGCAACCGATGCGCTCATGGCACTCACCTCTCGATCCGGTTCAGTCGGGCAGTCGCAACCAGGAAGACGGCTGCCGCCAGCACCAGGAAACCTGCGACCCACGGCCAGTCCACGCTGGCGTAGGCCGTCACGCCGTCCTCCCCTGACTGTTGGACCGGCGTGACCATGGCCCAGTACCCCCAGGGCAGGAGACGTACCGCCCAGGGCGGGGCGAGCAGGCAGAACAGCGAGATGAAGGAGCCGAGGAAGCCCGCCCCCACGCAGATGATCTGGTTGTCCACCCAGGTGGCCAGCAGCACGTGCAGCGCGCACCAGGCCAGGTCCAGCGCGAGCAGGCTGAGCAGGTAGCCGCTCCAGGCAGCAGGTCGAGGCGAGCCGACGGCGCCGAGCTGGCAGGCTGCTAGCGCAGGCAGTCCCACCTGGCAGGCCGCCACCGGCACGATGACGAGCGTCAGGGCGGCCACCTTGGCCCGGCACAGGCTGCCGGGGGTCAGGCCGGCGGCCGCGGCCAGGTTCCACCCGCCGCCGGTGTGCTCCACGTCCACCAGCCTGCTGGCCAGGACCGCTGTGAGGATCGGGGAGACCAGGGCTACTGCCATCGAGATCGCCAGGAGCAGGTGCGGCCAGGGGTCCTGGGCCGTGTCGGTCAGGGCAGCACGCTGGGCTGACGACACCGGCAGGCTGAGGGCCACCGACACGGACACGAGGATGAGTGCCACGGGCGCCAGCCTCAGGCGTCTCATCTTGGCTACCTCCAGGCGCAGGGCGGTCAGTGCGTGGACCATCACAGCACCCCCGCCCCACCGGTGAGGTCCATGAAGACGTCCTCCAGGCTCTGGGCCTGACGACGCACCTCGTAGACCGGGGCCCCGGCTGACACGAGACGACGGACCATCTCAGCCACGCGCTGCGGCGCCAGGCCCTCCACCTGGAGACCGTCGGGGGCCAGGTGCACGGCGCTGGCCGGGGCGATGCCCTCCAGCAGCCGCGCGTCGAGGTTCCGGGCAGGTGTCACGACCCGCACGTCAGGTACCGAGCGCGCCATGAGATCGTCGCGTGTGCCCTGGAAGACCAGGTGGCCGGAGGACAGGATCCCCAGGACCGTCGCCATCTTGTCGATCTCATCGAGCAGGTGGCTGGAGACCATGACCGTCACGCCCTGCGCGGCAAGACCGACCAGCAGGTGCCGGATCTCCTCAGTACCAGCCGGGTCCAGGCCGTTGGTGGGCTCGTCCAGGATGAGCAGATCGGGCTGGCGAGCCAGGGCCATGGCGATGCCCAGACGCTGCTTCATCCCCATGGAGTAGCTGCGCACCAGGCGGTCCTTGTGCTCCCTCAGCCGTACCAGGGACAGCGCCCGGTCAACCTGGGCGTCGGTGAGACCCAGCATCCGCTGGACGACCCGCATGTTCTCCGCCCCGGTGAGGTGAGCGTAGCCTGGCGGCTGCTCAATCATCGAGCCGGTACGGGCCATGAGGGCGCCTCGGTGACGGCGGTCCAGGTCCTGCCCGAGCAGGCGTACCCGCCCTGAGCTGGGAGCGAGGACGCCCAGCAGCATCTTCATGGTCGTCGACTTCCCTGCCCCGTTGGGTCCCAGGAAGCCGTAGACCACGCCTCGCGGGACCGCCAGGTCGAGCCGGTTGACGACGGTGCGTGCCTTCGCCCCCGTCCCGAAGCTCTTGGTCAGCTGGTGCGTGGTGACGGCGAGATCGCCGGCCCCCTCCACCGGGCCAGCGCCCGCAGCCGTCGGCTGTGCTGCTGGTGCAGATGCCGACGTTGACGTAGCGGATACAGCAGATGTCTCAGGTGTCATGGCTCCCACCCTCCCCGTCGCGAGCCCTCTGGTCGTCAGGCTCGAGGCTGATCTTTCGGGCCCCGCACACGGGTGGTCATACCGGGGTATGACGACGACGCAGGATGAGCGCCGATACGGTGGGCCGGTGAGTCGAGAGGTCAGGCATCTGGTCGGTCAGGCACGGGTTCGCGTCGCTGCGGCGCGCGCGGCGGGGACCTGGCCGGGCTGGCCCGAGGCTGTCACCGCCACGCTCCTGGTCTACCTCAGTGCGTGGAACGGTCCTGGCACCGGGAGCGAGCCGGCTACCCGCCTGGACGCGGCCACGTCCAGTGCCGTCTTCGTGTGCCTCGTCCTGGCCTGCGCCCTGGCTGTCCTGGTGCGCAGGCGGGTACCGGCCATGAGCGTGTGCGTCCTGGGAGTAGTGTGCACGCTCCACGTCCTGGTCTGGGACACGCTCACGCTCCTGGTGGTGGCCGCGGCGCTCCTGGCCGCGCAGACGGCGACGAGCCGGGTCGCCCGCCCCTGGTCCTGGCTCCTGCTGGCGGCGGGGTACCTCGGGGCGGGTGCCGGGATCCTGCGCGTGGGATATCAGGGTGGCGGGCAGGAGCTCGAGGGCGTGCGAGCCGCCACGGTCCTCACGATCTCCTGGTCCTTCCTCACCGTCGCCACCCTGACCGGGCTGCTGCGCCGTCGGGCGCGCGAGCGACGCGAGCAGGCCGCCGAGAGGATGGGGCTCCTGCTGGCCCAGCGCGACGCCGAGCAGGCGCTGGTCGTCGCCCGCGAGCGCCAGCGGATCGCGCGGGACGTGCACGACGTCGTCGGCCACAGCCTGGCCGTCATCGGCATGCAGGCCGAGGGCGCACGGGCCGTCATGCCGGTCAGCCCCGAGCGGGCCGAGGAGGCCCTGGCGGTCATCGCGCGTACCAGCCGCCGCGCGATCGACGAGGTCCACGCGCTCGTGGACGTGCTGCGCCACGCAGACGACTCCCCTGCCTCACCTGCGCGGGAGCAGCACCCTGCGCCAGAGACCAGGGCCGTCCCGACGGCGCACACTCGCGTGCTCACTGCCCCTGCCCAGGAGCCGCCAGGTCTTGAAGGGCTGGCGGCGCTGGTCACCAGGCTGCGTGAGAGCGGCCTGCAGGTCTGCCTCGACCTTCATGACGCCTTGCCCTCACCCTGCCCCGTCAAGGTCGCTCAGTGCGTCTACCGGCTCGTCCAGGAGGCGACGACCAACGCGCTGCGCCATGCGCCGGGAGCCGGGGTCCAGGTCTGTGTGCGTGCCGTCGGTGGGCAGGTGAGGGCACGGGTGCGCAACGACGCAGCACCAGTCTCCAGCCTCCCGCCTGTCGGCCAGCACGGCGTGCGGCGTCAGGGTGCTGGCCTGGAGAGCATGGCCGGGCGGGTGGCCGAGCTGGGAGGGAGCCTCCACGCGGGTCCGCGTGCTGGAGGAGGCTGGGGCGTGGAGGCCGTGATCCCCCTGACGACCCCGCTGACCGTGACGGAGGAGGAATGAGTGTCATCCGTCTGGCCCTGGCCGACGACGAGCCGCTGCTCACCGCCGGCCTGGCGATGATCCTGGACGCCCAGGAGGACATGGAGGTGGTCTGGCAGGCCAGCAGCGGCGACCAGGCCCTGCGCAAGGTGCAGGACGAGCAGGCCGACGTCCTGCTGCTCGATGTGCAGATGCCTGGGACCGACGGCATCGAGACCACCCGGCGGCTGGTCTCACAGGGGTGGGACGGCAAGGTCGTCATCCTCACCACCTTTGACACCGACGGCTATGTGCTGGGCGCGATCGAGGCAGGCGCCGCCGGCTTCCTGCTCAAGAGCACCCCACCGCCCGAGCTGCTGGCAGGGATCCGGACGGTGTACGCCGGGGACTCCGTCATCTCGCCAGGCCCCACCCGGCGGCTGCTGGCGGCAGTGCGCGAGGCCGCCCAGCCCGCTCACGCGGCCTCCTCCTCAGATAACCTCGGTGGCGCTGGTCATGCTGGGCAGCCGCCCGTGTCAGGGGTCCTGCTGCCGGATCTGTCCGGGCTGACGCGACGGGAGATGGAGGTCCTGCGCCTCATCGCCCTGGGCCTGAGTAACCAGGAGCTGTGCGACCGGCTGTGGCTGTCTATGCCGACGGTCAAGACGCACATCTCGCACCTCCTGGCCAAGACCGGTGCCAGGGACAGGGTCCAGCTGGTCCTCACCGCCCTGCGCTGTGGCGCGGTCCAGGTCGAGGAGGTGCTGGCGCTGTCCACCTGGAAGGGCCCAGGCCTGTGACGGGAGCGTCCCGCACAGGCCTGGGCTCATCTCCGCCTCAGCGACGGGTTCGCCTCAGCGCCGTGCCTGAACCGATGAGGCCGGCGGCAGCCAGGGCCACCAGAGTCACGGTCGCGCCGGTCTGGACCAGGGGCGGCAGGGGCTTGGCCACGTGGACGCTCTGAGCGACGTCGTCCAGGTCCTCGTGAGAGGCCAGGACCACGTGGCTGTCCGGCTCGTAGACCCGCTCGAAGGCCACCAGCGTGTGGCCCGCGAGCCCCCTGGTGTCAAAAGAGAAGGTGACGACGACGCAGTCCGTGGCCGAGGAGGGTGTGAAGCTCGCCGAGGCTGCTACCTCCTTGCCCTCCTTCCCGGTCAGCGGCCTGCCGGTCTTCTTGTCCATGAGCCGGCCCTGGACCTCATAGGTCCGCCCCGGCTCAAACGTGGTCTCGTTCTTGGGACACACCCTGTCCTCCAGCACCACAGGGCCGGGCGAGACCTCGTGGTCACCGTCGGAGGAGTCGGTGAGCGTGGTCCCTACCTCAGGGACCGGCGCACCCGTGACGGTCTGTCCCTCGTCCTCGATGTCGGTGTGGACGGCAACGGTGCGCCCGTCCAGGGTGACGTTCTCGAACATGACGATCCTCTTGCCGTGCAGCAGCCGTGCCGGGATCCTCACCTCCACCACGGCGCAGTCAGACGGACCCGACGGCGTCAGCTGCGCCTGGCCGGTGAAGGGACGGCCGCTGTCATCCATGATGGGCTGGCCCGTCTCCTTGTCCATCGCCCGGGCCGTGAAGGTGTAGGTCTTGCCCGCCTCCAGGGGCTTGCCCTCCTTCTGGCACACCCGGTCCGCGATCGTCACGTCCCCGGTGGCCGGCAGGAGCTTGTCCCCGTCCGAGGCGTCGCTCGCCGTCGTCCCGATCTCAGGCTGGAGCGGCGGTGGCGCGACCACGTACTGCTCACTGACGTCCTCGACGGAGGAGGAGTAGGGCGCCGTGCGATCGTCGCCGGCGAAGTCCGTGACGAAGACGTAGGTGCCGGGCATGGCTGCGCCGTCGTCGTCCTTCTTGACCTTGAAGGAGGTGGAGCCGACGTGGAAGTAGGCGCCGTTGCGGGCCGGGACCTGGACGGTAGCGATGAGCTCAGCCTGCGCCCGGTTGGCCTCGGTGACCTCCTGGCCGTCAGGGAAGAAGAGCAGGGACTGCGTCATCTCCTTCTCATCCGCCTTGAAGCCCATCCCTCCCTCGAAGTCCCCGTGGTTGGAGGGGAAGCCCTCGACAAAGAGGTCGTCTGAGAGGTACTCACCGCTCCTGGTGGCGTGGACCTGGATCGAGGAGTCGGTCCTCGTACGGTACACGGTGGAGGTGGTCTCCTCGGCGACGCCGTAGGAGTCCGCCCACCCCGAGGCGATCCAGCGCCCGTTGGCCGCCTGGTCCTCGGCCTGGACCCGCCACACCCAGGTCAGGAAGCCTGGAGCGACGCTCTGGCCCAGGCAGGCCTGCACCTCCTGGCCCGGACCAGACGCGGTCACCTTGACGCTCCCTAGCACCGTCGCCTCAGGTGGGACCTGCTCGGCGGTAGCAGGCAGCACCTCCGGGTCGAGGCGGTAGGCGGTGGCCGTGTAGACCACCGGGACGTAGACGCCGTCGTCAAAGGAGTCGGCGGAGACCAGCCGCGTCCACTCCCCGTCCCGGTAGCCCGGGTCAGCGGCGGGAGTGAAGGTGTCGCACGGAGGCTCCTCGGGCTGGTTGACCTTCCAGCCCGAGACGTGCGAGGTGCCCAGGGGACGGAAGTCGAAGTTCTCGCTGCTGGTCTCCTCGGGCAGTCCGTAGCCGTCCAGCCAGCTGGCAGCCACGTAGGACTCGTAGGCGCCTTGGTCAGCCTTGCGCACCTCCCACACCCAGGTGACAAAGCCCCGCCTGCCCAGCTCCAGCGAGGCCTGAAGGCTCTGCCCGGGACCGGTCGCGGTAGCCGTGACCTCACCGATCTTCTCCGCTCCCTGCGGCACCCGGTCCGCCCGGGCCGGTCGTGTCCGCGACCAGTAGGCGGTGGCGCGGTAGACGACCGGGACCAACTGGCCGGCGTCGCTCATCCAGTGCGGGTTGACGTAGGAGGTGTCCGTCGCCGTGGTCAGGGTGTCATTGATGGCGCCGTCGGTGTTGACCTCCACGGTGTGCACCTGCGAGGTACCCAGGGGCTGGAAGTCGTAGTGCACGCGAAAGGGGGTTCCTGGCTGCTCGATCTCCAGTATCTCGGTGCTGGTCTGCGGGCCGCGGGTGATCATGTCCTGGCTGGAGCCGTCATTGGCGTAGTAGCGCAGGACCTGACGCGGCACGCTGAAGTGCGCCGAGTAGCTGACCTCTCCGTTGCCCGTCGCCGTCCAGGCCAAGGAGATCGGCTCCGTGCCTGTGACGCCGGCCCAGGTCCCGGTGCCGGTGGTGTCGAAGACGGCAGGCCCCACCAGGGTGACCGTGACCGGGACACCGGGAATCAGGCTGCCGTCCGTGGCGGTGGAGACGATACCTCCCACCTGCCCCGTCCGTACCGCGTCCTGCCGCTGCACCTCGCCCGTGGCGAAGCTCTGCGGCGTGGAGACCCTGGCCTCTGCCGCGTAGGCCTCCGCCATGGCGTAGGCCGAGGGGAACCTCGCGGGGATCTCGGCGATGATGCTCGCGGCCTGCGCGGCGAGGTCGTAGTTCGCGTGAGCCAGGATCGCCAGGGCGGCTCGGGAGTCAGCGGTGTCCACCGGCTCGTACTTGGTCAGGAGCCAGTACATCTGGGCGGGAGCGACCTTGAGCGAGGGCGCGGTGTCCCCTCGCTGGACCTGCTCGGTCAGCTCCCTGGCGTCCGCCATCTGAGCCCTTCCCATGATCGGTGCCGGCCCGAACTCGATGCACCAGTTGAGCACGCCCGGCGTCACGGGATCCGCGTTGGCTCCGAGCCAGTGGTAGGTGCCGAAGGAGTCGTAGAAGGGGTAGCCCTCGCCGGTGTTCGGCGGGATCTTGGTGACCGCGGCCTGCGCCGGGGCCCGCAGCCCCAGGTCCTGGCCGACCGGCAGCGCGCTCACTCCTGCCATGGCGCCGGCCAGGAGCGCTACCGCTGCGACGAGGGCGCTGGCACGCCGCAGCCTGTCAGGTCCCGGTAGCATCGTCCTCAGCCGTGAGCGGCGTGCTCGAGGCACGCGCGTAGTGGTCGTCTTGGCCATCTCCGTCTTCCTTTCGTGAGGATGGGTGAGAGACCCCGGTGCACGAGCGTCGGTTTCCTAGGCCAGCAAGGCTCGCGTTCCGGGGCGTGTGTAGTCGGTGTGCCGCTCACGGCACTCCTCGATGAGGCCGTACCCCGACGATAGGCGACAGCGGCGCTCCGCTCCTCCAGCCATCCACACCCCCGTCCTGGGTGCTCGTCCCCTCCTCTCCTGTGGAGCCCGAGCGCGGCCTGAGGTGGCTGCTGGGGCGGCTGGTAGGGTCACGGCCCGTGGGGCAGGAGATCATCGTCAGCGCCGTCGTCATCCGTGACGGTGACGGTCGGCTCCTGACCGTGCGCAAGCGTGGAACGCAGCTGTTCATCTTTCCCGGAGGCAAGCCCGAGGCTGGCGAGGACGCCGCCCAGACAGCCGCGCGCGAGGCCCGCGAGGAGCTCGGGATCGTCATCGCCCCGAGGACCTGCAGCCGCTGGGAACCTTCAGCGCTCCAGCGGCCAACGAGGAGGGCTACGAGGTCCTCGCCCACGTCTTCTCCCACCCGTACGTGGCTGGGGCGCAGCCGGCTCACGAGATCACCGAGCTGCGGTGGACGGACCTGACCGCGCCCCTGCCGCAGGACCTGGCGCCGCTGACGTGCGTGGTGATCACGGCGCTGATCAGCTGAGCGCTGTCACGATCCCGGGTGACTGACGTGGGTGCTCCTCCGCTCACTTCCCACTCTGCCGCTCCGTGAGACGGCCAGGAGCACGAGGCCGCTACTCGTCGCGTATCGAGGAATCACCCGTCACGCGCCCGTAGCCGCAGGAGAACACGTCTGCGACGATCACCCGTACCCGAGAGGCCTCACCAGGCCCGGTCCACATGTCCTCGCCGCGCATCATGGATGACTAGTTGTATGAGGTCATAACGTTGGTGACGTGTGCTGGGACGCGGGTGGCGGGTAGCTGGTTGTGGCAGGCGGTGTGGGGATGGTAGTTGTAGTGGTGTTTCCACACGGCGATGGCGTCGCGGCGCTGCTGTTCTGAGGGGTAGCTGCGCGCGTAGAGGCACTCCTGGCCAGGATGCGGTGATGCGGTTGTAGCGCTCGACCTTGCCGTTGTGGCGTGGGGTGTAGGGGCGGATTCTCTGGTGGCGCGAGGCCAGGGAGGCAATGGCTGTGGTGAAGGTCCGGGCCCGGTAACTCGCTCCGTTGTCAGTGACAACCCGCACGAGCCTGGTTACGCCGTGGGCGGCGAAGAAGGCTCGGGCCCGGCAGAAGAAGCCGATCGTGGTCGAGGCCCTCTCGTCATCCAGGGCCTCGGTGTAGGCCAGGCGGGAGAAACCGTCGACAGCGGTGTGCAGGTAGGTGTAGCCGATCCTGGCTGCCTTGCCCCGCTTGGAGGCCTTCGCCTCGGGGTACCGCGCCCGTGGGCCCTCCAGCCGCCTCCAGGTGGGATGCGTCCGACCTTCTTGACGTCCAGGTGGATCATGTGGCCCGGGAAACGGGCCACGATGGGTTTGCCCACCCGGTTGGGCTGCCCGGTGGGGTCGATGTCGCGGCGTCGGTTCAGGCCGGCTCTGTCCAGCCAGCGGGTCACGGTACGCACCGACACCACTGTCCCGCGCACAGCAAGCTCATGACTGGTTCAGCGGGCAGACCACTTGTGGGTGCGGCGCCAGTGCTCGATGAGGTCCACCGTCTGGGCACTGGTCTGGGTGGGACGGTGGACTGGGGCGCTGGAGCGGTCCTCAAGCGCCTCGGTTCCGCCTCGGCGGCAACGGGCGACCCACTTGGACAGTGTGGCGCGGGCGATGCCGGCCTCGGCGGCTACGTGGGCGATAGGACGACCGGCCTGGACACGCATCACGAGCCGGTAGCGGCCCTGAGGCGTCAGCGGAGCGTCACGGTGGAGCATGGCAGCGGGGCTTTCTATGTCAGAAGGATGATTCAGCACCACCCATCCTGACAGCCCAAGCCCCGCTGCCCCCACGACTACAACCTCATGACCCACAACAGCTAGCAGTCCTTGTGGGTCCACCGGCTATGGAAGTGGTCTCGGATCATGCATCTACTTCGAGCCCGACGCCAAAGCGGTCCGTCTCGGGGTCGTAGACAGCAACGGCCAGCGTCGTGTCGGATTGTCCGTAGTAGGCGAACCACTTGCCCCGGAACTTCACAAGGCCCTCCACAAAAGTTACGTTGGAGACGAGGCCGTGGAAGTCTTCGAACATCTGCGGCTTCAGCCAGGGGACCTCGAGTCGGGCAAGCACGTGATCGGGCGCTGCGGGATCAATGGCGATCTGCCCGCATCGGTAGTCCACATCGACCGACCCATCCGCGTTGAAGGTCCGCGTCGCCCCATTTGTGAGCATCACGAGCAGCCCTGTGTCTGTCACGACCGGTGAGGTGCCGATCTCGACGAGGTCCTCATCAAAGCTGCCGGGAGTCGACGTGTAGAAGGGCTCTTCATCGCTACCTGTTGGCGTCCAGTGAATGAGATCGTCGCTGACTGCCGTGTAGATGGAGCCTTCACCAAAGTACATCCACCACTTGCCGTTCAGCTGGCGCGGGACAATGACCCCAGCCTTTGACCAGTTGAAGCCTCGTGGGTCGTTGGTGGTCTTGAACGTGTCGAACTGCTCGAAGATGGGACCGTGCTTCACCCATGTCCGCAGGTCCGACGACGTTGCAAGACAGAGCTGCGCGGAGCGGCGGTCCCAGCCCGTGTAGGTCAGGTAGTAGGTGCCGTCGATAAAGGCGATGCGCGGGTCCTCGCATCCGAACCGTTCGTAGTCGAATTCCGGCGAGACGATCGGAGCATCTTCGCGCCGGAAGCTGTAACCGTCGTCGGAGAATGCGATTCCGATGTGGGACACGATGTCTTCGGCATGGGCTCGGTAGAGAAGGACAACCTGATCATCAACGACGAGCGCTGCAGGGTTGTAAAGGTTCGCGGATTCCCAAGAATCACCCCTTGGGCGGAGAATCGGGTTCCCGGAGTACGGCGTGAACGGCCCCAATGGGAATCGGGCGTCACCGAAGAGTGAGATAGTCGCCATGATAGGCGTCCTTTCAGGTGATGTGCGAGAGATGTTGCCACGCAGAGGTCTGTCAGCCCTTCACACCGGCCGAAAGATCTGACGGGCGGAACCATCGCTGGAATAACATGAACAGGATCACCACGGGGAAAGCAAGAGCTGTCGCTCCGGCGAGGATCGCCCCATTAGGGTTTGCTGCGGTCTTGGCGACATTCGAGATGTAGTTGGCCAGTGTCACTGCCAGCGGCTGGAGCGATGGATCCTTGGTGATCAGGAACGGCCACAGGAATTCGTTCCACGGCCCAATAAATGTGACGAGAACCACGGTGGCGATCGCTGGGCGAACAAGCGGTATCGCGATACTCCAAAGGATTCTCAGTTCCGATGCACCATCAAGGCGCGCTGCCTCGAAGAGCGATTCTGGCAGAGACAGGAAGAACTGGCGGAAGATGAATACTGCGGCAGTATTGATGAAGAACGGCAGAATCATTCCGATGTAGGAGTCGCCGAGACCATAGGTACGCGCGACCTGGACGTAGAGCGGAATCATCAGCAGTTGGAATGGAATCGCCTGCACTCCAACCATGATCGTAAATACAAGGCCCTTCCCGCGCCAACTCAGCCGGGATAGCGCATAACCGGCGCAGAGACCAAAGGTCAAGGTTCCGAGAAGGACACCGGTGGTGTAAATCAACGAGTTGAGAAGGGATCCGATTAGATCGATCCTCGCGTTGATATCTGCAAAGTTGCCGGTCGTCCACCCACCCGTGGGGAATAGGCTGGTCGGCGTGTTGGCCGGATTCGCCTGGAAGGCGCCGACGACCATGAAGTAGAACGGGAAGACAAATACGAGTGCAGCGAGGGTGAGGAGCAGGTAGAGCCACGCACGACGCTTCCTTCGCGACTGGAGAGCCCCCTGCGCATTACTGCTGATGTCACTCATCTCAGCCCTCCTTCCCGACTCGGTTGGAAATCGCCGACAAGACACCGATAAAGATCACGAGGATGACGCCGATCGCAGACGCCACGTCCGGGTTGCTCTGTTGAATACCTTTCTGGTAGATCAGCAGCACGGGCGACAACGATGCGCCGTCGGGTCCTCCGCCTGCAGTAAGGAGGTAAGGCTCCGTGAAGAGATTCGAGCCTGTGATGATGGCGAGGATAAGCACGAGCACAGTCGCCTGCTTCACGCCAGGCACTGTGACGTAGCGGAAGCGCCGCACTACTCCCGCCCCATCCATCGCCGCAGATTCGTACAGCTCCTTCGAGATGTTCTGGAGTGCGGCGAGGTAGAGCAGGATATAGAAGCCCAGCTGCTTCCAAGTCACGTACACGGCGATCGAAGGCATCGCAAGGTGGGAGTTCACCAGCCATGACGGATCGGGCGCAAGAGGTCCAAGAACGGTGTTGATCAACCCGTTTTGGCTGAACAGCAGCATCCACACGCCGATCAGCGACACGCTGGCGGTAACGTACGGGATGTAAAAAGCGACCCTGAACGCGGCGGCCCATTGAACGATGTTGTTGAGCGCAGACGCGAGGACCAGGGACAGGAGGACCGTAAGAGGCACATTGATGATCAGGAAGATCGCAATGTTGGCAAAGGCCTTCCGCACATCCGGATCCGAGAGCACGGTGACGTAGTTCGCGAGCCCGACGTAGGGGTGGTCCACCGTGACGTTCGGCGCGGTGAAGAAGTAGTCGTGGAATGAGATCCAGACCGCCTGGATCAGGGGCCACGCCATGACGGTCACAACAAAGAGAACGTATGGCGCGACAAGGACTAGTCCGATGGGATGGCGCCCCAGGACCCCACCCAGCGGTCCTGTCACACGCTGGACAGGACGGGTGGCGCTCACACCTCTGCGAGCCATGCGGATCAGCCCTTGACGAGGCTGTTGATCTTCGTCTCCGCGTTGGAAAGGAAGTCGTCGACGGATTCCGTCGCGAAGATGACGGCGGCGGAGTACTCGTTACGAAAGGTCTGCCAAACCTCGGTCGAGTTGGCGATGTTCGGGACGTCAACGGTCCTGCTGGCGAGACCAGCGAACTGCTCGTACTCCGGGTTGCTCTTGAAGTAGTCGGAGTAGCTCGTGGCAAGGTCGCTGCGGATGGGCATCTGGCCGGTGGCCTCGAGGAACTTGCCGTCCTGCTCGACGGAGGTGGCGAACTTGAGGAATTCCCACGCCGTCTGCCGGTTGATCGACGTGGCAAACATAGAGACGTTCTTGGAGTCAGCGAACGACTTGACGGAGTCCATACTTGAACCGCTCTCGGTCGGAATCGGCATGAATCCGACGTTGACCTTGTCCTTGTAGGAAGCAATAGCCCATGGCCCTGCCATCTGCATGGCAGTAGCCCCGGTGACCATGGCGTCATCCGTGGCGGCTTCCTTCGATGCGTAGCCGTTCGCGTAGATCTCGGCCCAGAAGCTGGCAACCTTCTTGCCGTCGTCGCTGTTAAAGGTCGCCTTTTGGTCCACCACGAGCTGGGTACCGTCGGCCTGAGCGATGTACACGGGGTAGTAGTCAAACCAAGGCTGATAGAACTCACTGGTCGGCGCCGGCCAGATGGCAGTCTTGGCGGCTCCCGAATCAACGATCTTCTTGCACCCGGCAAGGAAGTCGCTAAAGCTGCTCATTCCCGGGTTCTCAGGATCGATCCCGGCCTTCTTGAAGATGTCCTTGTTGTACATCACGAGGACCGGGTTGGACTTCCACGGAAGCAGGTAGTACCTACCTTCTGCGTCAGCATAGCCCTTGGCGAGGTCTGCACCGGAGCGCGACTCGATGTACGACTTGCCATCAGAGAAGGTCGTGAGGTCGACCAGTCCACCCGTAGCGGCCCACCCGGGCGCGGCGGCAGTCGAGATATTGAAGATGAGATCGGGAGTGGTCCCGGCCGTGATCGCCGCGGTGATCGTCTCCTCAGAGCTCTTGCCTGCAGGAATCTCCTGAGCAGTCACCTTCTGGTCCGGGTGTGCAGTGTTCCAGGCCTCGACGACAGCCCTCCCCCAAGCGACTTCCTGCTCGTTGTTCGACATCCAGATCGTGATGGGCCCAGTGGATCCGGTAGCAGCCGCCGAGGACGACGAGCCGCTCTTCGAGCCGCAAGCGGCCAGAACGCCTGCTGCCGCAAGAGATGCTGCAGCAGCAGTGAACGATCGACGCGAGATGTTCATCATTGAACTCCTTGTGTTGTGGTTCCCCGAGGGCCGATGCTTCCTCGGACGGTGAGACGGGTCGTGTCAACGAATCGGATGGAAGGCTCCTCGCCCTCCAGCATGGCGAGCATGGCTTCACATACTGCGACGCCTCGTTCGAAGTCCCCGGTGGCAACGGACGTCAGTCCGGGCGAGAGGCTCCCTGCCAACTCGGAGTCATCGAATCCTGCGACCGACAAGTCGTCTGGAATCCTCAATGCCTGTTGCCACGCGACGGACATGCCAGCGATTGCCATGACGTCGTTCGAGTAGCAGATCGCAGTAGGTCGGTCGGATGCACGAAGGAGCAGCTCGGTGCTGCGTTGCCCCCCGCCAGCTGTGAAGTCACCTTCAACAACGAGTGGGGCATTGATCCCGGATCGTGCAGCCTCGTCAACGAAGGCGTCACGACGCGCTCTGGCATGGATGAACTCGAGGGGGCCAGACACGTACGCGAGCCGGCGGTGGCCGTAGGCAATCAGGAGTCGGACGAGCTCGCGGGTTGGACGAGCGTCATCGGAGTACACGTAGGACGACCCGCGCAGCTCGAAAGGATCGAGTTCGCCCACGCCAAGCGCGACAGTGGCGAGCCCAAGGTCGTTCGTCAGCGCAAATCTAGGATCGTTACGACGAACGTCGAGCAGGATGACGCCATCGGCTCGTCCTGCTGCAAGACGCCTGTACGCCTGCTCCTCGGCTTCCGCGTCACGGACGACGTGCAGAGCGAGTCCGTAGCCATGGTTCGAGAGCACAGACTCGCAACCTGTGATGAACCTGGGGAAGAACGCATCCGTCGCCAGGACGTTGGGGTCGCGCATGAGAACAAGGCCGATGGTCTCGGTCTTGGAGGTAGCCAGGGCTCGCGCCGGCACCGAAGGCTGCCACTTGAGGTGGCGAGCAGCAGCGAAGACCCGCTTCTTCGTCTCGTCAGCGACTGGGCGCTTGCCCGAGTAGGCGAGCGAGACCGTCCCCTTGGACACGCCGGCAAGGTTGGCGACGTCTCCGATCGTGACGGCATTCCGCATGGCTCACCTCCTCATGGGCGTCATCCCGGCAAGCACAAACCGGTTTGACTGAGATCAAGTTAAACCGGTTTGCATGAGGTTGTCAACCAGCCTTCTCGGGGATGACATCAAGTTGCTCCCGGGACACACTCAGGTTTGGCGACGCTCGGACGACTAGAGCCGTGCTGCCATCCGTCCACCCGGAACGGCTGCCGGTGGCGGGTAGCAGAACCTCACGTTCAAGTTCTCACTCGTTAGGTCATTGGCCATGCGTGCCACTGGTCTGGCGGCGATGCGCTGCGCACCGTGAACCCTTCCGCCCCAGCGGTATTGGCTGACGCGAGTCAGGACGTGTCCGGTTGTCTCACGCAGACGCGGCTGGCGCGCCAAGATGCCCACGTGCGCGATGCGCTGCTGCGCGCGTCACGCTCCGTGGGCGGTCTGGCTCAGCCCCACAAACGCCTTGCAGCGCCCTCGCCCGTGGGCATTGACATGAGACTGGTGCGATCACTGGCAGCCCTGCACGAGCAGGTAGCGCAGACCAGCTCCGTCGTGGCGTTCCTGCGCCACGCGCACAGAGCCTTCGACCTCATCCACACCGCCCGCTGCCCCGTCGCCGTAGGGCAGCCCAGGAGCGCTTCGAGGCCTTCGCCGCCACCCCGGCGCTCAAGGTCACCGACACGGCGCCGGTCCCTGAGCCGGTACTGGAGCGGGGCCCTAGTGCCATTGTCCTTGAAGCCCCCGCCTGACAAGAGAACGATCGAGCCGTCTGGCGAGGGTGATGGACTCTGCGACGCCCGCCAAGCCCGCCCGGAGCGGCGCTGCAGGGACGCTCGAGGAGACGGGACCACCCCGGCGTTACCACCCCAGACACACCCGGTGGTGGGCACACGTAGCACGGCAAAGGCATGAGCTGCGAACGCAGCGGTGAGGGTCAAGTAGTGACCGGCGAGGGATCTGCTCAGAGATGATGCCGACTACGCGCCAGACCTGCGCCACAGTGCCGATTCGTCCCAGTGATCTGGGAAGTCCATCGACGTCTGGGCGTAAGCCCGAGGACGCGGGAAGGTCAGGGACGAGGAAGTCGAGCAACGCAATGAGGCAGCCCATCGTCATGAACTCGACGGCAGCCCAGATCGGCACGTTGCCGTCGTACTTCTTCTCGAAGTGCAGGACGAACTCCTGCTTGCCATTGCGGGCCTTAGCCTGTTGCTGGTCGTACTGGTGACGCCACACCTCGTAGCGCGTCTGCCCTCGCAGTCAAGAACTGGTCTGCTGCGCCTTCGGGCCGAGGTTGGCAGGGTCAAGATGGGCGAGAGATCCCCTCTTGCCCAGTGTGTATCCGACCTTGACCCGTAGTCCGATCTCGACCTGCTGAAGGCCACCCAGGAGGCACTGGGACAGGCGGTGGTCGAAGTCGTGAAGACCCACTCCATCCTCGAAGGCAGCACCGTCAACGTAGTGATCCAGACGCCTTGGCCGCTTGGCGCCCGGCTGCTGCTCGACCCTGCGCATTGGGTAGAGGTAGCCGGACAGGCGGTAGTAGCCGATCCGCTTGAGGTCTTTGATAGCCCGAGCTGGATCAGCGACAGCGAGGTCCCGATTGCGCAGCAGGTTCAGCTGCTCGTCGAACGGCACATGAGGCTTGGTGTACTGCATCCCGACTCGCATTCCCGGAGACAAGAAAACCGGCCCATCGCGTACCGGGGGCCGAAGCCAGTGGTACGTGAGAGGGGCCGGTGTTTATAGGTCTAGCCTAGATCATTCCATCTGGAAGTAGCTCCGGCACTGCGACTGGTCTCAGTGTCTCGCCTCACTTCACCTGAGCGTGTTCGTACGTCCTTGGGAGCCGACCTGCTTGGGACGCCGCCCCGTCGTCGCCTCGACCGGGGTGATTGCGGCCTCGGTGGCGGGCTTGGACAGGGAGAGCTCACCCTCGCGCGCGGCGTGTCGCGGAGTGTCCGTTAACAGCCGTTTGTGGTCACGGCGAGCCACCTTGTCGGATCTCGACAGGATGCGGGCTTGATCCTCCGCGCCCGCCAGATGAGCATGACAATGCTTTTCCACCGGGAAGCGGACTTTGTTCGTACCTGGAACGAGGGATTGCATCACCTAGCGTTGGGCGGGTGAGAGAACTTGCGTGGGGCGACGTCCCAAACCTTCGAGACCTGGGCGGAATCCGCACGTCAGCGGGCCTGACACGGTTCGGGCGCGTGGCCAGAGGCCCGCGCCGTGAGCGTCTGGACGCCGAGGGATGGGCCGCGGCAAAGGACTGGGGGCTGGTGACGGTCGTCGATCTGCGCTGCCCCTATGAGATCGGGGTGCGCGACGGGGACCCCGCACCGGTCGACATTCCCGACATGACAGTGGTCAATGCGCCGACCGAGGACCATGACGACGAGGAGTTCCGTCGCGTGTGCTTCCCGATCCTCGATTCCCCGGAGTACTGGACACACAACCTGCGGATCCTGCCCGCTCTCGTGCGCACCACGCTCGAGGCCATTGCTGCCGCCACACCCGGTGTCCTGGTCCACTGCAGCGCGGGCCGGGACCGTACCGGTATGGTCACCGCACTCCTGCTCGCCAACGCAGGCGTGGAGCCCGACCTGGTCGCAGACGACTACGAGTTGTCCGTGCGAGCCATGGCCGGTACCGCGAGCCATCAGCCCACCCACGATCGGCAGTCAACGTGGACCCAAGCACAGGTCGACGCCTGGACTGCGCAGGTGCGTCCCCACGTAGTCCACTTCGCCCTTGCGGCGCCGGTGCTCCTGGACCACATTGGTGTCTCTCATGAGACCCGTGACCAGTTGAACGACCTACTCGTCGCCTGAGGGCCAACATCCTGGACTGCCGCTGGCCGTGGTCTGTGCGGAGTGTCCGGAAGCGGCCCATTGTGGACACCTTCGTCGCGCGACTGTGTCGTACCCGCCCCCGAGCAACACCTAGTGTCCTTTAACCCGCGTCTTTTGACCCCACCTCGTACGCGCCCGGGCAGCAGAAGGCCCCGGCACCTGCTGGTGCCGGGGCTCCCTCTCTCGTAGCGGGGACAGGATTCGAACCTGCGACCTCCGGGTTGTCCTCACGACGCTTCGCTCATGTGCTCCGCGTGCGTCTGGAGTGGTTCGAGCTTCAGCTGTGCTGGCACACCCGAGGAGCGTGGCTCCTCTTCCTCGCGGCTGTTGAAGCGTATGTGGCTCGGCGTCTTCTCTTTTTTGCCTCTATAACCGGTAACAGAACCCTTGGAAGCAATAACGCTGTTACCTCCTCTACCGGTGATGCCGCTATGACCGGCATTGGAACCGTCAGAGCCGTGAGAGGTAATAGAGCCGTTGCTGGCGATAGCAGCGAGGACGCTGTTAGAGCCGTCAGCAACGTTGGATCGGCCCACGGCTAGCCGAGCGCGAGCTCACCGCTCCTCCCCTAACCCACTTCCCGGTCTTTTCACTACCTGTTTTCCGTGAAGCCGCCTGGCTTTCACTCCACCTCTCTCCGAAAGGAATCCTCATGAATCACCTGACGATCACCGGCTACCTGGGTGCTGACCCTGAGCTGTGCTACGTCGCCGCGACCGGCAAGCAGGTTGTCAGTGTCCGTGTCGCTGACACTCCTCGATCTCTCAACCGTGAGACCGGCCAGTGGGAGAACGGGACAACGCTGTGGCTTCGCGCTAGCGCCTGGGGACCTCTGGCCGAGCACATCGCCAACAGCGTGCGTAAGGGCGACCGTGTCACGCTCACTGGACGCCTGACGCAGCACGACTATGTCAACCGCAATGGCGAGCAGCGTCATCGCATCGAGCTCAGCATCGAGGACTTCGCCGTTTCCCTGGCGCGCACGAGCGTGAGCGTCCACCGCGAGCCCCGAAGGGGTGGCGCTCATGGCTCTGTTGCCTCTGACGGCTCCGTTACTGGTAACAGCGGCATGGCCGGTAATAGCGCTGATGGTGGCGTTACTGGTGGATGGCCTGGTGATGTCGACGAGGACGGCCCGTGGGGGCCTGTGGCCGTGCCTGGCGGCGGAGCCTGAGTGAAGAGTCAAAACGAACCAAAGAGTAGTTAGGAGGGGATCATGATTTTCGCGATCACTAACCAAAAAGGCGGCGTGGGCAAGACATCCACGACCGTGAACCTAGCAGCGATCCTGGCTGCCCAGGGCCAGCGTGTGCTGGTGGTTGACGCTGACTCCCAGGCCAACGCCACATCCATCACCGCCCCGAGCCTCGACGCGCAGGCACTGAGCCTGCATGACGTGCTCACTGCTGTCGCCGTCGGCCAGGCAGGAGAAGGCTCCATCACCCAGGTTGTCGTCCCCAGTGCCTGGGACGGGGTGGACATCGTCCCTGCCGAGAGGGCGTTGGCCTCTCAAGAGAGTGATGCCGCACCAGGGCGGGAGTTCCGGCTGCGCACCGCCCTGGCAGGGGTAAGGGAGCGGTGGGACCACGTCCTCATTGACTGTCCTCCGTCCCTGGGAACACTCACAATCTCCTCGCTCACCGCCGCTGATCGTGTCCTGATCGTCAGCGAGCCCAGGGCCAGTGCCGTAGCGGGTGTTGAGGGGATCATCTCGACCCTGGAGCAGATCCAGCGCTTCTACAACCCTGACCTGACCCTGTCTGGGATCGTGCTCAACCGATGGCGCTCAGACCGCAGGGACCGTGCCCTGTGGCGGGGGTACCTGATGGAGACCTATCCAGGCGCTGTACTCGACCACCCACTGCCCGAACGTGAAGTCGTGGCAACTGCCGCGACCAACGGGGTGCCTGTCCCGCGTGAGGAAGCACGCGACTACCACAACGCCCTGTCGGCTATCGCCGCTGAGATCACCGCCTGAGAAGCAGAGGAGAAGTGATGAGACCGAATGTTCCCAGCGCCCAGGCTCGTGACCTGACTGCCTTGACTGGCAGGGTCACGAAGGCCCGCACGCCAGACCCGGCCAGTCCACGCGAGGCTCTCCAGCCGCCTAGCTCCAACGCCTCCATTGGCTCTCATAGCTCCAACAGTGGCAATAGCGATAACACCTCTGTTGGAGGTAAAAGCGGCAACACCGGCATTGCTGGTAGCACCGGTATTACCGGTAATAGCGGTGAGAGCGCTGAGGGTGCTCAGGTGGTGCGTGCTGAGCGCTCCAAGATCAGCGTGTATGTGCCGACAGAGATAGCGGACCGAGCACGTAGCGCATGGCGCATGACAGGGGTTACCCCAGGGCAGGAGTATGTCTCGTTCTCAGCCTGGGTCTCCCAGGCTATCGAGAAGGCTGTCCTTGAGGCCGAGCAGGAGCTGAACCAGGGGCAGCCTTTCCCGCCGACGCCTGTCGGGATCAGCCCCACCGGGCCAGCACCTCGCCTCTAGCTCTCCGCTTGCTATCACTCCCACCTGGCTGGCGGTGGTGGAGGACAGGAAGCGCGCTACTCCTTCTCTCTGCCGCCGCCAGCCCCAGCTGACTGAGGACCAATGAGGTACCTGTCTCCGTTGCGCTACCCGGGCGGCAAGGCCCGCCTGGCACCGCTCCTCGCGCACCTGATCAACGCCCAGCAGCCCCGCCCTGCCTGCTACGCCGAGCCATACGCTGGTGGAGCAGGAGCGGCTCTGCGCCTGCTGTCCGACGGCGTTGTCGAGCACGTCCACCTCAACGACGTCAATCCAGGTATCGCGGCTCTGTGGCGCACCATCACCTGCCCCGAGGGCGCTAAGGCCTTCTGCGACCTCATCGAGGACACCCCCGTCACTATCGAGCAGTGGCACCACCAGCGCAGCACCTACCAGCACGGGCAAGCCGATGACCTCACCCTGGGGTTCGCCACCTTCTTCCTCAACCGCACCAACCGCTCCGGCATCCTGGGAGCCCGCCCCATCGGCGGTCTGGACCAGACCGGCAGGTGGGGTATTGACGCTCGTTTCAACAAGCCAGCCCTCATTGAGCGCGTCCAGGCTGTCGCGGCCCTGGGTGAGCGCATCCACGTCACCCGGCTCGACGGTGTGGACTTCCTGACCCGCCTGGGACAGACGTGTCAGGAGGTGTTCGTCTACGCTGATCCGCCCTACGTTGAGCAGGGCCCGAGCCTCTACCTCCACGCCTTCAGCCCGTCCGACCACCAGCGCCTGGCCGAGCACCTGCGTGGGGCCAGCTACCCGTGGGTGCTCACCTATGACGACCAGCCTGTCGTCCGGGACCGTCTCTACTCTTGGGCGACTTGCAGGAGCTTCGCTATTGCCCACACAGCCGCCCGCCAGCACATCGGGCAAGAGACCATCATCCACAGCCCCTCCCTCACCGAGGCCTCTAGCGCCATCCTTCCTTAGAGCTAAGGAGCGGAAAGAAGGATGCTAGACCCGCGAGTTGCTGTCCGCCCCTGTTTGCCCTGTCATGGGTGAGCAGGGGCGGTTCATCGCTTCTCATCGCCGCCACACATACACTGCCTCACGCCCACCAGACCACGGAGCCCCCTCCGGGCCCCTGATGTAGGAGTTCACCCACTGCAAGCGGCGCAGCTCGCGACCTTTGCCGTAGGCCTGTTGCGTCCAGTGACCACGCACCAGATGCCGGGTGCGTAGCTTCCTGCCTGAGCCGTCGGCCTCTTCGTCATCGGTGATGCGTTTGAGGGGGCGCAGGTCCACGACCGTGACCTCATGCAGCACCGGAGGCCCACCATCGACGCTTGGGCGGGTGCGCCCGGTTTTGACATCCAGGGTGGTGCGCTGAGCGACGGTGGGCTGCATCATCATCACCACAGTGGCCGCAAAGAAGGACCACAGGGCCCGCTCCTGCTCAGGCATATCAGCGGGAGGATTGTCCAGGTCAAGCGGCATGGCGGCCCTGAGGGTGACTATGGGCAGCAGATCGCGCATGCTCTCACCACTGACCCGCCCGATCCTCGTCATGGGCGTGAGCTCGACATGATCGCCTCGCACACGCCACACCAACGCATCGATGAGCAGTGCATTCAAGCCGAAAATCTGGCTCACCGCAGACCCTTCGCTCTCCCAGGCAGGTAGTGGATGCTCAAAACCGATCAGGCCGATAGGGCGGGGGATGTCTGCGTGGGTGAGGTGTGGGATGTCGTGGGAGGCATCCATAGCGGCCCGCGCCATGGGGTCCGTGACCCAGAAAAGCTCCGCTGCGCGGATCGAGAAAGCAAGATCATGAAAAGCTCTGCCCGCACCCGGCTTGGTGTAGTGCTCGGAGTAGATGTAGAGGAGAGACAGTGTGGCGCGGCGTACTGATGGCAGTGCCCCAGCACCCCATGCGCTCATGCGGCGGCGGGCCATGTCAGGCGGATTCTTTGAGCCAGCGGTCCAGGGTGGTGCGCGTGATCTCCGCGTGCTGCGCCACCCTGGTCTTGGCCTCGCCCGCAGCGACCGCGCCGCGCACCGCCCGCCGGAAAGCCGCCTGGGCTTCCTCGACCTGCTCTAGCCAGTAGTCGATCTCCTCCAGGGGCGTGTAGCCGGTGAGGACCAGGCCGAGGTAGACGGCCTCATCATCCGGGGCCGGGGCAGTCTCGGACTGTGACCAGTCAATGATTGCTGTCACGGCGGCATGCCGACGCTCGGAGGTCTCATCATCTACCGCACTCGAAGCGCTGCCCCCAGCGCCTAGTAGATGTCTAGACAGCCAAGACATGACCTGTCCGGCGCTAGTGTCATCTGTGATGGACAGGGTGCCAGTGGTGCCGATAGCGTCACGGATTGACTTCAACATGAGAGCGTCTCCCTGTTATTCTCATCTTGTTTTCTTTCTGCACCCCGCCCCCTACCGTGAGCTAGACGGTAGGGGGCGGGGCTTTGCGTGTGTCTCAGTTGGCCTCGCCGTTAATGAGCGTGATGTCATCGTCGATGACGATCTCCCGACCTTCGGTGGCGCGGAAGTGCTCGGCGAATCGGGCGTTGGACGTAAGGAATCCAAGGATAGTGTCGAGGTTGCTGTCCATGTAGGCGCGTGCCCGCTCTGGCGTGATGATGGGGCCGACCCACTCGTCGCTGTCGGCGTCCATCATGGCCTGCTGCCTTTCGGCGGCGCGCTCAGCGTTGGCAACGAACTCATCAGCCTTGATGATTGCGGCGAGTTCTTCGCGGGTGGTTTCGGCTGTGACGGCAATCGGGGTGTCGTCTACAAGGAGCGTGTAGGTGGTCACGGTGCGTTCTCTTTCTGTGGCGGGCTGAGGTCCATTCCCCGTCCCGATGACTTAACTATATGCCAGCGCTACACACAATGCAACACGATTAGACACTTCAGTGCATGGTATGTGCCACACAATGGGGTTAGTTCTCCAGTTGCAGCTGCCCAGCCACACCAGACAGCACCTCATCTTTTGCGCCAGTGCGGTGCTCGTTAGTGATGTTGCTGGTGTTTGCTGGAAACATGCAACCTCTAACCTGAAGACTTAGTCGCTTTGGTGGACTAGCTCCTGGCTGCGCTCCCCGTCTCTCAGCCTACTTCCTACCCATGGCGGGTAAAGGCCGTACCAAAGGCCACTCGCGTGTGCGACTCCATTACCTCTCTCAGCTCTATCACCAGCAATGTCGCCGTTGCCGGTAATAGAGCCGTTACTGGTGTTAGCGCTATGAAGCCTTAGAGCCTTGTGGCTGACGGTAGAGGCTCATGGGTCAGACAATGTATGCGTTTGTCCTACAGGATTGACCATGAGACCTTTACCGATTCCAGATCTTTGGCACGAGTCGCTCCTTGTCTTTGAGACGCACATGCGAGCTCAAGGTATGCGTGAGAGTGCGATCCAGACCAGGCTGCGTCACATTCAGACCATGGCTCGTCGCCTGCCACAGACGGATCCAAACACCTTTAGTTCGCAAGAGCTCACTGAGTGGGTTGCCTCTCAGACCTGGGCACCTGAGACCCGTCACGCCTACTACGTCTCGATCCGCAAGTTCTTCTCCCTCATCCGCCCCGAGGACTCTCCTGCCAGGGAGTTGCCTTCTATCGAGCGTCCGATAGGTGCGCCGCGTCCGATCCCTGAGGTGCTCTACCGGACGATGCTTGACCAGAACCTGGATGAGCGGACCAGGACCATTCTCATTCTGGCGGGGCAAGTGGGCTTGCGGCGTAGCGAGGTCGCCCAGGTTAATCGTGCGGACCTGCTTGAGGACCTCGGCGGCTGGTCCCTGTCGGTGGTGGGTAAGGGTGGGAGACGGCGAGTCATTCCGTTGACGGCCTCCACCGCTGAGCTCCTGCTGCGTCGTGCTGAGCGTGATCCGGAGGGATGGGTCTTTCCGTCACCTGTTGGTGGCCATCTCGATGCGGACAGGATCAGCAAGATCGCCCGGGCGGTTCTGCCGAAGGGATGGAGTCTGCACACCCTGCGGCACCGTTTCGCTACCCGGGCCTATGCCAGCGAACGTGATCTCCTGGCCGTGCAGCGGCTGCTCGGGCACACCTCCGTGGCCACGACTCAGCGTTACACGGCCCCTCCCGATGACGCGCTGCGGCATGCGGTCGAGTCAGCATCATCGTTCTAATACACGATCCGACCCGACTAGATACCGGGCTGCCCTTACCCACCACTGATGAGATGTGGTGGGTAAGGGCAGTACTGAGGTTTCTAGTAGGCCTCAGGGGCAATGGTAGAAGTCAGCTTGTGGGACCCGTCCGAAGCACTCAATGATGAAGAAACCATCGCTGAGTACATCGCTGCTGCTTTGGAGACTGGCGACTCTGAACTCATCAAGATCGCGCTCAATAATGTTGTCAGGGCTCGTGGGATGACGCAGGCCGCCAACGACTCCGGCCTCGCTCGGCAGAGCTTGTACAAAGCCCTCTCGCAGAGCGGCAACCCGTCATTTGAGACTCTCAACAAGATTGTGGCGGCACTGGGCTTAAGGCTTTCTGCTGTGCCCGCCTGAGAGATTCAACCTGTCGACTTATGCGCAGGGGACAGCCTCGTGGCTGCCCCTTGGAGTTGGCACGTGGTCCGCTTTGGGACTGTGACCCAGGAAAGATGGTCGTGGGCTGTCAGTTGTTGGCGGGTGTTTCTGCGGTGGCAGTGATGGTGTCGATGAGCCAGGTGCCGTCTGGTGCTGTGTTGAGGGTGAGGTAGAGGGTGCCGGTTGTGGTGGTGGGTGGGGTGTTGTCGTGGTAGGTGATGGTGTGGGTGTAGTCGATGGCGCGTTGCCAGGACCCGTCGGGTTGGAGTGGCTCGGGCGGTAGGGCTGGGGTGTAGATGGCCTCGATGGTGGCGGTGGATGTTGCTCCGCCTCGGCTGAGGGCGGTGAGGTAGTCGCCTTGTCCTTTGGATAGGGCGGGGTTGGAGGTGTCGGGGGTGGTGTTGTTGGCGTGGGTGTAGATGGATGCGCGGCGGAATGCGGTGGTGTTGGAGTCGTCGTAGCGGGTGTCCCAGGTCAGGGAGGTCTGGGCGTAGGCGGCTGCGACTTGGTCGGGGTCAGTCCAGTCGATCTGGTCGGGTTGGGTGGGGAGGATGGTGGTGTCGCTGATCCATTCGACGCTGGCTGGGTAGAGGCACCACTTGTCCTGGACAAGTGTCCAGTTCGTTCCCAGGCACTTGCTTGTCGCGGTGGGAGCGGGCTGGACGGTTTGGGCCTGCACACTGTTGGGTGCTGTGTTCACCGTTTGGGCCGAGGTTGCTGATGGGATCGGGCTTGGGGCTGATGTGCTCTGAGTCCGGTGGTTGTTGGTCAGTGTGGCGGCGATGACGCCAGCGATGAGGGCAGCGAGGACGGCGACCGCGATGATGAGGTAGATGCCGGTCTTGTTTGTGTCCTCGTTTGTCGCCTCAGCCTGGGGCGGTGGAGGTGGTGGGTTGTTCATGGTGGCCTTCTCCTAGTTGATGAATCTTCTGACAGTGACGGATTCGCGTCCCCAGATGTCTTCGTATTGGATGCCGAGTTGTTCGTTGTCGGCGCTGACCATTTTGCCGTCTCCTGCGTAGATTGCCGCGTGGTAGTAGCGGCCTTCGGGGCCGGAGAACCAGAAGAGCAGGTCACCTGGCTTGGCTTCGTCCAGGCTTGCGACAGGGGTGCCGAGGCTGGAGGTTGCTTGTTCGTGGGCGGTTCGTGGTAGGTCGATGCCGAGCTGTTTCATGAATGTCAGGGTCAGGCCTGAGCAGTCATAGTTGGTGGGGCCAGTTGCGCCGAGGGTGTAGCCGTGGGAGTCGTCAGCCGCGATGCCTTTGGCCCATTCCAGTGCTGAAGCGACGTCACCGCTGACGGTAGCGGCGGCATATTTGGTCATGAGGCCTTTGATCTTGGTGACGTAGTCGCGAGTTTCCTTGAAGGGCGGGATTCCTCCGTGCTCGCTGACTGCACCTAGGCCTGCGTTGTAGGCGGCCAGGGTGAGGTCGATGCGGTCACCGCTGACTTTTCCGCTGGCCAGGAGTGCGTCGACGTTTGCGAGCTGGTCGCACATGTACTGGCCTTGGCTGGGGATGGCGTCTGCGGGGTCGAGGACGTCTGCTTTACCGTCGCCGTTGTGGTCTTTACCCACGCTTGCCCATGTGGAGGGCATGAACTGGCTGATGCCTTGTGCACCGACGGGTGAGCCTGCATTCGGGTTCCAGTTGGACTCGGCTTCGATCTGGGCTGCGATGAGGGGCGCGGTGATGCCTTCGCAGGTACTGCCCGCTTTCTTGACCAGATCATGGTATTCGGCTGGGACAGCGTCGGAGAGTCCAGCGGCTGCCGCACTGCCTTGGCTCGTGTCGAGGAAGGCAGCCCCCATGAGCGGGAGGGCGAGTAGTGCACAGATGCCGCCCAGACCGGTGAGAGTTGTCTTGATAGTTCCCATGCACTTGTTCTCTTTTCACCGTCGCTGCTTGGCAGGTTCGCAGCTGTATTGAGCCGCGGTATGGGGATGTCGGGCCGCGGGTGGTGCATGATTGAGGGGCGGCCCGACATCGTGGACAGCATACTTAAGTTGCTTGCTGCGCAGCAAGGCGGTACCCTGAGGGCAGTTTCTGACCCTGCGCACTAGTTGTGCTTGTTTTGGGGGTGTGGTGGTGGCTGATCGTTGGGGTGGTGCTGGCTATCGGGCGAGTGCTTCGGTGGCGCTTTCTCGCTCGACTCAGGGCGCTCTAGGTGGTGAGCATGTTGCCCCCTCCCCTGTTCTGACGCCTGAGGGTGGCGCGCCACAGCCTCCAGCAATGGCGTTGGGTTTGCCTGAGCGTGAGGTGCTGCCGGGGTGGTGGCGAGCAGTGTTGCGCGGGCTCTCGTTTGGTTTGTATGAGGGCTTGGAGGATGAGGTGGTGTGGCGTCGGCGCGTGGATCGCGCTAGGGCGCTTGCTCCGTTGCCGGATTTGGTGTCGACGATTGTTGTGGCCCAGCCCAAGGGTGGGGTGGGCAAGACTCCCGTGTCTGTTCTGACGGCTTGTGCGTTGGCGAGGTATGCCAGGCGTTCTCCTGCTGTGTGGGACTTGAATGAGAACGGGGGCTCGCGTTGGCGTCTGGGGCGTGAGGGGCGCACGAGCGCGGATCTTCTTGTTGAGCCTGCTGCTGGCAATGTGGTTGCTCAGGTGGGGTCTGCGTTGGTGGCGCAGGATGGTGGGGCGTATCAGGTTCTTCCTGCTGCGATGCCGCCTCGGGCGTTGGATCGGGCGGAGCTTGGGTTGGTGCATTCCAAGCTTGAGGCTGCTGTGACGGACATCGTGGTTGACACGGGTAACTCTGTGGCGTCAGCGAATTTTGCTGGGGTGCTGGGGTTGGCGGATGTGGTTGTGGTGCCCACTGACTTGGGGGCGGCGACTACGGGCACGACCATGACCTTGTTTGCCGCCCTGGAGGAGCAGTGGGGTGCGGCGTGGGGTGAGCGTTGCGTGCTGGTGGAGACGGGCGTGGTACCTGACCCGGATCGTGAGGTGCGTTCCTGGTTGGAGGGGCAGGTTGCGGAGGTGGTGAGGATTCCGTGGGATTCTCATATTGGTGCCCGTGGCTTGCTGGAGTGGTCAGCGCTTGGTGAGGACACGCGTGAAGCGTGTGCGTCTCTGGCGGCTGCTGTGACAGATGTTTGTCGGCGGGTGGCACCGTCGGGGCGTGAGATACGTACTCAGATGCCGAGCGTCTGAGTGATGTGACCTGGGGGCTAAAGGGTGGTGGCTTTTCCTTGTTTCCTAGGTTGAGATGGAGAGAGCGCGATGAGTGTTCTGACTGCTGCTGGCGTGCGGGCGAGTGCCTGGTTGGCGGGTGTGCTGCCTGCGGACGAGACGTTCGACAACCCGTTTGACCACACGAGCCCGAATCTGTCGATTTTTGGTGTGGAGCTCACCAACCGTGCCTACCTGCTGCTGGGTGGCTTGTGGGGTGCGGTTGTGCTGTTCCTGGCTGCGAAGCTTCTGATGGCGATTGCGAAGTTCGCGTCGGCGAAGAAGGTGCAGAACAACCCTGATTACCTCTCTGAGGCGTCCTCGGATCTGAAGCTGGTGGTTATCGCCTTCATCGTGACGGTGATGGTGGGTCCGATTGTGGCCGGGTTGATCGGGATCTTTAACAGCTAAGCACGCGGAGGCCACGCGAAGACTGTCTTGGCCTCCTTGTTTTGTTTCGTTGTGGCAAGGGAGGCCATGTGATGCGTAAGAGCGTGGTGGCGGCGTCGGTTGCTGGCGCGGTTGTCGTGGGCGCTGGTTTAGGGGTCGGGGTGAGCCAGATGCTTTCCTCTCCCCAGGATGTGCAGAGCGTGGCCTCAGCGGCAGCGAGCACTGCTGCTAGTTTGCCTGAGGCGACCAGCTTGGATGACATCGTGCCTGGTAGTGGTGCGAGGGCTCAGTCCACGCTCTTGCCGGGTGTGGGGGTGGATTTCCCTGCCACATGTATTGGGGCTGCTCAAGCGGCAGCCAGCTGGCAGGCAAGCGTTGTCAACATGGCTAGTCCGTTGTACGTGGGTCTTGTGGAGTCCTCCACTGGTGATGAGCAGGAGCTCCTTGGCGTGCGGCAGGCCTTGGAAGACGAGGTGCTGGGTGCCGGAGGCGTGGAGTCGACAACCGTTTACGGTGTCACCCGCAACCTTTTCACCCTGCCTGCACGGATCCAGGTGAAGGGCGAGCGTGAAGAGACAACGGTGTATCTCCATCCCAGGGCTTTCCGTCTGGAGTCATGCACTGAAGGGGAGCGAGCGATTGCGACCACTGTTGCCGCTGCCTCCATGAAGGACGGGGCGATTAAGGACCGGGACGTCGTTGGGATGGATATCTCGACGTTCGTCCTTGATGCTGCGGACGGGGCCTGGCGTATCACTGCGGTAGAGAGCTCAGCGTGCGGTTTCGTCTCTTCCTCCGGCCAGGATCTCGGTGAGGCAGGCGAGCAGGTTGATTCTCCGTTGTGTGCCCTGGATGTTGACCGTATTCCCGGGGTCATTCCCACGCTCACCGAGCTGCCGTCCGTAGCGGAGCCGCCACAGGCGGCACAGCTTGTTGATGAGGTGACCTCAGGTCTTGGTCGCGGCACTCACCACTACGTCGAGGCACAGTGATGAGCCAGTGCCGTTCACTCACCCGTGCGGTCTCGGTCCTGTTGGGTTTGATCGTTGCCTTTGCGTTGCTGCTTGGCGCTAGTGCGCCCGCGTCAGCGGAGCCCGTGATCAATACCAAGACTGACGGCATGCCGAGCGAGATTGACCTGTCCTGGGTGAGTCAGGATCACATGAAGAATGTGAGCGAGGACGAGATGGCCTCGTTCAAGGCTCACGTCCAGGTCGCGTGGCGCAACTGCGCGACGGTCGTCAATGATCTGCTGGCGAAGGACAAGAAGTTCTTTGACGTCATGGTCGAAGGGACTTGTCGAGAGAGCCCGTCGCTCCTTAAGCAGCTGATGGATCCGTCCGCTAATGCGGGCATGATCCGAACTATCCACTTTGACAAAGTGGATGTCGGATGGCTGGCATCGTACTTGGCTCAGCAAACTCCTGAGGTCACAAGCGTTATCCCGGATGCTTTCTATGAGGCGGCTCAGGGCGCGGATTCTGCTCGGGTCAATGGTGGCGGCGTGCTCGAACAGTTCACAGCGGCTACTGCGCAGGCTGCGGGTGTTCCTGGTGGCGTGGTGCAGGCGGTGGCTAATCCGACTGGTGCTGCTGATGCCATGTTGAATCGGTGGAAGGAAGATACCTCCGCTGGTATGGCGCAGGCGTTAGGCAGTCTGTCTGAGGGTTTGGCCTTTGATGCCTCATATACGTCCTTCCGTCAGGCGTATGCGGCGGCGGCTGGCGTTGGCCTGGTGCTCTTGGCTGGCGGGTCGTTGGCCGCGTTGGTGTCGTGGCGTCGTAGTGAGCTGCCTGCATCTGAGGTTGTCTCGCGCTGGGCTGTGGCCTTGGCTGGCGGGTTTCTGGGGCTGTTGTTTACTCCGGCGTTGTTGTACGTGGTGTCTGAGGCTTCGTCTGTGTTTTCGGACGGGGTGGTGTCGTGGATGGGCACGGATGCGGGCACCTTGTCCGGTTCCCTGCTGGATCCGTTCATGTCGATGGATACCGAGCACACCCTGTTGGGTTGGCTTGGTGTGCTGTTGCTGATCCTGCTGATGCTGGTTGGCGTGGTCATGATTACCGCAACTTTCGCGATCCAGTGGCTGGTGGCTTATCTGGGTGGGGTTGGTCTTGGCCTGTTGTGGGGTCTGGCTCCCCTGCCTGGTGGGCGTCGTCGCCTGGCTCAGGCTGGGGCTGTTGTGGTTGGGGCGATCATCGCCAGGCCCTTGATCTTGTTCATGTTGGGTGTGGCGATGCGGATTACGAATCAGTGGGCTCCGTCCGCTGATGGGTGGTCGACGGACCCGGCTGGGACGTTCTACGGCATCATCTTGAGTGTCGGGGCGTTGATCATGGCTTGCCTTGCTCCTGCGAGCCTGGTGCGGTTTGTGCCTGCATTGTCCTCGCGTCGTTTGGGTTCCTCGTTTGCCGGTGGCCTGGCCGGTGGCCTGGCTGGTGCCGGTATGGGGGCGTCGATGTTGGCTGGCCGGATGATGTCGTTCTCGCCCAGGCGTCGCATGGGCTCTTCCGGTGCTTCTGGTTCTGGTGGTCGGGCTGGGTCGTCGATGACGTCACGGTCGGCGGGTTCGTCTCGTGGCCGTCACGCTGCTGACGCAGCTGCCCCCTCCTCGCGCACGGGTGAGGGTCGCAGTGTGGAGGCCTCGCGTAACCAGGATCGTCAGGGCTCTGCTGGGGTCCAGGCTCCGGGTGCGGTGAGTGCGAAAGAGTCCTCGATGAGCACTGATGCGCCTGAGATGAGCCAGGACGCTTCTCGTCAGGTCGCCTCCAGCGGTGAAGGCGGCGCTGGTGGTGAGCGGAGTGTGGAGTCTTCGCGCGGCCCCGTGGGGTCTTCTGGTCCTGGGCGGGTGCTCAGCGGCGCAGACCTAGCTCAAGGCCTTGGTGGCGGTAGTGGGGGAAATACCTCTACTACCTCTAACGGCGGTCATAGCTCACATGCTGGTGTTACCAGTAAGGGCACCGGCTCCGGGCGTGGCGTGGTGAGCGCTGCGGCCTCTGTTGGTCGTGGCGTGGCTGCGGCTGGGCCGCGCGTGGTGGGTGCGGCGGGTGCTGTGGCTGGGGCTGCGGCTGCTGCGGGTGTTCGGGCTGGTGGTGCGGCTTTGTCGCATGGTGCTCGGGTGGCTCAGTCGGCGCAGGTGGATGAGGTGGAGTGATGCGTTCGGTGTGGCTTGGGGGTGAGCTGAAGACTCGTGCGGTGGTGCGGGTTGAGCGCACTGCTGTTGGGGACTACGTGGGTGCGGGTGGTGCCTGTGTGGCTGGCATGGTGATCGTGCTGGCTGGTGGTGGTACGAACCTGGGCACCTTCCTGCTGGCGCTGCTTGTGGCCGGTGCTGGGGTCGGGACCTGTTGGCCGTGGGCTGTGCTTGCACCGTGGACTGGCGGAGCGAGTGTGCGTGGCTGGGTGATGGTGCGTTTGGCGTTTGTGCGTCGTCGCCGCCTTGGGTGGACGAGCTTTCCTGGCCAGGGTCTGCCTGCTGGCGTGGGGAACGTATCAGGTATTGACGTGTCCACGCATGCTGGCCCCGTGGGGGTGTTACGGCCTTCTGGTGCTGGGGACTGGGCTAGTGGCGAGTATCTGGTCGTGGTGCTTGAGGCACAGGGCGTGCCTGGCGGTAGCGGGGACGGAGCAGCATGGTCTGCTTTGCTGTCAGCGCTTGGTGGCGGAGACGGCGACCTGCTGGTGTCGCATGTGGCTCAGGTGTCGACCACGAGGGAGTGGGATTCCACCGACCATGTGTGGCTGACGAGCGAGGACCTGAAGGGTGTTGAGAGCGTCGATGCGGAGCTGACTGCCTCCTATGGGCAGGTGGTGGACCGGGTGCGTTCGGTCGCTGCGGCTCGGCGTACCTGGGTGGCGTTGCGGTTCCCGCTTGCGACGTTGATGCGTGAGGCTGCTGACGGCGATTTTGAGGCACTGGCTGCTGAGTCCGCGTTAGCGGTTGCTGAGCGTGGGGGCAGTGTCGGTGTTCGGATGCGGGCGTGCAGCTGCCGTGACGTGGCTGGGGTAGTGCGCTCGATCCTGGACCCGGATGTGTCAGCCGATGACTTGCGCGACCTTCCCGAGGAGGCAGAGGGCTGGTCGGGGTGTGTGCCTGCGTTTGAGTCCTCGCCTGATGGGCGCTGCCTTGTGATCGAGGGAGCCGTGCATCAGTGGTGGATGAGTGCGTGGTCCGTGCCAGGTTCCTCGGTTTCTCCAGGCTGGTTACCTGCGGACTTCCTGTATCCGATTTCGACCGCGCTTCCAGGCACGATCCCGCGCACCATGGTGGTGCAGTGTGAGCTGGTGCCAGCCCGTGTCGCTCGTGCGCAGGCGAAGGCTGATCTGACCAGCGACCTGTCGGCGATGAGCGAGGAGGGAACAAGGGTCAGTGACGGCGGTTCCCAGGCTCAAGCAACTGGTTCCCAGGTTCGCCTGAATGATCTTGCCCCAGGTTCTGGTGCGGTCGGGGTGAACTGGTCGATGAGTATGGCCTTCCATGCACGGGGCGAGGCTGAGATGGCTGATGCGACTCGGCGCGTGGTGGGTGCTTTGTCGGATGCGCAGATTGAGCGTGCGCTTCGTCGTCGTTTCCAGCAGGACATGATGCTGGGCCAGCTGCTGCCGTTGGGGCTTGGCTGGCATAAGGGTTGGAGGAAGTATCTATGAGCAGCCCGGTTCGTTGGCGCGTGAATGCGCCTGCTCGAACCCGCATGGAGCGGGCTTTGGCCTCGGTTGGGGTGGGACGTGGTCGCCAGGTTCTGGGGGCGGTGTCGGCGTCGACAAGTGTGCAGGCTGCTGGCTTATGCCTGGCGGAGGTCACTCCCCCTACCGGTGCGCACGGCATCATGCTGGGCCTAGATATTTTCTCTGGTCACCCGGTGATCCATGACCCGTTCGTGGCCTACAGCGAGGAGCCTGGGTTTTCTTCCCCGAATGTGAGCGTGTTCGGGGACTTGGGGGCGGGTAAGTCCCAGGCCACGAAGGCGTGGATCTTGCGCAACTTGATGCTGGGGCGTCGCGTCGTGGTAGTGGATAAGAAGGCCCAGATGGGTGCCGATGGAGCGCACGGTCTGGGTGAGTACTCGATGCTGGCCAGGGCGATGGGCTATGAGCCTGTCACCTTGCGTGTGGGTGGTGGCGGGGCGCGCGTGAACATCCTCGATCCGCGTATTAGCGGTGATGAGGGTGGGGCTGGTGCTCAGTTGCTGTTGGAGTCGGTTGTCAGTGCCGCGATGGGGCGTGAGCTTGATGAGATGGAGCGTAAGGCGTTGCGCGTGGCGCGTGTCGCGGCCATGGAGCACGCTCGTTCCTTGGGTCGGGTGGCGCATGTGGGAGACGTGCAGGCCGCGATCCTGAACCCCGATGTCCCAGCCTCTCAGGCGGGTTACACGCGTGAGGAGCTCGTGACCTGGGGGCGCGCATGCGGGTTTGCACTGGAGCGGATGGTCAATGATGAGCTAGCGGGTTTGATTGATGGTGAGACTTCAGCTGAGCTGGCCCTGGATGGGCAGCTGATTGTCTACGACATCTCCGCCCTGCCGGAAGAGGGTCCGGCGGTACCGATCATGATGAGCGTGCTCAACACGTGGGTGCGCTCAGCCTTGGCCGCCCAGAAAGTGCCGGTGCCGACGGTGCTGGTCATTGATGAGGCGTGGCACATTGTGACTGGCTCGTACGCTGAGGTTGCCCGCCGCAATGCCAAGGTCTCGCGTGGGTTGGGCCTGTCGAACTGGTCGAACTTCCAGCACGTGTCAGACATCCCTGCTGCCTCGCCTGCTGTGGCGATGATTCGTGAGACTCAGACGACGCTGTGTTTCCGTCAGTCGAAGATGGATGACGCGCGTGGGATCTGTGAGCTTCTGGGTTGGGACCCTGGTTTGGCGCAGCGGATCACAAGCCTTGGTCAGGGTGTGGCCATGGTGGGGATCGGGTCAGCTCCCCCGGTGATCTGCTCGATGATGATGAGTGATTTGGAGCTGACGGTTGGGGATACGAACCAGGCGATGACGTCTAAAGCCACCTATCGCGTGCGCGGTGGCGGGAGTGAGGGAGAGATGCGAGATGGCGTCTGATGACATTTTTGGTCAGGGGTTTGGGCTGATCCAGGCTCGCACGAGGTATGAGGCGATGCGTTCTACCCCGTGGATCGTTGACGGTATCTCTCGTGGGGAGCTGTTGGGCGTGTATTCGGGGGTGGATGTGCGTAAAGCCCCCAAGCGCTTGTCTGACTTGTCCTATGTGGTGATGCCTGCCGGTGATCTTGCCCGGGCTGGGGGGCGCGTCGTTGACTCAGTGATCTTGCGAGAGGCTATGCCGGGTCAGGCGGGACGGAATCTGTATGTCGAGGCTGGTGGACGTCGCCTTCGGGCCAGCGCCTCTGCGGCGGGCATGGTGGCTCGCCTTGATGAGGCTGAGGTTGAGCAGGTGTGTCATGGTCCGGCCCTTGCCTGGCAGGTTGGGGAGAGCGTCTGGCGAGTGCTGGCGCTTGAGTCAAAAGAGTTCACTCATCCCCCGCTGGTTGTGGTCACGGGCCGTCCGGCTGCACAGTCGGTGTGGGCGGTCAGTAGCGTGAGTGCTTGGGAGGCCTCGCTTGTGGCTTTGCTGGTGCGTGCGCGCGGTGGGGGTGAGCGGTCGTGACACCCCGCAATTTTGAGCTTGAGCTCGCTTTCAGGGCGGCGGTCACGTTCGTTCTGTTCGTGATCTCAGGTGCAGTGGTGATGCGCGTGAGCGGGGTGAGCTTCAATGGCTTAACTGGGGCTGTAACCGCTTTTCCGTCTGCGGGTCGGGGCGTGCATGTGGCAACCGCAGTATTGACTGTGCTGCTGTTGCTGGCCTGGTGGGGGATCAGCCGTGGGCTGGTTGCGTTCTTGACCAATGATGGTGGCAAGCGCGAGCCCAAGAGCGACATGTCGGACATGTATCTCAAGGCCGCGACGGCTCACGCTGAGCAGACAATCGCTGATGCACAGCCCGGCCTTCCGCCTCAGGCGCGGGGGTCTTCGGTTGACCTGGTGCGGTTCATGGGCGTGTATGGGAAAAAGGCCTTGTATGAGTCGTATGAGTCCCCGGAGTGCATCTATGCGGTGACTCGTTCAGGTAAGACCAGGTCTTTGGTGGCCAGGCGCGTTCTGGAGGCGGCTGGGCCTGTGGTGGCCACGTCAACGAAGGTTGACGGGATCGCTTTGACCTGGCTGGGGTTGGCGTTAGATGGCCGGAAGACTTTCGTGTTTGACCCGATGGAGATGGCGCATGGCCCCCTGCCGCTGCGGTGGGATCCGATCCAGGGGTGCGGTGATTTCGATACGGCCAGACGCCGGGCGATGGCGCTGGTGTCGGGGGCGAGCACCCGCACCTCAGGTGGTGGGAACACGCGGTGGTTCATGGAACGTGGCGCGCAGATCCTGGGGTATCTCATGCATGCTGCCGCCTTGTCGGGTCAGAACATGACGGCAGTGCATCGGTGGGTGACCAGGCCGGATGATGCTCGTGCTGTCTTGGAGCGTTATGGGACGCCGACATCGAGAATGATGGCGGCGACTCTTGCTGATCTGATGATCGAGATGGCGGCCGAGACTTCCTCTGGGTTTAAGGGCACGATGCAGGGCGCGTTGGAGCCGTTGATGGTGGACAGCGTCCTGGAGGTTCTCACTCCCCCACCGCATGAGTCTTTTGATGTTCAGTCCTGGCTTGCTAGCCGAGACGTGATCTGGGTGCTTTCGCCTGAGTCGGAGGGTGCGGTTGCTTCGATCACGACCATGTTCACCGATCATCTGCTGGATGCGGCCAAGCGAGCTGCGAATCATGTGCCGGGTTCACGCCTGGTTCCTGCGGTGTCAGCGATCTTGGATGAGGCGGCGAATGTGGCTGCTCTGCCTCATCTGGACGCGTTGTTCAGTGAGGGGCCTGGGCGTGGGATCTTTACCTGCGCGGTCTTCCAGGACAACGCCCAGGTTGAGGCTCGTTGGGGACGGGATATCGCCAGGATCGTCTTCCAGCAGGCCCGTGCCGTCTATGTGCTGGGCGGGTCTAAGGACGCGGCGTGGAACAAGAAGATCGCGGAGCTGAGCGTGGAGTATGAGGAGGCTCGCCACTCCTACTCCACGGGCCGGATGGGGGCGAGTGTGTCGACCACGACCCAGCGTCGTCACCTGCTGCGCGAGGGCCAGATCGCGACCTTGCCTGTGGGTAAGGCCGTGTTGGCGTCTGCTGGCCATGACGCGGTGATCGTGGAATTGCCAGATATCGCGACAGATAAGAAGTGGGGGCAGGTGGTGCGTGAAGGCTCGCGCATGTATGGCGAGCATTTGGCAGCCCTCAATAGTGCGGCCACAGATACTCAGCGTGAGTTTTGGAAGCGAGATGACGCGCGATGGATGACCCAGCATCCACTGCCCCGCTAGAAGACTCCCCCACAGATAGTGCTGAAGGTGAGGTCGTGGCCATGCACCTCGATGAGACGCAGCGGCTCCTCGATGAGCCAGTGCGAGGTGGTGGCCGCGACGCCGATCCTGGTGAGGTGGGGTTTCGTGAGCTGCTGGAGGAGCTGATCTCTCAGCGCCCCACTCCTAAGGAACCAGCCAAGCCTAAGGAAGTGCTGGTGGCTGGGTGGGATCCCCTGCTGCTGCCTGCCGGTCCCAGGCGCGTTCAGGCGTGGTGGCGTCTGGTGTCTTTTGTGGACTGGTTGAACTCGACCTTCGGGGCGTTTCGTACCTCCTCGGGTGAGGCGCCTAGGTGGATCCGTGCTGGATGGTGGCGCAACCCTTTGGCAGTCAGTCACCTTGCGGCATTGGAGTGTGCGTGGGCGAGCTACCAGCTCAGTGATAAGTCTTTGCCGATGATGGCTGATGGGCCGGTGCGAGTGCTGATGGAGTCGACTCGCTCCGTGTTGGATCTGGTGTGTGGAGTGCATAGTGCCTCCAGCCAGTGGGGGCTCAGCCATGAGCGGGGCGGCAACGCACATTTCAGCCTCACTCCGCCTCCCGGTGAGCCCGACCCGTTGCTTGTGCGTGAGATGGTTGAGCACTTCATCATGAGTGAGGATGAGGAAGTAGTGGCCAGGACTGGTTTCCTGGCGGGAGTGCTATGGGAGCTCAACTGTTAGGGAAGCAGGCTTGTGCAGCTTGGTCTCTGCGCTGTCCGTTGAGAGGGAGAGATTGAGTTGATCTGGCTGACATCAGCCTAATGACGTGTGGTGGCCACGACCGATCCCGGTCGTGGCC
>NZ_JARKVC010000007.1 GCF_029851875.1 Actinomyces sp.
TGGCGGCCTCCCACAGCGGCTGGTTCGCCCTGACCTGTGCAGTCTGGGCGGCCTGCAGCCTGGGACTGGCACTACGCCGTCGGCTGCCGGTGCTGACCTGGGCGGTCGTCACCTTCGCGCCACCCGCGCACCTGGCCGCCGGTCTGACGATCTTTCACCTCCAGGGCGCTGACGCCTCCGTGGCCGACCAGGCCCTGACCGCCGCCGTCGTGCTCGGAACACCACTGAGCCTGGTGACCCTGGCCACCCGCTACCGCATGGGCTGGGCCTGGGCGGCCTGCGCGGTCTCGACCCTGGCCTACGGTGCGGTCAGCTCCGGCCTGCTGCCGCTGGCGCTCATCAACGTCATTGGCACTCTCGTCGGCATCATCCTGCGCATCCAGCACGCCCAGCTCGTCCAGGTCCGCGAGCGCTCGGCGCGCCTGTCCCTGGCCCGCGAGCAGACGATGATGCTGGCCGCCGCCAACGAGCGCAGCCGCATCGCCCGCGAGATGCACGACATCGTCGCACACTCCCTCGCCGTCATGATCACGATGGCCGACGGCGCCTGCGCCGCGGTGGACCGCAACCCGGAGATGGCCAAGGAGGCCCTCACGGCCCTGGGTGACACCGGGCGCTCGGCCCTGGCTGACACCCGTCGGCTGGTCGGCGTCCTGCGCGACGACCCGGGCGCCTCCTCAGCCCCGCAGTCCGCCGCCTCCGTCAGGGGTCCTGCCGACGACGCCGCGCCCCAGGACGGCCGCGCAAGGCGCACGAGCAGTGACGTGGCCCTTCCCCTCCTCCCGCTTCCGCCCTCGACCGCCCCGCTGCCGGTCGTGAGAGAGCTGCCGGTGCCAGAGTTCGCCCCGCCCGACACCGTGGCGCCCAGTGAGCCGAGCCAGCCGATCGCCGACCTGCGCCGTCGTGCCACCGACGCCGCCGAGGACCGGTCCACCGGTGAGATCCCGCTGGCCCCGGCGCCTGAGACCGCGGACCTGGAGACCCTGGTCGAACGCTTCCAGGCGGCTGGGGTTCCGGTGTCCTACACCTGGACCGGTGCTGCCCTGCCCGAGGACAAGGGCCTGCAGCTCACGCTCTTCCGTATCGCCCAGGAGTCGATGACGAACATCCTGCGCTACGCCCCCACCACCAAGGACGTCCGGGTCACCGTCCAGCGCCACACGGGCACGGTGGTCCTCACCGTCACCAACGAGGCCGCTCCCGGCACCACGCCCATGCACGGCTCAGGCAAGGGACTGATCGGTATGCGCGAGCGGGCCTCCGTCTATGGTGGGACCGTTGACGCTGGGCCAACACCCACCGGCTGGCAGGTTCGTGCCGTGCTGCGCTGGGACGAGGACGACGAAGGGACTACACCGTGGCAGCTGCCGCTCTGAACGAGAACGAGCCGGTACAGGCGCAGGCGCCAGACGATGACGCCGCTCTCTCGCGTCCGGTCACCGTGGTCCTGGCTGACGACCAGGCGCTCATGCGCATGGGCTTTCGTATGGTGCTCGACGCCGAGGAGGGCATCGAGGTGGTCGGTGAGGCCTCCGACGGCGCCTCGGCACTGGCCCAGGCCCGGGCGCTGCGGCCGGACGTCATCCTCATGGACGTGCGGATGCCGGGGATGAACGGCATCGAGGCCACCGAGGCCATCACCCAGCAGTGCCCGGGCACCAAGATCCTCATCCTGACCACCTTCGACCTGGACGAGTACGCCTTCGCAGGACTGCACGCTGGTGCCAGCGGCTTCCTGCTCAAGGACACCCGACCTGCCGAGCTGGCCGAGGCGATCCGCACCGTGGCCAGTGGCGAGGCCGTGGTCTCTCCACGCGTGACGCGCCGGATGCTGGAGATGTTCGCCTCCCACCTGCCGCAGGACTGTGCCCAGGACGCGGCCGAAGACCCGCGGATCGCCTCACTGACCCCACGTGAGCACGAGATCCTGGTCCTCATCGCCCAGGGCATGTCCAACTCTGAGATCGCGGACAAGCTTGTCGTCTCAGCCACCACCGTCAAGACCCACGTGGGCAACGTCCTGGCCAAGCTGGACGTGCGTGACCGGGTCCAGGCCGTCGTGGTGGCCTACGAGACCGGCCTGATGGCCTAGGAACCACCACACCGTCTTCTCTCGCTACCGCGAGTTCACCTGCTGCTGGGCCGCCTCGAAGCCCGCGGTCACCACAGCCTCGACGGTGTCCGCCGCCAGCTCCAGGGTGACGTCCAGCTCTGCCCGCTCGCGGGCCGGGAAGTCAGACAGGACGAAGTCCGCCGGGTCCTGACGCCCCGGAGGCCGGCCGATCCCCACGCGCAGACGCGCGTAGTCTCGGGTGCCTACCGCCTGGCTGACGGAACGCAACCCGTTGTGCCCACCCTCACCACCGCCGCGCTTGAGGCGCAGCGTATGAGCCGGGAGGTCAAGCTCGTCGTGGATGACGAGCAGGTTCGTCGTCGGCTCGATGCCGTAGAACGCCGCCAGCGCCGCCGTCGGGCCCCCGGACAGGTTCATGAAGGTGGCAGGTTCAGCCAGGATGACGCGCGGTCCCGGGGCACCACCGGGCATCACGCCCAGACGGACCTCGGCCACCTGCGAGCGAGTCCTGTGCCTGGAGAGCCGAGACCCGGCACGCCCAGCCAGGACGTCGATGACCATGTGACCGACGTTGTGACGGTTGCGGGCGTACCGGGCCTCGGGGTTCCCCAGCCCGATGACGAGCCAGGGGTCGCTCATAGGAGCTCCTTCGTCTGTCGTCACGCGGAACAGCAGCCAAGCCCGTGCCGCGCTGGTCTCAGGTCAGACTCACTCAGCCTCGGCAGGAGCCTCAGCCCCGTCGGCGGCCTCAGCACCCGTCTCGGGCTGCGGGACGTCGACGGCGATGGAGGCCTCGTCCACGACGTTGACCACGTCCACCTCAGCGTCGGTGACAGCCTCGACGCCCTCGGGGAGGGTGACGTCGGAGACACGGATGGTGGTGCCGGCCTCGACGCCGGTGATGTCGATCTCGATGGTCTCGGGGATGGAGATCACCGGGGCGGAGACGAGCAGGTGAGCCGCCTCGACCATGTGGATGGTGGAGGCCACGGGCTCACCGATGACGGTGACGGGGACCTCGACCTCAACGCGCTCGTTGCGGTTGACCAGCTGGAAGTCGACGTGCTGCACGCCCGGGCGGATGGGGTGACGCTGGACGTCCTTGGTCAGGACCAGGATGGTCTCGCCGTCCACGGCAAGCTCGACCAGGGCGTTCTCGTTGCCACGCAGGGCCAGGCGGGTGGCGTGCTCCTCCAGGAGGAAGTGACGCGGCTCGGTGCCGTGACCGTAGACGACGACCGGGACCTGGCCGTTGCGACGAGCCTGGCGGGCAGAGCCCTTGCCGAAGCTGGTGCGGTCAGTGCCCTTGAGGGTGATGGCCTTGTTCGCCATGAGGATTCTCCTCTTCTCAGGCGGGGCCGGGCCCCGCAGGTCTGGTGGTCCGGCAGGCCGCGACAACGCGCAGCACCTCCTGGCACCACCACGTCGATCACGGATGCACGTGCGCGGCACGTGTCCCTCGCCGGGGCAACGCCGCCACCCTACCTGCTCGCGCGCAAGCGAGGCCAGGCAGGACAGCGGTGAGACCGGACTCACCAGGTCCGCCTACGTGCCGCCGATCCAGCGCTCAGGAGCGCTCCTCGTCGGCTTCCAGCCCCTCCAAGGCGCTGCGCACCTGCGCCACGGGCAGCTGCCCGGGCGCCGATGCCGCGGCGCCGGCAGTCGCGAAGGTGAGGGCAGATCCGAAGACCCCACCGGCCAGCCGGCTGACGGCCCCGCCGCGGCCCATAGCGATCGCGACCACGGGAACCTGGAGGCGGCCCCGCGCTCGTACCGCGGCACGCAGGAGGTGAGCGACGTCGTCCTCACACGCGGGCATGACCGCCACCTTGGCGACCTGCGCCCCCTGCTTCTCCATCCGCTCCAGGAGACTGACGATCTCGTCCGCGGTAGGGGTGGAGGTGAAGAAGTGCGCCGAGGCGAGGACGTCGATCCCGCTGCTCGGCCCGGTCAGGGTCACCATCTCACTCACGCAGCCACGCGCCAGCTCGACGTCCAGAGCCGCGACCGCCTGGCGGGCCACCTCGTCCTGGCCGCAGGCCTCGACCACGGCGGTCAGCAGCGCCCGGTAGGCCTCGTCGTCGATCTCGACCCCACCGCCCTCGGCCGCGGTGCGCACGGTGGCCAGCAGCGGCAGCCGCGTGGGTGCCACAGCAGCCGCCACGCGCTGGACCGCAGGCCACACTCTTCCCGCAAGCCTTCGGCCGGCCTCGGCCCCGAGCACGGGCCCGGCCCCTGTCGCGGCCTCCAGCAGGTCCAGACGCAGCTCGACGACGTCGGCACCGGCCGCGCACGCCGCCTCGGCCTGGGCAACAGCCTCGGCGGGCGTGCGCCCGGTGGTCGCCACGGCAACAGCCGGCCGCTGGCCACCCAGCTGCGCACCGCGCCAGGTGCGCGAGCCCGAGCAGGCCGGGGACCCGGGCACAGCGAGCCCAGCCGCGTGGAGCGAGACGGTCAGCCGCTCCAGCTGCGCGGCGAGGCCGGCAGGCAGGCCCGCGCTCACGCGCTCACCGCCGTCCCTGCACCGTCGGCCATCGACAGGGCGATCCCGTCCAGGATGTCGGACAGCGAGGTGATCGAGGAGGTCACCGGCGCGGTTCCCCCGGCGGTCTCGGCCACGACACGCGCGATGACCTCCGACCACACCAGCGCCCCGGCCGCAATGACGTCACGGCGCCCCGGCCGCAGGTAGGCCCAGGAGGCCCGCTGGGCAGCGGTGGAGTGCACGATCGCCTCGGCACAGGCCAGCATCGTCTCGGCCGGGACCACGGCGCCGTCCAGGGCCGCGGGGTCGAAGTCCGTCAGCCCCAGGGCGTGGGCGGTCACGGTGGTGATGGTGCCCGCCAGCCCCACGAGGCCGGTGGCGGCTGACAGGTCGACGACGTCGCTGGCCTGATCGAGCAGCTCGCGCACGTGCGCACGGGCTGCCGCCTCGGAGGCAGGGTTGACGCCGTCGGCCAGGTAGCGCTCGGTCACGCGCACCGAGCCGGTGTCCATGGAGAAGGCCGCCTGTGGGCCGCTGCGTCCCAGAACCAGCTCGGTGGAGCCGCCGCCGAGGTCGACGACGAGGTGAGGGCCCGCTGGTGCGTGGTCACCAAGACGCTCCAGGCAGAGGGAGGACCCGCAGAAGGACAGCCGAGCCTCCTCCTGGCCGGTGACGACCTCAGGCTCAATGCCCAGACGCTCGCGCACGCCGTCGACGAAGACGGCACGGTTGGAGGCGTCACGCGTGGCTGAGGTCGCCACAAAGCGCATGCGCTCAACCCCTTGGGCGCGGCAGGTCTGGGCGTAGGAGGTCACGACGGCGAGGGTGCGCTCCAGCGCCGCCTCGTCCAGGCGACCGGTGCGATCAACTCCCTGGCCCAGGCGGACAATCTCGTTCTCGCGCACCAGCTGGTCCAGGCCTGCACCCCCCTGGCGCGGGACGAGGTCAGCGACGAGCAGGCGGATGGTGTTGGTCCCGCAGTCGATCGCGGCCACACGCGTCATGTCAGTTCTCCTCCGGTTGTCAGGTCCCTGGGCCGTCGGCCCCAGGCAGGCCCGCCGGTCTCAGGCAGGGGCAGCAGGGCAGCGCTCAGCAGCGGCAACGCTGCGGGTCCCACATCCCGCGCCCGCGCAGCACCTCCAGGGTGAGGTCGCCGATGGGGTTGACGCCGGGACCAGCAGCCAGGGCGTGACCGAGCAGGGCGTGCAGGCACTTGACCCGAGCAGGCATGCCACCGGCCGAGACGCCGTCGATCTCCTTAACGCTTCCCAACTCAGCGCGGCGTGCCAGGTAGTCCTCGTGGGCACGGGCGTAGGCCGCGGCGAGCCCAGGGTCCTGGGCGAGCCGGGCGTTGTAGTCCTCCATGAGGTGCTCTGCCTCCAGGGTGGAGCAGCCCTTCACCGCCGCCGGGTGGGTGAGGTAGTAGCTGGTGGGGAACGGCGAGCCGTCAGGCAGACGCGGCGCCGTACGCACCACGGTGGGGCGGCCGCACACACAGCGCGCAGCGATGGACACGACGCCGCGCGGAACCCGTCCCAGCTGCTCACGCAGCGCCTCCAGATCAGCCTGCGTCACCTCACCGCTGCCGGTGTCACCCGGCGTCGCGCTGGGCTCCCGGCTGGGAGCCTGGCCAGCCTGGGGCGCCGTGCTCGTGTGCTCGGGCTGCTTGCTCATGGGGATCCTTCGCGATGGGAGGGGTTAGTGCGCGCCGGACTCGTCGGCCGGCTCAGAGGTCGGGGTGGGGACAGTCGGGACCGCGGTGGACCAACCACGCTGCGACTCCTCCGGCGGCGTCTGCTCACCGGTGGCCCCGGCGACCTCGGCTGACTCCCGCAGGACCGAGTACCAGGGGCTGGCGGACTCAGCCTCAGCCGCCGCCCTACCCGCCTGATCAGTCTTGTCCTCGAACTGGTCAGCGCCGACAACCACGTAGGTGGTCTCTCCTGGCATGACGTAGGACAGGCGCTCGCGCGCCTGAGCGCGCACGTAGGCGTCATCCTCCCACCGGGCCAGCTCTGACTCCAGCGCGGTGGAGGTGGCTCGCGCCTCCTGCAGCTGCTTCATGATGGCGTCGTACTGGGCCTGCTGGGACAGGTAGCCGCGCAGCGCCGGAAAGGTGATGACAAAGGCGAACAGGAGCACAAGCGCCAGGATGAGGACCCGGGCGGGCACGGCGATGCCGTCCGGTCCGCCAAGCCGAAGCATCGTGTACTCCGGGGCCGTGCGGGCCGAGGAGCGCACGGGCTCTGTGTCCCCACGCTCCGTGCGCGGTCCTGCGCCCGAGGCCGAGCGCAGCGCCTGCGGGCTCGAGGCTGAGCTCGCGCGTGACTGGCCGGTGGCGCTCTCGCGTCCGCCCGGCCCCTGGCGCCCAGCAGCCGGCCGACCACCGGCACGCGCACCGGGGCGGGCGCCCGGTCGGGCAGGTGAGGGTCGGCGCGGTGTCATGGGGAGATCCTGCCTCACCAGCCTGGGAAGTAGCACCCCGCCCGGCCGCTGCGTTGCTCACGCGCCTAGGCGTCCTCGTCGCTCCGTGCGCGTCTCCATCACCGACGCAGCGGACGAGGACGGGGTGCGACCTGATCCAGGTCGCACCCCGTCGGTGCGTGTGGCTCAGGGACCACCCTGCGCCAGGTGCTGCCTCAGCAGCCAGGAGCTCAGCCCTGGAAGCGAGGGAAGGCGGAGCGACCGGCGTAGACGGCGTCCTCGCCCAGGGCCTCCTCGATGCGCAGGAGCTGGTTGTACTTGTTGATGCGCTCGCCACGGGCGGGGGCACCGGTCTTGATCTGGCCGGAGTTGGTGGCCACGGCGAGGTCGGCGATGGTGACGTCCTCGGTCTCACCGGAACGGTGGGAGGTCATCGTCTTGTAGCCAGCGCGGTGCGCCATCTCGACGGCCTCGAGGGTCTCGGTGAGCGAACCGATCTGGTTGACCTTGACCAGGAGGGCGTTGGCGGCGCCGAGCTCGATGCCCTTGGCCAGGCGCTCGGGGTTGGTGACGAAGAAGTCGTCACCCACGAGCTGGACCTTGTCACCGATCTCCTCGGTCAGGTGCTTCCAGTCCTCCCACTCGTCCTCGCTCAGCGGGTCCTCGATGGAGACGATCGGGAAGTCCTCGACCAGCTTCTTGTAGTAGGCCACCATGGAGGCGGTGTCCTGGGCCTCGCCCTCGAAGGCGTAGGTCTTGGTCTCGGCGTCGAAGAACTCGGTGGAGGCCACGTCCATGGCCAGAGCCACGTCAGCGCCCGGCTTGTAGCCAGCGTTCTCGATCGCGGCGCAGATGAGCTCCAGGGCCTCACGGTTGGACTCGAGGTTGGGAGCGAAGCCGCCCTCGTCACCCAGACCGGTGGACAGGCCCTTCTCCTTCACCACAGTCTTGAGCGAGTGGTAGACCTCAGCGCCCATGCGCAGGGCCTCCCGGAAGGAGGTGGCGCCGATCGGGGCGATCATGAACTCCTGGATGTCCACGTTGGAGTCAGCGTGGGAGCCACCGTTGAGGATGTTCATCATCGGCACGGGCAGGACGTGGGCACCCGGGCCACCGACGTACTGGAACAGGTCCAGGCCGGCGGACTCTGCGGAAGCCTGCGCAGCAGCGAGGGAGACACCCAGGATGGCGTTGGCGCCGAGCTTGCCCTTGTTGGGGGTGCCGTCGAGCTCGATCATGAGGCGGTCCAGGCCGCGCTGGTCAGCAGCGTCGTAGCCGATGATCTCGGGGGCAATGACGTCGTTGACGTTGGCAACGGCCTTCTCCACGCCCTTACCCAGGTAACGGGACTTGTCGCCGTCGCGCAGCTCGACGGCCTCGAAGGCGCCGGTGGAGGCGCCGGAGGGGACGGCAGCGCGGGCGGAGGCGCCGTCCTCAAGCAGGATCTCGACCTCGAGGGTCGGGTTGCCACGGGAGTCGAGGATCTCGCGTGCGTGAACGTTCTCGATGAGGGCCACTGTGGGTGCTCCTTGTTGGATTGATATCAGGATGCAGGGCCCAGACTACCGGGCCCGCCCCTCGCGCACGAGGGCGGAGGTCCCCGTGATTCCCGTGTTCACGCCGGGCGTGACGTTTGCCTCGCCCAGCTCACTTCCGGGCGCCGTCGAGCGGGACGGCCGAGGTGCCCCGGATCTCCCAGGGACGCTCGGCGGCGTAGCGCGGCGACGGCGTGGACTGGAAGGACTGAGCCATGGCGGTGAAGTCGGCCTGCGCCTGCTCAGCCTCATCAGCGCTCATGCCCTGAAGCTGGGCGCTGACGGCGGACAGGCGTGCGATCGTCTTGGCGCCCTCGGAGAAGGAGGTGGCCTCAGGGCTGGCCTGGGTGAGGATCGTCTCCACGTCGGCGTCGGGCACCGACAGCCCGTACTTCTCGGCCAGCTCGAAGTAGACCGGCGCCTGGAGCAGTCCGTTGAGGACGCGGTCACGCGTCCACCCCAACGGGGCGAGGTCGCTGGCGGCCTCACTCAGCTCGTTCTCGGAGACGCTGATGCCCTGCTGAGCACCGTCCAGCCCCGTGAACTGTGCCACGGCAGCCTGGCCCGGGTGCACGGAACAGGCGGTCAGGGCCCCGCTGGCGACCAGAAGGACGCCAGCAGCGAGGGCACGCACGCGGCGCGAGGCGGTGGTGAGCACGAGGATCTCCTTGTGACGAGGCGTCAGGACAGGCACATGGTAGCCCGCTCACCGGCGACGGCGTCGATAGGTTGTGGCCTCAGCCTCATAGTCCTGGTCCCCCTCGACCACCGCACGCAGCAGCACCTCGGCCCAGCGCAGGAGCGCCTCACCCTCCACCGGGCCCCCACCCATCCGGGCAGTGCCAGGAGCCGGCACCACGATGGTGCGGGTGGCGGGCTTGAGGGTGGTGCCGGGATAGAGGCGGGTCAGCCGCATGCGCGCAGACTCAGCCAGGTCCAGCGGCGCGAAACGGATCGACTTGCCCTGCGCCACGATCTCGCGCACCCCCAGCCGAGCCGCGAGCGCGCGCAGACGAGCCAGGGACGCCAGACGCTGGGTAGGCTCGGGAACCGGGCCGTAGCGGTCGGTGAGCTCGTCCAGGACGTCGGCTACGTCGTCGTCGCTGCGGGCGGCGGCGAACTTGGTGTAGGCCTCCAGGCGCAGGCGCTCGTGGGGGACGTAGTCCTCAGGGATCGTGGCGTCCACCGGCAGCTCGACCCGCAGGTCCTGGTCGATCTCCGCCTCAGCCTCGGCGGCGTCGCCAGCGGCCTCGGGGTTGATCTTGAGGGCCTTCTTGTAGGCGGCCACGGCCTCAGAGACCATGCGGACGTACAGGTCAAAGCCGACCCCGGCGATGTGCCCGGACTGCTCGCCTCCCAGGAGGTTGCCGGCCCCGCGGATCTCCAGGTCCTTCATGGCCACCTGCATCCCGGCACCCAGGTCCGTGTTCGTCGCGATCGTGCGCAGGCGCTCCAGGGCGGTCTCGGTCAGTGGCTTGTCCGCGGGGTAGAGGAAGTAGGCGTAGGCCCGCTCGCGGCCACGCCCCACGCGTCCGCGCAGCTGGTGGAGCTGGGACAGGCCCATGCGGTCGGCCCGGTCAACGATGAGGGTGTTGGCGTTGGACACGTCCAGGCCGGTCTCCACGATGGTCGTGCACACCAGGACGTCGATCTCCTTGTGCCAGAAGTCGTCGATGACCTGCTCCAGGCGCACCTCACCCATCTGCCCGTGGGCGGTAGCCACGCGCGCCTCCGGCACCGTCTCCTGGATCCGGGCGGCCACGCGGTCGATGTCCTCCACACGGTTGTGGACGTAGAAGACCTGACCGTCACGCAGCAGCTCGCGACGGATCGCTGCTGAGACCTGCTTGGTCTCGTAGGCGCCCACGTAGGTCAGGATCGGGTGGCGGTCCTCAGGCGGGGTGGCCAGCGTCGACATCTCACGCAGGCCGGTCACCGCCATCTCCAGGGTACGTGGGATCGGGGTGGCGGACATGGACAGCACGTCCACGTCCGTGCGCAGGGCCTTGAGGGTCTCCTTGTGCTCGACCCCGAAGCGCTGCTCCTCGTCGATGATGACCAGGCCCAGGTCCTTGAAACGCACCTGCCCGGTGATAAGACGGTGCGTGCCGATGACGACGTCGATCGCCCCGCTGGCCAGGCCCTTCAAGACCTCCTCGGACTCGCTGGCCGACTGGAAGCGGGAGAGCTGGGCCACGCGCACCGGGAAGCCCGCGTAGCGCTCGGTGAAGGTCTCGGCGTGCTGGGAGACCAGCAGCGTGGTGGGCACGAGCACCGCCACCTGCTTGCCGTCCTGGACGGCCTTGAAGGCAGCGCGCACCGCGATCTCGGTCTTGCCGTAGCCGACGTCGCCGCACACGAGGCGGTCCATGGGCTGGGCCTTTTCCATGTCGGACTTGACCTCGTCGATGGTGGCGAGCTGGTCAGCGGTCTCGGTGTAGGGGAAGGACTCCTCCAGCTCGGACTGCCAGGGGGTGTCGGGGGCGAAGGCGTGACCGGAGGCGGCCGAGCGCGCGGCGTACAGGCGCACGAGCTCACCGGCGATCTCGCGCACGGCCTTGCGCGCCTTGGACTTGGTCCTGGCCCAGTCCGCCCCGCCCATCTTGTTCAGGGTCGGGTTGTCCCCGCCCACGTACTTGCTCACCTGGTCCAGGGCGTCGGTGGGCACGAGCAGGCGGTCGCCGGGCTGGCCCCGCTTGGAGGGGGCGTACTCGATGACCACGTACTCGCGGGTGGCGGCGTTCTTGCCGGTCCCCACGTTGCGGCGCAGGAGCTCGACGAAGCGCCCCACGCCGTGCTGGGCGTGGACCACGAGGTCACCGGGGTGCAGAGACAGGGGGTCGACGCTGCGCCGCGAGCGCCGGGCGGGCATGACCTTGCGCGAGCGTGGTCCGGTCGAGGCTCGCCCGGTCAGGTCGGACTCGGCAACGAGGGCCAGGCGCAGCTCCTCGGCGACGAATCCGTGCCCGGCGCTGGCCTGCGTGACGCGCACGACGCCGTCACCCTCCACGCTGCCGTCATCACGGGCCGCGCCAAGGTCACCGGGCTCGTCAAGGTGGGTGACGATACGGGCCGGCACTCCGCCGTCGCCCAGCAGCTGGGCCATGCGACGGCCGGGTCCGGGCCCGTCCGTGGCGACGACGACGCTCCACCCCTCGCGCGCCAGGCGACCCAGGTCCGTGACCGCCTCGTCAAGGCTGCCTGCGTAGCCACGCGGGTCACGCAGGTCGAGCTCGGTGGTGTCCGGGCTGGCCTTGAGGGAGGTGAAGGACCACCAGCCGCGGTTGCTGGACAGGGCCAGGCCGCGCGCCTCGGCCAGGTGCGCGAAGGCGGCGGCCGACAGGTCCACCGGGGCCTGGCCGCCCGAGGCTGCGGAGGTCCAGGCGGCGGCAAGGAACTCCTGGGTGGTGGCGGTCAGGTCCTCAGCCCGCTTACGCACTCGCTCAGGCTCCAGAGCCACGACGAGCCGGTCGCCGACGAGGTCGAGCAAGGGCACCATCCGGGCCGCGAGAACGGGCGCGAGAGACTCCATACCCTCCACCGGGATACCGGCGGCGATCTTCTCCAGCATGTCCGCTGCTGAGGGGATGACGTCCATGAGGCGCTTGGCGCGCTCGCGCACGGCCTCGGTCAGCAGGATCTCGCGGCAGGCGGTCGCGGTGACGGCACCGATCTCCTCGATCGTGCGCTGGTCAGCGACGGCGAAGGAGGAGACGGACTCGATCTCGTCGCCGAAGAAGTCCACGCGCACCGGCCGGGGCTGGGTGGGTGGGAAGACGTCGAGGATGCCGCCACGCACGGCGAACTCGCCACGGTTCTCCACCATGTCAACCCGCGTGTAGGCGGCGTCGGCCAGGCGCTGGGCCGTGGCCTCCAGCCCGGGATCCAGGCCCGGGGCCAGGTGGATGGGCTCCAGCTCTCCCAGGCCGTCGACGACGGGAGCCAGCAGCGCACGCACGGGGACAACCAGGACCCGGACGGGACCGCGCGAGGGGTCGGCTGCGGCGTCGGGAGCGTCTGCACCAGCCCGACCGTCCTCAGGATGGGCCAGGCGGCGCAGGACGGACAGGCGGGTGGCCACGGTGTCTGCCCGCGGGGAGAGACGCTCGTGGGGCAGGGTCTCCCAGGCGGGGAAGACGGCGACGTCGGTCTCAGGCAGGTAGCAGGTCAGCGCCGCGGCCGTCTCCTCGGCCTCGCGGGTGGTGGCGGTGATGACCAGCAGAGGCGTGCCCTCGGCCTGGGAGCCGGCTACGGCGTCGGAGCGCGCAGCGGCAGAGGAGTGGAGGGCGCCCACGGCTCTGGCGACCCCCTCCTCGCCCAGGGCCATGGCGGCCAGGACGGCCGGCCGGGCCCCGCGCGCGACGACGGTGGTGCGGTCCGTGCGTGTGGACGAGCCCGCGGCGCTTACCAGTGCGGCGGTCGTCGGGTCGGTCAGAAGAACAGGAAGGAGGGCGGTCAGTCGCATCGCGGGGGATTCTAGGGCGTGCGGCCTGCGCGCACGAGGGGCTGCGCTACCCCTTCGCGCCCATCGCTACCCCACTACGCCGATCTCCTGCGCCCGCCGCCACCCTTTCCCTCCATCGATACCCCTTCACCTCCTCTGCTACCCGGTAGCACGCGAACAGGGTGCGAAAGAAACAAAGGGGTAGCGACAACGGGAACCAGGCCAGCACTCACAACGACGCCGCGCCACCACACAGCGGGTGACGCGACGTCGTGCACATGGGGGCAGCGGTACCTCACACCCCGGCGGTCTCGAACAGCGAGGTGACTGAGCCGTCGTCGAAGACAGCGCGGATCGCGCGGGCCAGCAGCGGGGCGATCGGCAGAACCGTCAGCTGGTCGAAGCGCTTGGCCTCGGAGATCGGCAGCGTGTCCGTGATGACGACCTCGCGCGCACCGGAGGTGGACAGTCGCTCCACCGCCGGGCCGGAGAGCACGCCGTGCGTGGCCGCGACGATGACGTCCTTGGCGCCAGAGTCCAGCAGCACCTGGACCGCCTTGGCGATGGTGCCGCCGGTGTCGATCATGTCGTCGACCAGGACGCAGGAGCGGCCCGCGACCTCACCGACCACGCGGTTAGCCACCGACTCGTTGGGCCGGGTGATGTCACGTGTCTTGTGGACGAAGGCCAGCGGCGTGCCACCCAGCGAGCTCGCCCAGCGCTCGGCCACGCGGATACGGCCCGCGTCCGGGGAGACCACGGTGGTACTGGCAGGGTCGACCCGACCGCGGATGTAGTCCACGAGAACCGGCTGGGCCCACAGGTGGTCCCAGGGTCCGTCGAAGAATCCCTGCTCCTGGCTGGTGTGCAGGTCCACACTCATGAGGCGGTCGGCACCTGCCTGCTTGTACAGGTCAGCCACCAGGCGCGCGCTGATGGGCTCACGCCCCAGGTGCTTCTTGTCCTGGCGGGCGTAGGGGAAGAAGGGCGCCACCACGCTGATGCGCTTGGCCGAGGCGCGCTTGAGCGCGTCAACCATGATGAGCTGCTCCATGAGCCAGTCGTTGACGCGGTCGCCGTGGGACTGCATGACGAAGACGTCGCAGCCTCGCACGGACTCGTTGAAGCGGACGTAGGTCTCGCCGTTGGCGAAGTCGTAGGAGGTCGAGGACAGCACCTCCGTCCCCAGCTCGGCTGCGACGTCGGCCGCCAGCTGGGGGTGCGCACGCCCCGAGACGATGACGAGTCGCTTCTCGCCGCTGGTGATGATGCCCGTCATGAGCGAGTACCCCTCTCGAGTCCCCTGGGGACCTGGTTCCTGCGTGCGGTGTGTCCTGTCACGCGATCAGTGCCGTGCCTGGTCCACGGCAGCTGAGGTCTGTGGTTCGTTGGCGTCAAGCTGGCTGTAGGGCGCGACGACGGCGCCTGCCGGGACGTCGGCGTCCTCAAGAACGGAGTAGGCCCCGACGACGGTGCCCTGCCCGATGCGGGTGCGTCCGCGCACGAGCACACCGGGTTCCAGCACGACGTCCTGGGCCAGCGTGGCGTCCACGTCTACCCAGGTCGAGGCCGGGTCGACCACGCCCACGCCCTGGGCCATCCAACGGGCCAGCACGCGCCGGTTGAGCTCGGCACCGAGGCTGGCGAGCTGGGCCCGGTCGTTGCAGCCCTCGACGAGCCAGTGGTCGGTGACCGCCAGCGCGGAGGTGGAGCGTCCCGCCTGCCAGGCGGCGGCGACGACGTCGGTGAGGTAGACCTCGCCCTGGTCGTTGTCCGTGCCGAGGCCGGCCAGGGTACGGCGCAGGAAGGCGGCGTCGAAGACGTAGACACCGGCGTTGATCTCACGCACCTCGCGCTGGGCAGGGGTAGCGTCCCGGTGCTCGACGACGGCGGACACGGCCAGCGGGTCGGCGTGCGGGTCGCTGGTGGTCGCCCGGATGACGCGACCGTATCCGGCAGGGTCCTCCAGCTCGGTGGTCAGCAGCGTCACGACGTCACCGCGGTCCACGTGCTGGGCGACCAGTGCCTCCAGGGTGGCCGTGTCCAGCAGGGGGACGTCACCGGAGGTCACGACGACAGCCCCGTCCAGGTCCTCAGGAAGCGCCGCCAGGCCGCAGGCCACGGCGCGCCCGGTCCCGGGGACCTCGTCCTGGTCCGCAGGAAGAGCATCGGGAGCGACCTGAGCCAGGTGGGCGACGACGGCGTCACGCTGGTGACGCACCACGACGACGAGGTGCTCAGGCTCCAGTCCCCGAGCAGCGCTGACCGCGTGGCCGAGGAGGCTGCGCCCGCCGATGCGGTGCAGGACCTTCGGGGTGGCCGAACGCATGCGGGTTCCCTGACCGGCAGCCATGACGATAACGGCAGCGGGGGCGGTGGGTGCCACGGGTCCTCTTCTCGCTGGTGAGCGTGCCTCCCCATGCGTGTGGGGACTGGCACGGACGTATCGGGGCGCAGTGCGAGGCCATCCTACGACGTCAGGGCGGATGCCACCCACCACGCCCTCCCAGGCTCCGCACTCGCTCCGCCCCCAGGGTTCGAACCCGGACCTCAAGGCTCCAAAGGCCTGCGTGCTGCCACTACACCAGGGCGGATCAGCCGTCGTCGTCCTGGCTCGCACGGGCGCGGGACGGCAAGGCCGTCACATCCTCTCATGCTCACGCTGCCGACGGCGCACGTAGAAGGCGGCATGATGGTGCCATGTCGACCAAGGCCAGCAAACGGACCCGGATGAGTGCCAGTGAGAGGCGTGAGCAGCTCATCGACGTCGCCCGCGGCCTGTTTGCCGAGAAGGGCTTTGACGGCACCTCGATCGAGGAGGTCGCCAGCCGCGCCAAGGTCTCCAAGCCCGTGGTCTACGAGCACTTTGGAGGCAAGGAGGGTCTGTACGCCGTCATCGTGGACCGCGAGCTGAGCACGATCTCCTCAACGATCACCGCCGCGCTGTCCTGCCCGGCCCCGCCCTCGGCCGTGGTCGAGCGCGCCGCGCTGGCGCTGCTGACCTACATCGAGGACTCCCCCGACGGCTTCAGGCTGCTGTCCTCCTCCACCGACCGCGCGGCCGGGACCTACTCGACGCTGCTGGCCGACGTCGCCATCCAGGTCTCGGGGATCCTGGCCGAGCAGTTCTCGGCCCACGACCTCGACCCACGCACCGCACCGCTGTACGCGCAGATGCTCGTGGGCATCGTCTCCTCACCGGCCTGGTGGTGGCTGGAGAACCGACGCATGAGCAAGGAGGAGGTGGCCGCCCACATGGTCAACCTCGCCTGGAACGGGCTCAAGGCCATGGAGCCGCACCCCCAGCTGCGCGAGCACGCAGACAGCGCCGGCTAGTAGCCGCTGAGTGAGGGGTGGGCTGGGGCAGCCCAGTCATGGGCGAGGCTGGGGTAGGTGCCTTTGGCTACCGCCCGCGTCGCTCGTTCCTCGCTCCGCTCCCGCCAGACCCGCCACGCCTGCAGGCACTACCCCAGCCTCGCCCAGACCTTCACCCCGTCAGCTACTGCTCCAGGACCTCGGCCGCCTCCAGCCACTGGGCCTCCAGGTCAGACTGCTCAGCCTCAGCAGCCGCTAGCTCGCGCCCCAACTCAGCCAGCTCTCCCACACGCGCCGGATCGGCGGAGACCTGCTCCATCCTGGCGTGCAGCGACTCCACCGCCTGGGAGGCCTTGTCCATCTTGCGCTCGATGCGAGCCAGGTTCTTCTGGGCCTCACGCCGCTCGGCGCCCGTCAGCCCGGCAGGTCCGGACCCGCCGGCCGCTGCGCCGTCGGCCCCCGTGCCCGCCGAGGTCGAGCGGGTGACGACGGCGCCCGCGCTCTCCTCGGCCTCGCGCCGCAAGCGGAGGTACTGCTCGACGCCGCCAGGCAGGTCGCGCACGCTCCCGTCGCCCAGAAGGGCGACCTGGTGGTCGGTGACGCGCTCCAGGAGGTAGCGGTCGTGAGAGACGACGACGAGTGTGCCGGGGAAGGAGTCGAGGATGTCCTCCACCGCGGCGAGCGTGTCCGTGTCCAGGTCGTTGGTGGGCTCGTCCAGCAGCAGCACGTTGGGCTCAGTCATGAGCAGACGCAGCAGCTGCAGACGGCGACGCTCGCCACCGGAGACCTCACCCACGCGCGTCCAGGCGCGCTGACGAGTAAAGCCCAGGCGCTCGACCAGCTGGGTGGCGGTGAGCTCCTTGCCTCCCACACTCACGCGCTCACCCACCATGGCCACGGCCTCGACCACGCGCACGTCTGCCAGGGGGTCAAGCTCGTGGGTGGACTGGGACAGGGTGGCGACCTTGACGGTCTTGCCGCGCACGACGCGCCCCTCGGTCGGCTCCTGGAGGCCCTCGAGCAGGCGCAGGAGCGTGGTCTTCCCGGCTCCGTTGACGCCGACGACCCCCACGCGCTCCCCCGGTGCCAGGCGCCAGGTGACCTTGCGCAGGACCTCACGCTGACCGCCGCTGCCCAGCGGGTAGCGCACAGTGACGTCCTCCAGGTCGAGCACCTTCTTGCCCAGGCGCGCGGTCGCCATGGCCATGAGCTCGACGCTGTCGCGTGGTGGCGGGACGTCGGCGATGAGGGCCTCGGCAGCGTTGATGCGGAAACGGGGCTTGGAGGTACGCGCGGGCGCGCCCCGGCGCAGCCAGGCCAGCTCCTTACGCAGGAGGTTGTCTCGCTTCTCGGCGGCGACGGCGGCCTGTCGTGCTCGCTCGGCGCGCGCCAGGACGTAGGCGGCGTAACCGCCGTCGTAGGTCTCGATGCGACCAGGCACCTGGGGGCGGCCGCCTCCCGGGTCGATTCCTGGCACGACCTCCCACACGTTGGTGCACACGGCGTCAAGGAACCAGCGGTCGTGGGTGACGGTGACCAGCGCTCCGGTGGAGGCCCGGCGCCCGGAGAAGCGCGCGCTCAGGTGCCTGGCCAGCCAGTCCACGCCCTCGACGTCGAGGTGGTTGGTGGGCTCGTCCAGGATGATGACGTCGCTGGGAGCGGTGAGCACGGCCGCGAGCGCGACGCGACGGCGCTGACCACCGGAGAGCCGGGCGACCTCAGCGTCCAGGTCGAGGTCGGCCAGCAGCCCGGCGTGCACGTCGCGCACGGCCGGGTCGGAGGCCCACACGTACTCGGGCACGTCACCGTGGACCGCCTGGCGCACGGTCGCCCCGGGGGCGAAGTCGTCAGCCTGGGTGAGCATGGCCACGCGGGTGTCACCCGCACGGGTGACACGTCCGCCGTCGACCGGGCGGGTGCCGGCCAGGACCGACAGCAGCGTGGACTTGCCTGCACCGTTGGGTCCGAGCACGCCCACCCGGGTGCCGTCCTCGATACCCAGGGTGACGTCGTCGAGAAGAATGCGCGAGCCCACCATGACGCTGATGGACTCCAGGCCGAGCAGGTGCGCCATCAGCCCACCACCCTCGCGCCGGCCACCGGGGCGTCGGCCCGCACGGTGCCAGCCACCAGAGCGCAAGCCGTCAGCGCGCGGGACACGCGCATCGCGGCACCCGTGTCCGCCACGAGGGCCGCGACAGTCGGGCCGGAGCCGGAGACGACGGCACGCAGCGCTCCAGCAGCCTCAGCCACCTCGATCACCTCGGCGAGCTCAGGCCGCAGGTCGAGGGCCGCAGCCTGCAGGTCGTTGTGCATGGTGGCAGCCAGGGTCCGGGCGTCGCCGCTACGCAGGGCGGCGGTGAGCTCCTCGGGGACCGCAGCCGGCACGACCCGGTCCGCCCGCCCTGCCGGCGCCTTGAGGGCGTCGGGCGCCGGCGCGGATGCCGGAGCCTGCGAGCGCATCTGGTCCAGCCTGGCGAAGACCGCCGGCGTGGACAGGCCCTGTCGCGCCCTGGCGAAGACCCAGTGGTAGGTGCCGCGGGTCATCAGAGGGCTCAGCTGGTCCCCGCGGCCGTGTCCGACGGCGGTCAAGCCGATGAGGGGAAAGGCACAGTCCGCACCGAGCCGGGTGGCCAGCTCCACAAGGTCTCCCAGCCCGAGGCTGGTGCCCCACAACTGGTTGCAGGCCAGCAGGGTGGCTGCGGCGTCGGCCGAGCCCCCTGCCATCCCGCCGGCCACCGGCACGCGCTTGCGCACAAGCAGGTCCACGCCCTCGTCCACCCCGGTCTCCTGCGCGAGCAGGCGGGCAGCACGCACGGCGAGGTTACGCTCGTCGGTGGGGACGGCGTCGTCAGGCTCGGCCAGCGTGAGGGTGACGGCTCCGCGAGCGTCAGCGGCCTGGCGCCGGGCGGTGACGGTCTCGATGAGCCGCACGGCCTGGAACACCGTGGTCAGCGGGTGGTAGCCGTCCGCGCCCGGGGCGCCACAGGACAGGAAGAGGTTGACCTTGCCGGGGGCCTCGACACGCACGGAGGTCGCCGAGCCGGCCTTGGGTCCGGCGGCACGCGGGGCACCACCGGGGACGACGCGTAGGTGGCTCATCGGGCTGTCTCCTCCTCAGGGTCGGCCTCCTGGTCCCCCAGGGCCTCGGCCAGGGCGGCAAAGTCGTGGACGTCCAAGGTCTCGCCACGCCGGCTGGGGTCGATGCCTGCCGCCCGGATCGCGGCCTCGGCCGCCGGCGGGCTCCCAGCGAGCGGGGCCAGGGCCTGGCGCAGGGTCTTGCGCCGCTGGGCGAAGGCGGCGTCCACGACGGCGAAGACGGCCTCGCGGCTGGCTCGGGTGCTCGGCGGCTCGCGGCGGACGAGCTCGACCAGGGCGGAGTCGACGTTAGGGACCGGCCAGAATACGGTGCGGCCGATGGTGATGGTCCGGCGGGCGGATGCGTACCAGGCAGCCTTGACCGAGGGGACGCCGTAGACCTTGGAGCCGGGGCTGGCGGCCAGGCGGTCGGCGACCTCGGCCTGGACCATGACCGTCACCGCCTCCAGGCTCGGCAGGGCGGCCAGCAGGGTGAGCAGGACCGGGACGGCGACGTTGTAAGGCAGGTTAGCCACCAGGCGCGTGGGCAGCGGGTCGCCCTCAGCCAGCCCGAGCGCAGCAGGACCGTCAACGGTCAGTGCGTCGGCAGCCACCACGCGCAGACGCTCGGCTGCCTCGGGCACGCGCTGGGCGACGGTGACGGGCAGGGCCTGCGCGAGCGGCGGGTCGATCTCGACGGCGACGACGCTGGCTCCGGCCTCCAGGATCGCCAGGGTGAGCGAGCCCAGGCCTGGGCCGACCTCCAGAACCGTCTCACCGCTGTGCACGCCGGCAGCGCGCACGATGCGGCGCACGGTTCCGGCGTCGTGAACGAAGTTCTGTCCCAAGGTCTTCGTGGGACGGATCCCGAGGGCCTGGCTCAGCGCACGGACGTCGGCAGGCCCTAGGAGAGCGGAGGGGGCGCCGTCGGGCTCAGGCACGGTGGGTTCGGGCATGGGGCCAGCGTAACGACCCTGCCGGCTCAAGGGCTGCGGCCTCAGCGCAGGCCCAGGCGTGAGGTGCAGGCGGGCCACTGGCCCCAGCCGGAACGAGCCTGGAGCTTCTGGGCCATGGCGGTCTGCTCCTCGGCACTGGCCTCAGAGGGCAGGCCGCTACCACCCAGAGCCTGCCAGGTGCCCAGGGAGAACTGGTACATGCCGTAGTAGCCGTTACCGGTGTTGGTGGCCGGGTTGCCGCCGGACTCGCACTGGGCCAGCGCCGCCCACACATCGCCTGAGGCAGCGGTGCCGCCTGAGTCCGCGGCGGTCGTGGTGGTGGCGGTGGCAGCCGAGGCGGTGCCCACGAGGAGGACCTCCTGGGTCGCGGGAGTGACCGTCACCTGGGACAGCACCTCGCGTGAGGCTTCCTGCCCGCCGAGGGAGGTGACCTGGTAGGTCGTGCGGACCAGGCCGTTGGCGCCTGGGGTCTTGACCTGGGTCTCCCCCTCGGGCAGGGAGGCGGTCTCCTCGCGGACAGTCTCGTAGGCCTGCTCAGAGTCCTCGGTCACGGTTGAGATCGTGGTCTGAGTACCCGTGACGGTCAGGCCTGTCGAGGCTTCCTGGCGGTCCGTGGCATCCGCCTGCGCGGCCCCGATCCCGGTGAGGCTGGCCCGTGCGGCGCTCAGGGGCGCAGTGCCGGGACCAGCAGCCTGGACGGCCGCGTATGCGCCACCGCTGACCGCGATCGCGAGCACGCTGGCGATCCCGCCGGCGCGCAGCAGCGAGGCGCGCAGCACGTGGCAGTCACTCGCCACGTCGTGGCGGTGGACCCCTGGGTGCCCCTGCTCGGCGTGGCGAGCGTGCGTGGTCTCAGCTGAGGTGCGGTGTCCCACGATGAGAACCGTCCTTTCGTCGGGAACCCCACGGTAACGAAAAGATCACGAACCGTGCAAGGAGTCTTCTCACGCCCGACTTCCCACCTCGAGTGTGCAGGTGCGGCCTTGGGTGTGCAGTCCCAGGGTGCACACCCGTGTGCCTACCTGCACACTCGCCACACGGGAGGGGAGATCAGTACCAGCCGACGCTCTGGGAGTGGGCCCAGGCGCTGCACGGGCTGCCGTAGCGCCCGGAGATGTACCCCAGGCCCCAGGTGATCTGCGTGACAGGGTTGGTCGCCCAGTCCGAGCCGGCTGAGGTCATCTTCGTGCCGGGCAGCGCCTGAGGAATGCCGTAGGCGCCGGAGGAGGAGTTCTGCGCCTGGTAGTTCCAGCTGGACTCACGGTTCCACAGGTTGACCAGGCAGGAGAACTGGTCCTCCCCCCAGCCGTAGGAGGAGAGCATGGAACGAGCGATCGCCTGCGCGGAGGCGGCGTCCGTACCGGCAGCCGCCAGACCCGCCGTCGTGGCGGCGGTCCCAGTGCCCACGAGGACGACCTCGTCCACCTTCTCGCTCACGGTGACCTGGGACAGGACCTCGCGCGAGGTCTCGGTGCCGTCCGTGGTAGTGACCTGATAGGTAGTGCGGACCACGCCCTTGACGCCCGCGGTCTTGACCTGGGTCTCACCCTCCAGGAGCGTGTCCGTCGGCTCCTCAACGGTCTCGTAGGGCTGCTCGACGTCCTCGGTCACGGTTGAGACCTCAGAGCGCGCGCCGGAAACCGTCAGGCTTGCCTGCGCCGTCGCGCTCCCAGGCTGCGTACCGATCGCCCGCAGCTGCGTCTGCGTCTCGCTGAGAGGGCGCACGTGGGCGCCAGAGGCGTTGACCGCGGCGTAGGCGCCGCCGGAGACCGCCAGCGCCAGGGTGGCGGCAGTACCGCCAGCGCGCATCATGACAGGCGTCATCGAGGTACGCGCAGGGCCCTCAGCACGACGGCGGCCGTGGTCACGAGAGCCCGAGGTCATACTCCGCTGAGCCAGTGCTCCGAGAGCGACGAGCGTCGTGCTGACCGAGCTGCTCTGAGAGTGACGACCCACGATTTAACTTCCTCACCTTAGGGAACTGGCAACGACGGTAGCCGATGCACCAGGCTCCCGCAATGAATATGATCACGAATTGATCACACGCGGCGTGTCCTCACCCACACCTGCAGGGAGCAACGGCGTACCACGCACCCGCCTCACCCGACGGCGCCGCTCACCAGCGTCCGTAGACCGCCTCGGTGTTGCGCGCCAGCAGGTGACAGAACGCGGCCTCCCCCATCTCACGGCACGCAGCCAGGAAGCGGACCGTGTCCCCCATGAGATAGGAGGCGTTGGGACGTCCGCGCCAGTCCTTGGGCGGCAGGTAGGGGGCATCGGTCTCAACCAGGAGCAGCTCGTCTGGAACCAGGGCCAGCGCAGCCCGCAGCACCTCGTTGGCCGGGTAGGTCACCGGGCCGGCCACCGAGGCGTACCAGCCGTGCTCGGCGCACGCTCGGGCGAGCTCCGCTCCGCCGGAGAAGCAGTGGAAGACGGTGCGCTCAGGGGCGCCGTCGGCCAGGAGCACCTCAAGACAGTCCTCGTGCGCGTCACGATCGTGGACCTGTAGCGGCAGGTCCAGATCCTTGGCCAGGGCGACATGTGCCCGGAAGGCCTCGCGCTGGACCTGTCGGCCACGCTCGCCGGTGCGGAAGTAGTCCAGCCCGCTCTCCCCCACGGCGACGACGACGTCTCGGCCCTGCCGGATCGTCGTCTCCAGGCGCGCCATGGCGTCCTCCAGCGGCTCGTCGTGGTGAGGAGCCGCGGCAGGCTCCAGCCCGTCCGGCCCCACCTCACGCACGCCGGCGTGGAGCACGGCCTCATTGGGGTGGATAGCCAGCGCCACGCGCACCCCCGGCAGGCTCCGCGCCAGCTCCACCGATCCTGCCCAGGTCGGGGTCTCACACGCCGAGGTGACCACTCGCGTCACGCCCGCCTCGGCCGCCCGCGCCACCAGCTCGGCCGCGGCCAGCGGAGAATCGCTGCCAGGTCCGCTGGCCGGCTGCCCAGGAACCGGAAGGTGAGTGTGGTTGTCCGTCACCGCACCTGCCAGGGGAGCGACGGCGTCGGCCGGTGGCCAGGAGCGGTCGCGGTGACTGCGGCTCATCAGCGACGCGGGTCCTCAGGCGCCAGTGACGTCATCAGGGCGGGAGTCGGCGTAACGCGCCAGCTCCTCCTCCACGATGGCCTCATCAAGCTTGACGAAGACCGGCGAAGGCTTGGCGACCGGGGTGCCGACCCTGACCTCGTGGCGGCCCCAGGTGGGAGCGCCGGTGTAGTCGCCGGTGATGATCGGGTAGCCGTCACGGCCGTCGAAGGCAGCAGGCAGGACCTCGGGGTCAAGCTCGGCCGCCTCCTCGATGTGCGGCATCGGAGCGATCTCGCCCGTGCCTCCCAGGATGCGGTCGACGTCGTTGGCCGCGTGGGGCAGGAAGGGGGAGAGCATGAGGTTCAGGTCCGCGACCGCCTGGGCCAGGGTGTGCAGGATCGTGGCCAGGCGCGGCAGCTGCTCCTCGCTCTTGAGCTTGAAGGGCTCGGTGTCCGCCACGTACTTGTTGGCCTCGCCCACCAGGCGCATGGCCTCAGACAGGGCGGCCTTCTGACGGTGGTGGCGGATGAGCTCACCGACCGTGGTGAAGCCGGTCTCGATGGAGTCCAGCAGGACGCGGTCGATCTCCTCGATCTCGCCCGGGGCGGGGATCTCGCCGAAGCGCTTGTGGATCATCGAGGCGGTACGGTTGACCAGGTTGCCCCAGCCGGCCACGAGCTCGCCATTGGTCCGGCGTACGAACTCGGCCCAGGTGAAGTCGGCGTCCGCCGTCTCGGGACCCGCGGCGGAGATGAAGTAGCGCAGGGCGTCGGCCTGGTAGCGGGCCAGGAAGTCGCGCACGTAGATGACGATGCCGTGGGAGGAGGAGAACTTCTTGCCCTCCATGGTGAGGAACTCGCTGGAGACCACCTCGGTGGGCAGGTTGAGGACCCCGAGATCACCAGGCTCTCCGCCCTTGTCCCCCTGGCCGTCGTAGCCCAGGAGCTCGGCAGGCCAGATCTGGGAGTGGAAGACGATGTTGTCCTTGCCCATGAAGTAGTAGGACAGGGCCGCTGGGTCGTTCCACCACTGGCGCCAGGCCTCGGGGTCCCCGGTGCGCCGGGCCCACTCGATGGAGGCGGACAGGTATCCGATGACGGCGTCGAACCACACGTACAGGCGCTTGGTGGGCTGGTCCTCCCAGCCGGGGACCGGGATGCCCCAGTCAATGTCGCGGGTCATGGCGCGCGGGCGGATCTCCTCCAGGATGTTCTTGGAGAAGCGGATGACGTTGGGGCGCCAGGTGCCTGAGGCCTCACGCTCGTCCAGCCAGGCCCCCAGTGCCTCGGCCAGCGCCGGCAGGTCAAGGAACCAGTGGTTGGACTCCACGAACTCAGGCACCTCGCCGTTGATCCGCGAGTGGGGGTCGATGACGTCGGTGGGGTCAAGCTGGTTGCCGCAGGCGTCGCACTGGTCGCCACGGGCGCCGGGAGTGCCACAGATGGGGCAGGTGCCCTCGATGTAGCGGTCGGGCAGCGTACGACCGGTCGACGGGCTGATGGCCGAGCGCGTCACCTGCTCCACCATGTAGCCGTTGTCGCGCACGGTGCGGAACATCTCCTGCACCACGCGGTAGTGGTTACCGGCGGTGGTGCGGGTGAACAGGTCGTAGGACAGGCCGAGCGCTACCAGGTCCTCCACGATGAGGCGGTTGTTGCGGTCAGCCAGCTCGCGGGCGCTGACGCCCTCCTCGTCTGCCGCCACGAGGATCGGGGTGCCGTGCTCATCCGTGCCCGAGACCATCAGGACGTCGTGGCCAGCCATACGCATGTAGCGGGAGAAGACGTCGGAGGGGACTCCGAAGCCGGCGACGTGACCGATGTGGCGGGGGCCGTTGGCGTAGGGCCAGGCGACCGCGGACAGGATGTGGCTCATGGGGCAAAGCCTATCCCGCCCGGCACCGCCCGCGTCTCGCGCCCCTCCTGCGCAGCACCGCCCTCGTTCCGTAGGAGGAGGTGACACGGAGGGCGGGTCCCTACCCTGGACAGCACGAGGGGTGCCCCTGGCACCCGATCCCCCGTCCCCAGACCAAAGGCCTGACGATGTCCGTTCCTCCAGCCTCTGGCTCGCCCTATGCCTACGCGCCTCAGACACCACCCGGTCCCTGCACGACACCGGCCCCCGCCTACGCCGCGGTCCAACCCACCGCCGTCCCGGGACTCAAGGGAAGGAAGGGTCCGCTCACCCTCATCATCATCGGCGCGGTCCTCCTCGTGGTGGCGGCCGTGGTCCTGTTCACCTCGATCGCCTCTGTGTCGCGCGCCTCCGGGCCCCTGACACAGATCCAGTCCAACGGCTCGGTCACAGCCGACCTGGAGACCGGCAGCATCTACGGCCTCTACTCCGACGGCCAGGCCGCCTCTGCGTGCACGGTAGCCGACCCTCAGGGCGCTGAGCTCCCGCTTATCAAGGTCCACTCCGCGATCAGCATCAACGACCACGACCTCTTCGCTACCTTCATCCCCACCGTCGCCGGCTCCTACACGGTCACCTGCACAGCCTCCAGCGCCTCACCGATCTTCCTCGGTGAGGCCACCAACGCCACCGAGCTCGCTCGGCTGACCCTCAGCGCGATCGGCTCAGGCCTGGGAGGAACACTGGGAGCAGGCCTGCTCATCGGCGGCCTGGTGTGGCTCCTCGTGCGCCGCTCACGCAACCGCCGGGTCCTTCAGGCGACGGCGCCGCTCTACCCGCAGCCCGGCTACCTCCAGTCCGTCCCGCACCCGGGCACTGCCCCCGGCAACAGTGGTCAGTGGCCACAGCCCTGAGAGCCTCACGTCCGTGCCGGCCAGGTAGCGCGGTCCGACGTCGCACACCAGCCAGCGCACTGCCCTCGCCGACGAGCGGGCTCAGGACCAGTCCTGGGCCCGCTCGTCGCGTAGCGTGAGCGCAGCCCGGTAGACCTCGTTGGGCCGCAGCCCCGCCTGGCGGGCCACCTCGGCGGCGGCGGCCTTGAGCCGCTGCCCGGTGTCGGCCAGGGCCAGTGCCTGGCGGGCGGCGTCCTGCGGATCGACCTGAGCCTGCTGTCCGCCGGCCACCACTAGGACGATCTCTCCCAGGGCGCCCTCCGCCGTCGCCGCAACAAGCTCACCCAGCGTGGCGCGACGCACCTCCTCGTAGGTCTTGGTCAGCTCGCGGCACATCGCTGCCGGCCGGTCAGCCCCCAGGACCTCAGCCATGAGCTCCAGGGTGGCATGGACACGGCGGGGCGACTCAAAGAAGACCATGGTGCGCTCCTCCCCGGTCAGCCGGTCCAGAGCGCGGCGCTGCTCGCCGGGCTTACGAGGCAGGAATCCTTCGAAGCAGAAGCGGTCCGAGGCGAGGCCGGACAGGGCGAGGGCGGTGAGCACCGCCGAGGGGCCAGGGGCCACGGTGACGGGGACGCCTACCTCGGCCGCCGCGGTGACGAGCCGGTAGCCGGGGTCGGAGACGGAGGGCATCCCGGCGTCAGAGACCATGAGGACACGTTGACCGTCACGGGCCGCCTCGATAAGCTCGCCGGCGCGCTCGCGCTCGTTGTGCTCGTGGAAGGCGATGACGCGCCCAGCCACGTGGATACCCAGGCGCTGAGCGAGGTTGAGCAGCCGGCGCGTGTCCTCGGCCGCGATGAGGTCGGCCTCGGCGAGCCCCGCACGCAGCCTCGACGAAGCGTCCGCGACGTTGCCGATCGGCGTGGCGGCCAGCGTGATGACGCCGGCGCGAGGGGCGGCCTGAGCCTCCTGCGTGGCTGGCGTGGAGTCGGCGCGATCAGGGTGCGGGGCCTCAGTCATGGGCTCAGTATGGCCGGTTCCCTAGACTCGCAGCGTGAACGAGCCAGTACCTGTCCCCCCGTCCGCTCCGAGCCCCTCGACCGACGAGCCTGAGCCGACGGCGCAGGTCGAGCAGGTCGTGTCCACCGGCACTACCGCGCAGGCCCCACAGGCTACCGTCGAGGAGCCGACTGAGGACCTCAGCATGGACAACGGCGAGGCCAGCAGCGCGGAGCCCACCAAGCCGCAGCCGCGCAGTGAGGCCTTCCTGCGCCAGCGTCTGGGGCTCGAGCCGCTGGGCTGGACGCTGGCGCCCGCCGTGCGCCTGCGCGGCTGGGCGGTGACGGCCGTCGTGACGGTGGTAGCGGCACTGACGCGCCTGATCGGCCTCAGTCACCCCCACTCGCTCATGTTTGACGAGATCTACTACGTCAAGGACGCCTACGCCCTGTGGCACAACGGCTACGAGTCCACCTGGAAGGACGGGGCGGACGCCCTGTTCGCCCAGGGAGACTTCTCCGCCCTGACGACGGACCCGTCCTACATCGTCCACCCGCAGCTGGGGAAGTGGCTCATCGGGCTCGGGATGGAGATCTTCGGGGCAGACTCCTCCTTTGGCTGGCGATTCATGCCCGCGGTGGCTGGGATCCTCACGGTGGCGCTGCTGGCCCGGCTCACGTTCCGCCTCACCCACTCCCCGGCACTGGCCGGGGTGGCTGGGCTGGTACTGGCGGTCGACGGCGTGGGGATCACCGAGTCGCGCATCGGGTTGCTGGACGTGTTCATCGGGTTGTTCGCTCTCCTCACCGTCTACTGCCTGGTGCGTGACCGTGAGTGGTTCCGCTCCCGGCTCGCTGCCGGGCTGGACGGGACCCTGCCCGGGGCCTGGGCCCCGCTGCCGCTACTGCGGCCCTGGCTGCTGGCGGCGGGCGTGTGCGCGGGGCTGACCTGCTCGATCAAGTGGTCCGGTGCCTACCTGCTGGCCGCGGTGGGGATCCTCGTGGTGGTCTGGGACCTGAGTGCCCTACGTCGCCTCCAGGCGCGTAGCTGGCTGGCTGACGGGGTCCTGCACCGTGGAGGCCTGGACTTCCTCCACCTCGTGCCGGTGGCCTTTGCCGTGTACGTGGCCGGCTGGTGGTCGTGGTTCACGCACGCGGGCGCCTACAAGCACGGGTGGGCCGAGCAGATGCGCCAGGCGGGCACGCCCGTGCGGTCCTGGCTGCCGGACCGCCTCAACGACCTGCTGGAGTACCACCTGTCCATGTACCAGTTCCACGTCAGCCTCGACTCCACGCACCCCTACATGTCCAAGCCCATCGGCTGGCTGGTGCAGTGGCGCCCGACCTCCTTCTACTGGCGGGGCACCGAGGAGATGGCCGGGGCCGGCTGCGGGGCGGACCAGTGCGTCCAGGCCGTGACCTCGATCGGGAACATCCCGGTGTGGTGGAGCGCTGTGGTGGCGCTGGTCTTCTGCCTGGTCGTGCTTGCCTGGAAGCGGCGGGACTGGCGCGTGTGGGTGGCGCTCATCGGGTACGTGGGCCTGTACCTGCCGTGGTTCCTCTACGGTCACCGCACGATCTTCACCTTCTACACGGTCGCCTTCGTGCCCTTCGTGGTCCTGGCTCTCACTCTGGCGCTCGGGGTCGTCACCGGCTGGCTGCCTCCCGTTCCCGGCTCACGCCTGGCTCTGGCGGAGGAGGAGGCGCTGGAGAGGGGCGAGATCGGCCCCGAGCGCCCGGCACCGCGGGACTGGCTCGCGATCCAGCTGGGCTTCGGGATGCGCCCCACGCGGCGTGGCCTCAGCGCGGCGTGGACCGGGGTGCCGGTGTGGCGCACGCGGACCGAGGGCGTGTGCCTGGTGGGGGCCGTGGTCCTGGCGGCGCTGGCTTTTGCGGCAGCGTGGTGGCCGATCTGGACGGGCCAGACGGTCAGCTACGGCTTCTGGCGCATGCACATGTGGCTCGGCTCCTGGATCTGAGCCGGCAGGTCACAGCGCAGCCGCCAGAGGCGTCCGGCTCACCATGGCAGGGTCCCCTGATCCTGCGACGACAGAGCCGAGGGGATGATGGTCCCCTCGGCTCGCGTCTCGCTGGACTCGTCAGAACGTCATGAGAAGGTCATGAGAACGTCGCTGCGCGTATCGACTTTGCTCAGAGCATCTTGCCGTGGACGTTCCAGCCCTTCTCTTCTGTCTGCTTGATCGCCTCCACACGACGGAAGCCGACGGCGTGGTCAGCAAGGAAGCTGACGACCTTCAGGTGGGTCTTGGTAAGCGATGTCCAGCAGATCCGAGTAGAGGACGACGTACCCCTTGCGGACCTGACACGTGGACGCAAAAGCATTGACACGTCCGTTTCCGTTGTTGAGGTAGAGACGCGGAACCTCCGCCATGCGCCCCTTGCCCTGGCCATCTCCTTGACGATCTGCACGACCGTTCAGCTCCTTGACAGCGAGGTTCCTTCGCACGAGGAATACCTTCGCATTGAGAGGACAGACTCATCCGTTCCGTCTTGGAAACTGAAAAGAGGAGAGAGACCGTGCCAGCGCGATCACTCTGAACTGCGGTCCAGGCGCAGGACCTCACGAAGCCCCAAGGCCGGAGGAAAACTAGCGAAGGCTCAAGGAGAGACGAACTCGTCTGGTGTGTGCGCAGGCGTGTGCGGCTCAGCGATGAGCTGCAGGCATGAGAAAAGCGCTGCCTGAGATGCGGTGTGGGTGTGGGGGAGCCCCCGCCACCGGCACACAACCCTTGTCTTCTTGGGGGGGGGTGTGGCTGGTGTGGGGGCTCGACCCGTATCCAGGTTTGTGCTCGGCGGTGTCCTACTCTCCCACACCCTGGCGGGTGCAGTACCATCGGCGCTGGGGG
>NZ_JARKVC010000001.1 GCF_029851875.1 Actinomyces sp.
CCAGCACGGGGCTGGGGCCGCACGCTCGTCAGCACGTGAGGGGTCAGTACCCGAAGGTCTTGGCGACCATGGGATCACGCTCGATGTAGCCCTCGAGCACGCGCCGGGCGACGTTGACGGAGTCCACCAGCGGGTGGGAGGCCAGAGCGCGCCAGGCCAGGGTCTGGTCCCCGGTCAGCGCAGCATCGATGACCAGCTCCTCGCAGCCCTTGACCGTGGTCACGAGCCCGAGCTCGGCTCCGCTCAGCGGCGCGACGCGCTGGGGGTGGACGCCCTGGGAGTCCACCACGCAGGGAACCTCGACGACGGCGTCCTCGCGCAGCTGCGGCACCAGCAGGCCCGCGCCGTCACGGGCGTGGGCGTCAGCATTGCCCACGTCCAGGATCATGCGGGCGGGGGTCCCGGTGGCGATCGCCGTCATGAGGTCGAGAGCCACCTGCTGGTAGCCGCCGCCAGCGATGTCCTCCGCCCGGCGCGCACCGCGCTCGCAGGCCTCACGCGACTCAGCCATATAGGTGGCCTCCCGCTCCTCATGGGCCTGGGTCCACAGCCGCCCTGCCTGCTCGGGGTGTGCTGCCACCTGCTCGTAGAACGCAGCCTGCTGGTGGTGAAGGAACTGCCCGCGGGTCTGAGCCTCGCTGCGGATGCGGGCCACAGACTCACGGTTGAGGTAGTAGTAGAAGAGGTACTCGTTGGGCAGCATCCCCAGGGCCCGCACCCACTGCGCACCGATGGTGCGGGCCTCTTCCATGTGGTCGAGCGCGGCGTCGTCGGCCAGCAGGCCGGGCAGGCGGTCCTGCCCGTCAACCGTCAGGCTGCGCAACCAGCCCAGGTGGTTGAGGCCCACGTAGTCGAAGTCGACTCCTCTGCCCGGCCCCACCTGCGAGACACGAGCGGCGTCGCCGCCCACCGCCGTCGTCGCACGACGCACCAGGCCGATGGGCGTGTCGCAGATGCCGACGACCCTCTCGCCCAGGACCTGGCGCATGGCCTGGGTGATGATTCCTGCCGGGTTGGTGAAGTTGATGACCCAGGCCTGGGGCGCCAGCTCACGCACCGTCCGCGCCAGCCCCATCGCCATCGGCACGGTCCGCAAGGCGTAGGCGTAGCCGCCCGCCCCCACGGTCTCCTGCCCGAGCACGCCCTGCTCCAGGGCGACCAGCTCGTCAGTGACACGGCCGCAGGTTCCTCCCTGACGCATCGCTGAGAAGACGAAGTCCGCCCCCTTGACCGCCTCGCGCAGGTCCGTGGAGGCCACGACCCGGGGAGCCTGGGGGTAGTCCAGGGAGGAGATCACCGCCACCATGGCCTCCAGGCGCGCCTGGTCGACGTCGTAGAGGCACACCTCGTCCACGACGAGGCCCGGGTACAGCCCCGAACCTGCACGAGCGGCAGCGAGCACCTCGATGACCTGGGGGACGCGGAAGCCTCCGCCCCCGACAACGAGCAGCTTCAAACGAACAACACCTCCGTGTCAGAGCCCTCCAGGTCAGCCAGGGGGGCGTGGGTCGGTTCAACAGTCGTGACGACAGTCTCAAGCTCATCAAGGCGGCACACGGGCAGGAGCCCGGAACCGGGAAACTTGTCGCTGGTGGCCAGCAGGCAGCACCTGTCTGCCGCGCTACGGATCGCGTGCTTGATCGGCACCTCGGTACCGGTGGAGTCCATGACCACCCCGTCCCCGCGCACCCCTGAGGTCCCGATGAAGGCGATGTCGGCGCTGAGCTCTCTCAGCGCGTTCTCCGTCAGGCTACCCACCAGCGACAGGTAGGAGGGTCGCAGCAGGCCACCGAGGACGATCACCTCGACCCCGCGGTCCTCCCGGAGCTCGTCAACCACCGCCAGGGAGGCCGTGACCACGGTGACCTGCCTGCCGCGCAGGTGACGGGCGACGGCGGCGCAGGTGGTGCCGATGTCCAGCACGACGACGTCACGGTCGCTGACCAGGTCGGCAGCAACCTGACCGATGCGCTCCTTCTCCTGGGAGGAGCGGGCCGCGACGTGCTGGAAGGGCTGGTCGTCCACCTCGCACGCCCCACCGCCTCGCACCCGCTGCAGCACCCCGCGGCGGTCCAGGGTGTTGAGGTCGCGCCGGATCGTCGAGGCAGACACACCGAGCCGGGAGGCCAGGTCCGTCACCGACAGGCCACCCGCCTCAGACACCATCTCCACGATGCGTGCGCGACGCTGCTGAGCCAACATGGGACAACTTTAGCGCAGAAGTGATCATTTCTGCTCACTCTTGCGCACTTCTGATCTTTTCATCGTAGGCTAGGTCACAAGCCACCAGGCCGCGAGCAAGGAGGACCGGATGACGACCACGGAGGCACCCTCCGCGAGCGCGCCCGCCCGCCCCGAGCGCACCGGCTCAGCCCTGAGGGCCGACGCCGCCGGCACGGCACCACTGGGCCTGCCCCCCAGCACCGAGCACCCGGTGTGCGTCGTCGGCCCGCTCTTCCTCGACGTCGTCATGACCGGGCTGCGCCACGCCCCCCGCCCCGGCGAGGAGCAGTGGGTCGACCAGTGCGCCATCATGGCCGGAGGCTGCGCCAACCAGGCCATCGCTCTGGCCCGCCTCGGGCTGCCGGTGACGATCCGCTCCTACCTGGGCACCGACCAGGCCGGACAGGTGGTGCGCTCCTGCCTGGTCCAGGAGGAGGTGGACCTCAGCGGCTGCCTGGAGGTCCCCAGGCAGAACGTCACCGTCTCCCTGGCCCTGGACGGCGACCGGGCCATGACGAGCGCGGGCAGTGACGAGGCTCCCGCGCTCAGCGCTGAGGGCCCGGCGCCGTCAGCGGTGGTGGCGGACCTGCGTGCGCTCGACGCCGGCCGACAGGCGATCCAGGCCTGGTCGGCCTCCGGCACGCGCCCCACCGTGCTAGGGGACGTGGGCTGGGACGACTCCGGACGCTGGGACCCGCAAGACCTTGCTGCGCTCGACCTGGTGGACGTCTTCGTCCCCAACGAGGTCGAGGCGCAGCGCTACACCCGGACCAGCTCGCCGGCAGCCGCCGCCCAGGCCCTGGCGCTGCGCGTCCCCCTGGCCGTGGTCACCTGCGGACCGCGGGGCGTCATCGGCGTCGGCCACGGTCAGGTCGTCGAGCTTCCCGCCACCCCGGTGGCCCCCGTGGACCCGACGGGAGCCGGGGACTCCTTCAGCGCCGGGCTGCTGTGGGCGCTGGCCCACGAGCTCGACCTGCGCGCGGCCCTGTCCTTCGCCTCCCTGACCGCCACCGCCACCCTGCAGGCACCGGGCGGCTCAGCCAACGCCCCGCGACTGGCTGACGTCGCCCGCCTGGCCCGCAGCCTCGACCTCGACCCCGGCTACGACCTGGCCTTCACGGACCTGCTGCCCACCAGCTGACCTCACTCCACCCACCACCTCACCCAGCCCCCGCGCCCCGCGCTCGTCCCCTCGACGCCGAGTACGACAACCCACCCAAGGAGAGACCACGATGTCACACCTCATCCCCGCTCCCGGCCGCGCCGGCGCACTGTCGCGTCGCCACGTGCTGGTGGGCTCCTCCGCCCTGGCCGCCATGAGCGTGCTGGCGGCCTGCACGCCCTCGGGCGGCTCCCCCTCGTCGGCCTCGGCCGCGCCCGTGGACGTCGGTACCGACATCGCCTCAGCGGGCGAGGTGACGCTGACCGTGTGGGACCAGGAGGTCCGTGGCGGCCAGAACGAGCAGATGGAGCGTCTCAACAAGGCCTTCATGGCCAGGTACCCCAACGTCACCGTCAAGCGCGTCTCGCAGTCCTTCGACGACCTGCAGACCACGCTGCGCCTGGCCCTCTCCGGTGACGAGGCCCCCGACGTCGTGGAGGCCAACAACTCCCGCTCGACCATGGGAGCCTTCGTGTCAGCCGGCCAGCTCATCTCCCTGGACCCGTGGGTCTCCTCCTACGGGTGGGACAAGAGCTACTCCCCCTCGATCCTCTCCTACTCCTCCTACTCCGCCGACGGAAAGACCTTCGGCTCCGGCTCCCTGTGGGGACTGCCGCAGGTGGGCGAGGCCGTCGGCCTCTACTACGTGCCCTCACGCCTGGCACGGCTCGGACTGAGGCCGCCGACCTCCTGGGAGGAGCTGGTGGACCAGCTCGCCACGATCAAGGAGGCAGGCCAGGTCCCGCTCATGCTCGGCAACGTCGAGAAGTGGCCCGCCCTGCACGTCTTCGGCCCCGTCCAGGGCGCCCACGTCCCGGCCAGCCAGGTCCGCGCCCTGGGCTTCGGCAACGCCGGCGCCAGCTGGGACACCGAGGAGAACCTCGCTGCCGCCACCCAGATCCAGCAGTGGGCCACCAAGGGCTACTTCAACGAGGGCTTCAACGGAGTCGACTACGACACGGTGTGGCAGGACTTCTCCACCGGCACCGGCACCTACCTCATCGCCGGCTCCTGGCTGGCCCCCGACCTCAGGGCCGTGCTCGGCGAGGACGTCGCCTTCATGCTGCCTCCGGCCTCTGAGGCGACCGGCCAGCCGGCGACCACCGGAGGCACGGGCCTGCCCTTTGCTATCACCTCCGCAGCGAGGAACCCGAACGTGGCGGCCGCCTACATCGACTTCATCACCAACGCCGACGCCATGAAGGTGCTGGCGGACACCGGCAACGTGCCGGTCAACGACACCGCCAGCTTCGCCGCCCAGGCCGGTGGCGTGGTCGGCGAGGTGATGACCGCCTTCCAGGACCTGACCACCTCCGGCGAGGTCCTGCCCTACCTGGACTACGCCACCCCGACCTTTGACCAGGTCCTGGGCGACGCTCTCCAGCAGCTTCTGGACGGCCAGCTCGAGCCGCAGGCCTTCCTCGACACCCTCGAGGCGGCCTACACCGAGTTCACCGCCGCCTGACCTGGTGGAAGGACGCTGATGACCACCGCCTCCGACCTCCTCCCCTCACGGCGGCGCCCCCGCTCCAAGGCCGCCAACCGCAGAGCCGTCGTCATCGGCCTGCTCGCTCCCCCGCTGCTCGTCTACACCGCCTTCATGCTCTACCCCCTCGGGCGCGTGGTCATGCTCTCCTTCTACCGGTGGGACGGTCTGGGCACCGGCAGCTGGGCAGGGCTGGGCAACTACGTGGAGACCTTCACCAGCCCCAGGCTGGCCGGCTCCTTCCTCCACGCGCTGGTCCTCATCGTCTTCTACGCCGTCCTCCCCCTGGTGATCGGCCTGGTCCTGGCGACCCTGCTCACACGCTCCCAGGTCAGGGGGACCGGTTTCTTCCGCACCGTGGTCTTCCTGCCCCAGGTCGTCGCCATGGTGGTCCTGGCCATCGCCTGGCGCCGGATCTACGCCCCCGACGGCCTGATCAACTCCGCGCTGCGCGCCGTCGGCCTCGACGCCCTGACGCGGGCCTGGCTGGGGGACTTCGCGACCGCGCTGCCCGCGGTCGGCCTCATCGGCACCTGGGTGTGTACCGGGCTGGTCACGGTACTGCTCATGAGCGGGATCGCCGGGATCCCCCGCTCCTGCTACGAGGCCGCGATGCTCGACGGCGCAGGCTGGTGGCAGCGCCTGTGGCACGTCACGGTGCCCGGGGTGCGCGCCGAGATCATGGTGAGCCTGACGCTGACGGTCATTGCCGCCCTCAAGACCTTCGACCTGGTCTACGTCACGACCTCTGGCGGTCCGGGCACGAGCACCACGGTGCCCGGCTACGAGGTCTACAACCAGGCGTTCCGCCTGGGCAGCGTGGGCACGGCCTCGTCCCTGGCGGTGGTCCTCACGCTCGTGATCCTCGCGATCAACCTGACCATCAACCTGCTCGGGGAGAAGGACACGTGAGAACCTCCAGGACCGAGCGGCTGCTCAGCTACGTCATCCTGGTGCTCTTCGCCGCCCAGGCCCTTACCCCGGTCCTCTACGTCGTCTTTCTGTCGCTGAGGTCACCATCCATCGGAGACTCCTCGTGGGGGCACCTGGAGAACTACGGCGCAGCCTGGGAGCAGGGGCACTTCTCCGACTACATGCGCAACTCCGTCCTCATCGCGGTGCTCGTGGTCTGCCTGGCCCTGGTGCTGTCCCTGATGAGCGGGTACGTGCTGGGCGTGCTCAGGCCGCGCGGCGGCACGGTCGTCTTCTACGTGTTCCTCCTGGGCATCATGGTGCCCAGCGAGGCGATCGTCCTGCCGCTGTTCTTCGACATGCGCACGCTGGGCCTGACGGACACGATCTGGGCGGTGGCCCTGCCTCAGACAGCCCAGTCCCTGGCCTTCGGCACCTTCTGGATGCGGGCCTTCTTCCGAGGCGTGGACCCCGCCGTCCTCGAGGCGGCGAGGATCGACGGCGCCAGCGACCTGCGTCTCCTGCGCTCGGTGCTGCTGCCGATCGCCCGTCCGGCGGTGGTGACCCAGGTGGTGCTGACATTCATGTGGACGTGGAACGACTTCCTCATCCCCTTGGTCATGTCTCCCGCGGGCAGGATGCGTACCGCGCCCCTGGGCCTGGCCTTCTTCCAGGGTCAGTACACCCAGGGCTCGACCCTGCTGGCTGCCGGCGCAGTGCTCGTGGCCGCCCCGATGGTGGTGCTCTACCTGTTCCTGCAGCGCCAGCTCATCTCCGGGATGACCGACGGCGCGGTCAAGGGCTGAGGCTGGCGCGCCACGGCCCGCGACAGTGCGGGGAAGTGAGTGCGGGGAGGCACAGGACAGGGCGCTGGCGCTCAGATCTTCACCAACGGTGCCAGGCGCAGCATGAGGCGCTTGGTAGCCCGGGCCCCGTCGATGGTGAAGGCCACGTGAGCCACGGTTGAGCGTCCCGAGCCCTCGATCGCGGTCACCTCACCTACCCCGTAGGTGTCGTGGCGGACCTGGTCCCCGACCTTGAGCCCCTGGACCGCTGCCGGCAGCTCGGAGGCGTCCGCGGCCCCGCTGGCCGAGGAGGACCCGTCCAGACGGGTGGGCCTGCCGCGCCTGGCCAGTCGCTCCGCCCGGCGCGCCTCGAGACGGTCCTTGGGCGTCTCCACCCGCCCTAGCCTGCCCGAGCGCCTGCCTGAGCCGAAGGCGGGGGCAAAGTCGTCCTCCTCCGAGTAGGAGCCGTAGCCCCTCGAGCCACCGGAACCACGCCAGGAGCCGAAGCCACCCTCACCCCAGCTTCTCCCCCAGCCGGTCCCGCCTCCGCGCAGGGCGTCCATGGAGGAGGCCAGGCGCTTCCACTCCATGGTCTCGGCGGGGATGTCGTCCAGGAAGCGCGAGGCGGGCATGGCCTGGGCGCTGCCCCAGGCCGAGCGCACCGCCGCCCGAGTGACGTACAGGCGCTCGCGGGCACGGGTGAGAGCCACGTAGGCCAGCCGGCGCTCCTCGGCCAGCGCGGCGTCGTCGGCCAGGCAGCGCGAGTGCGGGAAGGTGCCGTCCTCCATGCCGGTGACGAAGACGACCGGGAACTCCAGGCCCTTGGCCGTGTGGACGGTCATGAGCGTGACCTGGCCGTCCTCAGCGGCCTTGCGAGCGGCATCGTCCTCAAGATCGGCCGCGTCCGGCAGCTGATCGGCGTCCGCCACCAGGCTGACGCGCTCCAGGAAGTCGGCGAGCACCGCACCGGGGTTAGCCGCCTGGAAGTCAGCCGCCACCGAGTGCAGCTCGGCCAGGTTCTCCACGCGGGTGGCGTCCTGAGGGTCGTCGCTGGCGCGCAGCTCAGCGAGGTAGCCGGAGGCGTCGAGCACGGAGTCCAGCAGGTCTGCCACGCCGTCGCCCGCGGCCAGCTGGTGGCGCAGGCCGGTGAGCAGCTCGTGGAACCTGGTGACCTGGGTGCGTGCGCGGGTCGTCAGGCCCTCGACCACCGGGGGCTCGCTCCCACCGGCGTCCAGGTCCCCGGCCCCCTCCCCCTCCTCCAGGGGACGCAGCGCGCCGGCAGCGTCCGCCACCGCAGTACCGAAGGAGACGTCGTAGCGTGCGGCGTGCTCAGCGAGCACCGCCTCGGCCTTGTCCCCCAGCCCCCGCTTGGGCACGTTGAGGACGCGGCGGACGTTGACGTCGTCGTCCGGGTTGTCGACGGCACGCAGGTAGGCGATGGCGTCCTTGATCTCGCGACGCTCGTAGAAGCGGGTGCCACCCACCACCTTGTAGGGCTGTCCCGAGCGCAGGAAGGCCTCCTCCAGGGCCCGCGACTGGGCGTTGGTACGGTAGAAGACGGCGACGTCGCGCGGGCGCACGCCCTCCTCGTCAGCCAGGCGGTCGATCTCGGAGCTGATCCAGCGCGCCTCGTCGTGCTCGGAGTCCGCGACGTAGCCGATCACCGGGGCCCCGGCGCCGGAGTCGGTGAACAGGTTCTTCTTGCGCCGCCCGGAGTTACGGGAGATGACGGCGTTGGCGGCGTCGAGGATGTTCTGGGTGGAGCGGTAGTTCTGCTCCAGCAGGATCGTGCGCGCAGCCGGGTAGTCCTGCTCGAACTCCTCGATGTTGCGGATCGTGGCGCCGCGGAAGGCGTAGATGGACTGGTCGGAGTCGCCCACGACCGTCAGCTCGGCCGCAGGCACGTTGCTGCCCTCCCCTGAGGTCCCGGGGCCACCGGTGAGCTCACGCACGAGCACGTACTGGGCGTGGTTGGTGTCCTGGTACTCGTCCACCAGGATGTGGCGGAAGCGCCGTCGGTACGTCTCAGCGACCGCGGTCCTGGTCTGCAAGAGCTGGACGGTGCGCATGATGAGGTCGTCAAAGTCCAGGGCGTTGGCCGCCACCAGCCGCGCGGCGTAGGCGCGGTAGACCTCCACGAGGTGGCGCTCCAGGGGGTTGGAGGTCACGGCCTGCTCGGCGTACTGGGCTGGTGTGACGAGCTCGTTCTTCAGGTCCGAGATCCGGTTGGCAAAGGTCTTGGGCGTAAAGCGCTTGGAGTCGATCCCCAGCTCCTTGACGATCAGCGTGATGAGGCGCTGGGAGTCGGCGGAGTCGTAGATGGAGAAGGTCGAGCGCAGCCCGGCGGCCTCGTGCTCGCGGCGCAGGATGCGCACGCAGGCGGAGTGGAAGGTGGACACCCACATCCGCTCGCCGGCCGGGCCCACCAGGGAGGCCACGCGCTCACGCATCTCCGCGGCCGCCTTGTTGGTGAAGGTGATCGCCAGGACCTCGCCGGGGCGGGCCCGGCCGGTGGCCAGCAGGTAGGCGATGCGGTGAGTCAGTACCCGGGTCTTGCCCGAGCCTGCGCCGGCGATGATGAGCAGGGGCGCACCGGCGTGGGTCACGGCCTGTTCCTGAGCCGGGTTGAGGCCCGTGAGCAGCTCAGCGGGGTCCGTGACCCTCACGCCCCAGGCGTAGCCCGGCGTCCCGTTCCCGCGCGCGGCGCCGGCGTCTTCTGGCCCTCCCTGGCCGGTGGCCCTGGCCCGGGCCGCAGCGGCGTTCGCCTGGGCCCTGGCCACGAGGGCCGCGGTCTCAGCCTGTCTCTCCTCCCAGGAGGGGGCGACGGCGGCCACGTCCTCAGCGCTGGGTGCCTGACCCTCATCCTCTGGCTCGGGCGCCCACTCCTCAGCAGGCGCCTCCGAGTGGGCCAGGGAGTCCGCCCAGCCGTCGTCCCAGCCAGAGGCGGGAGTAAGCGAGGGCAAGGCGGTCTCAGCCGGCGGCTTGGTGCTGCCAGGCATGGGGAGGGCTCCGAAGAGTGAGTTCATCGCGTTCATACTGAGGCCAAGACTAGGAGACCCCACCGGCACCAGGCTCGCCACGGCCGGCCCTCGCCGCGTGCCAGAGCGTGGGTCTCCCGTGGCAGGAGCTCAGGACCACCCGGATACTGAGATCTCTCTCACAACTATCTCTGGGGCTGGTGCACGAGGGCAGGCGAGTCCCCTTCTGTACGCGTGTGGCCGCCCCTGCTCCGGGACGGCCACACGGTCAGGACCAGGGGTCAGGCCTGGTAGTACTCGAATCCTGAGCTGGCAGCGGAGTGGACGGCAACGTCCCAGGGCAGGTTCTGCAGGGTGAAGACCGCCTGGAGGCAGACAGACTTGCACAGCTTCCCGCCAGGAGAGGTGTAGGAGTACTCCAGCGGGACCCGAAGCACCGCGTTCCTCCACCTGTCCCTGCGGCCTCGGTTCGACGACCCTGCCGAGGCCGCCCAGGTGAAGGTCATCGAGCAGTCGAAACCGACCTTCGCACCACCACTGGCCACGTGCCCCACGACGGTGTCGGAGTAGTAGACGGTCCCGTCAGCCAGGGTGATGCTGGCAGCAGGGAGGTTGCGCTGGGAGGCGGCGTTGCGCGCCTTGAAGGTGACCGAGCCCCGGTAGTTGCAGTCGGAGCGGAAACCGAAGTTGACAGTCGTCTTCGCGTTGGCGAGCCCGCCGAAACGGTGGGAGTAGGTCCGGGCACCGACGAGGTGCCACGACTGCGCCACCTCGGGACCGTTGTGGCAGCTGTTCAGCTGGGTCTCAGTGAGGTAGCAGGTTGACGAGGCTGCCAGCGCCGGGGCCGAGGAGGCGACAGCGAGTGCCGGCACGGACCACAGGGCCCCTTTGGTGAGGGTACGGCGCGGGAGAGGGGACGACATCAGGAACCTCCAGGGAGTAGGGAAGAGACAGTGCAGCCAGGTAGCAGCCGGCACTGCCAGAGCAGGAGAAGCATGTCTGCTTCCCCCCCCCCGTCAAGACCTTGGTCCCCCCTTCCTATGTGGTTCTTCACACAGGTAGCGCGCCCTCCCCGGTCCTGTCTCAGGCTCAGCTCTCTGCCCGGCCGGATCGCCAGTAGCCCATGAAGGCCACCGAGCGTCGGTCGATCCCGCGCTCGCAGACCAGGTGGCGTCGCATCGCCCGGACGGCCCCGGCCTCACCGGCCAGCCAGGCGTACAGGCTCGTGCTCACCAGCGCCGCCCCTCCCTTGGCGTGACGCGGCACCTCCCACAGCAGCTCGGCGTCGACGTCGATCTCCTCGACCTGGCAGGGGCAGCCCACCGGCGCCAGCTCAGCGGCCGCCTGCGCGACGGCGTCAACCAGCAGGCTGCCGTGCGCCGCCCCCTGTCGGCCTCGCACGCGCACCTCGAAGCCCGGGCGGCTGGGCAGGTAGGCCGCGTCCTCCTGCCTGGGCATCTCGATGACGGCGATGCCTCGGGCCTGGGGCGGCAGGTCCTGAAGGATCCTGGCGATCGCCGGCGCGGCGGTCTCGTCCCCGCCCAGCAGGTACTGCCTGGTCACTCGCGGCGGGACAAAGTCCACGCCGCTGGACCGGGCCGCCTTGGGCGCCTGGGTCGCCAGCCAGGCGCGTGAGGGTCCCAGCAGCACAGCGGGATCGCCGACGGCGCAGCCCGCCAGCCAGCGGGCGGCCGGTCCGCCCTCGGCTGGGTCGTGGAGCACCATGTCGACGTCCACCTCCGGCCAGGTACCGCCACGCCCGGTGCGCACGGCCCTGGTGGTGTAGGTGCGGATGGGTGGCTTGTGCCTGGCAGGCAGCGCCAGCCACTCCTGGTACCACTGCTCCCCGGCCTGTGGCAGGTGCTCGTAGGCTCCTTCAGGAGCAGGCAGGACGAGCTTGATGCGCTGGTCCCAGCCAGGATCGGCGAAGTCGGCCAGGCTCGGGCCGGTGAAGGTGACTCGGCGCATGGAGGGTGTCAGGTCACGGACTCCAGCCACCGTCACCGGGAAGAAGGGGAAGGGTGCCACCGTCACCGTGCCTCCGTCGTCGTCTGGGCGATGACCGCCTCCGCGGGAGCGGCGTGGTGGCGTCCTCGCGGCACGATCAGCGGGGTGCGCGAGAGCGGGTCCTCCAGGACCACGGCCTCCAGGGCAAAGACCTCACGCATGAGGTCTGCGCTCAGTACCTCCCCCGGGGCGCCTGCCGCCACGACCCTGCCCTGACGCATGGCCACGAGGTGGTCGGCGTAGCGGGCCGCGAGGTTGATGTCGTGCAGGACCATGACCACCGTGGTTCCTCGGTCCCGGTTGAGGTCGGTGAGCAGGTCGAGCACCTCCACCTGGTGCGCCAGGTCGAGGAAGGTGGTCGGCTCGTCCAGCAGGAGGACGTCGGTGCGCTGGGCCAGCGCCATGGCGATCCACACGCGCTGGCGCTGACCTCCTGAGAGCTCGTCAACCGCCCGGTCCGCCAGCTCAGCCGTTCCCGTGGCGAGCAACGACTCCTCGACCACCTGGCGGTCCTGGCTGGTCCAGGAGGCAAAGAGCCCCTGGTGCGGGTGACGTCCGCGTCCCACGAGGTCGGCCACGGTGATGCCCTCGGGCGCGACCGGCTGCTGCGGGAGCAGTCCCAGACGCCTGGCCAGGGTACGGGTCGGCACGCGGGTGATCTCCTCGCCGTCGAGCAGCACCGCCCCGTCCACAGGGGTGAGGACGCGAGCCATGGTCTTGAGCAGCGTGGACTTGCCGCAGGCGTTGGCCCCGACGATCACCGTGATCCTGCCGGTGGGCACGGTCAGGTCCACGCCGTCAACGACCACGCGTCCCTCATAGCCCGAGCGCAGTCCCCGGGCGGTGAGCTCACGCGCCACCGCCTGCTCTCCCTGGTACCCGGCTCCAGCCGGCTGGTTCCCGCGCGTGCCTGTGACGCAGTGGGGTGGGGTGAGGCTCATGCGCTGGCTCCTTGACGGTTGAGACGGACAAGCTGGGCGAGCAGGTAGGGCGCGCCCACGATGCCGGTGACCACGCCCACGGGCAGGGCCGTGGGGAAGAGGTGCTGACCTGCCAGGTCGCCTCCGAGCACGATCACTGCCCCCATGAGGGCGGAGGGCAGCAGCAGGGTCCGGTCGCCGGGCCCCACGAGCCGGGATGCCAGGGGGCCGGCCAGGAAGGAGACGAAGGCGATCGGTCCGCTCGCGGCGGTCGCGCAGGCCGACAGGACCACCAGCGCCAGCACGAGGCAGGCGCGGGCGCGTTCCACCTTCTCCCCCAGGCCCGTGGCCGTCTCCTCCCCCAGCGGCAGGACCCGCAGGCTGCGCGCGATGGTGGCCAGCGCTCCTGCGCCCAGGACCACCGCGCCGGCCAGCAGGGGCACCTGCTCCCAGCGGGCCCCGCCCAGCGAGCCGGAGAGCCAGCGCATGGCGTCGGCGACGTCGGAGGCGTTGGCGCGCAGCTGCAGGTAGGCGGTCAGCGAGGAGAACATCGCCGCCACTGCGATACCGATGAGGATGAGCCTGCCGCCCTGGGCCTTGCCGTGCCCGGACAGGGCGAAGATGAGGGCGGCTGTGGCCACGCCGGCGGCTACCGCCATGAGGCTGAGCCCCGTGCCGGACCATCCCAGCACGAGGATGCCGAGGACGGCGGCCGTCGAGGCACCGGAGGTGATGCCGATGATGTCTGGGCTCGCCAGCTCGTTGCGCAGCATCGTCTGGCTCGTGCGCCCGGCCATCCCGAAGGCGAGGCCCGCCAGCAGCCCGGTCACGGCTCGCGGCAGCCGCAGCTCACCGATGACGAAGGAGGCCCCTGGCACCTCCTGACCGCTGATCACCGCCAGGACCTGCGAGGGCGGGTACCAGGTGTCACCGATGAGGACCTCGGTCCACCACAGAGCCAGGGTCGCCAGGGCCAGGACGAGGGTGACCACCAGGTAGCGCCGTGCGCGACGGCGTCGCCCGGCCACCGTGAAGCCGGCAGCCAGGACCTGGGAGGAGGGCGAGGACGGCGTGCTCACAGCTGCCCCACCTTCGTCCCGCGGACGATGAGGATGAGCACGGGGGCTCCGATGAAGGCGGTGACCACGCCGACGCTCACCTCAGCGGGCCTGGCGATGACTCGTCCGACGACGTCGGCGGCAGTCAGCAGCGCGGCCCCGCCCAGTGCCGAGGCAGGCAGGGCCCAGCGGTTGTCGGCACCGATGACCATACGGACAGCGTGAGGGACCATGAGCCCGACGAAACCGATCGGACCGGCCAGCGCCGTCGTCGCCGCTGCCAGGACGACGCCGCCGGCAGCCGCCAGCACACGGGTGCGGGCCACGCGGACCCCCAGGCCCACCGCCATCTCCTCGCCCAGGGCCAGCGAGTTCAGCGGCGAGGCGACCACGAGCGCCAGCAGGACGCCAGCCAGAAGGAAGGGAGCCACGGTCACCAGCGACTGCCAGGTCCCGCGTCCCAGGCTCCCGACCTGCCAGAAGCGGAAGTCAGTCAGCGCCGAGGCACGTGGCAGCATGACGGCGCTGATGAGGCTGGACAGGGCCGCCGTGGTGGCCACCCCTGCCAGCGCCAGCTTGACCGGCGTCGCCCCGCCTGGGCCCAGCGAGCCCACCAGGTAGACGAAGACGGCCGTCAGGCCTGCCCCGGCCAGGGCGGTCCACAGGTACTGGGGCAGGGTCGTGATACCGGCGAACGCGATCGCGGTGACCATCGCGAGCGAGGCCCCGGTACTGATCCCCAGGATCCCGGGGTCGGCGATGGGGTTACGGGTCAGGGCCTGCATGAGGGCACCAGAAACCCCGAGCGCGGCCCCGGCCGCGAGCGCGGTGGCCGTGCGCGGCAGCCGCTCGGCGACGGCGACGGCCCCCAGGCCCGCCCCGTCCCCGCCGTCGCGCAGCCCTTGGAGGATCTCCGCCAGGCTCACCACCCGCGCCCCGAAGGCGATCGAGGCGCAGGCGGCGAGGACGACGGCGAGCAGGAGGACTCCCAGCGCCGCCAGCCGGTGGTGGCGCAGCCAGGTGGTCACTGGACCTTGTCAGCCGCCGCGGCGATGAGGGCGAGGTAGTCCCTCAGGCCCCAGGGCAGGGACAGGGGCGTGGGGTTGGTCGAGGCAGCCAGCGGTGTGCCGTTGCCGACGAAGGCGAGCGCGCCGTTCTTGATGGCCGGGACCGCGCCGAGGAGGGCGTCGCCCTGGAGGGCGGCCAGGTCAGAGTCCTCGCCGTAGATGACCATGAGGTCGACGTCGGACAGGGTGTCCGCGTTCTCGGCCGACACCGAGACGAAGAAGGTGTCCGGGTCGGCCTTGGCGGCCTTGGCCACGGACTCGGGCACGCTCAGGCCGAGGTCTGTCAGGAAGCCGGTGCGCGGGTCGGCCGGGGTGTAGAAGCCGATGGAGGACATGTCCGAGGGGGTGGCGTAGAAGAAGGCGGCGGACTTGCCCGCGATCTGCGGGTAGTCGGCCAGCTGGGTGGCGATGAGCCCCTCCAGCTCGCTCACGAGCGCCTCGCCCTCGTCCTTCATGCCCATGCCAGTGGCGTCCAGGCGGATCATGTCGCGCCAGGCGGTGCCCCAGGCGATGTCCGGGTAGGCGATGGTGGGGGCGATCTTGCTCAGGGTCTCGTAGTCCTCCTGGGTCAGCCCCGAGTAGGCGGCCAGGATGACGTCAGGGCTGGTGGCGGCCACGGCCTCGAAGTCGATGGCGTCGGTCTCGTCGAACAGGGCCGGGGCGCTCGCGCCGCCAGCCACGAGCTCGTCCACCTTGGCCCTGGTCCACTCCAGCATGCCGGAGCCGTCGCTCACGCCCCAGGTCTGCCTGGCGATGCCCACCGGCATGACACCCAGGGCCAGCGGCACGTCCTGGTTGCCCCAGGCGATGGTGGCGACGCGCTCGGGCGAGGCGGGCAGCGTCGTCGTGCCGAAGGCGTGGGTGACGCTCAGGGCCTCGCCGTCACCGGCAGTGCCGGTCGAGGCGGAGGAGCCTGCCTCCGTCCTGGTGCCGCAGGCGGCAAGGAGGGCGGCCAGCGGCAGGGCGGCTGTGGTGGCGAGGAAGGTCTTGCGAGAGACGCTCACGAATACTCCAGGGATCGTCAGTGCGAATGAAGAAGGACCTTGACCGTAATGCTACTTAGGTATACCTAACAAGCAGGGTGCCCGTGCGCTTGGTCACCTCGACCGCGCACGGGCACCCTCACGACCACCCGTAGACCGCCTCCTGGACGCTCTCGTCGTCCACCCCCTGGCGATGCACACCGGCCGCCCCACCTCAGGCAGGGCGGCCGGGAAGCGGCTCTCGCAAAGCCGGCTGCTAGCGGGAGGAAGAGGACGTGCCAGGCACCTCCTCCCACCGCGGGTCCGCCACGACGCCCCGCGCGACCAGGCCCGGATCGGCGGCGACAGGAGTACGAGGCTTGGGGTAGCGCTTGTCCGCCGTGCCCCACCAGGGCATGTGGCCGACGTAACCGTCCGCCGGCGGGGTGGGGGAGCCAGGGTCAAGCCCCAGGTCGCTGGGGGTCTCGGGCACGGCGTCGAGAAGAAAGTACTTGTCCTTGTCGTCGCAGTGCTCGCGGACGACGGCCCGCCACTCGCGCATCTCGCAGTACAGCACCCCGGTCAGCGGATGACGGCGGTGGCGCACGATCTTGTACAGCCAGTAGGCGAACAGGGCGACGTTGGCCGCCAGGGCCGCCAGGGCGCAGACGATGTTCGCCCTGGGGTCCATGGTGGCGAAGTTGAAGGTGTCATTGGGCGGGACCAGGACCTCGGGCAGGAGGTTGTTGACGGCGATCCAGAACATGAGAGTGAAGCAGCGGAACCAGATCCACTGGCCTCGAGCCCAGGTGAAGGCCGGGATGGTGCAGGCCAGCAGCAGGGCCAAGGTGCAGTACCAGCTGTAGTCCGCCAGGGAGTTGTACAGGAAGGAGTGGTTCCACAGGTCGTAGGCGATGACCCAGGGCCAGACCATGTCCACCCAGATCAGGCCACGGACCTTGGCCTTGCCCGGGGAGGTGACGATGATCTTGCCCAGCCCCGTGATCGTGACGATGTTGAGCAGGCCCGCGGCGGCGCTGACCAGGTTCCACCACCCACCGATGGTGCGGAACCCTGTGGCCGGGTCAATGCCTACGTGGCCTGCGGCCAGGTTCGCCGCCACCGCTTCGTACCAGGCCCGGGAGTGAAGAGCCTCCGTGACGCCGCGCGCCTCAGGCAGGCCCGCGACCATGTCGATGGAGTGCGCGTCGTTGACGGACTTCAGGCACTCCCAGCTCGCGCCGCAGGCGTAGTACTCCTCCGCCTTGGCGAAGATGGTCAGGTCCCGGACGTTGGCCTCCATGATGTTGACCGCCAGCCCGATCCACAGAGCCACACCCAGCCAGATCGCGTAGCGATGGGCCTTGACAGGATTGCGCTTGGCGTAGAGCAGGACGGTGCCGGTCATGGTGGCGGTGAGCACCATGATGGCGTACTTGCCGAACGGGAACCAGCCCACCATCGGGGTGCCGTGGATCCAGGCGTAGGGCATGAGCGCGATCCCGCCCACGGTCCAGACAGCGAACACGGTCCAGCTCCAGCGCCGGTTGACCTCGGCGACGACGATCTGGGCGGCGAGCGCCGCCACCCACAGCAGGTACACCTTGGGCGTACCCAGCTCCCACAAGAAGAGCGAGTCCACGTTTCCCCCTCGAAACAGACTCAGAATGACTTATGAGTCAGTATGGTACATACTTATATGAATCCTGGTGGCGACTCCACGGCTGTAACGACGCAGCCCCGCGACGCCACACAACCCGATCCGCTCCAGCCGACGCCGTCCTGACCAGGAAGGCCAGCAGCGTCACCAGACACACAGGAGGAACCATGACCCGTCCGTCCGCACGTTCCCTAGCCCGCCTCGCCGGAGCCGGGGCCGCTACGGTCCTGGCCGGCACGTACGCCTTCAGCCAGCTCTACGGCAAGGCCACACCGGCCGAGCAGGCCTGGCACTACCCCGGCGACGACCTCATCGACGCCCACTACGACAACGGCTACTCCTCCACCTACGCCACCACCATCGATGCTCCGGCCTACGCCGTGTGGCGGCTGTTCAAGCAGATCGGTGCGGAGAAGTCCGGCTCCTTCTCCTCCGAGTTCCTTGAGCGGACCTTCGCCCGTCTGCCCTTCTTCAACTCCTACGAGATCCAGGAGGAGCACCAGCAGCCCGACTCGATGCTGCCCGGGGACATCGCCGCATTCGACTTCCACGGCATGAGCATGGAGTGGGCAGACGTGGTCCCCGGCAAGTACATGGTCCAGTGGGTGGACACCAAGACCCCGCCTCGGGCACCAGGCTCCTACGCCTTCCGCTTCCCCGGCATGCGCCACTTCGCGGCCGCCTGGTGCTTCTACATGGTGCCCTTGTCGGGCGGACGCACCCGGCTGATCAACCACTGGCGCATCGGCTACGAGCCTGCCAGCCCGACCATGACCGTCCTGAACTGGGTGAACATCGAGCTGGTCGGCGGGTGCATGACCAACCTCCAGAACATCTACGTCAAGCGCGTCCTGGAGTTCCGCAAGAAGCAGCAGCTCACCGGCCGGTTCATGCGCAAGGCCCTCGGAGGCGGGCTGGTCGACACCGGTACCCCCGCCGGGCGGTGGGACGGCACCCCGTTGTTCGATCGCACCTATACCCAGTGGTTCCGCTACGGGCGCTCCAACCCGGCCGTCACCGAGATCCGTCCTCCCCGCACCGAGGACCCCTCCTGGCCGCCGACGGGACCGGACTCTCCGTGGGCCGCCGAGACGGACACCAGCTACTTCGAGGGCTGGAGCGAGCCGGCCTTCTCCTGGGAGGAGCAGATCCGCCAGAAGCGTGAGCGAACCTACCTGCCCGACTGGGGGAAGAAGCAGGACTGATGAACGCGCTGCCGCACCTCACGACGCTCCTGGCTCCCGGCCACCCGATCAGGGCCGGGCTGCTGCCTGCACCTGCCGCAGGAGCACCGGCCTGGGTCGACGCCCCACCGACCTACCCCACGCTCTTCCTCTTCGAGACCGGTCAGTAGTGGGACTACCTCGCGCTCGTGCTGGTCACCGCCGCCCTGACGGCGGGCGCGTGGGCGGCAGTGCGCTACCGGCTGGTCGCCGTGGCCCTGTTCATCCTCGTCCCGGTGGGACTGACCCTGTTGTGGTGGCCCCACTCCACCGCAGGCACGGCCAGCGCCGGCTGGTTCCCCGTCGTCAAGCAGTACTCGGCACTGCTCGGTTCCCTCAGTCTCGTGGCCCTCCAGGTCTTCCCGACGCTGCGGAGCAGGTACTGGTACCTGTGCATCCCCCCGTTGATCCTCGCGGTCAACATCGCCGAGGCGGTGGTGCGGGACATCCAGTGCTTCTTCATCCACGGCGCCGACCCTGTACAGGCAATGGTCACCTGGGGCGGCCCCTGGAACCTGCTCAACGCCGCCGCCGGGGTACTCAACCTCCTGGCGATCTCCGGGTGGGCAGGGATCACTGTGTCCCGGCGCAAGGACAAGGCGGTCATCTGGGGCGACCTGGCGATCGGATGGATCATCGCCTACGACCTGTGGAACCTTGCCTACTGCTACAACTGCCTGGCAGACCGCTCCTGGTACTCGGAGTGGCGCTGCTGGCCTCCTGCACCATCCCGGCGCTGCTCCCCTTCGGGCGCGGGGCCTGGATCCAGTACCGGGCCTACACCCTGACCCTGTGGTCCGCCGCGGTGCTCACCTTCCCCCACTTCATGCAGGACTCAGCCTTCGCCCACCGCAGCGCGCACAACCCCGCTGCCATGCTGCTGCTGTCCGCTGCCGCGCTGGTGGTCAACATCGCGGTGTTCGCCCAGCACGTGCGCACCGTCCGACGCACCGGCCGCAACCCGCTGCGCCAGGAGGTCCACGTGGATGAGGAGGCCTGCGCCAGGACACGGTCCCGTCAGCGATGGTGAGGGCCGGTGCCACGACGCCACAGGGCTGGAGGCCCGATCAGGCGGTGGCAACCAGGTAGCGGTCCCTCCCAGCCAGGTCCTGGCCCGTGCGCGGGTCGCTCAGCCCCGCCGCAGCCGCGGCCTCCCGCAGAGCCGTGCCCTGTCCGGCGTCGTGCTCCATGACCAGCACCCCGCCTGCGCGCAGCAGCCCCGCTGCCCGGCCGATGACGGCCCGGGGCACCGAGAGCCCGTCCCTGCCTCCGCCGTACAGGGCCAGCGCCGGATCGTGCAGCGCCGTCTCCCGGTCCTCCACCCCACCCTCCGGGACATAGGGCGGGTTGGACACGACGACGTCGACGCTCCCGTCCATCTCGGCCAGCGTGGTGGCCGCCGTGGCATCAGCCTGGACCACGCGGACCCGCCCCGGCACCACACGCTCACAGCTCTCACGTGCCGCAGCCACCGGGGCGTCAGCCAGCTCGACGGCCGTCACCTGCGCCGTCGGCACCTCGAAGGCCACCGCAGCCGCGATGGCGCCCGACCCGGTACACAGGTCGACGACGACGGGCCCCCGCCCGCACCGCTCGACCACCTGCCCGGCCGCCTCGATCGCGGCCCCGGCCACCACCTCAGTCTCCGGACGCACGATGAACACTCCCGGCCGGGCCTGAAGCTCCAGGCCTCGAAACCACATCCGACCAGTCAGGTGCTGCAGCGGCTCGCGCGCCGCCCGGCGTGCCACCAGGGCGCGGTAGGCCGCCAGGAAGTCCTCGTCAGCGCCGTCGGCCAGCAGGAGCTGGCGCCCGAGCAGGTGCTCGGCCAGCGCCCGGGCGTCCGAGTGCGGCGAGGCGACGCCCGCACGCGCGAGCCCCTCCCCCGCCGCCCGGACCTCACGCCGCAGGGCGTAGCGGTCCAGGGCGCTCACTGGTCCCCGATCGCCGCCAGGCGCTCGGCCTCGTCCATGGCGATCGCCGAGTCGATGACGGGGCCGAGGTCGCCGTCGAGCACGGTGGACAGGTTGTAGGCCTTGTAGCCGGTGCGGTGGTCAGTGATGCGGTTCTCGGGGAAGTTGTAGGTCCGGATGCGCTCGGAGCGGTCCACGGTGCGCACCTGGGAGCGACGGGCCTCAGCCTCCTCGGCGGCCGCCTGGGCCGCACGCTCAGCCAGCAGCCGGGCGCGCAGGACGCGCAGCGCGGCCTCCTTGTTCTGCAGCTGGGACTTCTCGTTCTGCATCGAGACCACGATCCCGGTGGGCAGGTGGGTGATGCGCACGGCTGAGTCCGTGGTGTTGACGGACTGGCCGCCGGGCCCGGAGGAGCGGAAGACGTCAATGCGCAGGTCGCTGGGGTCGATCTCCAGCTCACCGGGGTCATCGACCTCCGGCATCACCAGTACGCCGGCGGCAGAGGTGTGGATGCGCCCCTGGCTCTCGGTGACAGGGACCCGCTGGACGCGGTGGACCCCGCCCTCGTACTTCAGGTGCGCCCACACCCCGTCCTGCGGCTCGACGGCCGAGCGGGCCTTGACCGCCAGGCGGACGTCCTTGTAACCACCCAGGTCGGAGTCAGTGGCGTCCAGGACCTCGACCGCCCAGCCCATGCGCTCGGCGTAGCGGGTGTACATGCGCGCCAGGTCAGAGGCGAACAGGGCCGACTCCTCGCCGCCCTCGCCAGCCTTGACCTCGATGATGACGTCGCGGGCGTCATCCGGGTCCCGTGGCACGAGCACCTCACGCAGGTGCTCGGTCGCCGCCTCGGCAACCGCCTGGAGACCGGGGACCTCGGCGGCGAAGTCGGGGTCGGCCTCAGCCAGCTCGACGGCGTCGTCATAGTCGGCCTGCGCCGCCTGCCAGGCGCGGTAGGCGGTGACGACCCGCCCGAGCTCGGCGTAGCGTCGTCCCAGACGGCGCATCGCGCCCGGGTCGGAGCTGACGGCAGGGTCAGCCATCTCGCGCTCGATGCCGGAGTACTCCTCCAGCAGGGGCAGTGCGGCCGAGAAGTCCTCGCGCTGGTCCTGGCTCATGCTCTTCTCCTGGGGTTAGTGGGCGGCAGCGTCTCAAGACGCGACGACGCCGACGGCGGCCCTGGGGCCATCCGTCGGCGTCGAGCTGGCTGCTTACTTGGTGCGCTTGCCGTAGCGAGCCTCGAAGCGGGCCACGCGGCCACCGGTGTCGAGGATCTTCTGCTTGCCCGTGTAGAACGGGTGGCAGGCCGAGCACACGTCGACGCGGATCTCACCGGAGGTGACGGTCGAGCGGGTCTCGAAGGTGTTGCCGCAGGTGCACGTGACCGTGGTGGCCACGTAGTCGGGGTGGATCCCCTGCTTCATGGTGTCTCCTAGCACTCAGAGGGCCCCGGGTCCCACGTGCGGACCACGCAGGTGAACCGGAAACCAGTGGGTGATGATATCGGGTCGGGCAAGGCCTGCACAACGCCTGGAAAACGGTGCTCAGCGTGATCGTGGACACCGGGCCGAGGCGGCCTCAGGCGAGAGCGGCCTCGTCGTCGGCGTCCGCCAGAGAGGTGCCCTGCGGGGTCGTCTTGGAGATGACCATGAGGAACTCCGCGTTGGACTGGGTCTCCTTGAGCTTTCCGAGCACGAGCTCCAGAGCCTGCTGCTGCTCCAGGCCGGAGAACAGGCGGCGCAGGCGCCACATGATCTTGAGCTGGGCCGGGTCAATGAGCAGCTCCTCACGGCGCGTGGAGGAGGCAGCCACGTCCACGGCCGGGAAGATGCGCTTCTCCGCCAGCTGGCGCGACAGCCGCAGCTCCATGTTCCCGGTGCCCTTGAACTCCTCGAAGATGACCTCGTCCATCTTCGAGCCGGTCTCCACCAGAGCAGTGGCCAGGATGGTCAGCGACCCGCCGTTCTCGATGTTGCGGGCGGCGCCGAAGAAGCGCTTGGGCGGGTAGAGGGCGGAGGCGTCCACACCACCGGACAGGATGCGTCCGGAGGCCGGGGCGGCCAGGTTGTAGGCACGGCCCAGGCGGGTGATGGAGTCCAGCAGCACCACGACGTCCTGGCCCAGCTCCACCAGGCGCTTGGCTCGCTCGATGGCGAGTTCGGCGACGGTGGTGTGGTCCGAGGCCGGACGGTCGAAGGTGGAGGCGATGACCTCGCCCTTGACCGTGCGCTGCATGTCCGTGACCTCCTCGGGGCGCTCGTCGACGAGCACGACCATGAGGTGGGCCTCGGGGTTGTTGACGGCGATCGCGTTGGCGATCTGCTGGAGCACGATCGTCTTACCGGCCTTGGGCGGGGAGACGATGAGTCCGCGCTGGCCCTTGCCGATGGGCGAGACCAGGTCGATCACGCGCGGGGTCAGCGCCTTGGGAGTGGTCTCCAGCCGCAGCTGCTCCTGGGGGTAGAGCGGGACGAGCTTGGTGAACTCCGGACGGCGCTTGGCCCGCTCGGGGTCCATGCCGTTGACGGTCTCGACGCTGACCAGCGGGTTGTACTTCTGCCGGTTGACGCGGTTCTGACGGCGGTTGCCCCGCCCGCCGCCAGCGGGGCTGGCGGTCTCGCCGCCCTCGCGGACCCAGCCGGTGACGGCGTCGCCCGCACGCAGCCCGTTGTCCTTGATCTGCTGGCCGGAGACGTAGACGTCCTTGGCGCCAGGCAGGTAGCCGGAGGTGCGCAGGTAGGCGTGGTTGGCGTCGGCCACGTCCAGGATGCCGGCCACGGGCAGGAGGACCTCGTCCTCGCGCGGGGCGCGCTCATTGTGGTTGCCGCCCTGGCGGACCTCACCGCCCTGGCCGTCGCGGTCGCGGCGCTTGCGGCCACGACGGCGACGTCCCGCGCGGCCCTCCTCCTCGTCCCACCCCTGGGTGCCCCGGGTCTCGGTCCCGTTCGCCCGACGGCGCTCGACCGGCTCGACGGCGGCCGTCCCAGTGGCGTCAGCCAGGTCGCGCATGAGCGCGGCCTTGGCGTCCAGGTGGTCCTCGGCAGAGTCGCTGACGGGGCCGCGCTGCTGGCGCTCAGGCGCCCCGGCAGCAGCCTGGGCACGACGGCGAGAGCGACGTGAGCCCTCACGCGCGCTCTCACGGGCCTGCGAGCCCGAGACGACCTCGTCGTGCACGAGGCGCTCGGCGCGGCCCCGGCCAGGAGCCTGCTCCTCGCTGCGCGTGGGCAGGTCGAGCTCCAGGGAGGCCAGGTCCTCGTGCCTGGGTGCCGCAGTCTGAGCGGTCGCACGCCGGCGGCGCGGGCGAGGCTGCTCCTCGCCCTCGGCCGGCTGCGTGGAGGCGGCGGGCTCGGCAGGAGCCTTGGCCGCAGGGGCGGCCTTCCTGGTCGGTCGGGCCGGCGCGGTGGCGGTGGCGGGCCCGGCCTCACGGATGGCTGCCACAAGCTCGCTCTTGCGCAGACGTGAGGTGCCCTTGAGGCCCATGGAGGATGCAAGCTGCTGAAGCTCGGCCAGACGCATGGTCGTCAGCGATGGCTGAGCGCTGGAAGTCTCGGTCACGAGTGTCCTTACGGTGATGGACGCGCCCCGTGCCGCGCGGCGGACGGAGGACGCGGGTACTGCCCCGGAGGCTTTCACGGGGTGGAGGAATCGCCACCGTCCGATCTACGGGACCAGCCCGCGCTCGTGACCGGTGCGCAGCAACGACGCGGCACTGGCTCACGAGGTTGCCAGCGACACTATATACCCGCGATATACCCACGGCACCATCCCACGCTCCCGGTTCAGCCGGAGACCACGCCCCCGCCCCCGGGCCAGAACCACCTTGAGGTAGGCAACAATGACCCTATGGCAATTACCCTTCGACAAGCAGTACGATGTGCGTCATCCACGGGGATCCAGTAGCAGATTACTGGCACATCAGGGAGACACGGATAACAATGGGGTTATATCGAAAGCGCGTCACGGGTCTTCTCGCCGCGGCGACGATGATGACGATGATGAGCACGGTCGCAGCACCGGCGACAGCCGCAGAGGCGGTGGTCGGTGGAGGCTCAGAGGCACGGATCGTGCTCTCGCTGTCTAACGCCCCTGCTGACGCTGCCGGCTGGAGCGTCGGCGAGACGATGCGCTTCGACGTGGAGCTGACCAACACCGGCACCGGGCCGTACGGCTTCCGGGTCACCAGGTCCAACCTGGACGACGTGCTCACGTGCCGCTGGCGGCAGGCCGCAGCCGACACGCCCTACTCGTGCAACGGTGTCATCAACCACATCGTGTCGCAGCAGGACGTCGAGCGCGGATCCTTCGAGCCCTCAGTGACGTACAGCAGGTACGAGAAGACCGACTACCAGGGCACCGCGAAGGAGCTGGCCCCGGCCACGGCCGCCACCCAGGTGGTCAGGCGCGTGGACCACCCGGCGGCCACCGCGTTCAAGGTCGCGCACGCCGATCCGCTGGCGCCTCCCGCGCTGACTGCCCTCACCAAGGTCGCCCAGGGGGTCACCGACCGGTACAACATCAGGATCCCGGCCGTCACGGTGGCCTCGAACGGCGACCTGCTGGCGGCCTTCGACAAGAGGCCGAAGGACGGCGGCGCCAACGGCGGCGACGCCCCGAACGCCAACTCCGTCCTGCAGAGCAGGTCGACCGACGGCGGCAGGACCTGGAGCGAGCCCACGATGATCGCCCAGGGGGACAGGGGCGACGGCACCCCCCAGACCCGCAGGGGCTACTCCGACCCGTCGTACGTGGTGGACCACGAGACCGGCACCATCTTCAACTTCCACGTCTACAGCCAGGCCATCGGAGTCTTCTCCAACGCCAACGCAGTCACTGCCGCGGCCCAGAAGGCCGGCACGGCCGCCGACCCGGCTGACATCATCACACCGGCCTACACCTACAAGGCGGACGGCAGCATCGACGAGACCCTGCCCACCACAGTCAACCTGGGTCTGTCCGTCTCCACGGACAACGGCTACACCTGGACCCAGCGCGTCATCACCGACCAGGTCCTGCGGGAGGCGGCGCGCCAGCACAACCTGCAGTCGTGCTTCGCCACCTCCGGTGCAGGCACGCAGAAGCTGCAGGAGCCCTACAAGGGCCGTCTGCTCCAGCAGCTGGCCTGTGTGGTGAGCGCCCCGGAGAACAACGACGCCGACCCGGGCAACAACACCAGCGTGAGGGCGGTGGCGCTCACCGTCTACTCCGACGACCACGGGCAGACGTGGCACGCGGGCACCCCGACCTCGACGTCATACGACGGCAAGACGTGGCGCTTTGACGAGAACAAGGTCGTGGAGCTCTCCGACGGCAGGCTCCTCATGAGCTCGCGCACCTGGAGGGACGAGGTCGGTGGCGCCAACACCCGCGTCATCGCGCTCTCCGAGGACGGCGGCGTTACCTGGGGCGGCTACCGGTACTCCGAGCCCGACCTGACCGACCCGGGCAACAACGCCCAGGTGATCCGCGCCTACCCTGACGCCGAGCCAGGCACGCTGCGCTCCAAGGTGCTGCTGCACTCGTACACGAACAGCACCTCTGGCGCCAACGGCTGGAACGACCGCGTCCACGGCACCATCGCAATGTCCCTGGACGACGGCGCCACGTGGCCGGTCAGCAAGGAGTTCCGCGAGGGCGGGACCGGGTACACCACGATGGCGGTGCTGCCCTCGGGCTCCATCGGTCTGCTCATGGAGCCGAACGGCGAGGGGTGGAGCGACGTCTACTTCCAGTCCTTCACCATGCGGTGGCTGGACCCGGAGGGCTCCACCGAGCTGGCCCTGGCACCGGAGGCCACGACCGAGGCCGTCGCCGGTGGGGCAGTGAGCATCCCGCTGAACATGGAGCACAACGACCCGCTGCTGGCGGACACGGTGCAGGTCTCCGGCCTGCCTGCTGGCCTGTCCTACGACGAGGCGACGCAGTCCGTCAAGGGCACGCTCGACCCCTCGCTGGAGCCCGGCACGTACCAGGCATCGGTCACCGTCACGGAGGCCGACGACGGCACGGGTCTGCCCCGCACAGCAACGGCCTCCTTCAACCTGGTGGTCAGTGCCAGCCAGTCCCAGCCGCCTGCGACGCAGACGCCCACGGCTGAGGCCAGCGCGCCCTCCCTCCCCAGCTCCTCTCCCGCCCCCAGCACGGCGGCCACCGGGCAGACCCAGACCAGGAACACCAGCACGAAGGCCCACCTCGCCTCCACCGGCACCCAGGCAGGAGCAGCCACCGCCGCCGCAGCCGCCCTGGCCACGCTAGGCCTGGCACTGCGACGCAGGCGCACGCACACCACCAG
>NZ_JARKVC010000039.1 GCF_029851875.1 Actinomyces sp.
GCCCACCTTCGTGTCACCGGCAGGACCTGGCACAGGCCCGAGGCACAGTCCGACCGGGGTGTGGTTGGTGTGACACATGTGACCCAAGAGGTGCTGTGGGAGAGAAAAGTGACGTTCTCCGCCCTGAATCTGCTCGCCGTATCTGACAAAACCGCCGCTTTATGCATAGCGTTACGGCCAGCGGCACCGAACCGACCGGTGCCCACCCACGAACTGAGAGGCAGATACATGTCCGTCAACCGTACTGAGCTCATCGCCGCCATCGCCGAGAAGGCCGGCCTGACCAAGACCGACGCCGACGCCTTCCTCGGCGCCTTCCAGGAGGTCCTGGTCGAGAACGTCGCCAAGGGTGAGGCCGTCAAGATCACGGGTCTCATGGGCGTGGAGCGCGTCGAGCGCGCTGCTCGCACCGGCCGCAACCCCCGCACCGGTGAGGAGATCCAGATCCCGGCTGGCTACGGCGTCAAGCTGACCGTCGGCTCCGCCCTGAAGAAGGCCGTCGCCAAGTGACGACCTGCTGACCTCCTCGCCAGACGAGGACGTCACGAGACGAGGGCGTGCCACCACCGCTGGTGGCACGCCCTCGTCGTCAGGACGGACAGGGCAGGCAGGTGCAGATCCTCCGAGGGGAGGAGGATCGTGTCAGTGGCCCTCCGTAAGGTGTCGTTATGAGCCAGACCACGCCTTTCGGCCCTCTCCCGCCAGCAGACCCTGCAGCAGCTGAGCAGCCCTCCGGCCTGCGGCCGGAGCCTGGGGCCGCAGACCCCTTCAGCGCACCGGGGGCGGGTGTGCCGCACGCGCCGGCGCTGGTCTGCCAGGGACTGTGCAAGGCCTTTGGGCAGAAGCCTGCGGTCGACAGCCTCACCCTGGCGGTGCCGGCCGGCTCGGTCTACGGCGTGGTGGGACCCAACGGCGCCGGAAAGACGACCACCCTGTCCATGGCCACGGGCCTGCTCGTCCCGGACGCCGGCCGCGTCCTCGTTCACGGGGTGGACGTGTGGGCGCACCCCGGCCGTGCCAAGGCCCTGCTGGGTGTCCTCCCCGACGGCCTGCGCACCTTTGACCGGCTCAGCGGCCTGGACCTGGTGACCTACTCGGGCCTCCTGCGTGGGCTGGAGCGCGAGGTGGTCGTGCCACGGGCGACCCAGCTTCTCCACGTCCTGGGACTGTGGGAAGCGGGCACCACACTCGTTGCTGACTACTCCGCCGGTATGCGCAAGAAGGTCCACCTGGCCTGCGCCCTGGTGCACTCACCGTCCGTCCTGGTCCTGGACGAGCCCTTCGAGGCCGTGGACCCCGTCTCGGCCCAGACCATCCAGGGGCTGCTCGCAGACTTCGCCGGTGCCGGGGGCACGGTCATCATCTCCAGCCACGTCATGGCCACGGTGCAGCGCTTCTGCAGCCACGTCGCGGTCATCGCCGCCGGCCGGGTCCTGGCGGCAGGGACCACGCAGGAGGTCGCGGCCGGACAGGACCTGGACACGCGCTTCGCCCAGCTGGTCGGCGCTCCGGCAACGAGGGAGGAGCTGTCGTGGTTGCGACCCTCATCCGTCTGAGGTGGCGGCTGACCGTCAACGGACTGCTACGCAACGTCTGGGCGGTCATCGGCACGATCTTTGCCGCGCTCTACGGCCTGGGAGGCTTGGCCGTGCTTGGCGCTCTGGCCGTCGGCCTGGGCCAGGCCCCTACGGAGGTGATCGCTGCGGTGCTGGCGGTTGCCGGTGCGCTGGTGGTAGCGGGCTGGACCTTGCTGCCGCTCCTGCTCACAGGCGCCGACTCCACCCTGGATCCCCGGGCCATGGCGGCCTGGACCGCCCCGTCGCGCGCGCTCGTGCGAGGACTGGCCGTGGCAGGAGCCGCCGGGATCCCCGGCATCGTCACGGGCGTGGGCCTGCTGCTTCCTTCCGTGGCCTGGGCCTGTGCCGGGCAGTGGGCCGCGGCCGGGCTCGCGCTCGTCCTGGCCCCGGCGGCGCTGGCGACCTGTGTGCTGCTCAGCCGCGTCGTGGTCATCGGTGCAGGTGTCTCCCAGTCACGACGAGGCAGGGAGATCGCGGGGCTCATCGGCGTGCTGCTCGTCCTGGGCGTCGCGCTGCTCCCCTCCTTCCTGCAGGACCTCAGCCTGGGCTCCGACGCCGTGCAGGTGCTGCGTAGCGTCGGCACCCTGGCAGGGCTGACCCCGCTGGGGTGGGCGCTCGCGGCGCCGGGGTACCTGGCTCAGGGTTCCTCCCTCGCGGCGCTGGGGCTGACCTGCCTGGCTGTCGCCCTGCCGGTGGCGCTCGTGCCCGCGTGGGGCAAGGTGGTGGCGCGGGCGATGACGGGCCCAGAGCGTAGCCGGACCCGCCACCGCTCCTACGAGACCGCCGAGGGCGGCCGCGAGGCTGCCGACGGCCAGGGGACGGGGGTGGACCCGCTGCCCTGGCAGCGGCGCCTCAGCCACCTCCTTCCCGGCTCGGCAGCGGCTGTGGCCGCCCGGTGCCTGCGGTACTGGCGAAGCGACCCGCGCTACCTCTCCCAGGTCATCAGCCTGCTCCTGCTGCCGACGGTGTTTGTCGTCGTCATCGTGCGCTCGGCGAGCTCGGCGGCGCAGCAGGAGGTGTCCATGTCGTGGGGGCAGGCGCCTGTCGTGCTCGAGGGCGCCGCCCTGGCGCTCGCGCTGCTGTCGGGGTGGATGCTCAATGACGACCTCGCCATGGACTCCACGGCGGTGTGGCAGCTTGTGTGCACCGGTACTCCTGGACGTCACGACCGCCTGGGGCGAGTGGTGGCCGCAGCCCTGTGGCAGGTCCCCCTCATCGCCGTGGTCCTGGTCCTGACGACGGCCTACACCGGGCGGTGGGAGACCTTGCCGGTCGTGGCAGGCGCTAGCCTGGCCCTGTACGGCGTCGCTCACGCCTGGTCCGCGGTGGCGAGCGTCGTGATGCCTTATGAGACCAACGCGCCCGGGGACAGCCCGTGGAAGTCACGGGGCTCCGGGATGAGCCTGGTCCTCGGGGTGCTGCAGTTCCTCGGCTTCGCCGTCATCATCGTGGCGAGCTCGCCCGTCATCGCTGTCATGGTGTGGATCGCGGTCACCAGTGCCTGGGCCTGGGGCTGGCTGGCGCTGGTAGCCGGCGCGGTCTGGGGCCTGGGAGCGGCGTGGGTCGGCGTGGTCCACGGCGGGCGCCTGCTGGACGCGCGCGGGCCGCGGCTACTGGCGACGATCCGCTCCTGGCCCGGGCACGAGGAGACTCGCTGACGAACCGGTGCCGCTTCCCTACCGGGCCCGTCGCACTCCGGTGACGGTGGTCAGAGCCTGGGCCGCAGGCCACTATGATGGTGCCTGGTGCGCTGAGGCACCCGGCTCTGGCCGTCATGTCCCACCTGAGGAGAACAATGAAGCTCGCCGTCCTCGACACTGCCGAGCAGATCGCTTCCACCGCCGCTGACACGATCGAGGAGCTGCTGACGGTCAAGCCGGACGCTGTCCTCGGAACTGCCACCGGTTCCAGCCCCCTGCCCCTGTATGACGAGCTGGTGCGCCGCTACGAGGCTGGCCGGATCTCCTTCAAGGAGGTCACTGGTTTCATGCTCGACGAGTACGTCGGCCTGCCTGAGGGTCACCCCGAGCGCTACGCCACCTTCATGGAGCGCAACCTGCGCTCGCGGGTGGACATGCGTCCTGGCGCCCTCCACGGCCCGGACGCGCTCTCAGAGGACCTGGAGGCGGCCTGCACCGGCTACGAGGCCCGTATGGCTGCGGCCGGGTACTGCGACCTGCAGATCCTGGGCATCGGCTCGGACGGTCACATCGGCTTCAACGAGCCTGGCGGCCCGCTGGACTCGCGCACGCACATCGACGTCCTGACCGAGCAGACGCGCCGGGACAACGCCCGATTCTTCGACGGGGACATCGACGCCGTCCCCACGCACTGCATCACTCAGGGCCTGGCCACCATCATGGAGGCGCGTCAGCTGGTCCTCATCGCCACCGGCGAGAACAAGGCTGAGGCGATCCACCAGCTGGTCGAGGGCGAGGTGAGCGAGCAGTGGCCGGCCACCGTCATGCAGCGCCACGCCAACGCCCTGGTGCTGGTGGACCCGGCGGCCGCCTCGCGCCTGAGCCGCTGACCCTTCCTCGCCGTCGCCCGTGACGCAGCCGGGACCCGTGATCCTGCTCGCGCAGGCGCGCGGGCCCCGGTCGCGCCCTGGGGCCCTGCCAGGACCGGCTCACGCCGTCGTGGCCTGGCAGCACAAGGTGGTGCGTGCGCGCTGCGGGCAAGGCGAGCGTGAACGCAGCGAGAGAGTTTCCACAGGCCTGGGCCAGGACCGCCCCGACGCGCCCGTCCTACACTGGGAAGTATGACTGAGTGCCTTGAGCAGATGACGGCGAGCACCGACTCCGGCCCCGGCGAGCCCGGCCGCCCGCTCTCGGACCCGTCCACCGGCGCCTCGACCGGCACCGCTGTCCTGGAGCGTGAGGACCTCCAGTCCACCGACGACGGCGACGCTGACCGCTTTGCCCACTACGTGCGCAAGGACAAGATCGCGGCCGCGGCTGCGACCGGGCGCCCCGTCGTCGCCCTGTGCGGCAAGGTCTGGACGCCGGGGCGCGACCCGTCAAGGTACCCGGTGTGCCCCACCTGCAAGCAGATCTACGAGCAGATGCGTGAGGGTGGGGACTCCGGCGGTCAGGGACCACGTTTCCCCCGCTTCCCCTTCTCCCGAGGCGGTCAGTGAGCGGCGCGCGTCGCAGCCAGGCAGCGAGCAACCCGACCCAGCCCTCCATCTTCGCCGCGGAGACGATGCCGCCGGCCTACCCACGTCGTGCCGCCTGGGGCACGGCGGGGTCGCTGCGCGCCTGGCAGGCTGCGGCGCTGAGGAAGTACCTGGAGACCATGCCCGAGGACTTCCTCGCCGTGGCCACCCCAGGCGCGGGCAAGACCACCTTCGCGCTGCGCATCGCCACCGAGCTGCTCAGTGCCGGTGACGTTCACCAGGTCACCGTGGTGTGCCCGACCGAGCACCTGAAGTACCAGTGGGCGGAGGCCGCCGCGCGCGTCGGGATCCACATCGACCCCTCCTTCACCAACAGCCAGGGGGCGCTGGGACCGCGCTTTGACGGCGTGGCCCTGACCTACGCGCAGGTAGCGGCTAATCCCAACCTGCATCGTGCCCGCACGGACGCGCGGCGCACGCTGGTCATCATGGACGAGATCCACCACGGCGGTGACGCCCGCTCGTGGGGAGACGCCATCCGTGAGGCCTTCACCCCCGCCCGGCGCCGCCTGGCGCTGACGGGCACGCCCTTCCGCTCGGACGAGTCGACGATTCCCTTCGTCCGCTACGTCGAGGAGGACGGCGGCGTCAGGCGCTCGCGGGCTGACTACTCCTACGGCTACTCCGACGCCCTGCGCGACGGTGTCGTGCGCCCGGTCATGTTCATGACCTACTCCGGCCAGATGCGCTGGCGTACCAAGGCCGGCGACGAGGTAGCGGCGCGACTGGGCGAGCCCCTGACCAAGGACCTGGAGGCTCAGGCCTGGCGCACCGCGCTGGATCCCAAGGGGGAGTGGATCCCCTCGGTGCTCGCCGCGGCCGACCAGCGCCTGACCGAGGTGCGTCGTCAGGTCCCGGACGCCGGGGGCCTCGTCATCGCCACGGACCAGGCCAAGGCACGCGCCTACGCCAAGCAGCTGTGCCGGATCACGGGAGAGGAGCCCACTGTCGTCCTGTCCGACGACTCCGGTGCCTCCAGCCGGATCGAGACCTTCTCCGCCTCCACCGACCGCTGGATGGTGGCGGTCCGTATGGTCTCGGAAGGTGTGGACGTGCCACGTCTCGTCGTCGGCGTCTATGCCACCTCCACCTCCACGCCGCTGTTCTTCGCCCAGGCGGTGGGACGGTTCGTTCGCTCGCGCTCGAGGGGCGAGACGGCCTCGGTCTTCCTACCCTCCGTGCTACCGCTGCTGAGCCTCGCCAACGAGCTGGAAGCCGCCCGCGACCACGTGCTGGGCAGGCGTTCCTCCTGTGACGAGGACGACCTGTTCGGCAGCTATGCCGAGGACCGGCTGGTGGCCGAGGCCAACCAGGACGCCAGGGCCTCTGACGACCTCCTGGGCGGCTTCGAGGCGATGGACTCCACCGCTGAGTTCGACCGGGTCCTCTTCGACGGCGGAGAGTTCGGCACGGGCGCCATGGTCGGCAGCGTCGAGGAGCAGGAGTACCTGGGGCTTCCGGGGCTGCTGGAGCCTGAGCAGGTCACGGCCCTGCTGCGCCAGCGTCAGGACCGGCAGATCGCGGCGCAGAAGCGGGAGTCGGCGGCGGCCGCCAAGCGTCGTGCCAACTCCGGCATCGACGACGCTCGGCGCCGCCAGGCCGCTCGTAAGGAGCTCTCGCAGCTGGTGGCCGCCTGGGCCAGGCGCTCGGGGCAGCCCCACGGCGTCGTCCACAACGAGCTGCGACGCGTGTGCGGCGGCCCCGAGATCGCCCAGGCCTCGACCGAGCAGATCGAGAGGCGCGTGGCGACGTTGCGCCGCTGGTTCGTCGGCAAGCGCTAGCCGCGCAGGGTCTGGCGGCCGTCCAGGTCCAGGTGACGGGTGGGGACGGCCGGCTCGCCCTCGGACAGCCTCCAGGCGTCGTAGGGCAGCTCGGCGCGTGAGGCCCGGTGCCGCTCGGCGGCAGCCTGAAGGGCAGCCGGACCACGGTGCTCCTCGTTGACGACGCCGTCGCGCACGAGCTCGACCTGCAGCGGCCGGGCTCCGGCGTCGTGCAGGGCAGCCAGGGCCTCGCCCTCCTCACGAGCCGACACCACCAGCTCCTCGGCCGCCGTACCGGTGGCGTCCAGGACGCGCCCGGCCCACTTGCGACCGCCCACGGTCGACTTGCCTCCGGCGGAGAGCTTCGCGACCTCCTGCATGAGGCCGTCGGCGTCGGCGCGCTCGACCAGCTTGTAGACCAGCGCGGCCGTGGGGCGCCCTGAGCCGGTGACCAGCTTGGTGCCCACGCCGTAGGAGTCCACGGGGGCAGCCCCCAGCGCGGCGATGGCGTACTCGTCCAGGTCGTTGGTGACCGTGATCCTCGTGGAGGTCGCGCCCAGGGCGTCGAGCTGCTGACGTGCCTTGAAGGCCTCGGCGACGAGGTCGCCAGAGTCCAGGCGCACCGCGCCGAGCTCACCGCCGCCGGCGCGGGCAGCCTTGACAGCTCTCTCGATGCCGCGCTCGATGTCGTAGGTGTCGACCAGGATCGTCGTGTCGTGGCCGAGCGAGGCGACCTGGGCGGCGAAGGCCTCCTCCTCGCTGTCGTGCAGGAGGGTGAAGGAGTGGGCGGAGGTACCGACGGTGCGGATGCCGTAGCGCATACCGGCCTCCAGGTCGCTGGTGCCGACGAAACCGCCGACGACGGCGGCGCGGGCAGCGGAGACGGCAGCGCGCTCGTGCGCGCGGCGGGCACCGAAGTCCACGCAGGGGCGCCCGTGGGCGGCGATGACCATGCGTGAGGCGGCTGAGGCCACGGCGCAGTCGTAGTTGTAGATGGACAGCGCCAGGGTCTCCAGGATGCAGGCCTCGGCGAAGGTTCCCTCCACGCTCAGCAGCGGGGAGCCGGAGAAGTAGCACTCGCCCTCGGCGTAGCCACGGATGGTGCCCGAGAAGTGATAACCGCGCAGGTAGTCCAGGGTGACGTCGTCGACGACGCCGGTGGCGTGGAGGAAGTCGATCTGCTGAGGCGTGAAGGTGAAGCGCTCGATGGCGTCGAGCAGCCGGCCGGTGCCAGCGACGACCCCGTAGCGCCTGGAGGAGGGCAGGGCGCGACCGAAGAGCTCGAAGACGCTGCGGCGCTCGGCGGTGCCGGCGGCCAGCGCCCCCTGGAGCATCGTCAGCTCGTACATATCCGTCAGCAGCGCCGTCGAGGTCACTGCCGGAGCGTGCTCAGGGTCGATCGGGCTGCCAGTGACCGCGTTGCGCGGAGTGGCCTTGCTGGGAGTCATGACACCAACCTAGTCCCCTGGTCCACACGACGCACGAGACCGCGCCAGGCTGCCAGCCGGGCTCCGGCTCTCGTGTCTGACCCTCTCGATACCCTGGAGCCATGTCAGCCAGCGCACCCGTCGCCTCGCCCGACACCCGCGAGGACTCCGCCACCCAGCGCCTCAGGCGCTGGCGCACCGTGGTCCACGACGACCCGGTCAACACCATGGACTACGTCGTGTGGGTCTTCCGCAGCTACTTTCACTTCCCGCTCTCGCTGGCCCACCAACGCATGATGCAGGTCCACACCACGGGGCGCGCCGTCGTCTCGCGCGGGCCTCGCGAGCGCATGGAGGTGGACGTCACCGCCATGCACTCCTACGGGCTGCGGGCCACGATCGAGCCTGACGGCGAGGAGCCCGAGGGGCCCGAGGACGCCAAGGGGGAGGGGCTCTGATGCAGCACTTCGTACCTGCGCCGGGAGGCTGGGAGAGCATGGTGGAGGACTGGGAGCGTGAGCTGATCTCGGGCTTGGTGGAGCAGGTGGTCCTCGTCCTGACCTCTCAGGGAGGGCAGAGCCAGGAGGCGCACGGGACGGCAACCGGGCAGCGCAGCGGTGAGAGCGAGCGCGACAGCCAGATCCTGGCCTCCCTCGACTTCGAGACGGAGGAAGCCGCTGGGCAGGATCGCGCAGCGCGCTCGCCTCAGGCCGACGCCGAGCTCACGCCCCTGCTGGAGGTGCTTCTGCCCGAGGCCTCGGAGGACCCGCTCATCGCCGTCGAGGTCGCTTCGATCACCCGTGAGCGTCTGCGCTGCCTCAAGGCCGAGCGTGCCCAGCTCGTCATGGCGCAGCTGCGTGAGCCGACGGGGCGGGGCGGAAGCGTGCGGGTAGAGGCCGGTGCGCAGCAGGACTGGCTCGGGGCGCTCAACGACCTACGCCTCGTCCTGGCCCAGCGGCTCGGGATCGAGGACGCGCAGGCTGCCGAGGAGGTCCACGCCGTCGCCTGGGAGGACCCGCCACAGGACGAGAGCCAGGCCGAGCGCTCGCGGCGTGCGATGTCGATGGTCTACGACATGCTCACCTGGTGGCAGGAATCACTACTGACCGTGCTGCTCAGCGGCGATGCGCCCGCCTAGTCTCGAAGGCGTGAATGACGCACCGATCGGGATGTTCGACTCCGGAGTCGGTGGCCTGACGGTGGCGCGTGCGGTCCTCGACCAGCTGCCGGGAGAACAGGTGCTCTACATCGGGGACACTGAGCACTCCCCGTACGGACCCCGACCGATTGACGAGGTCCGCGAGCTGGCACTGGCTGTGATGGACGAGCTGGTGGACTCCGGGGTCAAGATGCTGGTCATCGCCTGCAACACGGCCTCCGCCGCAGTGCTGCACGACGCCCGTCGGCGCTACACCCTGGGCAAGGGGGTGCCGGTGGTCGAGGTGATCCACCCTGCTGCCCGTGCGGCCGCGAGGGTGACGCGCAACGGCAGGATCGGGCTCGTCGCCACCCAGGGCACGGTTGACTCCCGGGCCTACGCCGATGCCCTGGAGGCGGTTCCCGGCGTCGAGCTGCTGTCCACCGCCTGCCCGGAGTTCGTCGAGCTGGCCGAGCGCGGCGTGACCACCGGGCCGCAGGTGATGTCACGGGCGGAGGAGTACCTGCTGCCGCTGCGTGAGGTCGGGGTGGACACCCTGATCCTCGGGTGCACCCACTACCCGCTGCTCATCGGCCCGATCTCCTACGTCATGGGCGAGGACGTCACCCTCGTGACCTCGAGCGAGGAGACCGCCAAGGACGTCTACCGTGGGCTGGCCAGCCAGGGCCTGCTGCGTGATCCCGACGCCCCGGCCCCGGTCCACGAGTTCCGTGCCACGGGTGACCCAGAGTCCTTCGCGGTCCTGGCGCGTCGCTTCCTCGGCCCGGAGGTCACGCACGTCACCCGCTCCGGCCTGGGCGCTGACTGCCTGCCTGGCGGCTCCACCCGCTGACACCCTCCCGTACCCCTTCCCACCCAAGGACCCTCATGAAGATCACCGTCATCGGCTGCACCGGAAGCATGTCTGGTCCGGACTCCTCGGCCTCGAGCTACCTCGTCCAGGCGCGGGGGCTCTCCCTTGAGGGCGCCGAGCGCACCTACTCGGTGGTTCTGGACCTCGGGCCAGGTTCCATGGGGCAGATGCTGCACTACGTCGATCCGGCGGATCTTGACGCCCTGGTGATCTCCCACTGCCACGCCGACCACATGGCGGACCTGGTAGGAATGCACGTCTACCGTCGGTGGAACCCCGCTGGTGCGCTCGGCCCGGTGCTGACCGTCGGTCCTGCGGAGCTGCCGGCCCGCCTGCACGGGGTGGACGGCACCGCGGAGACGGAGACCTATGCCACCGAGTTCACCTTCCGTACGGCGGTGCCCGGGCAGAGCATCCAGATCGGACCGATGACCATCACCCCCTTCCAGGCTCTTCACCCGGTGGAGGCCTACGGCTACCGCATCGAGGGACCGAGTGAGTCCCTGGGGGAGGACGGCCTGCCGGCGCGTGCCGCGATGGCCTTCACCGGCGACACCGACCTGACCGAGTCGATCGTGGAGATGGCTGACGGCGTCGATCTCCTCCTGGCCGAGGCGGCCTTCGTCGAGGGACGGGACACCGTGCGCGGGATGCACCTGACCGGCAAGCGCGCTGGTGAGCTGGCTGCCGGCACTGCTGGCCAGACCCCGCGACGACCGGTGGGGCACCTGGTGCTCACCCACATCCAGCCGTGGACCGATCCGGGCGTGCCGCTGCGCAACGCCGCCCACGTCTTTGACGGGCCGCTGGAGGCGGCGACGGCGGGTGCCAGCTGGGAGGTCTGAGATGACGGACAAGGCGGCGCTCGGGCCCGGCAAGAGCACGGCGGGGGCGGAGGAGAAGGTGGCTGTCCGTCGTATCTCCTACACGCCTGCGGTGCCCGACGGCCCGGAGTGTCCCTGGACCCGTGACCGGCGCACACGCTGGTGGCTCGTGCTGCCGGCGGACCTGCTCGCCGTCGTCCTCATCGCCTTCCTCAGCGCCGCCTCGGTGCATGACACCTCGCAGGCGCCCGCGCTGCTGGCCGCAGGTGCTGTCTCCTTGCTCGCGGGGTGGGTGGCCGCCTGGCTCCTGGCCCGCCCGACCGACCACCTGGAGGCTGCCGGCCGCGACGGCGTGACCGTCGTGGCCGTCACCTGGGTGGTGTGGGTGGTCGCGCGACTGCTGGCAGGAGCCGATGGCGTCGTCGGCTTTGCTCTCATGCTCGCCTGCTTCATGCTCATCGGTATGGGTGGCTGGCGGTGGCTCTACGGCTTCGCCAAGGCTCAGGAGTCCTTGACGCCCAAGGCGGTCCAGCGCCGTCTGGACGCTCAGGAGGCCGCCGGCCTGCAAGACGGCGCGTCCCAGGACGAGGACTAGACCGTCCGCCGTCGGTCGTCGTCGCGACCGTGGTCTTGCGTGAGAGAACGGTCTTGAGGGTGTCGTGATGGGGTCAGGCCAGCAGCTTCGCCAGGACCGGAGCCAGGTCCCGGAAGGCCTGACCCCGGTGGGAGATGGCGTTCTTCTCTGAGGCGCTCATCTGCGCGGTCGTCCGCCCGGCTGCGCCAGGCTCGTCCTCCTGGACCGGGACGAAGACCGGGTCGTAGCCGAAGCCGCCCTCACCAAGCGGGGCCGTGAGCAGGCGGCCTTCCATCGAGCGCTCCACCACGGTCACGGCTGGGGCCTGCTTGGCAGCGTCCTGAGCCGGTGGAGCCACCAGGACGGCGGCGCAGGTGAAACGGGCCGTGCGGTGGGGGTCGTCGATGTCGGAGAGCTGAGCCAGCAGGAGCTCCAGGTTCGCCGCGTCGTCGCCGTGGTGACCGCACCAGCGCGCCGAGAAGATCCCGGGGGCACCGCCCAGGACGTCCACACACAGCCCGGAGTCGTCAGCCACCGCCGGCAGGCCCGTGGCCTCAGCCAGCGCCCGCGCCTTGAGCTCAGCATTGGCTGCGAAGGTCAGTCCGTCCTCCACGGGCTCAGGAGCCTGGAGGGCAGTGGCGGAGATGATCTGCTCCGGCGCGAGGCCGGGAACCAGCGGGGTGAGGACCGCGCGCAGCTCGGCCAGCTTGCCGGGGTTGTGGGTGGCAAGCACCAGCCGGGCGCCTGCGGGCACGGTGACCTGCGTCGTCGTCATCGCGCGCCTCAGGCGGAGCGGCCCGAGCAGACGGTGAAGGGCTCGCCGGACGGGCCCGCCAGGACCGCCTTCTGCAGGTCAGCCAGCTCGCCGTTGCCCTTGGTCGCCAGGTCCAGGAGCGCGCACAGCTCGTCCCGGTTGAAGGGAGCGTGCTCGGCCGTGCCCTGGACCTCGATGAACTTGCCCGCACCGGTCTGGACCACGTTCATGTCCGTGTGGGCGCGCACGTCCTCCTCGTAGGGCAGGTCCAGGCAGGGCACGCCGTCGACGATCCCGACGCTGATGGCGGACAGCGAGTCGGCGATGACCGGCCTGTCAGAGCGCGGGGTGACCAGTCCTCGCTCGGTGCCCCAGGCCACCGCGTCGGCCAGGGCCACGTAGGCGCCGGTGACGGAGGCGGTACGGGTTCCGCCGTCGGCCTGCAGGACGTCGCAGTCAAGGGCGATGGTGTTCTCGCCCAGGGCCGCGACGTCGACGACGCCGCGCAGGGCCCGGCCGATGAGGCGAGAGATCTCGTGGGTACGGCCACCGACCTTGCCTCGCACGGACTCGCGGCCCGAGCGCTCCGAGCCGGCGCGCGGCAGCATGGCGTACTCGGCGGTGACCCAGCCCTCGCCGCTGCCCTTGCGCCAGCGGGGGACGCCCTCGGTGAAGGAGGCGACGCACAGGACGCGGGTGCGGCCGAACTCGACCAGGACGCTGCCCTCGCCGTGCTCCTGCCAGCGGCGGGTGATGGTGACAGGGCGCAGCTCGTCGGTGGCGCGTCGGTCCTTGCGGGTGAAGGTGGATGAAGAAGTCACGCCTGCAGCCTACCGGCTGCCTGGCGGACCACCTCGCACGGGCGGGGGCCGGGGAGCGGTCCGCCGTGGCGCACGGTGCGCGAGATGGGACTCGAACCCACACGTCATGGACACTGGAACCTAAATCCAGCGCGTCTGCCAATTCCGCCACTCGCGCTCGCGGGACAGCCTAGCGGCTCGAGCCCGGGGCGCCGAACCGGGCTCGAGCGCGGCTGGGACCGTCTCGGCGCCTCACGCACTCGTCAGTCCAGGCCGAGCTCCTTGCGCAGGCGCCCCACGTGCCCGGTGGCCTTGACGTTGTACCTGGCCAGCCTCACGGTGCCGTCCTTGCCCACCACCACGGTGGAGCGGATGACACCGGTCAGCGTGCGGCCGTAGCTCTTCTTCTCTCCCCACGCACCCCAGGCCTCCATGACCGCGTGGTCAGGGTCGGACAGGAGCGGGAAGGGCAGGGACTGCGTGGCGGCGAAGCGGGCGATGGCCGCCTGAGAGTCAGGGGAGATGCCGACGACGCCGTAGCCCGCCTGCTCCCACGCGGCCAGCGAGTCGCGGAAGTCGCAGGCCTCCTTGGTGCACCCCGGGGTCGAGGCGCGGGGGTAGAAGTAGACGACGCACCCTTCGCGGTTGCTCGCTAGCAGGTCAGCCAGGTGCACGGAGGTGCCGGTGGCGTCTGGGAGAGTGAAGTCAGGGGCGGTCTGACCGGGGGTGAGCTGAGGCACGGTGGTCTCCTGTGGGTCGGTGACGTTCCATGGTAGGGCCAGGCCGCCGCCTCGCCAGTGGCAGGCCTCTCAGGCAGCGAGGGCCAGAGCGTCGCGGGCGGCCTCGAAGCGCTCCAGCGCCCGCTCCAGGCGGGAGGGGGAGGCGTCAGCAGCCAGGGAGCTCAGCTCAGCCTGCGCGGCGCTGTACTCGCGCTCGGCGGCCTCTCGCAGGTTCTCGTTCATGTGCATCGTGTTCGTCATCAGTCTCATCATCCTTCTTCAACGTCTTGGCCCCGTAGGGCCCCTCTGCGCCGGGAGTGGATGGCAGGTCGGTCCTGCGCCCGGCATGTGTGGTCTGGCCCGGTCCTCATAGCCCGCGTGAGGCGGGGGAGTGCCCGGGACGGCACGGCACCTGGCGCGGTTCACGCGGCTCAGGTAGTGCCGACGCAAGGGTGAACGTTCGAGGTAGCCACCGGTATTCCATGGGGTGACGAGTCGGCCTCGGACGCGTGAGCAGTGGGGGCACCGATCCTTCGATGACCTCGGAGCAGACGTGCTCACGGTGACTGCTGATGCTTCCGGAAGGATCCGGTGCATCACGCAGCAGCCTTGCGTGGTACCCCCTCAGGGACTCGAACCCTGGACACCCTGATTAAGAGTCAGGTGCTCTAACCAACTGAGCTAAGGAGGCATGTCTCGAAGCGCGTGAGCGCCCGGCGACGGAGGAAGACTCTACGTCGCCGGGGCGCCTGCGTCCAATCGAGAAACCGCAATTGTGCGTGAATGTGCGGGAAGTCTCAGTGCGGTGGGCTGAGGTGGCGGGTCATGGTGTCGGCGGGTTCTCGCCGTCGTCGCCGTGCTGGCGTGCCTTGCGCTGCCGCTGGACGTCAGCGATCCGAGCCCGGTCCCGCGCCGAGAGCCGCGTGCGGCCCAGCGGCGTGCGGGAGGCCTCTGAGACCTCCCGCCGTCCGGGCTGGGTGATCCGCCCGGTACGGGCGAACTCGCGGTACTGGGCGAGCTGGCGAGCCTGGTCCTCGTCCAGCCCGCGCCACAGCGGCAGGTCGAGCTTCTTGCGCTCGCGCACCCGCACGCCCACCTGCCAGCCCATGAGGAAGATGAGGACGACGACGGCCCCGGCGACGAGGGACCTCTCGCCGACCAGCCGTGCGACCGTCCCGCCGGCCAGGCCCGCGGCCAGCACGGTTCCCGCGGCGATAGCGAGCATCGACAACCAGTAGCGCTGGGACGGGTTGAGCCTCATGACGCCTCCCCGCAGACCTGGGAGTCCTGTGCGTCGTGGAGCGGCTGGGAGAGCCGCTCGGCGAGGACGTCGGTCGCCTCGACCAGCGCGGACAGCGTCTCTGGCTCGCAGAAGGAGTGCCCGGCAGCGGGGGTGATGCGCAGCTCGGCCTCGGGCCAGGCGCGGTGCAGCGCCCAGGCCGTGCCGATCGGGCAGCACATGTCGTAGCGGCCCTGGACGATCACTCCCGGGACACGGTGCTCGGCCAGGACGCGGGCGCCCTCGATGAGCTGGCCGTCTCGCATCCATCCCTGGTGGTAGAAGAAGTGGTTCTCGATGCGTGCGAAGGTCACGGCGTAGGCGGGGTCCTGGACCTCGTCGACGTGCGCCTGGTCCCTCAGCAGGGTGGAGGTCGCCGCCTCCCAGGTGGTCCAGGCGATGCCTGCGGGCCCGTGGACGGCGGGATCGGGGCTGGACAGGAGGTGGTGGTAGCGCTCGATGTAGCCTCCGGGCTCCACGTCCTGGCCCGCCGCGGCGACGTAGTGCTCCCACTCGTCGGGCCAGACCATGTCGGCGCCGCCAGCCTCGTAGTACCAGTCCAGCTCTCGCTTGCGCAGGGTGAAGATGCCACGCAGCACCAGGGCCAGGACCCGCTGCGGGTAGGTCTGGGCGTAGGCCAGGGCCAGGGTCGAGCCCCAGGACCCGCCGAAGACCAGCCACCGCTCGACGCCCAGGTGCGTGCGCAGCCTCTCGATGTCCTCGACCAGGTGCCAGGTGGTGTTGGTGGACAGGTCCGCCTCCGGCTCCCAGGCGTGGGGCAGGGAACGCCCGCAGCCGCGCTGGTCGAACAGGATGATCCGGTAGCGCTCGGGGTCAAAGAGCTGGCGGTGGGAGGGGGAGCAGCCTCCTCCGGGGCCGCCGTGGAGGAAGACGGCGGGGATGCCGTCCGGGTTCCCGCACTCCTCCCAGTAGATCTGCTGGCCGTCACCGACGTCGAGCATGCCGGTGGTGTCTGGCGCGATCGTCGGGTAGAGGCCGCGCAGCGGGCGGGAGGGGACGTCGTCGTCACGCACGGTAGGTGCTGTCATGGGCCCTATTGTGACCCATCCGGCTGCGGGTGAGTGTCGCCTCAGCCATATCGGCCTCGTGCGGCCGCGGCTGAGGCTGTGAAGACGGTACGGTTGCCGGGTGACCAAACCGATCGTGACCCTGGCGACCTGTGCTGACTACCCCGAGCTCGACGTCGACGACCAGGCCCTGCCTGACGCGTTGGCCGAGCGTGGTATCGAGCCGCGTGTCGCCGTGTGGAACGACCCGGACGTCGACTGGGACGAGGCCGGTATCGTCGTGCTGCGCTCGGTGCGCGACTACGCCAAGAAGCGCAACTACGAGTCCTTCCTGCGCTGGGCGCACTCGGTCCCGCGCCTGCTCAACCACCCCGCCGTCGTCGACTGGAACTCGGACAAGCACTACCTCCAGCGCATGGCCGGCCACGGGGTGCCCATGATCCCGACCATGTGGCTGGAGCCGGACCGGGGCCTGTCCAAGCACCAGGTCCACACCCGATTCCCCGCCCACGGTGACTTCGTGGTCAAGCCGGCTGTCTCCTCCGGCGGGCGCGGCACCGGCCGCTACACGGCCACCGACGCCCGCTCACGCTCGGAGGCCATCAACGACGCCATGCACCACCTGGGGCGCGGACGCACGGTCATGGTCCAGCGCTACCTGGAGGAGGTCGACCGCAAGGGCGAGCTCTCCCTGGTCTACTTCAACGGCGTGCTCTCCCACGCCGTGGAGAAGGCGCCGATGCTCCACCCCTCCTTCCGCTCGACCGACGAGGTCCACGAGGAGATCGTCACCGCCCGTGAGCCCAGCGAGCAGGAGTGGCTGTGGGGCGAGCGCGTGCGCAAGGCGATCCACGGCCTGATCAAGGAGACCGCGGGACGCGACATCCAGCTGCTGTTCAACCGCGTGGACGTGGTCTCGGACGGGCAGGGCGGCTTCTACCTCATGGAGGTCTCGCTCATCGACGCAGGCCTCTACCTGGGCTCGACGCCTGAGGCCCTGACGAACTTCGCCGACGCGATCGCCCAGCGCGCCTTCTGGTGAGGACCTGACGCCCGGGACCCGTCACAGGTGGCCACGGGCTCTCGCGACGGGAGACAATGAGGCCATGCGTACCCTGCTCAACCTCATCTGGGTGGTCTTCGGCGGCTTCTGGCTCTTCCTGGGCTACCTGTTCTTCGGCGTCGTCGCCTGCATCTTCATCGTGACGATCCCTGCCGGTGTGGCCTGCTTCCGCATCGCCGGGTACGCCTTGTGGCCCTTCGGGCGATCGGTCGTGGAGACGCCCGGCGCCGGGGCGATGAGCGGGCTGGGCAACGTCGTGTGGTTCCTGGTGGCCGGCCTGTGGCTCGCCATCGGGCACGTGACGACGGCAGCCGCCCAGGCCGTCACGATCGTGGGGATCCCGCTGGCCGTCGCCAACCTCAAGATGATCCCGGTGACCTGCTTCCCCTTCGGTAAGGAGGTCGTTGACACAGGCGGCGTCCTGTGACCCGTGGGATCGCGGCGCTGCCCGCCTGACAGGTGGCTGCCACTGCGGGGCCGCAGGCGCAGCCACCGAGGCTCAGACCTCTAAGGGGGCGAAGGAGGCCTGGGCGACGGCGGCCAGGTCGGCTGGTGCCAGCCGCACGCTGAGCCCGCGCCTGCCTGCGGAGACGATGACCGACGCCGCCTGCTCGACCGAGGCGTCGACGACCACAGGCATACGTCGCTTGAGCCCAAGCGGGGAGATCCCACCGACCACGGAGCCGGTGACGCGCTCGGCGTCAGCCGGCGCGATGAGGGCCACCTTCTTCATCCCCAGCGCCTTGGCGGCGTGCTTGAGACTGAGCCGGTGACTGACCGGCAGCACGCACACCCCGACCTGGTCACCGTCACCGACCAGCAGGGTCTTGAGGGTGAGGTCGGGGTCCACCCCCAGCCTGGCGGCCGCCTCCTGCCCGAAGCCGGTCTCCGAGCGGTCTGAGTGCTCGTAGGTGAGGACCTCGTGATCCACACCGGCCTTGTCCAGGGCAAGCAGGGCCGGCGTCGCCGCGCCGGGCTGGGACCCGCGGTGCTTCTTGCTCATGGGCAGACCCTAGTCCTGTCGCTCGGCCACGCAGGTCGCTGAGTCGCGGGTGCCAGCCAGGCTCAGGCGCTCAGGTGGTGACGGCCGTGCCCGAGCCGGACGCTCTCGCCTCCGGGCAGCCTCACCCGCGCCGTGGCTCCCACGGGGACGACGACGTCGAGGCTCAGCGCGCCGTCGTCGTCGGTCCTCCAGGAGGAGGCGGCCCAGCCGTAGGGCGTGCGGTGGACCGACTCGGCCCATCTCAGGCCCCCACCGGGCTGGGGAGCGATCTCAATGACCCGGTAACCGGGCTCGGCCGGGGCCAGGCCGCCGACGACCTGTTCCAGCCAGGCGGCCACCGCGCCCAGCGCGTAGTGGTTGAAGGAGGTCATCCCGCCAGGGTTGATGGAGCCGTCGGGCAGCATCGAGTCCCAGCGCTCCCACGTGCTGGTCGCGCCCATCGTGACGGCATAGAGCCAGGAGGGGCAGGAGGTCTCCATGAGCAGGCGGTAGGCCGCCTCAGCGTGCCCGGTGGCGGACAGCGCGGCGGTGAGCGCCGGGGTCCCGGCAAAGCCTGTGGCCACGTTGCCTCCACTGGCCTCGACCAGCTCGGCCAGACGCGCACCGGCCAGTGCTCGACGCTCCTGGTTCCCGGCCAGGTCGAAGGCGATGGTCAGGGCGTAGGCCGTCTGGGTGTCGCTGGTCAGGTGCCCGGCGCCGTCGGTGTAGCGGGCGCGAAAGCCCTCGCCGATCGCGTCGGCGAGCTGGCCGTAGCGCGTCGCCTCCTGCGGCTCGTCCAGGACCTGGGCCCACTGGGAGACGATCCTGGCGGAGTGGGCGAAGAAGGCGGTAGCCACCAGGTGCGGGTCCGTCATGGCCTGCAAGGGGTCCTCCGGCGGTGCCGAGGGGTCCAGCCAGTCGCCCAGCTGCATCGAGCAGTCCCACACGTGGTCCTCGCCGGACAGGGAGTCGACCAGGTCCACCCAGCTCCTGGCCGAGTCGTACTGCTGGCGCAACAGTCCGGCGTCCCCGGTGGCGCGGTAGATCTCCCAGGGCACGACCGTGGCGGCGTCTCCCCACACGGCGGCAGGCGTCGGCGGGGTCCAGAAGCCGCCGGGAATGACCGGGACGTACCACGGGACCGTTCCGTGAGCCTCCTGCTCGATCGCCAGGTCCGTCAGCCACGAGGAGAGCAGGCCGGTGCAGGAGTAGTGGAAGGCGGCCGTGGGAGCGAAGGCCTGGATGTCGCCGGTCCAGCCCAGGCGCTCGTCGCGCTGAGGACAGTCGGTGGGGATCGAGACGAAGTTGTCACGCATGGACCAGCGCGAGTTCTCGTGCAGGCGAGTGACCCGCTCGTCCGAGGCGGCAAAGGCACCCAGACGTTCCATCTGCGTGTGCAGGACGACGGCGACCAGCGCCCCGTTCTCGATGGCGGCCTTGGCCTCGGCCGCTCCGCCCGGCCACCCGGTGACGTCCACGTAGCGGAAGCCGTGGATCGCGAAGGCCGGCTCCCACTCCTCCAGGCCGTCGCCGCGCAGGGTGTAGACGTCGGTGGCCTGCGCCTCGCGCAGGGGCCGCGTCCCCAGCTCTGCGCCGTCGAGCACCTCGGCGTGGCGGACGGTGACTGACTGGCCGGCTGCGCCGCTGACCTGCATGCGCACGCGTCCGGAGATGTTCTGCCCGAAGTCGACCAGCACACGCTGCGGCGAGAGCTCGATGACCTTGCCGCCCAGCTCGGTGGTGCGCCGTGGAAGGACCGTGACCTCGGCGGGCTGGAGGATCTCGGTGGCGCGTACCGGGGCGTCGGTGGGCATGACCAGGCGCTCGGCGTCACTGGCTCCGACGGTGACCGGCCACCACGTGGAGTCGTCGAAGCCGGGAGCGCACCAGCCTGGGGCAGCCAGACGGGCGTCGACCTTCTCGCCGTCGTAGAGGTCGGTGAACAGGATCTCGCCGGCCCCCGCCTTCCAGGAGGAGTCGGTGGCGATGACCTGGCGGGTGCCGTCGGCCAGCGTGACCTCGAGCTGGACGAGGGCGGCGACGTCCTCGCCGTAGAGGTTGCGGTAGCCGCCGTCGAAGCCGATGTGGCCGCGGTACCAGCCGTCAGCGAGCTGGGCGCCCACGGCGTGGGAGCCGCTGCCGTCCCCGCCTGCGGTCAGCAGCCCGGTCACGTCGTAGGTGCGGGCCACGATGCGGCTGCCGTAGACCGTCCAGCCGGGGACCAGCTCGTCGGATCCCACGCGCTGGCCGTCGATCTCGGCGCGGATGAGGCCGTGGGCGCTGATGTAGGCGCGCGCGGCGACGACGGGGCCGCTCAGCGTGAACTCCCGGCGCACTCGCGGGGGACGACGGTCAGCCAGCGGGTTCTCTGGCCAGGACGGGCCCACCGGCAGGGCCTGCCAGTCACTGGGGTCCAGCAGGCCGACCTCGTAGGCCACGGGGGAGGACCACGGGCTCGTCGAGGTCTGTGGGTCCTGCCCACCAGCGGCCGCTGAGCCGCGGACCCGCACGCGCAGCACGACGCGCTCGCGGGAGGTCAGGGGCTGGGCGGGCCAGGCGGCAAGGACGCCGTCAGCTGTGGCAAGGGGGAGGACCTCGGGGGCTGCCAGGGGCGTGCCGGCGGCGTCGGTGCGCGTGACCTCCAGCTCGGCGCTGCTGGCCTGCCAGCCGGCCGGGGCTGTGGCGATCTCCCAGGACAGGCGTGGGGCGGTCGCGGCTCCGCCCAGGACGTCTCCGGGCAGGTACTGCTCGAGCTTGAGGTGGCTGGGGGCCGCGAGCGGGCCGACGGGGTCGGCGAGGTCGGCGGCCCGCAGCTCGGGTTCGGGCGTGAGCGGCCGGATGGGAAAGAGGGTGCTCATCGAGGTCTCCGTTCACCGTTGAAGCGATTCAATCCTAGGGTGCAGGCTGAGGGTGGTCAATGCGGGCCTGCTCCCCGCGGGGAGGCCCTCACGATGCTGCGGCTGACGGTGAAGGAGGTGATGCCGTGTGACCGTGCCAGGACCAGCCCCTGCCCTCGCGGCCGGGGCTGGGCGAGGACGTTGGGACTGAAGGTCTCCTCGCCGCCCACACCGGGCTCGGGGGCCGCGGGGTCACGGCGATGGGGCGGATGACGGCGCCGCGCTCCACGGGAGGAGGACGACGCCGTCGGTCAGGCTCAGGACTGCTGGGCCGCCGGGACGGGAGGCGCCTGGGGCGCGACCTCCTCGATGACGGCGCCCAGTGCCGCACGCGCCTTCTCCAGCCCCGGTACGAAGCCGTAGACCGTGGCGGCTGCGGGCAGGACCTTGGCGGTGGAGCCCAGGTCGTGCCTGAGCACGTGGGCGAGCGCGGGGGCCGGGTCCTGTCCGAACATCGGGTGCGTGCCGGAGACGGCCTCGACGACGCGCCCCCACACCTGGGGGTCGTCGATGACGTCACGTACAGTCAGGATCGCAGGACGGGCATCCTCTAGGCCAGGGACGCTCACGGTCCACTCGTGCAGCCCGTGACCCACCTGGACGCTCTCGCCGCCCGGCAGGCAGACCTCGGCGCTGGCACCCACCGGCACCCGGAGGCTCAGGTGCAGGGTGGATCCCTCCAGCTGCCAGGAGGTGCGGGCGGTGCCCAGGGGAAAGGCGTCGCACCACGCTGGCAGAGGTGAAGCCGTGGCCCACCTGCGGGGCGACGCGCAGCTGCCTGCCGCCGGGGCTGACCAGCTCCAGACCGGCCAGGTCGGTCAGCAGCCACTGGGTGACCGCTCCCAGGGCGTAGTGGTTGAAGCTCGTCATCTCCCCGAGGTTGATGTCCCCGTTGGGCAGCATCGAGTCCCAGCGCTCCCAGACGGTGGTCGCCCCCATCGTGACGGGGTAGAGCCAGCTCGGGCAGCCCCGCTCCAGCACGAGGCGGGAGGCTGTGGCCGCCTGGCCGCTCTTGACCAGGGCGGTGGGCACCAGCGGGGTGCCCACGAAGCCCGTGGAGACGCGGAAGGAGCGCAGGCGCACCAGGTCCGCCAGGCGCTGGCCCGCGCCGGCCACACGCCGCGGGGTGTCCAGCAGGTCCCAGGCCAGGGCCTGGGAGTAGACGGTGGCGCAGTCGGAGATGATCAAGCCGTCGGCGGTGACGTAGGCATCCAGGTAGGCCTGGCGCACCGCCCCAGCCAGCGCCTCGTAGTGGGCGGCGCGCTCGGCGTTGCCCAGGGCCTGGTAGGCGCGGGCGGTGATCTGCGCGCTGCGGGCGAAGTAGGCGGTGGCGACGACGTCGCTGTCCGCCTTGGCGGCAGCGGCGTCCTGGGGCGGGGCGTCGGGGTCGAGCCAGTCACCGAACTGGAAGCCCCCGCGCCACAGGTGGCTGGCGCTGGCGACGTCGTCGATCCCGTCGACGAAGCAGGCCATGGCCTCCACCGTGCTGGCCAGCAGGCCCAGGTCCCCGGTGGCCTCGTAGGTGGCCCAGGGCACCAGCGTGATGGCGTCGCCCCAGGCGCAGGTGAGCCTGTTGCCTCCGAGGACGTCGGGGGAGACCACCGGCAGCGCGCCGTCGGGAGTCTGGGCCCAGGCCAGGTCCTTGACCCAGGAGGCCAGGAAGGCGGAGGCGTCGTACAGGGACAGCGAGGTCGGGGCGAAGACGCCGATGTCGCCGGTCCAGCCCAGGCGCTCGTCACGCTGGGGGCAGTCGGTGGGGACGGTGATGAAGTTGTCGATGGTGGACCAGCGGGTGTTCTCCACCAGCCTGGTCACCAGCGGCTGGGAGGAGGAGAACCAGGCGGTGCGCTCCATGCCGGCCGAGACCACGCGTGCGGTGATGGAGGCCGCCAGGGCGTCGTCGTCACCGGGGAAGCCCTCGACCTCGACGTAGCGGAAGCCGTGCTGGGTGAGGGTGGGGGCAAAGACGTCCTCGCCCCCGGACAGGGTGACTCGGTCGGTGGCCTCGGCGTTGCGCAGCGGCCTGGTCCCCAGCTCGCCGTGCTCCATGACCTCGGCGTGACGCAGGGTGATGACCTGGCCGGCCTCGCCGTGCGCGGCCAGGCGGACGTGGCCGGTGAGGTTCTGACCGAAGTCCACCACCGTCCTGCCAGCGGGCGTGGTGATGACCTCGACAGGTGCCAGCTCGCCGATGACCGTGGGCAGGGGCAGGGTGGTGGGCTCGAGCGCGGCCTCGGGAAGGTCGAGCACCTCCACGGCCGTCTCGGCGGCCTGCTCGCCCAGGGCCGGCAGGCGCAGGTCGGTGGACTGGCCGTTGTACAGGTCGTTGGCGGTGACGTTGGAGGGGCGGGTGCTCCAGGTCCGGTCGGTGGTGATCGTGGTGCGCTCACCGTCCGTGCCGGTCAGCTCCAGCTGGGCGGCCAGCCACAGCCTCTCGCCGTAGACACGGTCCTTCATGAGCCAGGTCAGGTGCCCGCGGTACCAGCCGTTGCCCAGGACGACGGCGAGCTCGTGCTCACCGGGGGCCAGGGCGGAGGTGAGGTCGTGGGTCTGGGTGAGGAAGCGGCTGCGGTACTCCGTCCATCCGGGGGCGAGCTCGTCGCTGCCGATCTTGACGCCGTCGAGATAGGCCTCGTAGGTCCCGCCGGCGCTCAGGTGCAGCCGGGCGGCAGCCAGCGGCTCGCAGACGGTGAAGCGGCGCACGAGGACGGGGGCGGCGTCGGTGCGCTGGTTACCGGGGGCGGTGACGGTCTGGGCGCTCCAGTCGGAGCGCTCCAGCAGCCCGGTCTCGACGACGGTGGGATCTGACCAGGGTGAGAAGACGCCGTCGTCCCCGGCCACGCGCACGCGCCAGGTAGCGCGCTCGCGAGAGGCCAGTGGCGCGGCCGGCCAGGCCTGGAAGAGGGAGGAGGGGGAGGGGAGGGCAAAGACCTCGGTGACCGGCTGGGAGCCGACAGCACCACGGGCGATCTCGATCTCGGCGCGTGCCTGGCTCCAGCCCTGGGGCGCGGAGGGGACTTCCCAGGACAGGGCTGGGGTGGCGAAGGTGCCGCCGAGAACCTCGGTGCCGGCGCGGTGGTGGTCCACGCGCAGGCGCACAGGGGCGGCGAGGGCCCCGACGGGGTTGGAGAGCTCGGGCGCCGGGGCGTCGAGAAGGGTGGGGTGGTCAGACATGGCGTCCTCCGGATCGTCCTTGAACCGTTTCATATCGGTGTGAGGCACTGTAGGCACGTGCTTGGCGCGCTGTCAACGGGCTCGGGGGTGGGTGGGTGCGGGGTGGGGATGAGTGTGTGCAGGGTGGGCGGGCGGTGTCGGTATCTCAGGCGCGCAGGCGCGAGACGGCGTCGGCCATGACGGCGGCCATGTCAACGGCCGAGTCAAGCAGCCACTCCAGCTGCACTCCCTCAATGAGCGAGGCGAGCGCCAGTGCGGTCAGGTCTAGGTTGAGGTCGGCGCGGATGCGTCCTGCGGCCTGGTCCGCAGCGAGGTCGGCGCGGATCGCGGCGCGGAAGCGGTGGGTCAGGCCGACGATGTAGTCGTGTGCGGGGTGGGAAGGGTTGACGGCCTCTGCCCGCATGACGGCGTCGAGCTGGATGAGCCCGCGAATCGTGGCGTTGTGCGCCATGACCTGGGGTAGGGCGTCAAGGAACCCGTGCTGGGCGAAGAGCTCGGCCCGCCAGCTGGTCTCAAGCTCCTCTCGGCGGGTCAGGACAGCCTGGAGGATGGCGTCCTTGGTGCCGAAGTGGTGGCGCAGCAGGGTGTGGCTGACGCCGACCGCCTCGGCGATCTGGCGCACTGAGAGCCCCTGGAACCCTTGCTCGGCGAAGACCTGCATGGCGGCGTCGACGATCTCGGCGCGGCGTCGCTCCCCATTGGCGTAGCGGGTGCGCCCGTCTGGGGTGGCGATGGGGGAAGGGGCGATCTGGAGAGCGGGTGCTGCCTGCGCGGAGGGCTGCTCTGCGGTGGGGGTGTGCCGCGGTGATGGTGTGCTTGGCATGGTCCTCGCTCCCTGTCTGGAACAGTCTAGCGAGTGAGACATGTTCCACTTCGATTGAGATATATATCTCTACCAAAGTGGAACATGTTGTGTATGGTGTGGGCGCAGCGACCGCTGCGCCCACCTGCCGGCCACGAGCCGGCCTCCTCATCTCAAGGACGATCGATGAGCACCACTTCCGTACCTCGCCCGGGCGACGTCGCCGACGACGTCGCTCCCGCCGTCGTTGATACCCAGACTTCCCAGGGCGTCCCGGACTCCCCGGACGCCGAGTACCAGGCCATCACCCGTAAGTTCGGCAGCCCCAAGCGCACGGTCTAGCTGGTCCTGATCGCCGCCATCGGTGGCTACATCATGATGATGGGCATGGGGACGGCCTTCCAGCTGCGCCTGTCCGTCATCGACAAGGACCTGGCGACTCTCGTTTACTCGCGGGCCACCTCACTGTCCGCCCTGCTCATGCTGGCCGTCGTACCCATCGTCGGAGCCCTGTCTGACCGTACGATCTCGCGCTTCGGACGCCGTCGGCCCTGGATGCTGGGCGGCTACCTCGTCGCGCTGGCCTGCTTCTGGCTCATCGGCACCTCGACCTCGTCGCTGGTGAGCATCGTGGCCTACATCATCGGTATCGCTGCCGCCCAGGCGGGATTCAACGCCTACTCCACCATCCCGGTCGAGGGGATTCCTGGAAACATGCGAGCCCGCGTCATGGGAGTCATGGGCCTGTGCGGCGCGCTGGCCATGAGTGCTGGATCCTACCTGGCTGGCGCCCTGGTCAAGGTCAGCTCGGTGGCCCTGATGACGGTGCCGGCCCTGCTCGCCCTCGTGCTCGCGCTGCCCCTGTTCCTGCTCTACAAGGACCCGCAGCACACCCGTGAGGAGATCCCCTCCGGCGGCATGCTCTCCATGTTCACCCACATGTTCGTCAACCCCGTCAAGCACCCGGCCTTCGCCTGGGTGTGGGTCTCCCGCTTCCTTGCCGGCTCGGCGATGGCGGCCTTCCTGGGGTTCTTCGTCCTCTACCTCATCGTCGGGCTCGGCAACGACCCTGCCTCTGCCGGTGCTATCGCCGGGCGCCTGTCCCTGATGAGCGCCCCGGTCTCGATCATCGTCTTCACAGGATCGGGCTGGATCGCGGACAAGCTGGGCATGCTCAAGCCGCTGGTTGCCCTGGCCTCAGTCATCATGGGCGTCGCCCTCGTCATCGCGGCGACCTCAGACTCCCTGACCGGTTTCACCGTGGCCTGGATGCTCTTCGCCGTCGGCCAGCCGATGTACCTCACGGTGGACCTGGCCCTGTGCGCCAAGGTGTTGCCTAGCGAGGCTGACGCCGGCAAGGACATGGCCGTCTTCGGTCTGGCCCTCAACCTCGGCAACGTCCTGGTCCCGGCGATCGCCCCGACCCTGCTGGGTCCGCAGTCCACCAACTACCCGCTCCTGTGGGGCGTGGGCACCGGCTTCTGCGTCCTGGCGGCGCTCATCATGCCGCTGGTCAAGGGCGTGAAGTAGGTAGGTAGCGGGCCGCGGGTGCGCCGTCGCCAGTTCCTGGTGGTGAGCCGGCAGCCATCTGCCACTGGTAACAATGAAGGACATGAAAGGACAGATCCTGTGACAACAGCTTCGGTGCCCCAGTCGGCAGCCGCTCCCGTCTTCCCCGAGGGCTTCTTGTGGGGGACGGCCACGGCCTCCCACCAGGTTGAGGGCGGCAACACCAACAATGATGTCTGGCTCTACGAGCACGTCAGGCCCACGATGTACGCCGAGTCCTCCGGTGATGCCTGCGACCACTACCACCGCTATCGCCAGGACATCACGCTGCTGGCCTCCCTGGGGCTGAACTCTTACCGCTTCTCCCTGGAGTGGAGCCGTATCGAGCCGGCAGAGGGTGAGTTCTCCGAGGTCGCTCTGGAGCACTACCGTGACATGCTGCGTGCCTGCCACGAGCACGGGCTGACCCCGCTGGTGACCTACCACCACTTCACCTCCCCGCAGTGGCTCATTGCCCGCGGTGGCTGGGAAGACGAGGGGACCCCGCAGCTCTTCGCTCGCTTCGCCCGCAAGGTGACGCAGGAGCTGGGCGACCTGTTCGACATTGCCTGCACCATGAACGAGCCCAACCTTGCTGTGCTTCTGGGGGAGCTGGGCCTGGCTGAGCGCGACAGTGCCGACCGCGAGAAGAACCCAACCTGGGTCGGCGCTGGCAAGGCGCTGGGGATCCCGGCGAGCAAGGTGGCGGGCTTTCAGCTGGCGGCCACGGAGAAGGCCTTTGAGATCAAGTGCGCTGCCCACAAGGCGGCCGTTGCGGCGATCAAGGAGGTCAAGCCCTCGATGAAGGTGGGCTGGACGCTGGCCAACACCGACTTCCACGCCGCCCCGGGGGGCGAGGAGCGCGTGAGGCGTCTGGTCGAGGAGAACAACCTGCGCTACCTGCGGGTCAGCGAGGGGGACGACTTCGTGGGGCTGCAGACCTACAATCGGACGGTGTTGGGGCCGGACGGCCCGGTGCCGCCGGCGCCGGACGCCGTGGTCAACCCGCAGGGCGAGGAGATCTGGCCCTGGGCGATCGGCGCCGTCGTCCGCCAGGCCTGGGGGACCGTCAAGGTCCCGATCATTGTCACCGAGAACGGGCTCAACACTGAGGATGACTCCCAGCGGGTGGACTTCCTGCGCACGGCCATCACGGAGGTCGGCAAGGCGATTGCTGACGGTGTGCCGATCTCGGGCTACATGTGTTGGTCCGCCATGGACAACTTCGAGTGGGTCTTCGGTTATGGTCCCAAGTTCGGCATCATCGCCGTGGATCGACAGACTCAGGAACGGACGCCCAAGGAGTCGGCTCGCGTGCTGGGGGAGATCGCGCGGTCCAACGGTGCGGTTCTCGCTGACTGAGCCGGCTGATCGGGCTGCTGGAGGCGACGCGGCGCGGGTGGTCACACTTGCGCCGCGTCGCTTGAGGCCGTCTGTGCTTGGCGTCCGTGGTTCTGTTGCCGTCCCCTGCCGCGTCGCTTTAGGTGGTGAACAGTCGGTTCGGTGGTGAGTGGTGGGGGTAGTCGACTGTTACGGGCCTAAGGCGATGAACATACGGTGCCGAGGCGCGGTCCTGGCGGCTCAGTGCGGCAGTAGCGTCACGCGGAGGGACTTAGGTCCTATGTTTTCCGGAACCTGAGGGTCCCGAGTGTTAAATCGTTTCAATTTCTGTGACGTTCCTCCTACCTTTCCCCGCAATCCCGCGGCATATTCCAGGTATGGAACCTGAAGACAACGTTGTCGCTGTACCGGGACCTCGCACGTCCTCCGTCTCCACCTCCACCTCGGCCTCTACCTCCTCTACCTTCTCCACCGCCGCCCATGCCCCCATGGACCCGACCTCCTGGACCAGCCCGCAGCAGGTGCTGGCGGCCTTCCGCGAGCACTCCGCTGATCCTTATCCTGACCGCATCGAGCCAGACCGTCTCAAGCCGGACGGTCTCGGCCCCGACCGCCTCGCACCGCAGGATCCCGGCCAGGACGCGGTGACCTGGCTGTACCACCCCGCCGACTACCCGGCCGCGCTCCTGCACGCCATCGTCATACGCGGGCGCACCGCGGCCACCAACGTTGACTACGCCGACACATACCGCGCCCCAGCCCAGTCCTGCATCTGCGCTGCCACGCAGACCACCTGCGCCTGCTGACTCATGGGGACCTGGAGCCCGCGGAGGGGACGACGGCGACTCTGGGCCGGGACGGCTGGTGGAAGCTGCGCGGCCACGGCGTGCTCGGCGCGCAACTCACCGCGCCGCTGGCGGCTGACGGCACGAGCGAGGGAGCAGCCGTCGGCCTGGATGGCCGCCTCTTGCAGGCAGAGGCCCGGGGCATTGAGCTGAGCACCGACGCCACGAACTGGCTCGCCCCATGCTGCGAGCATGGCACGCTCCTGCCCGTTCACCTGGCTCAGGAGCCCACCGTGCTCCTGCACTCCACCCAGCGCGCCGACGGCGTGTGGGACCTGGGGACCCAGGCGCTGGGCTGGCCAGTCATCGAGCTGGCCGGGACACAGGCCGCGGATCCCGGCGGTGACGGCGGTGCGAGGCTCACGCTCGGCGTGGGGGAGTCTGTGGCCGAGTCCGGCTGCGATCACGAGGTCGCAGAGAACCGGACCGGCCTCGTCCCTCGTGCTGGCGGTGGATGGACGACGGCGCAGGCCGTGGCCGGCCGCTACCTGCGCCTTGGCGTGGAAGCGGCCGGGCAGGCCCGCCTGACCGGCTTCGAGGCGATGATCCGGTCGCCCGGCGCGGTGCCTTCCTCAGCTCCGCCCCGGTTCCCAATGAGATCTGGGACCGAGCCGCCCTGACCCTGCGCCTGTGCACCCAGCGCCTGGTCATTGACGGGATCAAGCATGACCGCATGCCCTGGGCCGGTGACCAGGCCCTCAACACCCTGGCCAACGCCTACGCGCTGGGGGAGGGGCAGGTGGTCCTCGACGGCCTGGTCAACGGCATGCTGACCTACTCCCTGTGGTGGATGGTCAACGCCGCAGAGGCCCGGCGCTACCTCGGCCTGGATGACGCCCTGGACGAGCTCGCCCAGGGGGCCGAGGACCTGCTGGAGCGTCTGTCCGCCCGGATCGACCTGGCCAGCGGGGTCCTGCGCGGTGACACGAGTGAGGAACCGACCTGGGTCTTCGTTGACTGGGGCTATGAGATAGTTCGCGACGCCCTGCCCACCGCCCTGCGGCTGCTGTGGTACTGGGCGCTGCGCTGTGTGATCGCCCTCCAGTGCGAGGCTGGCGGGCGTCACCTCTCACACGCCGAGCACTGGCAGGATGTGTCCGAGCGTGTGGCCTCGACGCTACGCGAGCGCGGGTGGGACGCGCAGGCAGGGGCGTGGGCGGACTACCTGGACCTCCCGGGTGACGGCCAGGGCGGAGCACCCACCGCCTATCCCCAGCTCCTCGCGATGTTGTCCGGGATCACGCGGGCTGCTGGCCCTCATGAGGCGACGGGCTCGGTGGAGGGCGGACAGACCGGCGGCGTCGGCGGCGTCGAAGGCAGTGCGGCGGCGGGAACGGTGGCGGCCCGGCTGGACCCCTCCCAGACCCACACCCCCTTCATGCGTGGGATGACGCTGCGAGCCCTGCACACCCAGGGGCTGGACGAGCGGTGGTCACTCACCTGCGCCAGGCCTGGGGAACGATGCTGCACGAGGAGACCTCGACCTTCTGGGAGGAGTTCCCCGGCGCCGGTCCCACTCCGTGGTCCATGTACGGCCACCCCTTCGGCAAGAGTCTGTGCCACGCCTGGTCCTCTGGCCCGGCCACGCTGCTTCCCCAGGCAGTCCTCGGCCTGGAACCGACGGCGGCCGGGTGGCGCGAGGTCCGCATCGCGCCACCGCTGGGGGACCTGAGCTGGGCGGCTGCCGTGGTGCCCACCCCGGCCGGGGACCTCGCCGTCGTTGCAGTGGGAGACCAGGTGCGAGCCTGGCTGCCCGAGGGCGTGGAACTGAGTGCGGACAGCGCCGCGGGCATTGAGGTCGTGCGGGCCTGAGGGCGCCCGCGTTTGTCGTGAGTGGCCATCACCTCATCGGTGGCCTGCCTCAGCCCTGGACGAGTCTGACTGGTCCCTGCAGGCCGTAGCCTCGCAGCGGGACCTGGTGCGGACGAGGCTCTCCGCCGGCGAGCATGAGCGCCACGTCAGGCAGGGCGTCGTAGTAGCCGCGTGCCTTGAGACGGTTGGACAGGGAGGAAGAAACCCGCACGACCACCTCGTTGTCCCCCTGACGCAGCAGGCCGGTGACCTCAGCGACAGGTGCGGAGGTGTCAACGCCCACCGGCGTTGAGCCGTTGACGGACACCGAGCTGAGCCCTCCGCCCACGTCTCCCAGGTCCAGCAGGACTCGGCCTGCGGGCAGCGTGTCCAGACGCACGGTGGCACGGTACTCACCGACCCCGGAGACCTCGGCGCCCACGCCGTCGAGCTCGCACCACGGCGCCAGGCGGTCAGAGGCGGCGTGCATCGCCGTGACCTCGGTGTGGGGGACGACCTCGCGGGTGACGTAGCCGAGCCCGCGGTCCTCCTCGATGACCTCGTCCTGGCCGGCGTCCCAGGACTCCACCGTGATGTCCCAGTGCGTGATCTCGGCCAGCACCTGCGGCGTCCGGGAGCCGACGGCGGTGGCGGGCTCGGGGGAGGCGGGCGCCGCTGTCGAGCCCGGGACGGTCGAACGGTCCAGGGTGATGATCGCCGGCTCGCCCGGGCGCAGCCTGATGGGCACCAGCGTGTCCTGGCCCTGGGGGCGGGAGGGGACCTCGGTGAGCGTGCCGGTCCACGCGTCCAGGCGGTAGGCGGTGCCGTGGCCGGGCAGGCGCAGTTCGACCGTGGTCGGCTCACCGGTCTCGTAGAGGTAGTGGTAGACGTAAACGTGCAGGAGGTCGCCGTCCTCGCGCTCGTAGGTGAGCACGTTCTCGTTGGCCTGGGTCAGCTCGTGGTAGCCGCGCACGCCCAGGGCCCTCAGGGCGTTGAGGGTCTGGGACTGGTCGTCGATCTCGGCCACCGTGTCCAGCGCGCGCAGCTGAGCCATGGCGGCCGCCAGCTCCTCGTCACGCCCGTCCAGGCCCGGCGTCCGCGAGGCGGCGCGCTCGTGGTGGGTGTAGCGGCCCGCGGCCAGGTAGGCCAGCTCGGTGACGCCGTTGACGATGAGGACCTTGACGCCGCTGCGAGCGACCTCCACCAGGCGGGCGGCCACGTCCGCGCTCAGCGCCTCCTGGTAGACGATGAGGGCCTGGTAGCCGGGGCCCTCGGGCTGGACGGTTCCCTCGCCGAGGCTCACCTCGGGGCGCAGCAGGTAGGAGCCGTCAAAGAACTCGTAGGTCCAGCCGGCGTCCTGCATGCCCAGGTCCGCCCACCAGTGGTTCTCGCGCGCCCGCATCCAGTGGCGGCCGTAGAGCTCCTCGTCCGCCACGCGCTGGCCCTCGGCGTCAAAGAAGACCATGCCGGAGCCGTTGTCCGTGAAGTGGTCGGTGCGCAGGATGCCGACGTCGATGCGCGGGCGGCCCTGACGCAGCAGGTACTGCATGCGGCCGACCGCCTGGGTCCACAGCGGGTAGAACTCGGCCGCGGGCTGGCGGGTGTCGAAGCGCTCGGAGAAGAGGGGGAGCATGCCCTCGTGGCCCGGCCAGTGGGTGGTGCCCTCGGCACCGCGCGGGGAGGACCAGCCGTGCAGGACGGTCTTGGTGATGCCAGCGGCGAGCTGGGTGTTGATGATCTGGTCGTAGAAGCGGTGGTCGAGCATGTGGTTGCGTGTGGTGGCACCGGTCTCGGAGGAGTACTGCTTGCCCAGCAGGTGCGCGGCGCCGGCCATGAGGCGGTAGGCGTCGATCTGGGAGCCGAACTCCAGGGACTCGTTCTCGATGCCGTCCACCGCGATGCCGGGGCGGGTCAGCTCGAAGGGCAGGCCGTAGGAGATCTCCGAGCGCAGCGAGATGCCGTAGGAGTTGAGGAACTCCTTGAAGGGCAGCAGCATGTTCTCGATGTAGAGGTCGGTGAGCGTCTCGACGTAGTCGTGGCGGACCTTGGCCACCGTCACCGCGTCCGCGGCGTCGAGAGGCTCGAAGGTGTACACGGTAGACACCGCCATGAGCGGGGCCCGGCGGACCAGCACCGGAAGCCAGGGGATGATGTCGTAGCCGCGGCGGGTGGCGAACTCATCGGCCACGCTCCGCCCCCAGAACAGGCCTGCCTCACCGGAGAGGTTGAGCTCCAGGGAGTCCATGTACATCTGGGCACGGGGGTTGCGCGCGATGATCTCCTTGAGCTCGTCGGTGAGCACCACCTCGCGCCAGTAGTCGATGACGGCGTCCACGCCGTCGCGCTCCAGGTAGTTGACCGTGTAGTTGACCGAGGCCGAGGGCTTGGCGATCTGGCCGGTGCCGTGCTGCCAGAAGATGAACAGCCGCCAGCTGCGCGAGTCCGGTGCGCTCCAGGTCAGCTCGCGCTCCTGGCCCGAGCCGGTGACCAGGTCCGTCAGGTTCGTCAGGGTGGAGACGTCGATGCGCGCAGGACCGTCCTCAGGCGTGGTGACGACGGCGGCGACCACGGCCACGAAGCGCTGACGCATGCCGGGAATGCGCTCGAAGATGATGTCCGGGCCGTCGTAGGCGGCAGACAGGTCTGCGGTGGGCAGGGGGCCACGGCGGGTGCCGGCAACGTCCTCGTAGACGAGCCCGAGCTCCTGGGCCGCGGCGTCGTCGTCGGGGGTGATGGTGGGCAGGTTGGCGTTGGACCAGTTGGTGCCGGAGGTGAAGGAGAAGGACATACCCCGCTCAGTGGTCTCGCGCGCGATGGTGACTGAGTCGTGGGTCCACTCCTCGCTGCCCCAGCCGTAGCGGGAGTCGTCGATGCCGTCCTCGGGCATGGCCAGGAACTCCATGCCGCCAAAGCCCAGGCGGTGGGCCTGCTCGATCTCGTGGCGGATCGTGGCGTCGGTGTGCAGGCCCTCGGCGAGCCACCATCGCTGCTCGGGGCGGTACTCGATGCCGGGGTCCTTCAGGCGGGCGCGCAGCTGGTCGACCAGGGTCATGTGACTCTCCTTTGAATCGTTTCTGTTGTGGGGTGGAAGAGTGCCTGGGCCTGAAGGGAGAGGAGGCGCAGGACTTCCGGGGTGAAGGGGCGGCTGGGCGCCTCGGCGCGGGAGACCGAGCGGGGGCACCCGGGGCGTTGCCCCGGGGCAGGAGGCGCCCCGGGGCAACGGTGGGGTGACCTCAGAACAGGTCGGTCTGGACGTCAAAGGCCTCGATGACCGCGCGCAGCTCCTCATCCGTCACGCCCTCACCGAGCCCGCCGGAGGCGATGTTGCGGACCTCGTACATGGCGCCGGTCTCGGCGTACTCGACCTTGTCGACGGCGGCCAGCGGAGCGACGTCGGAGCGCACCATGATCCCGTGCTTGGACCACAGCACGATGACGTGGTCACGCAGGGCGCGCACGTTGTTCTCCATGAGGGTGGCTGAGCCCGGCACCATGAAGTCCAGGACCTCGATGCCCTGCGGCAGCTGGACGATCGTCTCCGGCTCCCAGCGCAGGATCCGGCGGTTGAAGTCCGCAGTGTTGCGGATGTCCTTGATGTGGGACAGCTGCACCAGGTACGGGGGCTGGGCGTGGATGACGGCCTGGAAGCCCACCCCGCGCGTGGCCACCTGGTCGTTGTGGACGGCCAGGTGGGAGTTGAACTCGCTGGTGGGGCGCACGTAGGCCTTGTCCGGGTGGGTGTACCAGGTACCCGTCAGACCGCCCTCGTCCACTACGAAGGCCGAGACGTTGGCCTCGGGGCTGGCGGCGACGTCGCGCAGACGGCAGCCCGAGCCGGTCACCAGCACGGTGCGCCCGGCCAGGGCCGGGGCCGCCAGCGGCAGCTCGGTGGCGGGGCGGGCCTGCGGGAAGCGCTCGGCCAGGCCCAGCTCCTCAGCCGAGGCGTCAACAGACACCGAGATGTTGCCGGCGCCGGCCTCCACGGCGCCCATGTGGTCCAGACGACGTCCGGCGGCGCCCATCTGGGACAGGATCTCGTCAAGGGAGAGGGTGGTGCTCATGCGTGTTCCTCACGGTAGGTCGGTGATCGGGTGGTTGCTGCGCTCGTCGTGTGTCGTGCTGCCACAGGACGCGGAGCCGAAGACCCGCCGCTCGGCCTCGTCCCACTGGGCAGCAGTCGCGGGACCGGGGAGGTAGGTGGCCAGCTCGCAGGAGCTGCGCACCAGACGGCGCAGCGCAGCCAGGTCGCCGTTGATGAGACCGGCCCCACGGGCGGCCACGACGATGTTTCCCAGCGCCGTGGCCTCGGCGGGGCCGGCCAGGACCCTCAGGCCCGTGGCGTCAGCAGCGAGCTGGCACAGCAGGCGGTTGCGGGTCCCACCGCCCACCATGTGCAGGACGCTGACCGCATGACCTGACAGAGAGGCCGCCTCGCGCACCGCCCGGCGGTAGGCCAAGGCCAGGGAGTCGTTGATGCAGCGCACGTACTGCCCGATCGAGCGGGGCAGGGGCTGGCCGGTGGCACGGGCGTAGTCGTCGATCCGGGCTGCCATGTCCCCAGGGGCGAAGAAGGCGTCGTCGTTGATGTCGACCACGGTGCGCAGTCCCTGACAGGCCTGGGCGGCGGCGTCGATCTCGGCGTAGGAGAGCTCCAGCCCCTGGCCGCGCCAGGTGCGCACGGCCTCGTTGAGGACCCACAGCCCCATGACGTTCTTGAGGTAGCGGACGGTGCCGTCCACCCCCAGCTCGTTGGTGAAGTTCGCCTGACGAGAGGCCTCGGTGAGCACCGGCTCGTCCAGCTCCAGGCCGACCAGTGACCAGGTTCCGCACGAGACGTAGGCGAAGTCCAGAGCCTCGGCGGGAACGGCGACGACGGCGGAGGCCGTGTCATGGCTGCCGACGGCGACCACGGGCGTGGGGGAGCCGTCGGGCCCGAAGACCTCAAGCACCTCCTGGCGGACCGTGCCCACCTGGGTGCCGGCCTCGACCAGGGGCGGCAGGAGGGGGGCCAGGTCCAGATCCAGCTCGGAGCGCAGGCGCTCTAGCAGGGCAGCGGACCAGGTGCGGCTGCGCACGTCCAGGAGCCCGGTGGTCGAGGCGTTGGTGACCTCAGCCACCTGGGTGCCGGTCAGCCACGCGGTCAGCAGGTCCGGCAGCAGCAGCAGCATCGTGCGCGGTGCGCCGTCGGGCAGACCGCCGTCACGGCGCTCGGCCATCAGCTGGAAGACGGTGTTGAACTCCTGGACCTGCAGGCCGTTGACGCCGTAGAGCTCGGCGGGTGGGATAGTGGCGAACAGCTGCTCCGGCACGCCGCGGGTGCGCTCTGAGCGGTAGGCGGCTACCGGGCCGGCGAGCGCGCCGCCCTCGCGCAGCAGCCCGTAGTCCACCGCCCAGGTATCGATGCCGACGGCGGCCAGCGGCCCGACCTCGCGTACCGCGGCCAGCAGGCCCTCGCGGATCTCGCTCCACAGCCGCAGCACGTCCCAGTACAGGCGCTCGCCGTCGTCGGTGGGCACCGGGACCGCGCCGTTGGCAAAGCGGCGCGTCTCGGTCAGGGTGATCCGCCCATCAGCAAGGGTGCCGACCATGACGCGCCCGGAGGACGCGCCCAGGTCGACCGCGCCGATGTACGCCGGCTCGCTCATCACGCGCCCCAGCCCGCAGCGGTGCCGCCCACGCGCTCGGAGCGAACCTTGTCCAGGTAGCCCGAGGCGAGGAAGGCCTTCATCGGGTCCGGTGCCAGGCCCTGGGACTCGCGCAGCTCGGCGAGCAGCGGGCGGACGTCGGTGCTGAAGGCGTCGACGAAGATGTCATTGGCTGCCAGGACGTCGCCGGCTCGCTGGGCGGCCCTGAGGGCCTTGCGGTCCACGAGCAGCGCCTTGGCGGTGGCCTCCTGGACGTTGGTGGCCGAGCGGATCTCGCCGGGGACCTTCTCCTCCAGGTTGTGGCACTGGTCGAGCATGAAGCTCACGCCCGAGTCGGGGGCCAGCGCGCCGGCGGCGACGATCTCGTTCATGATGCGGAAGAGCTGGTAGGGGTCGGCGGCGCCCACGATGAGGTCGTCGTCAGCGTAGAAGCGGGAGTTGAAGTCGAAGGCTCCCAGGCGGCCCAGGCGCAGCAGCTGGGCGACGATGAACTCGATATTCGTGCCCGGGGCGTGGTGGCCGGTGTCCAGGACGACCTTGGCGCGCTCACCCAGCGCCAGGCAGTGGGTCAGCGAGGTGCCCCAGTCCGGGACGTCGGTGTGGTAGAAGGCCGGCTCGAAGAACTTGTACTCCAGGACGAGGTGCTGGTCCTCGTCCAGGGCCGAGTAGATCTGGGCCAGGGAGTCGGCCAGGCGGTCCTGGCGCTCGCGGATGGAGTCCTGGCCGGGGTAGTTGGTACCGTCAGCCAGCCAGATCTTCAGGGCCGGGGAGCCGGTGGCGCGCATGACGTCGATGCACTCCAGGTGGTGGGCGACGGCCTTGGCGCGGATCCTCTCATCCGGGTGGGTCAGGGATCCCAGCTTGTAGTCCTCGTCCTGGAAGACGTTGGAGTTGATGGTGCCGATCGTGACACCGCGCTCCTGGGCGTAGGCGCGCAGGGCGGAGTAGTCCTCCACCCTGTCCCACGGGATGTGGAGGGAGACGCGTGGGGTGACGCCGGTGAAGGCGTTGACCTGGGCGACGTCGTCGATCTTCTCAAAGGGGTCGCGGGGCACCCCGGCGGTAGTGAAGACGCGGAAGCGGGTGCCGGAGTTGCCGAAGGCCCAGCTGGGCAGCTCGATGGTCTGGGTCTCCAGGAGGCTGCGTGCCTCGGGGGAGAGGTCGGACAGGGTGGGGGTGGTCATGTTCTTTCCGTTCAGAGTAGTTCGGGTAACGGTGGTGGCTCAGGCGTTGTCAGCGTTAACGTGCTCGCCGTAACGCTCGAGTTCGATCTGCTCGAGGGACTTACCCTGCGTGCGGGGTGCTCCGACGGTGCCGACAACAGTCGCCACGACGAGGAAACCGATGAGGATGAGGCCATCGATGAGCAGGCCGTTCTCTCCCTTGAGGATCACCGGGAAGATCAGGGAGATGAGGCCTGAGGCGAGGCGGACGACGAAGAAGACGATGCCCTGCGCTGCGGAACGATAAGGTGTCGCGAAGAGTTCCGGTGACCACACGGAGTAGAAGGCCTGGGCCGATGGACCCGCGGACAGGCCCCAGATGATGGTGTAGCCGAACGCGGTCCAGGGAGCGTCGGATGGTCCGAAGACGAGAATGACCCAGGAGACGATCGCGATCATCCCGCCGAGGAGGTAGTGCCAGCGGTAGGGCCAACGGTCGACATGGCGCATGAACACGAAGGTTGAGATGATGACGAAGCCCCAGGAGAGCATGGAGAACAGGTCCGTCTGGATCGTCTCATAGCCCATGGAATCGAGGATCGTGGGGAGGAAGATCCCGTTCTGGGACGCAGCCTGGTTCCAGCACGTGTAGATGACCGCAAGGAAAATCAGGGCGGTCACGTTGACGCGACGGTTGAATAGCTTGCGGAAGTTCGTCCACATTGACGGTGGCTTGGCCCCGGCACCTCCCTTGGCCTCCTGCCAGGCCTCAGACTCCTCCAGTCCCTGACGGATCCACCAGGTGATAAGAGCGATGATGACAAGGTGTGCGAACACGATCCGGGAACCGAGCAGGCCTAGCGGTGTCAGGGCGGCGGCCAGACCGAATCCGACAAAGGGGCCAAAGGACCACGCCAGCTGAGTGGCGCCGATGTGTTTCCCGCGCTCGCCCGTAGGAGCAAACTCGGCGATGTAGGTCCATCCTGCGGGGACCGAGGCCCCGACAGCCAGGCCGAGGATGATGAAGCCAAGGAACAGCATCGTGAGGTTCGCAGTGAACACGACGATGAGGCCGCCAAGGGCATACAGGAGAAGGTCGTAGGTGTAGATGAACTTACGGCCGTATTTGTCACATAGGGGCCCGCCGATGAGAGCACCGATGGCGGCGCCAAAGGCGTTGGAGCTGAAAGCGGCGAGCAGGCCGGCGATCGTGCCGTCATCTCCAGGAAAGTAGGTGGCCCCCCAGAATCCGAGGGAGGTAGCGATCGCGATGATGGATCCTGAGTCGATGTAGTTCGACATGGAGACGGCGATCGTCGCCTTCCATCCGGTGAGTGGTTTTCTTGACACGGGGTTTCTCCTCCCTGAGAGGTGGACTGAAGGATGCCTGAGCAACGCTGCTCAGGCGAGGTAGAAGTATTGAGAGAGGGGTTCGTTGATACCACCGTCGGGCTGGACGAAGTACTGGGCCATCTCGTCCTGCCACCGCGAGTTGACCTCTTCCGCAGCCATCGCCTCCTGCACGGCCTCGACGTCATCGGCCTCGAAGTAACCGACGACCATGCCGTCCTGTGGGCGCAGGAACAGGGAGTAATTGCGCCACCCGGTGCGAGTCAGGGCATCACGTATCTCCTCCCATACGTGCTGATGGACCTCGATGTACTCGGACAGCCGCTCGGGGCGCACGTGGAGCAGGAAGCAGCAGCGTCTAGGGGAACGTGCTGACGTGGTTTTGAGCAGGGTGACAAGGTTCGGGGGGATGGGCATTGTGAACGTCCTTGTTCGCGTGAATCGTTTCAAGGGTCATGTTAGCAGTTTTGAAACGCTTCATCAAGGTCTCTTCTCGACTCTCTCCGAGTCGGGCCAGAGTCGCGGATGGGGTCATGTTGATTCGATTCGTTGAACGGACTTGGATAGCGTTCAGCATGGTGGTAGTTGCGGTCCGCCTGCCTAGTCCGGTGTCTCTTCGCCCCGTCCCATCTCATCGCTGTAACTGGCCTGGGAGGTCACTGTGCCAATGTCCCGTTCTTCCTCCCGCCCCTCGGTGCGCGACGTCGCTGCCCTGGCTGAGGTCTCGGTCGGCACGGTCTCCCACGTGCTCAACCATCCGGACAAGGTTGCCCCGGCCACGCGCGAGCGGGTTGAGGCTGCCATCAAGGAGCTCGGCTTCGTCCGCTCCGAGACCGCCAGACGCCTGCGGCATGGCGGGTCCTCACTGGTCGGCGTCCTCGTCCACGACATCTCCAACCCCTTCTTCACCGAGGCTGCCCGCGGCATCGAGGACCGGCTGCGCCAGGACGGGCGAGTGCCCATGGTCGCCTCCACGGACTCCGACCCTCACCGTGAGCGCGAGCTCATGAGCATGCTGGCCGGGCTGGACGTGCGCGGGGTCATCGTCACCCCCTCGGCCTTCACGCTGGACAACCTGGCGGTGCTCGCCGGCCGCGGCATCCGGGTGGTGCTCATGGACCACCCAGCGATCTCGGATGAGCTGTCCACGGTCGCGGGCGACGACGTCGCCGGAGCCAAGGTGGCGGTGCGGCACCTGCTGGAACTCGGTCACCGCCGCATCGGGTTCGTCAACGGACCACTGACGGTCCGCCAGTCGGTCGACCGACGCCGCGGTGTCCTCCAGGCCCTGTCCGAGGCGGGGGAGGACCCCAACAAGGTCCTGGTGGAGGTCGAGGCGGTGCACGAGGGCGCGAGCTACTGCGCGGACGCTGGCGCGGTGGGGGCTGCCCGGCTGCTGGATGAGCCCGAGCCTCCCACGGCCTTGTTCTGCGCCAACGACCAGATGGCCATCGGGGCCATGCGCGTCATTCGTGACCGCGGCCTGCGTATCCCCCAGGACGTGGCGATCGTGGGCTACGACGACGTCGCCATCGCCTCTGAGCTCATCACGCCGCTGACCAGCGTGCACCAGCCTATGCGTGAGATCGGCCGGGCCGCAGCGGACCTGCTGCTCTGCGACGGCTCGGCGGTTCAGCACATCATCTTCGCGCCTGAGCTCGTGGTGCGCCAGTCCACGCAGGCGCCTACTTCTGCGGGCCCACGCTCAGCAGGTGGATAACGGCCTTGTCCGCCTGGTCGCACTCGGCCAGGTCGACCAGCGCGGTCAGCCGCCAGTCGTGGTCCTCGTCAGGGTCCTGGATCACCTGAGTGGCCAGCCACACGGTGCGGCTTGTCCTGGCGAGAGCCTCGATGAGACGCTCAGAGACCCCGGCCGCTGCCAGGTCCGCGGGGCTCGGGTCCTCCTCCAAGGGGGCCAGCGCGATCGAGCGTGCCGCCGTGTCTGTGCCGATCCAGTCGTACTCGTCCCAGTAGCGGGCCAGGGCGTCGTCCCACCGGTCCTCGCCCCAGCCGGAGGAGGCGTCCAGGCGTCCTAGGGCCTCGACGTCGTCGCGCGCCATGAGCTCGACGCGACGGAACATCTCCTTGCGTACCGCCACACGGAAGGCGTGGAGGTTGCGGCTGAAGGCCACCTTCCCGTTCTCGTCCGCCCCGAAGGCCCGTTCGACGCCGATGGAGTCGTCCTCGCCGGGGCGGTCGCCGTCCAGGATCCCGGCCGCCAGCTCGGCGCGGCCGGCCTGCGCGGCGCCCAGCGCCTCCCACTCGTCCAGCAGGGAGGAGTCCACCGCACGCACCAGGTTCCCCAGCCAGTCGATGAGGGCGGAGACCTCCTTGGTGCGATGCTCCTCGGGGACCACCTGGCGCAGCGCCCGGTAGGCGTCAGTGAGGTAGCGCAGGATGACACCCTCGCTGCGGCCCAGCTCATAGCGCGAGACCAGGTCGGAGAAGGTCATCGCGGATTCCACCATGTCCCGCACCACGGACTTGGGACGCAGCTCGTACTCAGCGATCCAGGGGTTGGACTGCTTGTACATCTCCAGCGCCGGTGCCAGCAGGTCAGCCAGAGGCCGGGGCCAGGTGACCTCCTCCAGGGCCGCCATGCGCTCGTCATAGTCCAGCCCCTCGGCCTTCATCGCGGCGATCGCCTCGCCACGGGCCTGGCGCTGCTGGGCATAGAGCAGGGGGCGCGGATCATCCAGAGTCGCCTCGACGACGCTGACGACGTCCACCGTGTGCTCGGGGGAGTCCACCCCCAGCAGGTCCATGGCGGCCAGCGCGAAGGGAGCGAGCGGCTGGTTGAGAGCAAAGTCGTCAGGCAGGTCCACCGCCAGGCGGAGACGTGGGCGGCCGTCTGATCGGGCCTGGGTGGAGGAGACGTGGGTGAGCACCCCGGCCGTGCGCAGTGAGAGGTAGATGTCGATCGCGCGACGCACGTGCTTGCGCCTCATCGCCCCGCTCTCGTGGACGCGTGAGAGCAGCTGGGCCATGGCCGCCACGGGATCGCCGTCGCGCTCCATGAGGTTGAGCACCATGGTGGTGGTGACCTGGAACTGGCTCGTCATGGTCTCGGGCTGGGCGTCCCGCAACCGCTCGAAGGTCTTGTCCGTCCAGTTGACCCGGCCCTCGGGAGCGGCCTTGCGCACGATCTTGCGGCGCTTGCGCTCGTCGTCGCCCGCCCTGGCCAGGGCCTTGGCGTTCTCGATGACGTGCTCGGGAGCCTGGACGATCACGTAACCGCGGGTATCGAAGCCTGCGCGGCCCGCCCGGCCCGCGATCTGGTGGAACTCGCGCGCCGTGAGGTGGCGCTCCTTGGCGCCGTCGAACTTGACCAGGGAGGTGAGCACCACCGAGCGGATGGGGACGTTGATGCCCACCCCCAGGGTGTCCGTGCCGCAGATGACGCTCAGCAGGCCCTGACGTGCCAGGCGCTCGACCAGGCGGCGGTAGCGCGGCAGCATCCCGGCATGGTGCACCCCGATGCCCGCACGCAGCAGGCGCGAGAGCGTGGCACCGAAACCTGGCCCGAACCGGAAGGAGCCCAGTGCTGCGACCACCGCCTTCTGACGCGACTTGGGGACCAGGTCCACGCTGAGCAGCGAGGTGGCCCGCTCGATTGCCTCCTTCTGGGAAAAGTGGACGACGTAGACCGGGGCCTTGTCCTGCTGGACCAGGCGCTGGAGCAGCTCGCCGATCGGCTCTACCACGTACTCCATCTCCAGCGGCACTGGCCGCTCGGCGCCCTCGACGACGGCCACCTCCCGGCCGGTGCGCTCCTTCATGTCCGCCACGAAGAAGCTCACGTCCCCCAGCGTGGCCGACAGCAGCACCATCTGCGCCTGAGGCAGCTCCAGCAGCGGCACCTGCCAGGCCCAGCCGCGCTGGGGGTCGGCGTAGTAGTGGAACTCGTCCATGATGACGCAGTCCACGTCCATGGCCTCGCCCTCACGCAGGGACTGGTTGGCCAGGATCTCAGCGGTGCAGCAGATGATGGGGGCGCCGGCGTTGATGGAGGAGTCGCCGGTGACCATGCCGACGTTGTCCGCGCCGAACAGGCGGATGAGCTCGAAGAACTTCTCGCTCACCAGGGCCTTGAGGGGAGCGGTGTAGTAGGAGCGCCCTCCCCGGGCCAGTGAGGCGGTGTGGGCCGCCAGCGCGATCATCGACTTGCCCGAGCCCGTGGGGGTGGCGGCGATGACGTGGCGCCCGTCCAGGATCTGGCTCAGCGCCTCGTCCTGGTGGGGGTAGAGCGGGCGCCCGGTCTCCTCCGCCCACTGGCTGAAGGCCAGGTAGATCTCCTCCGGCTCAGGGACGTAGTCCGGGTCCGAGGCCGGGATGAGGGAGTCGAGCAGGGCGTTGAGGGCCGGCGTCGCGCTGGAGGAGGACATGCCGTCATGCTCCCACAGCCCACCGACACAATCTGATCAGGGCCCTGGCGACGGCTGCGATCACGCTCGCGACATCGCACCACGCGGGGTCCTGCGCTGTTCTGGCCGCCTCCGCGCGGCATGCCGCGGTCGGTCGGACAGAGGCAAGGGCCCCACCTCTCTTTCAGGTGAGTCGACACCCGCTATGGCACAAGCGGTGTCGGGGTCGACCACCTTCACGAGGTCCCTCGACCACCCCGGGGAGGCAGGGAGGCGGCACGGGCATCTATGTCCCCAGGTACGTGCTCCCGCTGCGGCGAGAGCGGCGAACCATGACGCTGTACAGCGCTGCTCCGCAGGCACCCCACATGAGGGCCACGAGGAGCTCTCGGCCAGCAAGGTGCCAGGCGTAGGCAGATACCTCGCCAGACTGCAGGATCTGTGCGGATCCAGCGACCGGAAGGAAGGGAGCAAGGAACCGAGCGACTGGAACGTCCTCAGCGGGGATCACCGCGCCCGAACACACCGTCAGGATGCTGGCCGCGATGTTGTGCACCATGTTGTGCATGTTCTTGCCGAGGCAGAAGGCAGAGATCGCGGTTCCGAAAGCGACGCCGCTGGGAACGCAGCACAAGCTCAGCAGCCAGGCGCCCACGCTGATCTCGTGGTCTGGAGCGATCACCCTGACGAGGCTGAAGGCCACGAGGCCGTCGATGACGGCAACGGCCTGCAGCGGCAAGGACCGCAGCGTGTACTGAAGGTAGAGAGGGAGAACAGCGGTGCTGTTCATTCCCATGGTCTTGTGCCACACGTCCTCGACCGGCACCCCGCTGTGCTCGGAGACCGTCATCCTCACAGTGATCAGAGCGACAGCCCCGCAGGCAGCGAAGAGCGCGGCACCAGCTCCACCTGCGAGCTGGGCGATAAGGACGTACATCGTCATGCGCAGCAGCTCAGGGACGAGGTGGGTGGTGATCAGGACTCCCGGTGGCATAGAACGCCACAGCTCCACACAGGCCAGGCGGATGACCTCGCCGGCCGCCTGCAGGCGACAGCCTTGATGACCTCTAGGAGAGCGCAAGGCTGCCCTCCTTCTTTGCGAGCGCGAGCAGACGCCTGACCGCCAGGTACGCAAGGAGGAGGTAGGCCGCTGACAGCGCTGTACCGGCTGCCAGGAAGTGGTAGGCCGGAGCAGGGGAGGACAGCGTGTTCATGAACTCTCGCAGCCAGTAGAAGTTCACGGTGACTGAGAACCAGGACAGGGGCGCTGGCAAGAGGCTTGGTGGGACAACCATCCCGCCGAGGAACAGCACCGGGATCCCAACCAGGTTGGTGAGATGGAAGGGGTTACGGCTGATGATCAGCGCGCCAGCGATCATCGAGGAGGCAGCGACGCCGAAGACGACGACGAGCATCAGGGAGACAAGCGTGAGTACCGGGTGGCTGGTGCGGACAGGAAGCCGAAAAGCTGCACAGAACGACACGACGCTCACGGTGATCAGCGCGGTGTCGTGGGCGACGGCTCCGACGACCTTCGACAGAATCGCCAGGAACGGGTTGAGCGGGCTTGACAGCGTTGAGCCGAGCGTCCCCATCCACTTCTCCCGGCGGATGATTCCCGCTGCGCTCCACATGGATGCTGACCACAGCGCACCGACCATGCTCGCCGTGACTGAGGCTGTCACGTCGCTCTCGGAGACTTTGTTGAGCCTGGGTAGGAGGTACAAGGACATGAACATCCACGGCGTGATGATGCCTGTCGCAATGTTCATCGGGCGGTGGGCGACAATCAGGAGCTGCAGTCTGACTGAGGCCAGCACCGCCCTGAGACTGTCTGCGGAAGCGGGTCTCATCCCTCAGGCTCCTGCCGCGACCGAGAAGGCCTCGTCCAAGGTGGGCTCGTTGAGCGCGAGGTCGAGAACCTCGGAGCCTGAGACCTCGGTGAGCATCTGGGAGAGCGTGGGCAGGTCCGAGTCCTCAAGCAGACGGTGCGTGCGGTAGGTGCCGTCAGGACAGTGCTCGCAGTGGTATCCGTTCAGTGTCACCGGACGTCGTGTGGTGATGACCAGGCGGTAGCGGTATCCGGCCAGGGCCTTGAACCTGTCCAGAGGAAGGTCGTGGTGGAGGCGTCCGCCCTCCAGGAAGAGCACTCGTTCGGCGACTTCCTCGACGTCGGCCAGGTTGTGGCTGGTGAGGAGAAGAGTTCTCCCACTGTCAATCAGCTCCCGGATCGTTCCTCGGAAGCGACTCGCCTCCACCGGATCCAGGCCGGCGGTCGGCTCGTCCAGGATGACCAGAGGCGCGTCGGAGGCCAGGCCGATAGCAAGGTGGAGTCGTTGCTTCATCCCCTTGGAGTACTCCTCGACCCTCCGGCTCCTTGCTGAGCCTAGGCCGACCTCCTCCAGGGCCTGGTCAGTCTCGCGGGAGCTGAGCCTCGAGCCACGACCTCGCACGGCGGAGAAGTAGCGCAAGTTCTCGCGGCCCGTCAGCATGGGGTAGAGGCCGAGGTCTCCACCGAAGACGGGAACGACGTGCCTGGCCGCAGCCGAGGACTGAGAGACGACGTCGTAGCCAAAGACCTGGGCAGTCCCGGAGCTTGGGTAGATCCAGGTTGCCAGCACCTTGCTCAAAGTGGTCTTGCCGGCACCGTTGACTCCCAGCAGGGCGGTGGCCTGCCCGCGGGGGATCTCTAGAGTGAGGTCGTCAAGTGCCCGTACCGTCTGGCGAGCACTGTGGAACTCTCGTACGACGTGATCCAGACGCACAGCAGGGGCTGAAGGATCGCAGGCGCCTCGTTGCATGGTTCATGCTAGGTCTGCGTCGTCCGCACCGGCAACACAAAGTGTGACTGGAGTCGCAGCACTGTCCACCTGTCGGGCAGTATGCGGACAGATGAGAATATCCAGCCCGGATTATGAGACTATGCGCGGCGTTCCCGTCCCCACCACCAAAGGCCCGAGATCATGGACGCCCTCGCAGCCACTCTTCTGAGTGTCGCCGACTGGATCACGGCCCACATCACCATGTGGGTCCTCATCGCCACCGGCCTGTTCCTCACCGTCGTCACGCGCGGGGTGCAGATCAGGCTCCTGCCTGAGATGGTCAAGCGGGTCTTCGGCTCCCGCTCGGGTGCGCACGGCGGCATCTCCTCCTTCCAGGCCTTCGCCATCTCCCTGGCCGCGCGCGTGGGCATCGGCAACGTCTTCGGCGTGGCCGCCGCCCTGCTCATGGGCGGGCCCGGTGCCATCTTCTGGATGTGGGTCGTGGCGCTGGTAGGTATGGCCACCGCCTTCTTCGAGGCCACCCTCGCCCAGGTCTTCAAGACCCGCGCCGCTGACGGCTCCTTCCGTGGCGGCCCGGCCTTCTACATGGCCCGTGGCATGAAGAGCAAGGCACTGGCCGGCGTCTTCGCCGTCATCACGCTCATCACCTGCGGCTTCATCATCACCTCGGTGCAGTCCAACGCCGTGGCCGGCACGCTCGTGGCGGCCTTCGGCGGCTCTGAGAGCTCCCCGCTGCCCGGCTTCGGCGGGCTCACCGGTGCCCAGCTGGTGGTGGCGGCCCTGGTCTTCTTCCTCACCGCCGTCGTCGTCTTCGGCGGCATCCGGGCTGTGGCCCGCGTGACCGAGTGGATGGCGCCGGTGATGGCCCTCATCTACGTGGTCCTCGTGGGCGTCATCTGCTTGACCAACCTCACCGAGTTCGCCCGCGTCATCGGCTGGATCTTCTCCTCCGCCTTCGCGCCCGAGCCGCTGGTGGGTGGCCTGGGCGGAGGGATCCTGGCTGCCGTCGTCAACGGCACCAAGCGCGGCCTGTTCTCCAACGAGGCCGGCCAGGGCACCGCTCCCAACGCCGCGGCCACCGCCACCGTGTCCCACCCCGTCCAGCAGGGCCTCATCCAGTCCCTGGGCGTCTTCATCGACACGGTCATCGTGTGCACCGCCACGGCCTTCGTCATCCTCATCTCCGGCCCCGAGACCTGGACCTCGCCCGAGGCCAACCCAGCCACGCTGACCACCCTGGCCATCTCCCACGGCCTGGGTGGCTGGACGGTCCTGCCGATGTCCGTGCTCATCTTCGTCCTGGCCTACTCCTCGATCATCGCCGCCTACGTCTACTCCGACGTCAACATGTCCTACCTGACCGGCGGCAAGAAGTGGGCCAGCTGGCTCGTGCGCGTGGTCTGCGCGGCCTCGGCCACAGCAGGTGCGGTGCTCAGCCTGGACGTGGTGTGGAACGCCGTCGACATCGCCATGGCGGTGATGACGCTGACCAACCTCGTGGCCCTCATCTGGCTCTTCCGCTGGGGGACCGGTGCGCTGCGCGACTACGAGGCACAGCGCGCCGCCGGCGTGGCTGAGCCCGTCTTCGTCGGCGTGGACAACCCTCACCTGCCCGCCGACGTCCCCGGTGACGTCTGGGCCCCGGCCGCTGTCCAGGACATGACGACGGCGGAGGTGCGCTGATGACGACCCTCGCCACCCCCGCACTCGCCCTTGCCCGCCCCACCTGGTCCGCCACGGACCTGGAGGCCACCCTCAACAAGGTCGACGACCTCTTCTACACCTACGTCCTGGCCGTGCTGCTGGTGGGCGTGGGCCTGTACTTCACCATCCGTACCCGCGGGGTGCAGGTCCGCCACTTCGGCACCATGATCCGCTCCATCACGCACTCGCGCTCCGGGGCGGAGGGCGGCATCTCCTCCTTCCAGGCCTTCGCCGTCGGGCTGGCCGCGCGCGTGGGCATCGGCAACGTGGCGGGCGTGGCCCTCGCCGTCGTCGCCGGTGGGCCCGGGGCCCTGTTCTGGATGTGGCTGGTGGCGCTGATCGGTATGTCCACCAGCTTCGTGGAGTCCACCCTCGCCCAGCTCTTCAAGGAGCGCGGGCGCGACCTCACCTTCAAGGGAGGTCCGGCCTACTACATCAAGAACGGACTGCACTCGCGCCTGTGGGGCTCGGTCTTCGCCGCGATGTGCATCATCAGCGTCGGCGTCACGGTGGTCATGGTCCAGACCAACTCCCTGGCAGGCGTCATCAACGCCACCGTGCCGAGCGTGGCCCCCTGGATGGTCGGCGTGGCCCTGGTGCTGCTGACCGGCCCGATCGTGATGGGCGGGCTGAAGTCCGTGGCGCGCGTGTCGGAGTGGATGGCCCCGGTCATGGCGCTGCTCTACGTGCTCATGACCGTCGTCGTCATCATCATGAACATCAGTGAGATCCCTACGGTCCTGTCCGCGATCGTGCGCGGTGCCTTCGGGACCGACCAGGCCCTGTTCGGCATCTCCGGCGGGGTGCTCGCCGCGGTCCTCAACGGCGTGCGCCGAGGCCTGTTCTCCAACGAGGCGGGTCTGGGAACGGTCCCCAACGCCGCCGGAACCGCCACCGTGGCCCACCCCGTGCGCCAGGGCCTCATCCAGTCCTTCGGCGTCTTCGTGGACACCATCTTGGTGTGTACCGCTACAGGCCTGCTCATCCTGCTGGCCACTGACACCTACCAGCCGGGCAAGGAGGACCTGGTGGGCGCGGTGCTCACCCAGCAGGCTGTCGTCGAGCACCTGGGGGCCTGGACGACCTGGCCCATGGTCGTCCTCATCTTCGTCCTGGTCTTCTCCACCGTGCTGGGCTGCTACTCCTACTCCCAGGTCAACGTGAGCTTCCTGGGCGGGGAGCGCCGGGCCGAGCAGGCCTTCGGGCTGCTGCTGACCGCCGCCGCCTTCGCCGGCACGGTGCTCACCCTGCCGGTCGTGTGGGCCCTGACCGACATCGCGCTGGGGATCCTGGGAGTCATCAACCTCGTGGCCATCGTGAGGCTCGCTCCCTGGGCGCTGGGCGCCCTGCGCGACTTCGAGGCACAGCGCGCCGCCGGCGTGGCCGAGCCCGTCCTCAGCGGGCACGGCAACTCCTTCCTGCCTGGTGACACTGTCGACGGCGTGTGGGACACTGTGCCCGCCTCCTACCCGGCCGACGGCGCAGCAGCGGCTGGCTCTGAGCGTCTCGCCCCGGAGGCCTGAGCCGTGGAGACCCTCAACTCGATCCTCGGTGCGGTCTCGAACTGGCTGTTCGGCACCGTCCTGATCTGGCTGCTCATCGGAGCCGGCCTGTTCTTCACCATCGCCACCCGTGGCGTGCAGCTGCGTCATCTTGGCTCGATCGTGCGCGCCGTGGTGGGCTCCCGCTCCGGGGCACAGGGTGGGATCTCCTCCTTCCAGGCCTTTGCGGTGGGGCTGGCCTGCCGTGTGGGCACCGGCAACATCGTCGGCGTGGCGCTGGCGCTGGTGCTCGGCGGTCCGGGAGCCGTGCTGTGGATGTGGGTCGTGGCGCTGGTGGGTACCGCGACGGCCTTTGCCGAGGCCAGCCTGGGCCAGCTCTTCAAGGTCCGCCGTGGCGACGGCACCTTCCGCGGAGGCCCGGCCTACTACCTGGCACGCGGTCTGCACCTGCCGGTGGTCGGCGGCGTCTTCGCCGTCGTCTTCATGATCGCTAACGGCCTGGCGATGCCGATGGTCCAGGCCAACGCCATGACGGCCGCCCTCGGTTCCGCAGCGGGCCTGAGTCCGTGGTGGGGCGCGGCGATCGTCGCCCTGCTCGTGGCGCCGGTGCTGCTGGGCGGGCTGCGCTCCATCGCCCGGGTCACTGAGTGGCTGGCCCCGTTCATGGCAATCGTCTACCTCCTGCTCGTGGTGGTCGTCATCGTCACGCACCCCGCCCAGACCCTGACGGCCTTCAGTCAGATCCTCGCCGGTGCCTTCGAGCTGCGTGCGGGCCTGGGCGGCGTGGCCGGTGGTCTGGCTGCCGCCGTGCTCAACGGTGTGCGCCGTGGTCTGTTCTCCAACGAGGCCGGCCTGGGCGGCGCCGCCTGCGCGGCCGGCTCGGCGACCGTCGCCCACCCGGCGCAGCAGGGTTTCATCCAGGCCTTCGGGGTCCTGGTGGACACGGTGCTGGTGTGCACGGCCACGGCCCTGGCCATCCTCATCGCCGGCGCCAACGATCCTGCGGTCTACACCCCCGGTGTCACCGGGCTGGAGAGCACGGACGTCTCCGGCACCCTGACCCAGACCGCCATCGCCTCGACGCTGGGGGAGTGGACCTCCTGGCCCATGACCCTGCTCATCATCGTCCTGGCCTACTCCACGATCCTGGGAGCCTTCTCCTACGCCGAGGTCTGCCTGGACTTCCTCACCCACCAGGCGTGGGCGACCACGGTGCTGCGGGTGGGTGCGGTGGCCTGTACCTTCATCGGCGGCGGCGCGGCCCTGACCACCGTGTGGACGCTGGCGGACGTCCTGCTGGGAGTCGGTGCCTGCCTCAACCTCGTCGGCATCGTCGCCCTGTGGAAGTGGGTGGCTGGGATACTGCGTGACTGGGAGGACCAGCGGGCGCGCCGTCCTGAGGAGGTGCCGACCTTCGTGGCAGCAGGTAACGTGCACCTGCCTCACGCGCTGCCCGGCGACGTGTGGGCAGGCCCCGCTCGCTCCGCGTGACCTTGGGCGCAGGCTGAGCGGGGACGTGGTTTGTCATCCGCCCGAAACATGCGAGGAACCAATCGGTTACTCCTGATCCCTAGCCTCCCATAACGTGTTAGCTTCCTACCTCCCTGCTCTCCTGGCTCCGGCCGGGACCACCGTGAGCACCAGCGTGCTGGACTCGGCCGCCGACGCCCTGGCGACGGTCTCCGACCGCTTCTACGGGGGCTTCCTCGCCTGGGCGCTGATCGCCGTCGGCCTGTACTTCACCCTGCGCACCCGCGGGGTCCAGCTCCGCCTCTTCGCAGCCATGCTGCGCGAGGTGGCCGGCTCGCGCTCCAGCGCGGACGACCACGAGGGCGGGATCTCCTCCTTCCAGGCCTTCGCCATCGGCCTGGCCTCGCGCGTGGGGACCGGCAACATCGTCGGGGTGGCGCTGGCCATCACGATGGGTGGCCCGGGCGCCGTGTTCTGGATGTGGGTGGTGGCGCTGGTGGGGATGGCTACCGGCTTTGTGGAGTCCACGCTCGCCCAGGTCTTCAAGGTCCGTCACTCTGACGGCACCTTCCGGGGAGGCCCGGCCTACTACATCTCACGCGGGCTCGGATCGCGCCGCTGGGGTGCGGCCTTCGCCGTCATCATCACCTTCGTCTTCGGCTTCGCCTACGAGGCCACCCAGGCCAACACGATCTCGACGATGGTCCAGGACACCTTCGACGTCAGCCCCTGGGTCACGGCCGTGGTCCTCGTGCTCATCACCGCCCCCATCGTCTTCAAAGGCATCCGTCGTGTGGCGCGGATCGCGGAGTGGATGGCCCCGCTCATGGCCGGGGTCTACGCGCTCATCGCGCTGGTGGTCCTGGTGATGAACCTGGGGGCGATCCCCGCGGCGTTCAAGGAGATCATCGAGGGAGCTTTCGGGCTCAACCAGGCCTTCGCAGGACTGGCCGGCGGCTTCTACGCGGCCGTGATCAACGGCGTGCGCCGCGGCTTGTTCTCCAACGAGGCCGGCGAGGGCTCGGTGCCCAACGCCGCGGCCACGGCCACGACCTCCCACCCGGTGCGTCAGGGGTTCATCCAGTCCCTGGGCGTCTTCGTGGACACGCTCGTCGTGTGCACAGCCACCGCCCTCATCGTCCTGCTCTCGGGTGTCTACGACCCGGCCACGGCGCAGGCCGACGGCGCGTCGACCCTGACCAGCGCCTCTGTCGCCTCCCAGCTGGGGGACTGGGCGCAGTACCTCATGGTGGTCATCATCTTCGTCTTCGCCTACTCCTCGCTGCTGGGTAACTACACCTACGCCGAGGTCAACATGGACTTCCTGCTGCGCGGCCGCTCCAAGCACTACGGCCTGCGCACGGTGATCCTCGTGGCGACCTTCGTCGGCGCGGTCTCCTCGCTGACCTTCGTGTGGAACCTGGCGGACATCGCCATGGGGGTCATGGCGGTGATCAACATCGTCGCGATCGTGCTGCTGGGCAAGTGGTGCTTCGGCGCGCTGCAGGACTGGGAGGCCCAGCGCAAGGCCCTGGCCGCGGGCGAGATCGAGGAGATCCGCTTCGTGTCCACGGACAACCCCTACCTGCCTGGTGAGCTGCCGGGAGACGTGTGGGCGGCGCCGTCGTCACGTCAGGCGGAGTCCGCGACCCAGGGGGCGGACCACGCCTCGGTGGGAGCCTGAGATCTCTTCCCGCTCGTGAGTGTGCAGGTACGCCCACGAGTGTGCACTCCCAGGGTGCGCACTCGTGGGCGTACCTGCACACTCGCCGGGCTTGCCCGGCAGCGTGCGCGCACCTGTCCAGGCGCTAGGCTCGAGTCATGAAGATCGCGCGCTTTGCTACCGGGGACGAGATCCGCTACGGCATCGTCGAGGGGCTGCCGGCTGATGAGCCTGCCCCGTCAGGGGAGTCCGAGGGGCACCTCATCGTCCTCAAGGGCGATCCCCTCTACACGGTCCCGGAGGCCACCGGTGAGGTGGTCCGGCTGGCTGACGCCAGGCTGCTCTCTCCGGTCATCCCGCGCTCAAAGGTGGTCGGCATCGGCAAGAACTACGCCGCCCACGCCGCCGAGATGGGCAGCGAGGCACCGGCTGAGCCCGTCGTCTTCCTCAAGCCGAACACCTCCGTCATCGGCCCGGACGTGCCGGTCGTCCTGCCCGCCTGGTCCAGCGAGGTCCACTACGAGGCCGAGCTCGCCGTCGTCATCAGGTCCCTGGCCAAGGACGTGCCAGCCAGCGAGGCGAGTCGCGTGATCCTGGGCTACACGGTGGCCAATGACGTCTCCGCCCGCGACGCCCAGCGCTCGGACGCCACCTGGGCGCGCGCCAAGGGGTTTGACACCTCCTGCCCGCTGGGCCCGTGGATCGAGGTCCCTGAGCCAGGTGTGGCTGCGGCCGGGACCGGTTTTGACCCGGCCGACGCCGTGGTGCGGGCCCGCGTGGACGGCCAGGTGGTCCAGGAGGGGAGGACGGCGGACATGATCACCTCGGTCCCCGAGCTCGTCTCCTACGTCTCCTCGGTCTTCACCCTCCTGCCCGGGGACGTCATCCTCACGGGCACGCCGGCCGGCGTCGGCGAGATCCGTTCCGGGCAGCGCGTGGAGGTCGAGGTCGAGGGGATCGGCCGCTTCGGCAACCCCGTGGTGCGCCGCTAGATACTGACCTCGGGGACGTCGGCCAGGTCTGCCACCTTCGGGATCGAGCGGATCGGCCGGGACAGGACGCAGGCGAACCCGCCCAGGCTCAGCGCCGCGGCGAAGAGCAGGAGAGTCCTCGCCACCCCGAGGTGTTCCAGCGCGAGCCCGGCGCCGGCGCTGGCCAGTGGCATCATGGCCAGAGAAAGGAACGACGCCGCTGAGGACGTGCGCCCCTGGACGGCGTCGGGGGTGATGTGGACGCGGTAGGCGCCCATGCCGGCGTTGAGCGGGATGAGCGCGAGCTCCCCCAGGGCGAGGAGGCCGCCGATCCACCACACGCTCAGGCGCAGCGGCATGGCCAGGCCCATCGCGGCCAGCACCACGATCGCCGTGACGGCGATGTGTCCCACCCGTGCCTGGCGCAGGACCCAGGGTGCGGCCAACGCTGCCAGGATCCCCACGACGCCGACGCCAGCGTCCATGAGCCCGAGGGCCTGGGGCGAGGTGCCACCGAGCTGCAGGGCAAGGAACGCGCTGGTGAAGATGCCGTTCAGGCCCAGGTTGAGCACCATGCCGCACAGCACCATGTCACGGATGGCGCGTGCCTTCCATACCCACTGGATGCCTGCGACGACGTCACGGACAAGCCCGCGCAGCCGGACCGGGTCGCTGGAGGGGGCGGGCAGGTGCGTGCGCACCGCTCCCGCGCAGGCAGCCGCTGCCAGGGACAGGAGGGCGTAGACCGCCATCGGCAGGCTGCGGGTGAGGGAGAAGAGGGCTGCCGCGGCCGGACTGCCCACCACGCCGCCCAGTGAGCTGCGAGCCTGGTTGAGACTGAGCGCGGTCCCCATCTGCTCGGCAGGCACGATGCGCTTGAGAGCAGCCTGTTCGGCAGGGGAGTAGAAGCAGCCAGCAGCGCCCAGCAGGACCGCGGCCAGGAGCATGTGCGGGAAGGTGAGGACTCCAAGCACGTCAGCCAGGGGGACGCTGCCCAGGATGAGTGCGCAGGTCAGGGCGGAGACCACCATGACCCGCTTGCGGTTCCACCTGTCGCACACGGCGCCGGCAGGCAGCATCATGATCCACTGTCCCACCCCGTAGGCGCCGGTGACCACACCTGCCTTGGCGGGAGAGCGGGTGAGGTCGACGATGAGCAGCATGATCCCGAGCGAGAGCATGCCGTTTCCCAGCGAGGAGAGCGTCGAGCCGGTCAGCAGGAGGCGGTAGTCCCGGTTGCGGCGCAGCGGTGGGACGACGCCGTCGTTGGCGTGGTCAGGCGGGACAGGCACAGGGGGCAGTCTAGGTCAGGTCGTCAGCAGCCCTGGTTGGGCGAGTGTGCAGGTAGCGCGACCAGTGAGCAGTCCCGGGGTGCACACCCGCGTGCTGACCTGCACACTCGCGCAAGGGAACGCCTAGAGACGGCCGACGGCGTCGACGATCCTGGTCAGCGTCTCCTCCTCGATCGCGCGGCCGGTGGCCAGGTTGAGACGGCAGTAGGCCTCGTAGCCGCGGCCGAAGGCGGCGCCGTCATTCATGACCACCCCGGCCTCCCGGGCGAAGAAGGCGGCTGGGCTCTCGCCCTCAGGCAGCGGCAGGCCCGAGAAGCCCACCCACGCCAGGTAGGAACCGGCCGGCACCGTGATCTCAGTGCCCTCGGCCGCGGACAGGCACCGGGCGGCCAGGCAGGCGTTGTCGTGGATGTAGGAACGGGCCGCCTGGTTCCACTGCCGGCCCTCATCGAAGGCGGCGACGGCGGCTGCTGCGCCCAGGGCCGCGGCCTCATGCCCGAGAGCAGCGGACAAAGGGTGAGACTCCCAGGCCCGGCGGGCCTGGCCACAGGCGATGAGCTGCGCGCAGTGGAGGCCGGGGACGTTCCAGCCCTTGGAGGCGGCGGTCGCTGTGAAGGTCAGGTCCGGGTCGGCCCCCTGGCGGGAGGCGTAGGGGACGTGGCGTGCTGTCGGGTCGACGACGAGGGGCGCGTGGATCTCGTCGGCAAAGACGGGCACGCCGTAACGGGCGGACAGCGCGGCGACGGCGTCGAGCTCGGCGGGCTCAAGGACCTGGCCCACCGGGTTCCACGGGTTGCACAGGACCAGCAGACCGGCTCCTGCCGCCATCGCCGACTCGATCGCCTCCAGGTCCAGCGCCCAGCCCGGGGCACCAGAGGCGCCGGAGGCGGGGGTGCGCAGCGCGGGCACCTGCACACACTCGCGGCGGTGCTGTCCGGGAATGGACAGGAAGGGCATGTAGGCCGGCGTGGGCACGATGACGGCGGAGCCGGGCCTGGTGTGGTACTCGATGAGGGCGCCCAGGGCGGACAGGACGTTGGGCAGCAGGCTGATGTGCTCCACCGGAACCTGCCACCCCAGCACCTGCGACTCGTAGCGGGCCGTGGCCTCACGCGTCTGCTGCGCCAGGGAGGCGGGCATGTAGCCCAGCGTCCCGCTGTCCACCGCGCGGCGCAGCACGGCGGAGACCGACGGGGCGGTTCCCAGGTCCATCTCCGCGACCCACGCGCCGATCACCTCGCCCGGCTGGCTCCACTTCAGCGAGCCTCGACGGCGCATCTCGGCCGGGGTCAGCGCGTCCCAGGCGGCGACGGTGGCAGCCAGGTCGAAGCCGGAGGAGGGGGCGGCTGAGGCGGCGTGAGCAGTGGTCATGGAGGCGAGTCTAGGACGAGGCAGGGAGACGAACAGGGGTCGCTGCCGTGCGCCCCGCCCGGGTGCGTGTGGGCGCGCAGGCGCTCCTGCCTCGTGGTCTCCTGGGGGCGACTAGGCTTAGCCGCATCATGACTGAGACCTCCACCGCTGCCAGCCCTGCCGTCCCGGCCCCTGGCTCCAGCGACATCCGCGTCCGCTTCTGTCCCTCTCCCACCGGCACCCCTCACGTGGGGATGGTGCGCACCTGCCTGTTCAACTGGGCCTACGCCCGGCACACCGGCGGCACCTTCGTCTTCCGTATCGAGGACACTGACGCCGCTCGTGACTCTGAGGAGTCCTTCAACGCCATCCTCGACTCCCTGGCCTGGCTCGGCCTGGACTGGGACGAGGGCGTGGGCAAGGGGGGGCCGCACGAGCCCTACCGTCAGTCCCAGCGCATGGACCTGTACAAGCAGGTGGCGGCCGAGCTGCTGGAGGCCGGGTACCTGTACGAGTCCTTCTCCACCCCCGCCGAGGTCGAGGAGCGGCACAGGGCGCGCGGCGAGGACCCCAAGCTGGGCTATGACGGCTTCGACCGGGACCTGACCGAGGAGCAGAAGGCAGCCTTCCGCGCCCAGGGGCGCGAGCCGGTGCTGCGGATGCGCATGCCTGACGAGGACATCACCTTCGACGACCTCGTGCGCGGACCCATCACCTTCAAGGCCGGCAGCGTGCCGGACTACGTGGTGGTGCGCGCCAACGGGGACCCTCTCTACACCCTGGTCAACCCTGTGGACGACGCCGCCATGGGGATCACCCACGTCCTGCGCGGTGAGGACCTGCTGTCCTCCACCCCGCGCCAGGTGGTGCTCTACCGCGCGCTCATGGAGATCGGCCGTGCCAGCGTCATGCCCCAGTTCGGCCACCTGCCCTACGTCATGGGGGAGGGCAACAAGAAGCTCTCCAAGCGTGACCCGGAGTCCAACCTCCTCATCCACCGCTATCGCGGCATGATCCCGGAGGGCCTGCTCAACTACCTGGCCCTGCTGGGCTGGTCGCTGTCCAAGGACCAGGACGTCTTCTCGCCCGAGCAGCTGGTGGCGGCCTTCGACGTCCACGACGTCAACCCCAACCCGGCGCGCTTCGACCCCAAGAAGTGTGAGGCCATCAACGCTGAGCACGTGCGTCTGCTTGAGGCCGAGGACTTCCGTGACCGTCTGGTGCCCTACCTCGCGGACGTCTACCCCGACCCTGCGGACCCTGACTGGCAGGCCCGCCCGCTGGTGGGCGCATCGAGCTTCGCTGAGCTCAGCGCGCGTGAGCAGGAGGTGCTCACCGCGGCGGCCCCGCTCATCCAGACCCGCGTGCAGCTGCTGGGGGAGGCCCGGGACATGCTCGGCTTCCTCTTCGTCACCGACGACGCGCTTGAGCTCGACGAGAAGGCGGTGTCCAGGCTCAGGGACTCGGCGCCTGCCGTGCTGGACGCCGCGACCGCAGCCCTGGAGCCGCTGGGGCCTGAGCAGTGGACGACGGCGCAGCTGGAGGAGGTCCTGCGTGCGGCCATCGTGGAGGGCCTGGAGATCAAGCCTCGACTGGCCTTCGGACCGCTGCGCGTGGCGGTGACCGGGCGTCAGGTCTCCCCGCCGCTGTTTGAGTCGATGGAGATCCTGGGCAAGGACTCCAGCCTGGCGCGTCTGCGCGCGCTGCGCAGCCGGCTGGGCTGAGGCGGACACCTAGCGGGTGGGGCGGCGTCCTGCGGGGACGCCGCCCCACCTTCTATGTGTCTATACTCACGCGCTGTCGGTTTGCCCTGGTACGGGGGCGTGTGTAAATTACTTCCCGCTGCTCCGAGCGGGCCACCGCCCGGAAAGCACCATTCTTTGGGGTATGGTGTAATTGGCAACACAGGTGATTCTGGTTCATCCATTCTAGGTTCGAGTCCTGGTACCCCAGCGAGAGCGAAGGAATTCGGTCAGCTGAGTCTGAGGTGATCCTGACGAATTCAAGTGACTGACTTCTTTTTCTCGGCATAAGTGAATATGCGAGGCCCCGTTCGTCTAGCGGCCTAGGACACCGCCCTCTCACGGCGGCAGCACCGGTTCAAATCCGGTACGGGGTACGGATCAGGAGTCCGTCTGTGGATTCGTGGTCGAGGCCCCGTTCGTCTAGCGGCCCAGGACACCGCCCTCTCACGGCGGCAGCACCGGTTCAAATCCGGTACGGGGTACCACACTCATCGCCCGGTTGCCTGTGCGGCCGGGTTTTTGTCTGCCCAGCGACGGGGCGGCCGGTGCAGGTACGCCGGGGACAGGGCGCCAGGCGCTCTGAGAGGAGACGGGGACCTCCACCTCGTCACTGCCTCTGGCTACACTGCCTCACGTGACGAACTTTCCCACGCTCAAGGCTCCTGGTCCTATCCCCGACGGCGCGATGCGCATCACACCGCTGGGCGGTCTCGGCGAGGTCGGTCGCAACATGACCGTGTTCGAGGTTGACGGCAGGCTCCTCGTCGTCGACTGCGGCGTCCTCTTCCCCGAGGAGGACCAGCCTGGCGTCGACCTCATCCTTCCCGACTTCTCCTCCATCGAGGACCGTCTGGACGACGTCGTCGCCCTGGTCCTCACTCACGGGCACGAGGACCATATCGGGGGCGTGCCCTACCTGCTGCGCCTGCGTGAGGACATCCCGCTGGTGGGAAGCGACCTCACCCTCGCCTTCGTCGAGGCCAAGCTGCGTGAGCACCGCATCCGCCCCACGCTCAAGGTCGTCAGCGAGCACGAGCGCGTCCACTACGGCCCCTTCGACCTGGAGTTCGTGGCCGTCAACCACTCCATCCCTGACGCCATGGCGGTCTTCATCCGCACGGGCGCCGGCAACGTGCTGGCCACCGGCGACTTCAAGATCGACTCCCTGCCCATTGACGGGCGCATCACGGACCTGCGCTCCTTCGCGCGTTTCGCCGACGAGGGCGTGGACCTGTTCTGTGTGGACTCCACCAACGCCGAGGTCCCGGGCATGATCGGTCACGAGAACCAGATCGGTCCCGTGCTCGACGGCGTGTTCGCCGAGTCCGACCAGCAGATCATCGTCGCCTCCTTCTCCAGCCACGTCCACCGCGTCCAGCAGGTGCTCGACGCCGCAGCACTCCACGGGCGCCGCGTCGCCCTCGTGGGGCGCTCCATGGTGCGCAACATGGGGATCGCTGCGGAGAAGGGCTACCTCAAGGTGCCCGACGGCGTCCTCATCGACGCCCGCGACGTCACCTCCCTGCCCGCTGACGAGCGTGTGCTCATGGTCACCGGCTCTCAGGGTGAGCCGATGGCGGCCCTGTCCCGTATGGCGCACGGCGAGCACCGTTCCGTCACGGTCGAGGCAGGGGACACCGTCATCTTCGCCTCCTCGCTCATTCCCGGCAACGAGAACTCGGTCAACCGCGTCATCAACCAGCTCATGCGGCTGGGGGCGCGCGTGGTCCACCAGGGCAACGCCAGGGTCCACGTCTCCGGGCACGCCTCCTCCGAGGAGCTTCTCCACGTCTACAACATCGTGGGCCCGCGCAACGTCATGCCCATCCACGGCGAGATCCGCCACCTCGTGGCCAACGGTGCCCTGGCGGTCAAGACCGGTGTGCACCCGCGCAACGTCGTGCTGTGCGAGGACGGCGTCACAGTCGACCTCAAGGACGGCAGGGCCCGCATCTCCGGTCAGGTCGACTGCGGCTACGTCTACGTCGACGGCTCCTCCGTCGGCGAGATCGACGAGACCGAGCTCAAGGACCGCCGGATCCTGGCGGAGGAGGGCTTCGTGTCGGTCTACGCCGTCGTGGAGACCAAGACCGGCACGATCCTGGCCGGCCCGGACATCCAGGCGCGCGGCATGGCTGAGGACGACTCGGTCTTCGACGACGTCCTGGGGGACGTCACCCGTGCGCTCCAGGACGCGCTGGACAAGGGCAACCAGGACTCCTACTCCCTCCAGCAGGTCATGCGCCGTACGGTCGGCCGCTTCGTGGGGCGTCGTCTCAAGCGCCGCCCGATGATCGTGCCCGTGGTGATCGAGGCCTGAGGAGCGGATGAGCGTGCTGCGTCCGGCCTGCTTTATCTCCACAGGCTCCGTCCTGATCGACCTTCCCCTGCGCGTGGACCACATCCCCGCGCCAGGTGGCGCCGTCACGGCGGTCTCCTCCGGCCCGACGGTGGGAGGCGGCTACACGGTCGTGTCCGCCGTCGCCCGTCAGGGAGTCCCGGCGGCCCTGGCCGCGACCCTGGGTACCGGCCCGAACTCCGCCCAGGTGCGTGAGTCCATGCAGGCCGACGGCGTCGAGCTCGTCGTCGAGGAGCTCGTGGGGGACATCGGCACCTGTACCACCCTCATCGAGCCGCCTGGCCGGCGTACCTTCATCACGACCGAGGGGGTGGAGGCCGAGCCCCAGATCGAGGACCTGGACCGCATCGAGCTGGTGCCGGGGGACTGGGTCTACGCCACCGGCTACGACCTGGCCCACCCTTCCTCCTCAGCCGCCATCAGCCAGTGGCTGCTGCGCCTGCCCGAGCACGTGGGTCTCATCCTCGACCTCGGTCCGGTCGAGTCCGAGATCCCCGAGGACCTGCTGCGCCGTCTGCTGGCTCGTGCCACCTTGCTCACCGGCAACGACATGGAGATCACCCACCTCATCCAGCGTCTGGGCGGTGCCGACGAGCTGCGCGAGGCAGCCCCGCGCGCTCTCATCGTGCGGCGTACCGGCGTGCACGGCTGCGTGCTGTGGCCGGCGGTGGGAGACCACATCGAGGTTCCCGGTTTCACCTGCACGGTCCTGGACACCACCGGCGCGGGGGACACCCACACCGGGGTGCTCGTGGCCAGCCTCATGGACGGGATGGACGTGGTCACCGCGGCCCGGCGCGCCAACGCCGCGGCCGCCGAGGCGGTCTCACGCCTGGGACCGGCCCGCGCGCCCAGGCGCGACGAGATCGACGCCTTCCTCGCCGAGGCCTGAGACCGGCCGTGGGCGAGGAGTCGGCCACGTGCGCTGGGCGCGGCGGCGTGGCGGACCGGCCTCGGACAGCGGCACAGATAGCGTCAGGGCATCATGGCCACTCGTCGTACCTCCTCGCCCTCCTCGCCTCGCGCTGGCGCCAAGCGCTCCCGGCCCGCCGCTGCCAGGCCGACCACGCCTGAAGCCGACTCCGCGGGATCCGGCCGCTACCGGCGTACCGCGTGGGCCTTCCTGATCCTCGCGCTGGCCGCGGTGACCGGACTGCGTGAGTGGTTTGGCGTCTCCGGCGCCGCGGGTGCGCTTCTCCACCACATCGCGGCCGGGCCGCTGGGCGTCCTGGGCGTCACGGTGCCGGTGCTGCTGGGTGCGCTGGGGATCGCCATGCTGCGTGCTCACCACCTGGCTCCGGTCCACGCTCGGGTGGCGGTGGGCTGCCTGGGCGTGCTGGCTGGCGTGACCGGCATCATCCAGGTCGTCAGCGGCAACCCGCCCCTCTCGCGCGGGATCGCTGCTGTCGAGGAGGCGGGAGGCCTGCTGGGGTGGGTGGTCGGCTACCCCCTGGCGGTCCTCTTCTCCGCCGTCGGCGCCGTCATCCTGTTTGTCCTCCTCATCGTCTTCTCGCTGCTGGTGCTCACCGGCGTCACGGTGGCTGACCTGCGCGAGCGCCTGTCAGGGGACAGCCAGGAGACGGGCGAGACGGACGAGGAGAGCGACTCTCTGGCGCTGCGCCTGCTGGACCGCGTGCGTGCTCACCGGCAGGAGACCCGTTCGGCGGCGCTGGACTCCTACGACGGCGACGAGCCCTTCCGCTCAGCCCTCCAGACTGAGCAGAGCGAGCCGCCTGCCCGCAAGCGTGGCAGCGGACGGCGCAGCCGTCGCACTGACGACCAGGCTCCGACGCGTCAGCTCGCCTCCCCGCAGGATGACAGCCACGCGTCGGGCGGCCAGGAGGTCTTTGACCTCGAGACCCACGACGGCGACGCGACCTCCGTGCTCGGGGCGGGGGACGCCGTCGCGCACGCCGCCTCCGGCACGCCGGCCTCCGCCTCCACGCCGGCTGGGGCGAGCGCGCCGTCCTCGGCGGCGCTGCGGCGTCGTCCCTCCAGGCAGGGACGGCCCGGGGCTACCACGCTGCTGGACCAGCGCCCGGTACCGACCACTGAGCCTGACGCCGTGACCCAGGAGACGCCGTTGGCGGCGCTGGCCGAGGCCGAGCCGGACCTGGCTGATGAGCTGGCCATGGGCGCAGGCCTGGAGCTGCCTGACGGCACGGTCTACTCCCTGCCTGCCGACGACCTGCTGGAACCCGGCCCGGGGCACGCCACGCGGACCGAGGCCAACGACGCGATCGTCGACAAGCTGCAGGACGTCTTCACCGAGTTCGGCGTGGACGCCACCGTCACCGGTTACACCCGTGGCCCCCAGGTCACCCGCTACGAGGTTCACCTGGGGCGCGGCGTCAACGTCTCGCGCGTGACCAGCCAGGCCAAGAACATCGCCTACGCGGTGGGAAGCGACGAGATCCGCCTGCTCACCCCCATTCCTGGCAAGAGCGCCATCGGTGTGGAGATCCCCAACTCTGACCGCGAGATGGTCAAGCTCGGGGACGTGCTGCGCTCGGGGGCTGCCAGGAAGCAGGCCCACCCGCTGGTGGTGGGTCTGGGCAAGAACGTCGAGGGCGACTACGTCGTCACCAACCTGGCCAAGACCCCGCACCTGCTTGTGGCCGGTCAGACCGGATCGGGTAAGTCCTCCTTCGTCAACTCCATGATCACCTCCATCATGATGCGGGCCACCCCGCAGGAGGTGCGCATGGTGCTGGTGGACCCCAAGCGCGTGGAGCTGACGATCTACGAGGGTATCCCGCACCTGATCACCCCTATCATCACCAGCCCCAAGAAGGCCGCCGAGGCCCTGGAGTGGGTGGTGCGGGAGATGGACGCCCGCTACGACGACCTGGCCTCCTTCGGCTTCAAGCACATCGACGACTTCAACAAGGCGGTGCGCGCCGGCGAGGTCACACCCCTGGAGGGCTCTGCCCGGGTCATCAGCCCCTACCCCTACCTGCTGGTGGTGGTTGACGAGCTCGCCGACCTCATGATGACGGCGCCCAAGGACGTCGAGGCCTCGATCCAGCGCATCACCCAGCTGGCGCGTGCCGCCGGCATCCACCTGGTGCTGGCCACCCAGCGCCCGGTCGCCCAGGTGGTCACGGGCCTGATCAAGTCCAACGTCCCCTCGCGCCTCGCCTTCGCCACGGCCTCACAGCTGGACTCGCGCGTCATCCTGGACCAGAACGGTGCGGAGACCCTCACGGGTCAGGGAGACGCCCTGTACCTGGGACCTGGTGCCTCAGCGCCGGTGCGTATCCAGGGCTCGTGGGTCACCGAGTCCGAGATCCGTGCCGTGGTGGCGCACGTGAAGCAGCAGCTGGAGCCGGAGTACCGCGAGGACGTCATCGTCCCCGAGGTCAAGAAGCAGATCGACGAGGAGATCGGCGACGACATGGACCTGCTGCTGCAGGCCGCCGAGCTCATCATCACCAGCCAGTTCGGGTCCACCTCCATGCTCCAGCGCAAGCTGCGCGTGGGCTTTGCCAAGGCCGGCCGCCTCATGGACCTGCTGGAGACACGCGAGGTCGTGGGCCCCTCGGAGGGCTCCAAGGCCCGCGAGGTACTGGTCCAGCCCGAGCAGCTGGAGGAGACGCTCGCCTGGATCAAGGGCGAGGCAAGCGCTCCGGGAAGCCGGGAGGAGTCCTCGGCTGACGCCGTCGGCGCGGGCGCCCCAGCGGCCGGTGCTCCCGCGGGCGGGGAGCCAGGCCCCGCCGTCACGGACCGCTACGCCACCGACCCGCTCCACCGCGACCTGGCGGAGTCGGAGTCCTGGGAGGACACAGCCGCCGAGGAGGACTCGGAGGACGCCTGGAGCCTGACCGGCCGCGGCGCCTCCTGGTGAGTCCTCAGCCGCGGGGCAGGGGGACCGGGGCCTCCATGCCGCACAGGGTCAGGCTAGGCTGTGGGTGATGAGCGAGATCACCACCTCAAGCACCCCTTCCGGCGCTGTCCCCCGCACCGGGCAGGCGCCGCTGGTCAACGTCGCCAACGCGCTGACGGTTCTGCGTCTGCTGCTGGTGCCAGTTTTTACCTGGCTCATGCTGCAGCCGGGGGAGGGGATGAGGCTTGCCGCCACGCTGGTCTTCATCATCGCCTCGATCACGGACCGCCTGGACGGGCAGCTGGCGCGCTCTCGTGGGCTCATCACGAACTTCGGCAAGATCGCGGACCCGATCGCGGACAAGGCGCTGACGCTGTCCGCCTTCATCCTGCTGTCGGTGGCGGGCCGGCTGTGGTGGTGGGTGACTCTCGTCATCCTCGTGCGCGAGCTGGGGATCACCCTCATGCGCTTCCTCATGCTGCGCCGTGCCGTCATGGCGGCCTCACGCGGCGGCAAGCTGAAGACGGTCCTGCAGATCGTCGGACTGGTCGGGCTGCTCACGCCCTGGGCGATGTTCCTCCCGGACCCGGTGGCGACGGCGGCAGACATGGTGGCCTACGTCGTGGTCGGCGCCGCCACCGTGGTGACGGTGGTGACGGGGTTGGACTACGTGCACCAGGCGGTGCTCCTGTCCCGCGGCGGCGAGGCTGGCGGGAAGGTCGGGACGCAGCGCCGGACGCCGTCGGCGAGCGAGAGGACGGACCGTGGCTGACGACCTTCGCGACGGAGCGCAGGGGAGCGAGGAGCCGGCAGCGGCCTCCACGCGGGTCGAGGCTGCGCGCTTCCTGCTCTCGACGGCGCAGGAGCGCGGGCTGAGCCTGGCCGTGGCCGAGTCCCTGACCGGGGGAGAAGTAGCCTCGACACTCGTGAGCGTACCCGGAGCCTCGTGCGTGGTCGTGGGGGCCGTCGTCGCCTACGCCACCCGTATCAAGCAGGAGGTCCTGGGCGTCGACGCCGACCTGCTGGCCCGCCGCGGTCCGGTGGACGGCGAGGTGGCCCAGCAGATGGCCGCCGGGGTCGCCAGGCTCATGGGGGCGGACATCGGTCTGGCGACGACGGGCGTGGCCGGACCCGGGGCTGCTGACGGTCACGAGGCGGGAACCGTGCACGTGGCGGTGGTCACGCCGCAGGGCTCGCTCAGCCGTGAGCTCCACCTGGACGGGGAGCGCGACGCGGTCCGTGAGGCCGCGACGACGGCGGTGCTGGCCCTCGCTGCCGGCGTGCTGGACGTGGGCTGAGACAGCGGGCCTGACAAGTCGGTTCCCGTGACACTTCAAGGAATCTCCCAGTTTGACCGGCCATGATCGTGACAACACCGCGCAGGACCACTTCAGCGCCAAGGTATGGAGTGTGATCCTGAGCGTGTGGGAATGAAACTCCGCAGTGAATGGTTGTGCCTCACGATGAACAACGCGACTCACCCCCGCACCACCCGTTCGATGCGTCCTGCTGGCAGGACGCCGATGCCACAGGCCTCCGTGGCCGGCAACGGTGCGGCTGTGGACAACACCAAGCACGAGAACGTCCTTCTGCGCCGTGAGATCGGCGAGGTCCTGCGTTCGGTGCGCCAGCACCAGGGGCGGACCCTGCGTGAGGTCTCCTCGCAGGCGCGGGTCTCCCTCGGGTACCTCTCCGAGGTCGAGCGTGGGCAGAAGGAGGCCTCCTCCGAGCTGCTGGCCTCGATCTGCCAGGCGCTGGACGCTCCTCTGTCCGCAGTCCTGCGCGAGGTCTCGGACCGTATCGCCCTGACTGAGGGCGTGACGGTCCCGGACACCGTTCCGGACGAGCTCGTCCGTCAGCAGGGCGCCCTGCGCTGAGGCTGACACTCTCCTTGTCATCTCCAGCGCTCGCGCGCTGGCACCTGCCCCCGCACCTCGCCATGGCTGCGGGGGCAGGCGCGCGCTGGGCCCTGCTGCGGGGCAGGGCGTGAGGGTGTGCGAGAGTGGTCCTGTGAAGCACTCTGAGTTCTGGCGCGCGGTCGAGACGGTCTACGGCTCCGCCTACGGACGGTCGCTGGCCACGGATCTCGTGCTGCCTGGGCTCGGGCGCACCTGCGAGGACGCCCTGGACGCCGGGGTGCCGCCGCGTGAGGTCTGGGACGCCTTGTGTGACGAGACTGACGCCTCGGAGGCTGACCGCTGGGTCTACCGCGAGGACCCGCGCGAGCGTCGGCGCCGCTAGGGCGGCGGGTGCTGGACGGGGCCGACGTGGTGGGTGGTTCCCGAGCCTCGACGGTGCGGCTTGCGCGGGACACGCCGAGACGGCCGATCTGACATCGAACAGGTGTACGACTAGGCTCGTCCCCAGACGACGGGCTGCCCGGGCTGTCCACAGGGGTGGTCGGGTGCAGTCGTTTGTGTCGGTGGTCCGGCATACCGTCGTTCGTGAGCCCCGGAGAGGGGACCTCGCTACCAGGACCAGCCCTGCCCACCACGGCGCGAGCCGTCGACGAACACGAGGATGACCAATGCCCGCAGCACAGACACAGGACCGTTCCAAGGCCCTGGCCACTGCTCTCTCCCAGATTGACAAGGCCTTTGGCAAGGGCTCGGTGATGCGTCTGGGGGATGACACACGTCCTCCGGTCTCCGTCATCCCCACCGGCTCGATCGCCCTGGACGTGGCTCTCGGCGTCGGGGGCCTGCCGCGCGGCCGCATCATCGAGATCTACGGGCCGGAGTCCTCCGGTAAGACCACGGTGGCGCTTCACGCCGTGGCCTCGGCGCAGAAGGCGGGCGGCAACGCTGCCTTCATCGACGCCGAGCACGCCCTGGACCCGGTCTATGCCAAGGCGCTGGGCGTGGACACGGACAACCTCCTCGTCTCCCAGCCGGACACCGGCGAGCAGGCGCTGGAGATCGCGGACATGCTCATCCGCTCCGGCGGGCTGGACATCATCGTCATCGACTCCGTCGCCGCCCTGGTGCCCAAGGCGGAGATCGAGGGCGAGATGGGCGACTCCCACGTGGGTCTGCAGGCGCGCCTGATGAGCCAGGCGCTGCGCAAGATCACTGGGGCCCTGTCCGCCACGGGGACCACCGCGATCTTCATCAACCAGCTGCGTGAGAAGATCGGCGTCTTCTTCGGCAACCCCGAGACCACAACCGGCGGTAAGGCCCTGAAGTTCTACGCCTCGGTACGTATCGACGTCCGCCGTATCCAGACGCTCAAGGACGGGGACCAGCCGGTGGGCAACCGCACGCGGGCCAAGGTCGTGAAGAACAAGATGGCTCCCCCCTTCAAGCAGGCCGAGTTCGACATCGTCTACGGCCAGGGCATCTCTCGTGAGGGGAGCCTTCTGGACATGGGCGTGGAGAACGGCATCGTGCGCAAGTCCGGTGCCTGGTTCACCTACGGCACTGACCAGCTGGGCCAGGGCAAGGAGAACGCTCGTACCTTCCTCAAGGACAACCCCGAGTTGGCCGACGAGATCGAGAACAAGATCCTTGCCGCCCTCGGGATCGGTGAGCCTGGTCGCAAGGCCCGCGAGGAGGCCGAGGCCGCTGCTGCCCAGGAGACGAGCGCCGGGGCCGAGCCCAAGGCTGGCGCTCCTCAGGGCGGCAAGGCCGCCAGCGCCGCAGGGGCGAAGGGCTCCGGGGGGCGAGGCACCAAGAAAGCCAGGGCCGTGAGCGTTGATGACGCCTTCGGCGAGGAGGCCGGCGGTTTCTGATGCCCTGGCTGACACCGGACGAGCACCAGCAGAAGGTCGAGGCGGCGCGAGACCTCGTCCTGCGCCGCCTGGACCGAGGCCCCGCCCCGCGAGCCGCCCTGGCGGACCTGCTGGAGCGCAAGGAGGTTGACCCCCGGGTGGCTCAGGAGGTGCTGGACCGGCTGGAGTCAGCCGGGCTCATCGATGACGCTGCCTACGCGGCGACCCTGGCCCGCACCCGCTTCGCTGAGAAGGGGGCTGCGCGGCGCGCGATCGCCGAGGAGCTGCGTCGTAAGGGCCTGGGAGAGGGGGCGATCGCCTCTGCCCTGTCCCAGATCGAGTCCGGGGACGAGCGTCAGGCCGCCGTGACCCTGGCCCGTAAGAAGCTGCGCCTCACCGCGAGCCTGGCACCCGAGGTGCGTCGTCGGCGCACTCTGGCTCTTCTCGGGCGCAAGGGCTACTCCGCCTCCGTGGCCTCTCAGGCCTATGAGCAGGCGCTCTCCGAGCTCTAGAAGCGCGCGGACCAGCCCGTCCCGGGCCTGGTCCGGGACGTGGCCGTGAGCACCGTGCGCATCTGGCAGACGTCGTCGGACCAGGTCCGTAGGATGGGACCATGAGCCCTCTCGACGGCGAGAACGTGCCGGTTTCCAACGCCCCCGCCCCTGCTCCCGAGCACAGGGAGCAGAACCTCCTTACTGACCTTGCTGCGCGTGCCGGCATCAGCGCCGAGCACGTCATCCCCTACGGCCGGGACGTGGCCAAGATCGATCTCAGTGTCCTGGACCAGGCCGGGCAGGGCGAGCCGGCCCCCGCAGACCGGGCCCACTACGTCGTCGTCACAGCCATCACCCCTACCTCCTTCGGTGAGGGCAAGTCCACCGTGGCCATCGGGCTGGCTCAGGGCCTGGCCTACCGCGGCCGCCGCTCGATCCTCACCCTGCGCCAGTCGGCCATGGGGCCCACCTTCGGTATCAAGGGAGGGGCCGGCGGCTCAGGTCGCGCACGCATCCTGCCGGCTGAGCGGATGAACCTGCACCTTACCGGTGACTTCCACGCCATCACCGCGGCCCACAACCTTCTGGCCGCCGTGATCGACAACCACCTCCACCACGGCAACGAGCTCGGTATCGACGAGCGCACGATCACCTGGCCGCGTGTTCTCGATGTCAACGACCGGGCCCTGAGGCACATCGTCATCGGTCTGGGTACCCGGACGGACGGCGTGACCCGTCAGGCCTCCTTCGACATCACTGCGGCCAGCGAGATCATGGTCATCATGTCCCTGGCGACCTCGCTGAGGGACCTGCGCGGGCGGCTGGGACGGATCGTCGTGGCACGCGACAAGGACGGCGCGTGGGTCACCGCTGAGGACCTGGGTGCTGCCGGGGCCATGGCGGCCGTCCTCCGCGACGCCCTGGCCCCGAACCTGCTGCGTACGGGGGAGGGCACTCCTGCCCTCGTCCACACCGGTCCCTTCGGCAACATCGCTACCGGCTGCTCCTCCGTCATCGCTGACCTGGTGGCGGCCCAGGGCGCGGCGGGAGAAAACGCCGGCCAGGAAGGGGGACGTGAGCCGGGCTACGTCCTGACCGAGGCCGGTTTCGGCGCGGACATGGGCCTGGAGCGTTTCTTCGACCTCAAGTGCTCGGTGTCCGGCATGCGCCCGGAGGCTGCCGTCCTGGTGGTCACCGTCCGTGCTCTCAAGGCTCACTCTGGCAAGTACCGCGTCGTCTCGGGCAAGGAGCTGCCTCCGGCCATGCTGGAGGAGAACCTGGAGGACGTGCGTGCCGGAGCCCCCAACATGCTCAAGCACCTGTCGATCGTGCGCGGCTTCGGCATGGAGCCGGTGGTGGCGATCAACGTCTTCCCCACGGACCACGACTGCGAGGTCGAGGAGATCCGTCGCATCGCCACGGAGGCTGGTGCGCACGTCGCCGCCGTGCACCCCGTCACCGAGGGTGGTGCTGGCTGTGCCGACCTGGCGGACCAGGTTGCTGCGGCCTGTGCCCTGGCTCGCAGGGCGGGGCCGAACGAGACGCAGGAGGAGGCCGTCTCCTCGCAGGCGGCCGGTGCCGAGCGCGGCCGTCCCCTGTACACGGCCAGTGACGACCTGCGTACCAAGATCGGCAAGGTGGCGGCCATGTACGGTGCCGACGGCGTGGACTACACCCCGTCCGCCTCTCGCTTCCTGGATGCGTGTGAGGCCGAGGGCTTTGGGGACCTCGCCGTCGTCGTGGCCAAGACGCCGCTGTCCCTGTCCCACGACCCCTCGCTCAAGGGGGTTCCCACCGGGTGGCGCCTGCCGGTGCGTGAGGTGCGTCTGGCGGCCGGTGCCGGCTACGTCTACGCCGTCTGCGGATCGATCTCGACCATGCCGGGTCTGCCTTCTCGTCCGGCGGCGCAGCGGATCGACGTCGACACTGAGACCGGGGAGATCCTCAACCTGCGCTGAGCAGGCTGGGCGCCGCAGCCGCCCAGCCTGCTCAGGCCTCGCTCACCTCGGCGTCGAAACGGGCGGCGTACTCCTCGGCACTGAGCAGCTCGCCCTCCTGCGCCACCTCGACCGTGAAGAGCCAGCCCTCACCGTAGGGGTCCTTGTTGATCGTGCCAGGCTCGTCGACGACCGCCTCGTTGACTTCCACGACCGTGCCGGTCACCGGCGAGACGAGGTCCGAGACCGACTTGGTGGACTCCAGCTCGCCGCAGGGCTCACCGGCCTCCACCTCGGCACCGACCTCAGGAAGGTCGACGAAGACCACCTCGCCGAGGGCGTCCGAGGCGACGGCGGAGATCCCGACGCGGGCCGGGGACTCGCTGGTGAGCCACTCGTGGTCGGTGGAGTAGCGCAGCTCAGGGTGCACAGGCTGGGACATAAGGGTTCCTTTCTTGACACGGCAGGTCGGGACGGTCCCGTCCGGCCCAGGACTTGGTGAGGTCAGGACGACGGCGGGGCTCGCCGTCGTCAGGAGCCGTGAGCACCGGCGGTGGTGCCCACGGCCTGCATCTCCTAGCGCGAGCGCTTGTAGAAGGGGGAGGCGACCACGCGCATCGCCAGCTGCTTGCCACGCACGTCCACCGTGAGCTCAGTGCCCTCAGCCCAGGACGGTTCCTCAGGCGAGGCCGGGGCGACCAGGGCCAGGGCGATGGGGTGGCCGAGCGTGGGGGAGAGCAGGCCGGAGGTGACGGTGCCGACGGCCTGGCCGTCGCTGCCCAGGACCGTGCAGCCCGCTCGTGCGGCCCGGCGGCCCTCGCCGGCCAGGGCGACGAGTACCTTCGTACCCGGCTGGCCCTCGCGCTCGGCTCTCGCCGCCAGGGCCTCGCGCCCGACGAACCCGCTCTTGCCCAGCCTGACCACCGCGCCCAGCGAGGCGTCAAAGGGCGTGATCTGCTCAGTCAGCTCGTGCCCGTACAGCGGCATCCCGGCCTCCAGCCGCAGGGAGTCGCGTGCCGCCAGGCCGCAAGGGGCCAGGGCTGCCAGGGCCTCGCCGTCGTCTGCAGCCGGTGTCGGCGCGAGCGTGGCCGCGTGGTCGGTGATGACGCTCCACAGGTCCTCGGCCGCCTCGGCCTCGCAGAAGAGCTCAAAGCCGTCCTCGCCGGTGTACCCGGTGCGAGCCAGCAGGACCGAGTGGCCGGCCGCCGTCGCCCGTACCGCCGCGTAGTAGCGCAGGCGTCGCAGGATCGTGGGACCGCACAGCACGTCCGCTCCGAAGTGCTCGGCCGCAGCCCCCTCCTCGGGACGCAGCGCGTCCTGGATACCCGCACCGGAGGTGACAACGCCACGCAGCACCTCCTGCGCACGCGGGCCCTGGACGGCGATGAGCGCCGTCTCCAGGGACACGTCCTGCACCTGGACGTCGAAGGAGGGAGCGCCGCCGCCACAGCGGCGCACCAGCTCCTCGGCCACGCGCTCGCGGTTGCCGGCGTTGGGCACCACGAGGTACTCCTGCTCACCCACGTGGTAGACGATGAGGTCGTCGATGATGCCTCCCCCCTCGTTCACGATCATCGTGTACCGGGCACGGCCGAGCCCCACCTTGGAGATCTCACCGACGAGGGCGTGGTCCAGGGCCGCTGCGGCGTCAGGGCCGGTGACCTTGACCTCGCCCATGTGGGACAGGTCGAAGATCCCGGCGGCAGTGCGCACGGCCCGGTGCTCAGCCAGGTCCGAGGAGTAGCGCAGGGGCATGTCCCAGCCGCCGAAGTCGGTGAAGGAGGCGCCCAGGGCCTCGTGGACCTCGTGCAGGGGGGTGCGGCGCGGGGCCGTGGTGGAGTCAGTCATCAGTCGTTCTCGCTCTCGAAGGCGGTGGGGGCGGGGCAGGTGCAGGTGAGGTGGCGGTCTCCCCAGGCGTTGTCGATCCTGGCCACAGGGGCGAAGTACTTGTCCTTCCTCGCCCCCGGCAGCGGGAAGGCGGCCTGTGTGCGGGTGTAGGCGCGGTCCCACTCCTCCCCGGCCACCTGGGCCAGGGTGTGGGGGCTGCGGCGCAGCACCGAGTCCTCGATGCTCACCGTGCCGGCGGCGACCTCGTCGATCTCGGCGCGGATGGCGCGCATGGCTGCGATGAAGCGGTCCAGCTCCGCCAGGGGCTCGGACTCGGTGGGCTCGACCATGAGCGTGCCGGCCACCGGGAAGGACAGGGTGGGGGCGTGGAAGCCGTAGTCGATGAGGCGCTTGGCCACGTCCTCGGCCGTGACCCCGGTCTGCCTGGTCAGCTCTCGCAGGTCGAGGATGCACTCGTGGGCCACGAAGCCGTCGTGGGTGTAGAGCGTGGGGAAGGAGCTGGCGAGCCGGCGCGAGAGGTAGTTGGCGCTCGCGATCGCGGACAGCGTCACCTCGCGCAGGTCGGCGTCGTCGAGCAGGGCGAGGTAGGCCCAGGCCAGCGGCATGACCCCGGCTGAGCCGAAGCGTGTGCCCATGACCGGGGCACCGGCGAAGCCGACGTCCGGGTCACCCTCCTCAGGCGTGGCTGAGCCCTGCGGGCCGGCGGGCAGGTAGGGCGCCAGGTGGGACTTGACCGCCACCGGACCCACCCCCGGGCCACCACCGCCGTGGGGGATCGCGAAGGTCTTGTGCAGGTTGAGGTGGGAGCAGTCCCCACCCAGGTCCCCGGGGCGCAGCAGCCCGGTCAGCGCGTTGAGGTTGGCGCCGTCGATGTAGACCTGACCGCCCGCCTCGTGCACCAGGCGCGTGACCTCGGTGACCTGCGGCTCGAAGACACCGTGGGTGGAGGGGTAGGTGAGCATGATGGCGGCCACCTGCTCACCCAGCTCAGCCAGCAGCTGACGCAGGTGCTCGACGTCGATCGACCCGTCCTCAGCGGTCTTGACCACCTTGACGCCCAGGCCCGCTCCGGCAGCCGAGGCCGCGTTGGTGCCGTGAGCGGAGGCCGGGACGAGGACCAGGTCTCGCTGGCCCTGCCCCTGGGCGGCCAGGTAGTGCTTGATCGCGAGCAGGCCGGTGAGCTCACCCTGTGCGCCGGAGGCCGGCTGCAGGCTCACCCGGTCATAGCCGGTCAGGGCGGCCAGACGGTCCGCGAGCTCGCCGAGCAGAGCCCGCCATCCCGCCGTCTGCGAGGCGGGTGCGTAGGGGTGGATGCCGGCGAGCGCCGGGTCCAGCCAGGCTGCGGACTCCACGGCGGCGTTGAGCTTGAGGGTGCACGAGCCCAGCGGGATCATCGAGCGGTCCAGCGCCAGGTCCCGGTCCGCCAGGCGGCGCAGGTAGCGCACGAGCGCGGCCTCGCTGCGGTAGGCGTGGAAGGTGGGGTGGGTGAGGTAGTCGCTCGTGCGGGCCAGCTGCGCCGGCAGTGCCAGGTTCTCGGCCTGCTCGTCAGTGGGCACCAGCTCCAGGTCCCCCGGCTCGGCGTCGGTGAGGACCTCGATGACGCGGGCGACGTCCTCGTCCGTGGTGGTCTCGTTGGTGGACAGGCCCACGTGGTCGGCGTCCAGCAGCCGCAGGTTGTAGCCCGCTGCCTGCGCGCGCGCCACGGCGGTCTGGGCGGCGCCGGGCAGGTGGACGCTGAGGGTGTCGAAGAAGCTGAGGTGCTCCAGCTCGACTCCTGCGTCCAGGAGGCCGACGGCGATACGAGCGGCCTGACGGTGGGTGTGCTCGGCGATGGCGCGCAGGCCCTGCGGCCCGTGGTAGACGGCGTAGAAGGCGGCGACGACCGCCAGCAGCGCCTGTGCGGTACAGATGTTGGACGTGGCCTTCTCACGCCGGATGTGCTGCTCGCGGGTCTGGAGGGCCAAGCGGTAGGCGGGTGCGCCCTCGGCGTCCACGCTCACGCCCACGATGCGGCCGGGCAGCTGGCGCTGGAGCCCGCGGGCCACGGCCATGAAGCCGGGGTGCGGTCCGCCGAAGAACAGGGGAACGCCCAGGCGCTGGGCGCTTCCCACGGCGATGTCGGCGCCCTGCGCGCCGGGCTCAGTGAGCAGGGTGAGGGCCAGCGGGTCGGCGTCGACGGCGGCCAGGCCACCACGCTCGTGGACGGCCTCGATCGCGGGAGCCAGGTCCACGACGGCGCCGCGGGTCGTCGTGGCTGCCAGCACCGCTCCGAGGACCGGGGCGCCCGCCTCCAGGCCCGGGACCTCGCCGGAGGCGATGGCGGCCGGGGTGGTGGTGATCCTGGGGACGGACAGGGCGTCGAGGCGGGCGGCGGCGACCTGGAGGCACTGGGGGTGCAGGCCCTCGTCCAGCAGGACGGGGAGGCCCTCCGCCTTGCGGGTGGCGCGGGCCATGAGCAGGCAGGCCTCGGCCACGGCCGTGGCCTCGTCCAGCAGCGAGGTGCAGGCCACCGGCAGGCCGGTGAGGTCGCAGACGAGGGTCTGGAAGAGCAGCTGGGCCTCGAGCCGGCCCTGGCTGATCTCAGCCTGGTAGGGGGTGTACGACGTCGTCCAGGCAGGGTTGGACAGGACGTCACGCACGATGACGGCCGGGGTGGTCGTGGGGTGGTAGCCGCGTCCGATCATCTCCACGTGGTGGTGGTCGTTGGCGGCGGCGAGCCGGCGCATGACGTCGGTGACCGCGGCCTCGCTCAGGCCTCCTGCGGCGCTGGAGGGCTCGGCGTGCTCCGGGGAGGCCGGGCGTGGCAGCCCAGCAGGCACGACGGCGTCGGCCAGCTCCTCCAGGGTGGCGACCCCGAGCGTGCGCAGCATCGGCGAGCCGGCGTCGTGCAGGGCCTCGTAGGCCCCGATATGACGGGTGACAAAGGGGGCGTGGGTGTCGGTAGGGCGCGTCATCGGGACCTCCGGTCGGAATATGGACTGTGTCACATCATAGGGGAGAGGTTACGAACGTGTGACACGACGGCGCGGGTCGCTGTCCGAGGTGGAAGGCGACCCGCGCCGTCGTCGTGCTCGGCGGGTGGTCCTGCCGCGGCTCCTGCGCGCTCAGTCCTTGGCCGAGGTCTCGAACAGCAGGTTGATCTGCCTGTTGGCGGCGCTGAGCGTCGCAGCCGGCTGGCGCTCAGCCCACAGGGCGTCCATGGCCGGGGTGAGGATCGCCGTGACGTCAGCACCGAAGTAGGTCAGGGGGAAGAAGAACGTCGTCCCCTCCTTCACGTGGTCGGTGAAGGGATCAGTGGGAAGACCGGTCTCCTCGAACTTTGCCACCGCCTTGGCCGAGGAGGAGGCGATCGCCGGGAAGACGATCCCGTAGGAGGCGACGATGTCCTGCGCCTCCTGGGTCCCCAGGAAGGACACCCACCTCGAGGCGTTCTCGATGTTCCTGGACTGCTTGGCGACGGAGTCTCCCAGACCGTTGAACAGGCTGGTGCTCGTGCCGTTGGGGCCCACCGGGTTGCGGGCCAGCCCCACCTCGATGTCCAGGCCGGCGTAGGTGTTGAACATCCACGAGCCGTTGAAGCACATGGCGATCGAGCCCGAGGCGAGCTGGACGTCGGTGGAGGTGGTGGAGGAGAAGGCACCGTTGGGGCACAGGTACCCCTTGTCCACCAGGCCGAAGTACCAGTCCAGCGCCTCGTGGACAGTGGGGTCGTCGTAGCGGTAGCGGGTGCCCCAGGTCCTCTGGTCGGTGTAGTACCAGTCCCCGGCCGAGCCCGTGAAAGGGCTCCACTGGGTCTGGCCGTGCCCGCCGCCACCAGCGTCCTGGACACCCAGGCCGTAGACGGCCACGCGGGTGGGGTCGAAGCCCTCCTCGTCACCGCGCACGCCGTTCTTGTCCACGGTCAGGCGAGCCAGGACGCGCTCGAAGGAGCCGCCGTCCTGCGGGTTCCAGTCCCAGCCGTCGAGCTCGGACTCGCTGATCCCGGCCTGGGCGAGCATCGTCTTGTTGTAGAACACGGCCACGGTGTCCCAGTCCTTGGGGCAGCCGTACTGCCTGCCGTCCTCGCCCTTCCACAGGTCGATGAGCCCCTCCTGGAAGGCGGAGGTATCGACGTCGGCCCAGGCGGCCTGCTCGTCCAGCGGGACCAGGACGTCGAGGTCGACGAACTGGGCGAACTTGGAGATGTGGTCGGTGAAGACGTCCGGCCCGGTGCCGGCGATGAAGCCGGCTGTCAGCTTGGTCCAGTAGTCGGTCCAGCCGATCTGGGTGATGTTGACCTTGATGCCGGTCTTGTCCTCGAAGACCCGGGCGCACTCCTCGTAGGCGGGTTGCTGGGCGGAGTCCCACAGCCAGTACTCCACCGCTCCGCCGGCCTGGCGGTCGGTGGAGGAGGAGCATGCTGCCAGGGTCGCGGCACCGGCCGCGGTGACGAGCCCGCACAGGAACCCGCGGCGGGACAGGGGGCTGCGCAGTGCCGGGAGGGCGGTGGCGAGATGCGTGTGCGTGGATGTCATCTGGTGCCTCACTTGATGCCGTTGAAGCCGATGGAGTTGACGATGCGCTTGGCGAAGGCCGCGAAGAGCAGCAGCATCGGCAGCGCGGCGACCAGCGTGGCCGCCATGAGGCCCGACCAGTCCGGCCCGGTCTGCGGGGCCTGGGACTTGAAGACCGCCAGGGCCACGGTGAGCACGCGCGAGGAGTCGGTGTAGGAGACCAGCAGGGGCCAGAAGTAGTCGTTCCAGGCCGTGATGTAGGTCAGGATCGCCAGCGTGGAGATCGGGGCCTTGGCCATGGGCAGGATGAGGGTGAAGAACACCCTCACCTTCGAGGCGCCGTCCAGCAGGGCGGCCTCCTCCAGCTCGCGCGGGATGTTCATGAAGAACTGCCTGAGGAAGAAGACGGCGAAGGGCGTCATGAGCATGGTCGGCAGCGCGACACCGGGAAGGGTGTCGATGAGGTGGAGCTGCTTGACCAGGACGAAGTTGGGCAGCAGCGTGAAGATCGAGGGCACCATGAGGGCGGCCAGGAAGACGCCGAAGACCGTGTCCCGGCCCGGCCAGCGCAGGCGGGAGAAGGAGTAGGCGGCCATCGCCGAGAAGAACACCTGCCCGACGGTCACCAGCGTGGCCACCACGACGGAGTTGCGCAGGTAGAGCCAGAAGCTGATGGCGGCGCCGCTTCCGCCGTCGGCCAGTGCCTCCTCGGTGGACTGCATACCGAAGACGCGTTCAAAGCCACGCAGGTTGGCCTCCACCGGCAGCAGGCTGGTGGGGTCGGAGGCGATGCCCGCGTTGGAGGACAGGGCCGTGCGCAGCACCCAGTAGAAGGGCAGCAGCGTGAAGGCCAGGATGAGGACCATGGCGGTCCAGGCCAGCACCCGTCCCAGCGAGGGACGCCTGCGCGGCGCGCCGCTCCTGCCAGCGGAGCGGGGGACCGGGACGGAGGATGTCGTCGTTGTCATGGCTGTCTCCTTCTCAGTCCAGGTCCGTCTGGCCGGCGCGCGTCATCTTGTACTGCAGCGCGGTGATGGCTGCCAGGATGATGAGCAGCCCCACGGCCAGGGCCGAGGCGTAGCCGAACTGGAAGCGGCCGAAGGCCAGGTCGTAGATGTAGTACTGGAGCACGCGCGTGGCGTTGACCGGGCCGCCCTGGGTGGTCACCGAGACGGTGTCGAAGACCTGGAAGGAGCCGATCATCGTCATGATGAGCACCAGCGCCAGGATCGGGCGCAGCAAGGGCACGGTGATCTTCCAGAACATGCGCCACTCGCTGGCCCCGTCCACCTTGCCGGCCTCGTAGACCGTGCTCGGGATGGACTGGAGCCCGGCGAAGATCAGCAGGGCGGTGTAGCCCACGTGCCTCCACACGTTGATGACGGCGATGGTGGGGATGGCCAGCGTCGAGGAGAAGAAGTTGACGCTGCTGCCAAAGAGCGCCTCGATGATCTCGTTGGTGATACCCAGGGTGTTGTCCAGGATCCACAGCCACAGCATGGCGGCTACGACGTTGGACACGAGGTAGGGGGTCAGCACCAGCGAGCGCACGATCGTGGACTGGGTGAGCCTCTGCATGAGCACGGCGATGAGCAGGGCCAGGATCGTCTGCAGGCCGATGTTGATCACCACGTACTCCACGGTGACCACCACGGCGTTCCAGAAGACCTTGTCCTGGACCATGCGCGAGTAGTTCTGGATCCCGATGAACTTCTCCGGGGTCAGCAGGTTGTACTCGGTGAAGGACAGCCAGATGCCACGGACGAGGGGCCAGATGTAGAAGGCGATGAGGCCGATGCCGGCCGGCAGGATGAAGCCCAGACCGAGCCGTAGATCGGTCCTGGGCCGCCGGCGCGTGGCGCCTGCGGGACGGGAGGGTGCGGAGAGGGACATGTTTCCTTCCATATCTCTTGCTGAGATGGAGACGGAGGCTGACGGGAGGTGGCAGGTGGAGGACCGGCAGGCCCTTGACCTGCCTCAGGCTGCTGGGTCGACCGCGCTGGCGCGCACGAGCACGAGGTGGTCGGGGTGGAGGCTGGGCAGGGCCAGCCCGGTGGAGGAGAGGTAGGAGCCTGGCAGGACGACGCCGTCGTCCTCCATCCACGCTGCCGCCAGCCTCAGCTCGGGGTAGGCCGGGGCGGCCAGGCGCACGTGGTAACGACGCCCGGGGTCCAGGCCGGGCAGCGGCCTGGGGGCGCAGGGCCAGGAGCGCTGCAGGCCCAGGCAGGCGATCTCGAACAGGGCCTCGTCCCCGTCCTGGCTCACCACGCCCTCGATGCGCAGGTTGTCGTCGTCGGCCAGGTCAGCGTGGACGGTCCGTCCTGAGTGCAGGAGAGGGCGCAGCTCCTTGTGCAGGGCGATGACCCGGGCCAGGCGCTCGCGGGTGGGGGCGTCGGCCTTGGTCAGGTCCCACTCCACGCCCATGTGTCCCCACAGGGCGGTGCCGGCACGGAAGTCGATGTCCAGGTCTCGCAGGGTCGTGTGCGCCCGGCCGGCTCCCACGTGCGTGCCGATGAGCTCGGGCGGAAGCAGGAGGGTGGTGCCGCGCTGGATGTCGTGGCGGTCGTGGGCGTCGATGGAGTCCGAGGCCCACACGCGCTGGGCACGCTCCATGATGCCCAGGTCGATCCGGCCACCGCCCCCGGCGCAGGACTCGATCTCCAGGTCGGGGAAGCGCTCGTGCAGCGCGTCCAGCAGGCGGTAGAGAGCCAGGGTCTGGTCGTGGACGGCGGCGCCGCCGCTACGGCCGGCGGCGGGTGAGGCGGTCTCGTGGCCGGTAGCCACCAGCGGGGAGTTGTGGTCCCACTTCAGGTAGGCGATCCCCAGGTCCTCCACGAGGGAGGAGATGGACTCAAAGAGGTAGTCCCAGGCGCCGGGGGCGTTGAGGTCCAGCACGCGCTGGTTGCGGTGCTCAGGAGCCCCGCCGGCGCCGTCGCCCAGCACCCAGTCCGGGTGGGCACGGGCGAGGTCGGAGTCGAGGTTGACCATCTCCGGCTCGAACCAGAGGCCGAACTCCATGCCCAGGCGGTGGACGTGCTCGACCAGCGGGCGCAGGCCCTGCGACCAGGCCTCGGGCGAGACCTGCCAGTCTCCCAGGCCTGAGGTGTCGTCGCGGCGCGAGCCGAACCACCCGTCGTCGAGCACGTAGCGCTCGATGCCGACGCTGGCGGCGGCGTCGGCCAGGGCCTTGAGCTTGTCCAGGTCGTGGTTGAAGTAGACGGCCTCCCAGGTGTTGAGAAGGACCGGGCGCGGGCGCGAGGGGTAGGAGGGCAGGGAGCGCAGGAAGGCGTGGGTGCGGTGGGACATGTCGTCCAGGCCCTCGCCCCAGGAGAAGACGGCCCACGGGGAGGTGTAGGTGCGCTCGGTGTCCAGGAGGACCTCCCCGGGCAGGAGGAGCTCCCCGGCTCCCAGCAGCTTGCGCCCCTGCGGGGTGGAGGAGGCCAGGTGGCGGGTGTTGCCGGACCACGCCAGGTGCACGGCGTGGACGGTGCCGCTGCGGAAGCCGAAGCCTGCGCGTCCTGCCGCCAGCCACGTGGTGGCGTCGTGCCCGGGGCGTCCCTCCCAGCTCTCGCGCAGGTGGGTGCCTGCGGTCAGCGCCGTGCGCTGCAGGCAGCGCTCGGCGATGTGGCGGCCAGTCATGTCCAGCAGCTCATCGGCAGCCTCGGGCAGTGGCAGGACGGGGGTGACCTCGTCGACGAAGACCGGCGCCAGGCCCTCACCGTCCGGGCGGTCGTCGCGCACCCAGGCGCGCAGGCGCAGCAGGCCGCTGGGCTCCAGGCGCAGCTCGGTGCCCAGCCTCAGGTCGTGGACCTCGTCGGTCGCCTCGGAGACGACCACCTCGACGCTGCCTGCGGGGGCGGGCTCGGTTCGGTGGGCGTGGGTGACCTGGCCCGGGTGCGGGCTGAAGGAGGTGCCGTCGGCGCGGTGCAGGAGCACGCCGGGGCGAGAGGACCACCCCTGGGCGGGCAGGGGGAGGACGGACAGGTCGTTGGCGACCCAGGCTGTGTTGGTACCCAGCGAGGTGCGCTGGGCGCGCTCGACGTCGTCAAGGGCCCCGTGAGGCAGGTCGCCGAGGTCGGTGCCCCAGTGGCGCACCACCGGCAGGCGGTCCGGGAGGAGGTCAAGGACCACGCAGGTCCCGCCGTTGCGAAGGTGGAGGGTCATCATCGTCCTTCCAAAGGCGCCGCCATGTGACGCCCTTAAAATCTTGTACCGTGAAAATAATACGTGGAGGCCGGTTTCGCAAGCCTCTGTGACCCCTCATGCTCTGCGGGGGTGTGGCACGATGACGCCTGGTGGGGCCTTGACAGCACCTGTGCCTCCGCCGTGTGGAGACCTGTGCGCCTGCCGTTGTGACGCGTCGTGACGGACTGACGAAAGGATCTGCTATGCCGTCGCATGCAACGCTGACCGGGCGTGGTCCCGTTGCTGCCGTCCTGCTGTCCCTGGCCTCGCACGGCCCGGCCTCACGCACCGAGCTGGCCGCCAGCCTCGGGCTGTCAGCCGCCACCTTGACCCGTGCCACGAGGGCGCTGTCCGAGGCCGGCCTGGTGGCTGAGTCGCGCGTCGAGGCGGAGGGGCCCGGCCGTCCGCTCAGCCTGGTGTCCCTCGTGCCCAGGTCCGCCGCGCTCATGGGCGTCAAGCTCACCGGCACCCACGCCTGGGCCGTCGTCATCGACCCCCTGGGTACCGTGCTGGCCGAGGAGACGGAGCCGCTGGCCGGGGATGCCCCGCACGAGGTGGCTGCCCAGATCGCCGGGCTGGCGCGGCGGCTGGCTGGGGACTGCGGTCAGGAGCCCCGCGGTATCGGGATCTCGCTGGGCGCGAGCGTGGTGGGAGAGCGGATCGTGCGCGTGGCGCCCTTCCTGGACTGGCAGGACGTCCCCTTTGCCGAGCTGGTCACACAGGCCAGCGGCCTGCCGGTCAACCTGGCCAACGACGTGCGTGCCCTCGCCTACGCCGAGGCCTGGTACGGGCTGGGGCGCGAGGCCAGCCCCTTCGCGCTGCTGACGGTGGGGGCCGGTATCGGCTGCGGGCTCGTCGTCGACGGCGAGCCGCTGGAGGGGGCGCACGGTGCAGCGGGCAGCGTCGGGCACCTGCCTGTGGCGCAGGACGGTCCTGCCTGCGAGCTCGGGCACGTGGGCTGCGCACGTGCCCTGGCCTCGACTCCCGGGATGCTGGCGCGCGCAGCGCAGCTGCTGGGGCGGGAGGTGGACCTGGACGAGCTGGTCGGCCTGGACGCTGAGGCGGACCCGGTTGCGGGGCGCGTCCTCGGCGACGCCGCCCGGGCACTGGGCGTCATCGTCGGCGCGCTGGTCGCCGTCGCCGACCCTGGGCTCGTCGTCGTGTCTGGCGAGGCGGTGGGCGCCATCCAGCCGCACGAGGCCGAGCTGCACGAGGCCGTCGAGCGCGCCAGGCACTGGTCGGCCCCGCAGCCGCGGATCAGGCTGCGCCCCTTCACCTTTGCCGACTGGGCCCGAGGCGCCGCCACGCTCGCCGTCGAGCCCTGGGCGCTGGCCGTCCAGTCGGCGGCCCGGGCCTCCTGAGCCCGGTGGCCGTGGTACGTGGTGGCGGGCCGTGGCCTGAATCGCAGTCAGGCTGCGGCTGATCAGAGGCAACCACGGTGCCCACGTCCTGCCGGCCCCCATAGACTGCACGGCGATGACCACCCAGACCTCTGCCTGCGCCGCCCCACCGACTCCCGCCCCCAGCGCTACCGCACCCGCGAGCGCGACGGTGCCCTCGCCGTCGTCCCTGCCACGCACCTACCACGTGCGCACGCTGGGCTGCCAGATGAACGTCCACGACTCCGAGCACATGGCCGGGCTGCTGGAGGCGGCCGGCTACCGGCGCGTGGAGGAGGTGCCTGCTGCTGCCGCGCGGGCGACCGAGGCGGGCGACGGCGGGGCTGACGTCGTCATCATCAACACCTGCTCGGTGCGCGAGAACGCGGCCACCCGCCTGTTTGGCAATCTTGGCCAGCTCGCCGCCGTCAAGCGTGAGCGGCCCGGCATGCAGATCGCGGTGGCCGGCTGCCTGGCCCAGCAGATGGGTGAGGGGATCGTGGACAAGGCCCCGTGGGTCGACGTCGTCTTCGGCACCCACAACCTCGACGTCCTGCCGGCCCTGCTGGAGCGTGCCCGGCACAACGCCGAGGCCGCGGTGGAGCTGGAGGAGTCCCTCAAGGTCTTCCCCTCCACCCTGCCCACGCGCCGCGAGTCCGCCTATGCCGCCTGGGTGTCGATCGCCGTGGGCTGTAACAACACGTGCACCTTCTGCATCGTGCCCTCGCTGCGCGGCAAGCAGCGCGACCGCCGCCCTGGCGAGGTCCTGGCTGAGATCGAGGCCGTGGCCGCCCAGGGGGTGACCGAGGTGACGCTGCTGGGGCAGAACGTCAACTCCTACGGTGTGGGCTTCGGGGACCGTGGAGCCTTTGCCAGGCTGCTGCGCGCGGCCGGGGCGGTGGAGGGGATCGAGCGCGTGCGCTTCACCAGCCCCCATCCCGCCGCCTTCACCTCTGACGTCATCGACGCGATGGCGCACACCCCGCAGGTCATGCCGAGCCTGCACATGCCGCTTCAGTCCGGCTCGGACAGGGTGCTGCGGGCGATGCGCCGCTCCTACCGCTCCGAGCGCTTCCTGAGGATCCTGGACGAGGTGCGTGAGAAGATCCCGGAAGCCGCCATCACCACCGACCTCATCGTGGGCTTCCCCGGCGAGACGGAGGAGGACTTCCAGGCGACCTTGGACGTGGTGGGCAAGGCGCGCTTCGCCTCCGCCTTCACCTTCGAGTACTCCCCGCGCCCGGGCACGCCCGCCGCCGACCTGCCCCAGGTGCCGGTGGAGGTGGTCAAGGACCGCTACCGGCGCCTGGACGAGCTGGTGCGCCGCATCACCCATGAGGAGAACGTGCGTCAGGAGGGCAGCGTCGTCGAGCTGCTCGTGGCCGAGGGGGAGGGGCGACGTGACGCCACCACCTCCCGGGTCTCGGGGCGGGCGGCGGACAACCGCCTGGTCCACGCCGCGCTTCCCGAGGGGCTGGCTGCTGATGACTACGCCGGCGGCGCCCCGCGGCCTGGGGACATGCTGCGTGTGCGCGTGACCCACGGCGCGCCCCACAACCTCATCGCCGACTCCGCCCTGTGCGGGCGGGGGCTGAGCCGGGCCGGTCGCGCCGGCAACGAGGCCCGCCGCGCCGGCGACCGGGTGTGGTACGACGACGGCCCGGCCCTGTTCGAGGTGCGTCGTACCCGGGCCGGTGACGCCTGGGAGCGTCGCCAGCGCGAGGAGAGGGGCGAGCCGGAGCCGGACACCGCCCCGGTGACCCTGGGGATGCCGATGATCCGCGTGGGCGCGCCGGGCGCCGTGCGCGATGGCGTCGGGGACGCGGGTGGGCGTACGGTGCTCAGCCAGCCTCGGACCGTCTGAGGCCGGGCAGGGGGTAGCCGGTGCCTGACGTGCCGGTCTCGCCGCTTCCCTGCGCGGGTACGACGGGCCGGGGCTCGTGTGCCGGCTCCTACCTGCTCGGGCCTGCGGCCTTGGCCAGGGCGGCGTCGACGACACCGCGCACCTGCGCCGTCGTCATGCCCGTGGCGCGGGCGCGCCCGACCGCCTCCGCCAGTGCCTGACGGGCCTGCTGCTGGGGTGAGGCCACGTGTCCGGGAGCGACCCGGGTGCCGGCGGCGCGACGCGTGAGGACCATCCCGGCCGCCTCCAGCTCCTTGTAGGCGCGGGCGACCGTGCCTGGGGCCACTCGCAGGTCGCCAGCGATCTGACGCACGGGAGGCAGGCGCTGCCCCTCCTCCAGGGTGCCGTCGGAGATGAGTGAGGCGATCTGGGAGCGGATCTGCTCGAAGGGCGGGGTGGGGGAGCGCGAGATCGTGATGGTCAGGCTCATGCTGCCACCTGCCGGGGCCGGCGCGTGAGCAGGACGGTGCCGTAGACCATGGCTGCTAGCGCCACGACGATGCCGACGCCGCCGATCGTGCCACGTCCGTAGTCCCAGCCGGCAGCCTCCCAGGTGGCTGCCTCGATCATGGGCACGCCTAGGAGCGGGAGGGGGAGCGAGGTCGAGACCAGCAGCAGCCCGAGGGTGCCTTCGGCGCGGTAACGGCGAAGTGCCTGGTCAAGCGGGCCGGGGGAGGACCCGGCCTGTCCTCGCGTCACAGCCCGCCGCAGTGCGGGGACGCTCGCGGCGAGCTGGACGGCCAGGCTCGCCGTCAGCGGGACCAGCATGAGCGGCCCGGGCCAGGGGGCGTAGGGGCGGGAGACGAGCTCGCCCGTCGAGGCTGTCGAGACCCCGAGGAAGTAGGAGCCTGCGGGCAGGGTGGTCTCGCCAGCAGCCTGCCACGGCTCGCTGGCCGTGACGGGAAGCCCGACGGCGGCGTCCGCAGCCAGTGCGAGCACGGTCAGCAGGAGGAGGACGAGGCCGGTGGCTGGCAGGTAGTCGTGTACGCGTCGTCGGACCAGGGAGGCTGTACGTGACGGGGACGCGACGGCGGGGCAGCGCTGCTCACCGAGAAGCAGGGCTGTCAGGCCGACGATCCCGAAGAGCGCCACGCCCTCGGGACATCCGCTGAGGTAGGTGACGGCCGCGGTGGCCAGGGCGAGCAGGAGGGCCGTGGCGCGGGTGCGCGTGGAGTGGCGGACGACGGCTGACAGCGGGTGCGCCGGTGCCTCGGGGCGGGCGCAGCCTGCGCGCAGGGCGCTGACCGTGAGGGTCAGGATGACGGCGGCGATGATGAGGAGGAGAGTGATCTGGGGAAGAGGGGACATGACGGCTCCCTTGTGCTGAGGTGGCGGTACAAGAGTGCTTGCCCTGAGCGTTTGTGTCAAGAGGGCGATACAAGGGGCGGGGTGGGCCGGCGACGGTGCCGGTAGAGCGACGCCCAAGGTGACGGTGGCGGTGGCGCCTGTCGCCTCGATGCTCCAGGGTCTGTCGAGCGAGACGGGGCTCGGTGGGGGCGTGCTTGTCTGGGGTCTGGGTGGGTGGTGGTTCCTGGTGTGGGTTGTCTGGTTCCTGGTGGGGGCGTGCTTCCCTGCCTTGGTAGCGTGTTTTGGTGGTTGGGGCGTGCTTGTCTGGGGTGGTGGCGTGTTTTGAGGTGGTGGCGGCGTGTGTTCGTGTTGTGACGGCGTGTGTTCGTGTTGTGACGGCGTGTGTGTGTTGAGAGGGCGTGCCTGCAGACGTTGCCAGGTACGCCCTCACCACGCAGGTACGCCCCCGGCCAGTGGAAGCACGCCCCCGGTGCGTGGAAGCACGCCGCGACCAGGCGGATGTACGCCCCCGGTGTGTGGAAGCACGCCGTCTGCCGGTGGATCCACGCCGTCAGCCAGTGAACGCACGCCACCAACGCCTGGAAGCACGCCCCCGGTGCATGGAAACACGCCGCAACCAGACGGATACACGCCGCCTGCCGGTCGAAGCACGCCCCCAACACACAGACACGCCGCCAACGTTGCCGGGCCCGTCCCCAACCCCAGACGCGTTGACAAGCTCCCAGGGCAAGGAGAGCCAGCCATGTGTGGGAACACGCGTGTTCCCCACGGGCGCTGGCCGCGCGGGAGAGCATGACGGGCCGACGGCGGGGGCTGCCGTCAGACGTGTGGCGTCCCTGCGCGGTGGGGCGGCTCCGCCCTCCAGCTTATGGCAGGCCTGTCCAGGGGTGGCGTCCCTGCACGGTAGGGCGGCTCAGCGGGGCGAGCGTGCCAGGACCGTGCCCTGCCTGCTGGCCGGGGCCAGCCGCGAGGCCACCTCCTCGGCGTCGATCACCTCGGTGCTGGCAGGCAGGTGGAGCCGGACGGAGTCTGCGCTGTGCCGTGGGATGACGTGTAGGTGCACGTGCTCCACCTCCTGACCGGCCTCGGCTCCGTCAGACAGGTGCAGGTTGACAGCCGGGGCGAGTTCTGCGCGTATCACCGTGGCAAGGTGCCGGGCGAGTGCGAAGACAGCCTCTCCCTCGGCGGCTGTGAGCTCTGCCAGGCTCCCGGCGTGGCGTCGTGGCACCACCAGTGCGTGGCCCGCTGCTACCGGAGCGGTATCGAGGAAGGCGACGGCAAGTGAGCTCTGGGCTACCACCGTTGCTGGGGCCTTGCCTCTGGCGATCTCGCAGAAGACGCACGAGCTGGACACGGTGCCAGCGTAGGTGAGCGTGCGGGTGGTCTCAAGGGTCGACGGCGGGGGCTGCCGTCAGACGTGTGGCGTCCCTGCGCGGTGGGGCGGCTCCGCCCTCCAGCTCACGGCAGGCCTCTGTCCAGGGGTGGTGTCCCTGCACGGTAGGGCGCCTCAGCGGGACGAGCGTGTCGGTGCCGTGCCCTGCCTGCTGGCCAGGGCCGTGGCGCGGACAACAGCCCAGATCCCGACCAGCCCGGCAGTCGTGAGAATAAGTCCGCACGCCGCGTCCGACCATCGCTCGGGCCAGGGCAGGAAGGCTGGTTGGGTGAAACAGGAGCGTACCCACGGCTTGGCCAGCGCGCCGAGCGGGACCACGAGCCTGGCCGCGCACCCCAGCCAGGAGGCTCGCCTGGCCACCCGCCCCACGAGACCGAGCGGGGCGCAGGCAAGGACACCGAGCGCGAACCAGTGAGCGTTCTCCGCCCAGGTCCCGGCGTCGTACAGGCCCATGAGCTGGCCGAGCCCGTAGTGGAGGGTGAGGGCGGCCTCGGCCGCAAGGACCGCGGCGATGAGCGAGGTCAGGGGGCAGCGCATGAGCCAGCCCGCGAGCACGGCGATACCGGCCCACAGCGTGCCGCAGTTGACGAGCTTGCTCACTGTCTTGCGCAGGAAGGAGAGGGCGGGAGCCTGCCCTGCCAATTCGGCGAGGGGCGCCCAGCTCGAGGCGAGCGAGACCAGGGCGAGTCCGGCACACACTGCCGCCAGGCTCAGCCACGGGCGTGCGTGCATCCTGTCTCGCCTCATGCCTCCAGTCTCTCAGCCAGCGAGTCGCTGCGGGCTCGATTGAAGGCCTGCCACCTTCCCACGAGAGCGTGCAGCGATCCGACGGCGGGTGAGCACGCTCAGTCGCGCGCCCGCAAGGTCTGCCCCAGGCTCTCCCGGCGGCCGGCGCGGGAGAAGGCGCGGGAGGAGAGGACCACGGCCAGGCAGGTCGTGACCAGCGTCATCGCACTGACCAGTCCCATGGCCGTCCAGGGTCCGTGGAGCACAACATCCATCACGGGGCGCTCCAGCATCGCGCCCAGCAGCGCGCTCGTTCCGGCCGAGACCGCGAGCCCCAGCACGATCGCGCTCGCAGCGTGCAGCACCCCCTCCAGGACCTCGATGCCCAGGACCGTCCACTCTCCCGCGCCGGCCGCACGCAGCAGGGCGGCGTCGCGACGCCTGCGCCCTGCACCCATGGCGATCACCGCCACGCCGCCGGCCCATGCCGTGACGAAGGCCAGTCCGAACAGGGACACGAAGCCAGAGATCTCCATATCGCCCACGCCAGCCGAGCGCACCCCGAACATGACCGCCACCATGCCGATCGCCACGAGGAAGGGCAGGACCGTGGCGGAGGAACGCCGGGACTCCAGAGCCGCGGTGCGGGTGGCCACGAGCCAGGCCGCTCCGGGCAGGGGCAGAGCAGCGAGCCCCCGCTGACACGCTGGCACGAGCCACGCGGCCAGGACGCACAGGACAACCAGGACGCCGAAGGACCCGAGGACAGCGGCGGTCGCGGCATCGTCCTCACCGAGCTGACCGCGGCGCAGCCCCACCCAGGCCACGACGACGCCGGCCGCGCAGCCCCCGGCGACCGCCAGGCGCGTGAGCAGCCCTGCCACCCGGCCCACGGTCCACCGGCGCCGCGCCAAGCCTCGCCCGCTCATCAGCTCGACCTCGCGGGCCGCGGCTGCTCGCCGCACCGGCCCCCAGCCTCCGAGCATGACTGAGCCAGCGACGACGACAGCGGTCCAGGCCAGGTCTGAGGACCCCCAGGCGGGCTCGGTCCCGGGCGCAACGGCCTCCTGGTCCACCATGAGGGGGATGACGGCCGCGGCGACCGGGCGTCCGAGCAGACACCCACCGAGCGCTCCCACGGCGCCGACCACGCCCAGCTGAGCCAGCAGCAGGACGCGCAGCGCCGTCGGCGACAGCCCCAGCGCCCGCCACAGGCCGTGGTCGCGGCCACGCTGGCTGATGACCGTGCCGGCTGCGGAGGTGAGCACCGTGGAGGCGGCCAGCACCACGCAGATGATGCAGAAGACGGACAGCGTCACGGCGGCGTCGAGCATCTCGCCGCGCAGCCGAGGGTCCTCCAGCGCGCTCGCGGAGGTGAGCGCCCCGTGCATGAGCTGGAGCTGCCCTGCCACGCAGGCCCCGGCGACGACGGCGACCACGCACACCCACGTCCACGAGCCTGCGTGGTGGCGAAGGTCGGAGAGGAGCAGGCGGGTCATCGCACCTCGCCTCCGCCCTGGCTGCCGCTGCCGACGCCAGGACCCCGGCCGGCCTGGCTGCGCGTGGCCAGCACGGCCTGGGAGACAGCCTGCGGGTCGCCGCCGGGCAGGGCGGACACGATCCGCCCGGCGCTCATCACCAGGACAGAGTCGGCCTGCGCCGCGGCCGAGGCGTCGTGGGTGACCATGAGGACCGTCGTCCCGGCGCCGGCCAGCTCCCGGAACCATCGCAGGACCTCAGCGCCGGCCGCCACGTCCAGGGCCGCCGTCGGCTCGTCAGCAAAGACAATGTCCGGCTGAGAGGCCAGGACCCGGGCCACGGCCACACGCTGTCGCTCACCGCCGCTCATCTCGTGGGGCAGGTGCCGGGCCTGGGACCCCAGCCCTACTCGTTCCAGGGCCTGGGTGACGGCTCGGCGCGGGAGCGGTCGGTGGCGCAGCCGCCCAGGCAGGGCCACGTTGTCGCGGGCGGACAGGGAGGTGACGAGGTTGTCGTCCTGGAAGACGAAGCCGACGTGGTCGGCTCGGAAGCGTGCCGCCGTGCGTGGGCGCAGCCGGCTCGTCGTTGTCCCCAGCAGGCTCACCGTGCCCGAGGTCGGGGCGTCCAGCCCGGCCACGCACTGCAGCAGGGTCGACTTGCCACAGCCTGAGGCCCCCACCAGGGCGGTGAAGGAACCGGCCGGCAGCCTCAGGCTCACCCCGTCCACGGCCGTGACCTTCTCCCGACCGCGGCCAGGCAGGGAGAAGAGGCGGACGAGGTCGGTGACGACGACGGCCGGCGGGGCTCCGAGACGGGCCCTGGTGGACTCCTCCTGCCTGGCCGGGCGGACAGGGAGGGCGCCGTCGGGCCCGAGGCGCAGGCGGCTGGATGGTTGCGGGATCGGCTGTCTCCTCATGGCTCCAGCACACTCGGTCGCCAGCCTGAAGTCACTGGCCCCAGCTTCCGGTCTACAGGGCTGCCCGGGGTGGAGCCAGCACCACCGAGCCCCCTGCGGCGCAGGCAGCCGGGGTGCCAGCACCCGTGGCGGCGTCACAGCCAGCACGTAACCTCGCCACCATGACCACCTCGTCCCCCTTCAGCGCCGCCACTGCCTCCGCCAGCAGGGCCCGCTCCTCGCAGGAGGAGCCGACGCCGGCCGGCGGTGAGACCGCGGTGAGCGCCAGGAGCCGTCGTCGTTCCTGGCGGGTGGTGTCCCTGGAGGTCGTTCGGGCTGTGCTCCTCGTCCCCGAGCTCGTTGTCCTGCTGACGCTCCTGCCGCTCCTCCACCTCACGGTCCCGCTGACCTGCGAGGCCGAGCGGATGGGGGTGCGCCTGTGCGGCCGGCCCGCTCCCAGCGCCAGGCCAGCCGTCATGGCCCGCTGGCCCTGGTTGGTGCGGCGCGTGACGCAGGCCGCCTTCTGGAAGCAGGACCTGCCCCTGGTACTGACCAGCCTGGTGATGAGCCTGGGCAGCTTCGTGGTCGCCGTCAGCGGCTTCTTCGGCGCAGCCGTGATGGCGCTCGTGCCCTGGTCCACCACGCAGGCGAACCCGACCACCATCAGCCTGGGGGCGTGGTCCACCACCGAGACCGACGGCGGGCGCCTGTCCTGGCTGGTGCCGCTCGCCCTGGTTCTCGTGGCGGTGACCTGGCTGCTGCTGTGGGCGGTGGGTTCCCTGCGTGCGCTGCTGGTGGGCGCCCTGTCCGGCCAGAGCGAGGAGGAACGGCTCAGCCGTGCCAACGCCGCCTTGAGCGCTGAGGTCGGGCACCTCGCGACCGGGCGTGCCACGCTGGTGGACGCCTTCGACGCCGAGCGTGCCCGTATCGAGCGGGACCTGCACGACGGCGTCCAGCAGGACCTCGTGGCGCTGACCATGAGCCTGGGCGTGGCGCGAATGCAGGTCCAGGCTCTGCCCACCGGTGCTGAGGAGGACAGCGACACCGCAGCCGCCGGCCTTGACGACGACGGCGAGGCCGAGGCCAGGCGTGCACGGTGGCAGCAGGTGGGCCAGACCCGTGCCGTCCTGCTCGCTGGCCTCGACTCCGCCCAGGAACGTGCCGAGGCCGCCATGCGGGCCCTGCGCGAGACCGTCCACGGCATCCGGCCCGCGGTGCTCACCGAGCGCGGCCTGGCCCCGGCCCTGCGGGACCTGGCCGGGCACGCGCCGCTACCCACGACTGTCAGCGTCAGTGGCCAGGCTGCCAGGGTGGAGGACATCAGCTCGCCGGTGGCCACGACCGTCTACTTCGCGGTCTCGGAGGCCCTGACCAACGCCGCCAAGCACGCCGGGCCGCAGGCACGCGCCGTCGTCGCCCTGGACGTGGAAGCGGACAGGCTCCGGGCCGTGGTCGTTGACGACGGCGTCGGCGGGGCAGCCGCGCAGGCTCCCGGCGCCACCGGGCTGGCCGGGATGGCGCAGCGGGTGGAGTCGGTCGGTGGGACCGTGGAGGTCGAGTCTCCACCTGGCGGCGGCACGCGCCTGACCATCACGACCCCGCTGACTCCGCCATGGGCCCAGGGAGGGTAGACGAGGGGGCGCAGGCCGCGCCGTCGGAAGCCACGGAGGCGGCTGCGGCACAATGACTCCTATGAGAATCGTGCTGGCCGACGACGTCGCCCTCTTGCGGGAAGGGCTCGCGGGACTGCTGAGAGCGGCCGGGCACGAGGTGGTCGCCCAGGCGTCCGACGCCGACGGGCTGCGCGCCGCGGTGGCGGGGCTTGCCGACGTCGGCGAGCTGCCCGACGTCGTCGTCACGGACGTGCGGATGCCGCCGACTGGCACCGACGACGGCCTGCGGGCAGCGGTCGACCTGCGAGCGGCCCACCCGGGCCTGCCGGTGGTGGTGCTCTCCGCCTACGTGGCCGGGCCCTACCTGCGAGACCTGCTCGGCGGCGCCGGTACTCAGGCCGGGGGAGTGGGGTACCTGCTCAAGGAACGGGTCGGGCGCGTGGACGACTTCGTGCGCAGCCTGGACGTCGTGGCCTGCGGCGGCATCGTCGTCGACCCGGAGGTCCTGGCCACGCTCATGGCTGGGCGCGCCACCGCCGCCAAGGCGACGTCGCCAGGTCACAGGACACCCGCCAACAAGACCGTGGTCTCGCGTACGGGACCGGGGGCTGTGCGGACTGTAGCCCCCGATCCAGGACAAAGGACCACGGTCCAGACGGCGGGTGGGGCTGACCAGGACAGTGAGCGAGGGCTGGAGAGGCTGACCCCGCGTGAGCAGGAGGTCCTCGCGCTCATGGCGGAGGGCCTGTCCAACGCGCAGGTCGCCGAGCGGCTCGTGCTCTCCGACGGCGCGGTGGCCAAGCACGTGGCCAATATCTTCGCCAAGCTCGACCTGCCTCCCAGCCAGGACAACCGCCGGGTGCGGGCGGTGCTGGCCTGGCTGCGCTCGCGGGCCTGACCGGTCAGCGCCTGCCTTGTAGGATCCTCACATGGGGACCGAGGCTGGACGGCAGGCGCTTGGCGCCACCAGCGTGGTCGAGGCGCTCGTCGTCTGCGCCGTCCTCGCCGTCGTCATGGTCGGCGCGGCCGCGACCATGTCCTGGCTGTGCAGGAAGGTAGCGGCGGATGCGCTGCCGCCACAGGATCGCGCCGGGATCCGCACCCGCTGGGCCATCGCCTCCGACGAGGCGTGGTACGCAGCCCAGCGTGCCGGACTACCGGCCTTCCGTGCGATGGCCTGGATCAGTGCCGTTGTCGCACTCGTATGCGCTGGTGCGGGCGGTGCGGTGGTCCTGGGACGGGTGAGCCCGGACGCGGGTCTTGCCTGGTCGGTGGCGGGAAGCGGAGCCGGGTGCCTGCTCATGCTGGCCCTCGTGCCCGTGTGCCTGCGGCGGGCGCGGCGCGCCGTGGACCGGCTGCCGCAGCGCCCCGTGGCACAGGACCCGGTATGTGGGTAGAGGTCACGCACTTTCGTGTCCTGCCGGGGCGCAGCGAGCTGGTCGAGGAGTGGGAGGAGTGGATGGCCTTCCTGCGTCGTCATGAGGCTGCGGTACGCGAGACCCTTCCGGCGGAGAGGATGCACGTGGAGTCGGTCTTCACCGAGACGCCCGACGGGGTGCAGTGTCCTCGTGGGGACCTGCCTCACAGCCCCACCAGGCGGCAGTCGCTAGGGTTGTGCCCATGTCCTCCTCCACGCCCACGACCGCGCAGGTCCCGCTCCCGGCTCTACCCTCGCCGGTTGACGTCGACCGCGTCCTGGGCTGCGTGCGCACGCTCGGCCTGCGCTACTTCATCGACGACGAGGGCGATATCGGCATCCCCTGGCGCTACGTGACGGTCCACGTCGTCTTCCAGGACGATCGCGCCGTCCAGCTGCGCGGTGTGTGGCACCGCATCTCCGACACCGAGCACCTGGCCCGGTTGCGGGGGCTGGTGGAGGAGTGGAACGCCACCCGGATCGGCCCCAAGGCCTACCTGACCATCGCCGACGGCGGCGTCGTCCGCCTGCACGGCGAGGTCACCTACCCGCTGGGTGCCGGGATGACCGACGCGCAGCTGGAGAGCTTCGTCTTCACCAGCTGCCGGCTCATCGTCGCCCTCATGCGCGAGGCGGAGATCCTCTTCCCCGACCCCCTGCGCGGAAACCTGGAGCCCTGAGATGCCTCGATCACCTCGCGGTGGGCTGGCGGGGATCCTGGCCCGGCTGCTGGGCCGCAGCGAGCGTCGCCCGGTACGCCGGTCAGCCGGAGCCCCTCGCCCCGCCCGCACCACGCCGCCTCGCGGTCACAGGGCCAGCCCGCAGTCGGCTGCCCTGGCTGACCGCTCTGGGCAGCGCGACGACGCCGGTGCCTCCTTGGCCCCGACCGTCACCGGATCGGTGCGCGAGCTGCTGGCGCCCCTGCGCCGCACGACACCTGCGCACGACGCACACGGTGCGGGTGGTGCTCAGGACTCAGGCCTGACCTCTCCTCTCACCCTGGAGCGTATCGAGGCGATGCTGACCGGCCCCATGGGCTACGCCGTCCAGCGCCGTCAGGAGGAGGGGCGCCTCGTCCTCGTGGGCAGCTGGGACGACTTCCCCTTCGTCATTGAGGAGCCCGAGGAGCACGAGGGCTGGATGCTCGTCTCCGGGGACGCGACCCAGCCGCTGCCTCTGGCCGAGCGGGGGGAGATCGGTGCCTCCGTCAACGACTGGAACCGGGACAAGTTCTTCCCCACCGTAGCCGTGGTCGACACCCCCGTGGGTCCCGTGGTGCGCGCGACCTACCTCGTGGATCTGAGCGACGGCGTCAATGACGCCCAGCTGCGCCTGCACCTGGGGACGGCGCTGTCGGCCTGCACCCAGGCGCTGAGCCAGGTCGGACCTCTTCTGCCGGGGCTGTGAGCCAGGTGGATGCTCCGCTCTCCCCGACCCCGAGCGCACCGGCAGGCTCCGCCCCGGTGCGTATCGCCGTCGTCGGTCCGACGGCCAGCGGCAAGTCTGACCTGGCGCTCGACCTCGTCCAGGCCCTGGGGGAGGGAGCAGGGTCCGCCCACCCGGCTGAGGTCGTGGGCGCGGACGCCTCCCAGCTCTACCGCGGGATGGACATCGGCACCGCCAAGCTGCCCCTGGGCGAGCGACGTGGGATCGTCCACCACCAGATCGACGTGCTGGACGTGCGCCAGGAGGCGAGTGTCGCCTCCTACCAGCGTCACGCCCGCGCGGACCTGGCGGCGATCGAGGCCCGCGGGGGTCGTGGGCTCGTCGTGGGCGGGTCCGGTCTCTACGTGCGCGCACTGACTGACGCCCTGGACTTTCCTGGCGCCGACCCCGCGGTCCGCGCAGCCCTGGAGGAGCGTGTGGAGCGTGAGGGGCTCGCGGCGCTGCGCGCGGAGCTGGAGAGGAGCGACCCTCTCAGCGCGGCGCGGATCCAGCCTGCTGACGCCCGTCGCACCGTGCGCGCCCTGGAGGTGGCAGCCGTGACGGGGCGTCCTTTCTCCGCGAGCCTGCCGCGCTACGAGGACCTGGCGCCAACCCTTCACCTGGCGCTGCGCCCAGGCCGTGAGGCGCTGCGGCGTCGGATCCGGGCCCGTACGCAGGCCATGTTCGCCTCCGGCCTGCTGGAGGAGACCGAGGCCCTGCTGGACCAGGGGCTTCGTGAGGGGCCGACGGCCTCGCGTGCCATCGGCTACGCCCAGGCAACGGCCGTGCTGGACGGAGAGATGAGCGTCGCCGAGGCGATCGAGTCCACCTCGCTGGCCACGTGCCAGCTGGCCTCGCGCCAGCTCAAGTGGTTCCGTCGTGACCCGCGCGTGTGCTGGATCGACGTCGCTCTTGACGACGAGGGTGCCTGGGTGGCGGGTGAGCGTGAGCGCGTCGTCGAGCAGGCGCTGGGCCTGCTTCGTGAGCACACTGACAGGCTCCGACCATGAGCCTGGGCACCGGGCCCTCTAGGCTGGGCCCCATGACCGAGCACACGCCCCTGGCAGGCCGCACCCTCATCAAGGGGCACGCCACGGAGAACGACTTCCTTCTCCTCGTGGACCCCGACTGCCAGGTAGCCCTCAGCGCTGCCGACGTCGCCCAGGTGTGCGACCGTCACGCCGGGGCGGGGGCGGACGGCTTCGTCCGTGTCGTGCGCACCGCCGCCCTGCCCGGCGCCCACCGCTTCCACCAGGCCGTGCCCGAGGCCGAGTGGTTCATGGACTACTACAACGCTGACGGCTCGCTCGCCCAGATGTGCGGCAACGCTGCCCGGCTCATGGCTGAGGTCCTGGTGTCCGAGGGCCTGGTAGCCCTCGGCGACGGCGACTCGGTCACCATCGGCACCCGCGGCGGCGCACGCACGCTGACCCGCGGCGGACAGCTGTGGACCGTGGACATGGGACCGGCTCGCCTCATCCGCCCCGAGCACGCGCTGGGCGAGGTCGACGACGAGGGCTGGGACACAGCGGTCACGGTTCCCGGGCTTCAGGGGCCGCGGGCGGCGCTGTCGATCGCGATGCCCAACCCGCACACCGTCGTCGCCCTGGCTGACGAGGCTGAGCTCGACGCCGCGCTGCTCGCAGGCCTGGCTGACTCCGACGCCCCCGTCTACGAGCCTGTCCCCCCGCAGGGGACGAACCTGGAGCTGGTCGTCCCGCTGGGGGAGGAGACCGACGACGCCCCGACGCCTGAGGACAGCGGGCTGACGAGCCCTGAGCCCGCACCTCGCGTGGGCCGGGCACGGATGCGTGTGCTCGAGCGTGGGGTCGGGGAGACCCGCTCCTGCGGTACGGGGTGCTGCGCTGTCGCCGTCGCCCTGCACGAGTGGGAGGGTGAGGGGGCTCCCACTGACTACCTCATCGACGTCCCCGGGGGCCAGGTCGGCGTCCACGTCGGTGCCGACCCGTGGGCCGACGACGCCACCGTCCTGCTCACCGGGCCGGCCACGATCACCGGGTACCTGACCCTGGCCTGAGACCTGCCCGACCTCCCCGTCCCCGAGGGGGGAGCCGGCACCACACACCGCCCGCCCACCAGACCCCAGAAAGACCCATGGCTGACCTACCATCGAGCAGCTCCGGCCGGACGTCGTCGTCCGCCACCCACGTCATCACCACCGGTCTCATGCTCTTTGCCCTGTTCTTCGGCGCAGGCAACCTCATCTTCCCGCCGGTCCTCGGGGCCTCGGCAGGCGACCACCTGTGGCAGGTCGTCCTCGGCTTCTGCCTGACCGGCGTGCTGCTGCCCCTGGTCACCGTCATCGCCGTGTCCACCTCGGGTGAGGGCATCCTGGGGCTGGCCCGGCGCGTCGGGCCGCGTTTCGGTCTGCTCATGCCGCTCGCCGTGTACCTGTCCATCGGTCCCATGTACGCCGTGCCCAGGGTCGTGACAGTCTCCTACGAGCTGGCCACCAGGCCGGTGCTGGAGCTGATGGGGATGACACCCGGACGCTGGGCGCTGACGGTCCACGCGACCGTCTTCCTCGGGGCCTGCCTGGTCCTGGGACTGCGCCCCTCCAGGCTGGCAGACCGGATCGGGCGCTGGCTGACCCCGGCGTTGCTGGCACTCATCGTGGTCCTGTGCGCCATCACGATCTCCGGCACAGCGCCTCTGGACCGTCCGGCCCAGCCCCACTACGTCTCCGAGCCCCTGGTCACGGGGCTGACCCAGGGCTACCTGACCATGGACGTCCTGGCGGCGACGGTCTTCGGCATCGTCGTCATCCAGTCCTTGCGAGCCCATGGCTTCCGTTCCACCAACGCGGTCACGAAGGCGACCATCGGTGCCGGTGTCCTGGCAGCGGCCCTGCTCGCGGCCGTCTACGTGGGCCTGGCGATGATCGGTGCGCGCACCCAGGGGGACGACGTCTCCGACGGCACGGCCCTGCTGCGCGACGCGGCGCACGCGGCGCTGGGCAGCACCGGCGTCATCGTGCTGGCAGGCATTGTGCTGCTGGCCTGCCTGACCACGGCTGTGGGGCTGCTGTCCTCCTTCGCGGCCTACGCCCACACGGCCTGGCCCAAGGTGCCTTTCGCGACCTGGCTGTCAGGCTCGACCGCGGTGTCCTTCGCCCTGGCGAACCTGGGCCTGACCACCGTGCTCGCCATCATCTCTCCCCTCACCCTGCTGCTCTACCCCATTGCCATCACGCTCGTGGCGGCCACCCTCGTGGACGCCGCCGCACCAGGCCACCTGCGGACGACCTACCTGCTGCCGGTGTCCACAGCCATTGTCCTGGGAGCCGTCTCGGCGGCCGCGGACACGGGATGGAGCGCGCCCAGCGACCTGCTGGCACGCACAGGGCTGTGGAACGACTCCACGGGCTGGATCCTGCCGACCCTCGTGGTCCTGCTGATCAGTGTCGGCACCGACGTGGTCACGGGCCGCTGGTCCACCCCTGTCTCGGATCGCTCCAGCGCGGACCGGGAGGTGGCGCGCGTGGCTGCCGAGGGCTTCTAGGGTCTCGACGTCCTGGCTCGCAGCAGAGGGGGCCCCGAGGCGTGTGCCTCGGGACCCCCTCTGTGCCTGCTCTCAGGTCTGTTCGACGAGGCTCAGATGCTCCGACGACGACGCAGCGCCAGTCCGCCGCCTATCGCGGCCAGCGCCACGAGACAGAGCGCCGCTGCAGCGGTGCCGGTGCGTGCCAGCGTGTGCCTTCCCTGCTTGGAGGCCTGTGCCTGAGCAGGCTTGTCGGCCAGGGGAGTGCCAGGGCTGGCTGGGCCGGCCGGGTCGCTCGGCTGTGCGGGTGTGGCCGGGTCGCTCGGCTGCGTGGGTGTGGCCGGGTCGCTCGGCTGTGCGGGTGTGGCCGGGTCGCTCGGCTCTACGGGCGTCTCCGGCTCCTGGGTCGGTGCGCACGAGGGGGTGACGGGCTTGCCCGTGTCCACGAGACCGGGCTGCTCGGGTGCCGTCAGCTCGACGGCAGGAAGCGCCCCCTGGACACAGATACCTGCTGCCGAGGCAAACTGGTCCTCGGTGCCGGCGAACTCGTCCCACACGTCAGTGATCTCGAGCTTGACGTACTGGCCGTCAAGAGCCTCAGGGAAGGTGGCCTGCTGCCACTGGGCCGAGCTCTCCCAGGTCCCGGAGAGCACAGGGGCGCCCCAGTCGTCGCTGCCGGCCTTCGCCGTCGGGGAGACGTAGATGCGGTAGTCCTTGATCCTGCCGTTGACCTTGCCCTGGCGGGAGAGGTACTCCACGGCCAGCATCTTGCTGCCGTCCAGTGCCTGGGTCGGGTTGAAGACCAGCCAGTGCGGCAGGCCAGGCGTGCCGCCCTTCCACTGGGTGTGCCAGAAGGTGGCGTCATTGTCGTCGAAGGCGGCTGCGACGTGGCCGTTGACCGCGCCCTCACCGACCTTCTCCTCCGAGTCAGCCGACAGGTCAGAGAAGCCGCTGCACAGACGAGGCCCGAGCGTGGCGCTCATGGCTGTCCGCAGCGTCATATCCGCGGCGTCCTGGCCCCTGGACCAGGTGAAGACAGCCTCAGCGTCTCCCGACGCCGTCGTGTTGACGACGGTGAAGCGCGCCTGGGTGGTGGCCCCGGCAGGGATCTCCGGCAGGTCGACCGAGGCCGGCAGACCGGTCCAGCCCTCCGGCAGGCTCATCGTGACCGTGGAGGCGGGGACCGCCTCACCGTCACCGGCAGTGAGCGTGAGGGTGACCTCGCCGGGCGAGGCAGGGTTGACCTCGGTCAGTGAGGAGGAGGCCACCTGCATACCGACCTGGCGGCTGAAGGAGAAGACGGCGTTGTCCGTCAGCGCCCCCTCTGCCTGGACCAGGTCACCTGGCAGCTGGGCCAAGGTTCCTGCAGGCAGCGCTGTCCCGGTCCCGGACAGGGTCTGCGTGGGGTCCACGTCGGTGGCCGAGACTCCCTGGAGGTCGACGTGTCTCTCCTCACCGGTGGCCAGGGCCAGGTACTGGTTGCTCAGGGCGTTGCGCAGAGTGAGTCCGCGTGAGAGGCACTGACCGTCTCGCTCCACGCTCTCGTGGGTAATCCGCCACTTCTGGGGGTTGTGCTCGACCGGGGCCTGGGTACGGTAGGCACGGTCGGAGTAGCGCACTGACATGTCAGCGCACGGACGCAGCTCCGGACGGGCACCGACCTGTGTCACAACCGCCAGGTGCTTGGAACCGCTGAACATGGACAGGCAGGTACCGGTCGCGGTGTCACGGACCTGGTAGTAGCCGTCGTAGGTGGCTGTCAGCTGCCAGGGCCCGGCACCGACCTGCTCCAGCCCAGGGATGACGTAGGTGCCGTCAGGCAGCTCGGTGCCCGGGACCTCGTGGCGGATCTGAGGCTTGCCGATGGAGTCGACGGCAGCCTTCATCCCGTTCTCCCCTCCCCAGCTCGTCCAGGGTCGGGAGGCGGACCAGGTCATCTGGGAGATGAGGCGCAGGCCGTCGCTGATATACATCGCGACCTCGTTCTCTGTCTCGTAGTCAGAGCGGTCAGGCCAGATGGAGACCTTGGCGCCACGCAGCCCCTCGTACCCCGGGTCGATCTGCCGGTTGCCGTCAAAGGTGCCGATGTTCCAGGAGGGGTTGTCGTAGAGGGCGGCGGAGTTGACGTCGTAGTTCTTCGCCGAGCGGGACCAGTACAGGGCCTGGCTGGCGTTCATGAGCGTGTATCCTCGCTCAGCCAGCTGGGCGGGCTGAAGCCCCGAGCCTAGCCAGTACTCCACGACGATGTCCTTGTCGAGGGTGACGGCCTGGGTGTCGATGACGCCGTCGTTCCAGATACGCAGGGTCTTACCCTTGTCCTTGACGTAGGCGTTGATCTCGTTGATGAACCCGGTGAAGGCGTCAGCAGCGGTAGCCTGCGCGCCGTAGGTCTCCTTCGCGTACCGCTCGATCTGGGGGAACTGGTTGTAGGACTCGCCCATCATGTACTCGTCCGCTCCCATGTGCCAGTAGGCGCTGTCGAAGACGTCGTCGTACTCGTCAATGAGGTCCTTGTAGAGCTGACGGGCCTCTGGCTTGGAGATATCCAGGCCGTCCGGGCGTCGTGAGCCGTTGGCACGCGTGAGCTGGTACTGGGGGGAGTTCTCCAGCCAGACGTTCATGTGACCTGGGGAGTTGATCTCCGGGATGACGTCGATGCCCAGGGACCGGGCCTTGGTCACCAGCCTCTTGACGTCCTCCTTGGTGTAGTAGGAGTAGGTGTTGGTGTCCGGGTAGGTGTCTGACTTCAGCTTCATCTCCAGCAGGAGGTAGTTGAGGCGCAGGTCGGCCATGTCGTCCAGGATCTGGCTGATCCACTCCTCGGAGACGTTGATCTGGCAGGCGCACAGGGTGACGCCGCGCTCGACGTACTGCGGCTTGGAGACCACCGTCCCGGCGGGGAGGGTCAGAGTGCCCTGGCGCAGGAGCTGGGAGACGGAGCGGGTGCCGTAGAAGACACCGATGTCGCTGGCGCCGACGACCTTGAGGCCCTCGGCGCCGGTGGTCAGCTCGAAGCCCTCCTTGCCGAGCTCGGTCAGGCGCCCCTCGTCCTTGACGAGCTCGACGTCCTTCGCGCTGTCTGGGCCGGAGCCTGTCACGGCAGGGATCTCCCCGGACAGGTAGGCGCTGAGCTCGGTCGCCAGAGTGGCGGCACGAGGGGCCAGGCTCTCGTCGCTGGAGACGACGCGAGCGCCGGGGAGGAGCGTCCAGGTGCCGCCGGAGCTGGTCCACCCGTCCAGGGACGGGATGGTGCTGGGGAGGGAGGCGGTAGCCTGGGGGTCGTAGGCGGACGCTGCTGCGGTACCGGGGTCGTCGGCAGGTGCCGCCGCAGCCGTGGGGACAGGAAGCACTGCCGCCAGGAGCATGGCTCCGGACGCGGACAGTGCACGCACTACATTGTGCACGATCAACCTCGTCTCAGTTGTCAGGGCGGCGTTGTGCGGCCCGTAGGACAACTAAAACCCAGGATCCCGGTGGCGTTCCAGGATTATTGTTCGGAATGCGAAGAAATTGATGTGTGATTCCTCACACATAGGATTCTGAACCCTTTGGACGAGGCCTCCTTGCTGACGGTGTAGCCCTGATCTCTCATCCACCGGGCTAGCGAGTCCGCGCCCAGGTTCCTGCTGACGACGAGCCAGGCCTCACCGTCCTCGGCCAGGAGCCCCAGCCAGGTGCCCAGCAGCTCGTGCAGCGCCTCCTTGCCGATGCGAACCGGTGGGTTGGACCAGATGAGGTCGAGGCGCTGTCCGGTCTCGCGCAGCTCGGCGAGCAGTGCGTCGGCCTGAACGGTCCGCACGCTGGTGAGCCCCGCAGCGGCCGTGTTGCGGGCAGTGAGCTCAAGTGAGCGCTCGTTGACGTCAACGGCCAGCACGCGCGCCTGCGGGGCCGCGTCGGCCAGCGCCAGGGTGATCGGTCCCCAGCCGCAGCCCAGGTCCAGGAAGGTACCCGTCTGAGGGGGATGGGGCACGTGGTCCAGGAGTACCTGGGTTCCCTTGTCCAGGCGGGATCCGGAGAAGACGCCAGAGGCGGTGGCGACGGCGTACTGGCGACCTCGGATCGTGAAGCGGTGGGTCTGCTCCTGGTCAGGGCTGGAAGGGGAGGCGGTGAAGTAGTGCTCGCTCACGCCACCAGGCTACCGAGCCCGGCAGGAGACGGCGGCGGCCGGGAGCGTCAGGCCGCGTGACGGCTCAGCAAGGGCGTGAGCGCCAGCATGAGACCCAGCACAGCCACCACCGGGACCACGATCCCGGTCTCCACCCCGGCGGCTGTGGGCGCGACTGCCGCGGTCACCAGGGTGCCGAGGGCCGCCCCGCCGGCGTTGCCCGCCACGGTGACTGCCGTGGCAGCCGTGGACTGCGTGATCCCGTCCGGCCTGCCTCCGAGCTCGATCGGGTCCGTGACACAGCGGATCATCGTGTCCTGGTGGACAAGCCCCATTCCCGTTCCGGCCACGGTCCATCCCAGGTGCAGGAACCACCAGGGGACCAGGGCTCCCAGGGCCAGGGCAAGGAGACCAGCCCCTGTAGCGAAGGCGAGTGCCCCCACGATGCCACGCCGGAGGTATCGCCGCCCCTCGCGCGCAGGCCGGGCGCCGCACCACATGGCGACGGCGCTCCAGGCCAGCCCGTTGGTGCTCAGCGCCCAGCCCACGGCAGTAGGCCCCAGGCCCAGCACGTCGTGAGCTGCGGGCGAGATGAGGAAGTCGAGGGCGAAGTAGGCGGCACACACCCAGGCCAGAGTCGTGACGGCGGCCGGTCGCCCTGGAGCCAGGCGCATGGAGCCAGACGGAAACACCTGTCCGCAGGCCCACGCTATCGCCCCCAGCCCGATGGCTGCTGCGGGCCAGAACCAGGTGACGGAGGAGGGGACCGTCCCGATCACCGCGACGCCTCCGGCCAGGACCAGGGCGGCAGCCCAGGGTGGAGCGTTGACGTCACCACGGACAAGCAGGCCGCGGATCTCCCGCGCCATCACCAACCGTGCCAGCACCAGCGCGGGCACGTAGCCCACCAGCGCCCAGCGCCAGCTCCAGGCGGAGGACAGCACCGAGGCGTAGACCGGCCCCACCAGCGAGGAGAGGATCCACATGGCTGCGGACGCCGCCAGGAACAGGCGCCGCCAGGCGTCGGGAAGGCCGGCTACCAGGACCCCGGTGGAGACGGTGGCCAGGGCGCCGGCGGCCAGGCCTCTGAGGACCTCTCCCAGTACGTAGGTACCGACGCTCGGCGCCAGGGCCCCGACCACCGCACCTGCCACGAGCACGGTAGTCAGCACCGTCATGAGTCGGTCAGCCCGCCAGCGCTGGAGCATGACTCCGCCCAGCGGCATCGTGAGGAAGGTCGGGACCATGGCTGCGGCCGTCACCAGCCCGTAGCGCTCGCGAGCTCCCAGGTCGGTGGCCATGAGCGGCAGCACGGTCTGGTTGAGATAGGTCTGCATCCCAGCCATGAGCTCGACGGCGAGCATCGCCAGGGCCAGGTGGCCCAGCCTGGTGGTGAGCACGGCTCGGACCGACGGCGTGGCTAGGCCGGGCTCGGACTCGGTCGCAGGGGCGGACCGGGCCTCAGCCGCAGGCGGCGTCGGCTGCGCGACGGGAGTGTCGTCGTCGGCAGGGCCGAGGGCTGGGGTGCTCACGACGTGAGGGTATCGGCATCAGTCAGGTCCTGCCCTTGAGCCGCATCGTTGTGCGGCGCCCTTGCGTGTTCTCCTTGGAGGCGCGGCGCTGCTGCTGACGGTTGGTGCGCGCGTCCTGGCGCAGCGCCAGGCGTGCGGACTCACGCCGCATTCGCAGGTAGCGCTCCACTCTGCTGGTCTCGAGCGTGCCCTCCTTGACAGCCGCGATGATGGCGCAGCCCGGCTCGCCCGTGTGTGAGCAGTCCGTGTAGCGGCATCTGGCGGCGAGGACGGTGACGTCCTCGAAGGCGTCGTCGATCGCGTCGGCGTCCGAGGTGACGCCGAGTGCGCGGATGCCGGGCGTGTCGATCAGGCACACGCCGTGACGGTCAATGAGCTGACGGCTCGTCGTTGTGTGCCGGCCCTTTGAGTCGCGCCCACGCACCGCTCCTGTTGCGAGGTCCGTGCCGAGCAAGGCGTTGGTGAGCGTCGACTTTCCGGCACCCGAGCGGCCCACGAGAACCGTTGTCGTGCCAGGAGCGAGGTACTCGCGCAACGCCTCGAGCGAGGCAGGTTCTGATACTGAGACAGCGAGCGCACGGTCGGTGTAGCGCCCGAGCTCGGCCAGGGCGGTCTCGACGGCCTCCGCAGGCGCCAGGTCCGCCTTGGTCAGGACGAGCCAGGCGGCCGTGCCTGAAGAGCGGGCCAGGGCCGTGAGCCGCTCCACCCTCCCGACGGACGGCTCCGGCTTCATCGGCTCGACGATCAGGAGGGTGTCGATGTTCGCAGCGATCGCCTGGCCGATCGACCTCCCGGAGACTGCGGGCCGCTGAAGGAAGGTCCGGCGCGGCAGGACCGCCCGGACGACCGGCACACCGTCGTATGAGCCAAGCGCCACCCAGTCACCGACTACCGGTGGCCAGGGCTCGTGGTCGTCGGCGTTGCCGGGCGTGACAAGGTCGACAGTGATCGGTTCCGTTGCGGCGGTGTCGCCGTCGTTGAGGGGCTGGGCGACAAGCGCTCCTCGGTGAACGGCGACGATCCTGGCCGGACGCAGCGACGTGGGGTCATCGAGCGAGGCAACCTGGAAGTACGCCCTCCAACGTTCGTCCCAGCCGAGTCCAGGGTCAGAGGTCATGACCTTGTCCTTTCACGTGTCAGACGCTGTCTCGGCGCTTGCCTGACCGGAGGCGGACGACGGTGTGCCGTGTCGCCACGAGCCCGGCGGCTGCCCAGAGGAGACCAGCGAGCAGGTCGTGGGCGAGGAGCCCGAGAGCTCCTGCGCGGGTGTCGATGGCAGTGAGCGTCCCTGTCATCGGGACGAGACGGGACAGGGCCTGCATCCACACGGGACAGACGCCCAGCGGAACGATGACACCGGTGAGAACCGGCAAGAAGGAGGCGACGATCGTCGCTCCCAGGTACGGGTCGGGCAGGTCGACGCCGATCCCGGCGGCGGCGACTCCCAGGAGGAGACCACAGATGACCGCTGCCGGTGTCAGGGCGATCACGCGGCAGAGGAGAGCGGTGTCGGACGTCGGTGAGAGAGCGAGGACGCTGCCGACGGCGACCGCTCCCGTGAGGACGGCGATAAGGACCGGCAACGCTGCCACGGCCAGCCAGTAGGCGGCGTCGAGCCGACGCCGTGTGTGGACCTCCTGGAAGATCCCCAGCGTGCGATCAGTCGCGACCGCTGCGACGATCCCGCCGGTGACCGACGTCGACAGGGCGACGAGGGCGGCGGCGTAGCCCGTGCGCACGAGGTCCGGCGCAGACAGGTCCGCTCCCATGAGGACGTCGAAGGCGATGTCAAGCAGGGGCAGGACAAGCAACGTCGTTGCGGCCGTTCCAGCGGTAGCGAGCGCCGTTGAGGAACGCCAGCCGACGCGTGCTCGGGAGGTCATGCGGTGCCAGAAGGAGCGCATCACATGATCTCCAACGTTCCGGTGCGGGTCGCCAGATACAGCGCCCGTCGGCCCAGGAAGGCCGCGAGTCCCAGCCACGCGGCGACAACGAGGCACCAGGCAGCCACGTCTCCCGCACCCACCGGACGTCCGAGCAGGAGGTGGAAGGGAACGCGCAGCGGAAGGATGCGGCTCACGGTCGCGATCCACGTCGGCGGGCGTGAGGAGGTGAAAAGGATCCCGGACAGTGCGAAGACGGGGACCAGGAGCAGGCCCTCGTAGGAGATCGCGTTCGGGGTCAGGACAAAGAGCGCCGCGATCACGAGGCTGAGTGCGATGCAGCCGACAAGCAGCATGAGACTACTGAGCAGCAGCCGGGGCAGCTCCCAGCCACCCAACGGCGTCAAGTCCACCGACCAGGCTAACGTGGCCCACGTCAGCCAGGCGAGGGGGAGTGAGAGGCAGCCGAAGGAGGCAGCCGAGCAGACCACTGCCGCGATGGCACGCAGCGCGCCGATCGGTGCCATGACGAGGTGAACGAGAGTGCCCTTGTAGCGTTCGAAGCCGATGATGCCTGCCGCGCAGGTGGCGGTTGTCCACATACCGATGACGCCTCCGCGCACCCATCCCTGCGTCGGCGTGATGCTGCCCCACGCGTGGGCCGCGAGGAACTGAACCAGTGTCGTTGTCACCGTGGTCATGGCCATGATCTGGACAAAGTAGGGCACGCGGACGAACTGGCGGACATGGAACCAGCTCATCCGCAGCTGACGCCTCATCGGGCTAGCCTGTCTGCCAGTGCCAGGTAGGCTTCCTCCAGTGACGCTGGCCGGGTGAGGAGATCCTGTGGCGGGGCGATCCCCTCGGCCTCCAGAGCGGTGAGCAGGCGCCTGTGAACGGTGTCCACGGTGCTCACGGTCTCCTGGCCCCGGGGCCAGGAGACCGTGAGGGACCACCTGCCGGAGGACGGGCGCTGTCTGACGCTCGCCTCCGGCAGCCTCTGTCCCAGCCGTTGAGAGAGGTCAGCCGCTGCCGCTGGGGCGGTCAGGGTGCTCACGAGGCTGATCCCGGCGGCGGCAGCGACGTCGTCGACCGAGCCCCGTGTGTAGACACGCCCCGCGCCGATGACGGAGATGGTATCCGCCAGCTCCTCGACCTCTGGCATGGAGTGTGAGGTGAGCAGGACGCCTGTGCCCTGGTCCGCCAGGAGGCGGATGAGGTCGCGCACCTGGAGAGCGACATCGGGATCCAGCCCAGTAGTTGGCTCGTCGAGGAGGAGGAGCGCTGGCGTGCCCAGCAGTGCACGGGCCAGGTGGAGGCGTTGGTACATACCTCGAGACAGGGCCCCGGCCTTGCGGTCTCCAACCTCGTCCAGGCCCACCTGCTCCAGGGCCCGCGTCACGGCAGGACGTCGCCCGTGGCTGGGCAGGCCCTGAAGGTCGGCGAAGAACAGGAGGTTGTCTCGGACCGTGGCACGTGGGTAGAACCCGAGCTCGCCACCGAGTACGAGGCCGAGGCGGCGACGTGCCTGCTGTGGATGGCGTACGGCGTCGACACCGTCCACGTGGACTGAGCCGGCAGAAGGTGCCAGGAGGGTAGCGCATACACGGACCGTCGTCGTCTTCCCTGCACCGTTGGGGCCGAGGAGAGCGTGGACCTGCCCGGGCAGGACGTCCAGCGACACGTCCTCAACGGCAGGGAAGTCCTCTCTGCCCAGGAGCCGACGCAGGGACCGCAGTCTCAGGACAGGGTCAGTAGCAGCAGACACCCGGGCCATCCAATCCAAGCTGTGTGTACGCCAACTCCCCTGACGGCCTCAGGGAGATGCTCACACGGAGCAGCAGGCCGCGCATACGCACTTCGATCTGGCTCGTTGCATCTGTCGTCAAGGAGTACCCCCGTCCGCGGTAGACCTGGCTTAGAGGCAAGGCGATAGTAACAGTCTGTTCTGGACGAGTAGCAGCCCGTCTCACCATATGAAGATTGCACGCCCTGTACAGCCTGCTGCGCATTGAGGGTGATCTGTGCCAGGTCAGGCGCGTGGGGTGGTCTCAGGCTTCCCAGACCGTTACGATGCCGCCCATGTGGATCTTCCGTATGCGCTGAGACGGCGGCTGCCGACGTCGCCGACCTGACGACACCGCCGGTCCGTCGAGCCTCGCTCCGGACCTCCGCACGCATATGACAAGGACTCTTCTTGACTGACCACCCTGCCAAGCACACCGACCACACCGACACCGCTGCTCCTGGCGCGAGAACTCCCAGCGCCGAGGACATCGTCAGCCGCATCCTCACCCGCCGCGGCACCGCGCTGGCCTCCACGGCCGGTGACCACACCCGCCACGACCTCGCAGACGACGGCGCCCTGGAGCGCCAGGCCCGAGCCGCGACCCGGCGTGTGTCCTCCCTGAGCACTGAGCTGGAGGACGTCTCCGAGGTGGAGTACCGCCAGATCCGCCTGGAGAAGGTGGTCCTGGTGGGGCTCGAGCTGCCCGACGCCAGGCCTGCCGCGACCACCGCGGCCGCCGCCTCGCCGTCGTCACGGCACGGGGCTGCGCTCGAGGCTGCTGGCGCCCAGGACGCCGAGACCTCGCTGGCTGAGCTGGCCGCCCTGGCAGAGACCGCCGGCTCCCAGGTGCTGGACGCCCTCATCCAGAAGCGTGACCACCCGGACCCCGCCACCTACCTGGGCTCCGGCAAGGCCAAGGAGCTGGCCGAGATGGTGGCCGCCGCGGGCGCGGACACGGTGATCGTCGACGGCGACCTGGCCCCCTCCCAGCGCCGCGCCCTGGAGGACGTGGTGCGCGTCAAGGTGGTGGACCGCACCGCCCTCATCCTCGACATCTTCGCCCAGCACGCCAAGTCCCGCGAGGGCAAGGCCCAGGTGGAGCTCGCCCAGCTGGAGTACCTGCTGCCGCGTCTGCGCGGATGGGGTGAGTCCATGTCCCGCCAGGCCGGTGGGCGCGTGGCCGGCGGTCAGGGCATCGGCTCGCGAGGACCCGGCGAGACCAAGATCGAGCTGGACCGCCGGCGCATCCGCGACCGCATGGCCAAGCTGCGTCGCGAGATCAGGGCCATGGCGCCCTCACGCGAGGTCAAGCGCGGCTCGCGCCGTCGCGGACCCATCCCCTCGGTAGCGATCGCCGGCTACACCAACGCCGGCAAGTCCTCCCTCATGAACCGCCTCACCGACGCCGGCCTCATGGTCCAGGACGCCCTGTTCGCCACCCTGGACCCCACGGTGCGCAAGGCCGAGACCTGTGACGGGCGGCTGTACACGCTCACGGACACGGTCGGCTTTGTGCGCAACCTGCCGCACGAGCTCATCGAGGCCTTCCGCTCCACGCTGGAGGAGGTGGCGGGCGCGGACGTGCTCGTCCACGTCGTCGACGCCGCCCACCCGGACCCGCTCAGCCAGGTCGCTGCCGTGCGCGCGGTGCTGGCGGAGATCCCCGGAGCGCTGGAGGTCCCTGAGCTCATCGTCCTCAACAAGGCGGACCTGGCCGACGCCGTGACCCTGGCTGCCCTGCGCACTCGCCTTCCCGAGGCCGTCATCGTCTCGGCAGCCACGGGCGAGGGGCTGGAGGAGCTGCGCGCCCGCATCGAGGAGATGCTGCCGCGCCCCGACGTCCCGGTAGACCTGGTCATCCCGTACTCCCGCGGCGACCTGGTGGCCAAGGTGCACGCCGACGGCGAGATCGACGCCATCGACTACGTCGAGGCCGGCACGCGCGTGCGCGGGCGGGTGGACGCGCCCCTGGCTGCCGAGCTGCGGGCCGCGGCGGTGGCTGAGGGAGAGCCGGGAGCCGGACCGACGACGGAGCCCGACTCGGCTGCGGCCGGGCTGTAGAGGACGACGGCGATGACCTCAGCAGGCGCACCAGAGCGGTCAGGGGGCGCAGCCGACGAGCGGTCGCGTGCCGAGGAGGCGCTGGCCGAGGCGGTCGCCCGCCTGGGCGGGGCCCCGCGTGAGGGCCAGGTCGAGATGGTGCGTCGTGTCGTGGGGGCCATCGAGGGCGGAAGCCACCTGCTGGTCCAGGCCGGTACGGGAACCGGGAAGTCCCTGGGCTACCTGGTCCCGGCAATGGTCCACGCCGCCGGCAGCGGCGAGCGGTCGGTGGTCTCGACCGCCACCCTGGCCCTGCAGCGCCAGGTGCTCACCAAGGACGCGCCGCTGGCCGCCGACGCCGTGGAGGCCGTGACCGGTGTGCGCCCCACGGTCGCGCTGCTCAAGGGATGGCAGAACTACCTGTGCCGCCACCGCGTGGCCGGCGGGTACCCGGATGACGACGCCGACTCCCTCTTCTCTGCCTCCCAGGCCACCCGGGCGGCGCGGGTGGGGGAGGCTGCCAGCGCGAGCCTGGGGGAGCAGGTGGTGCGTGTGCGCGAGTGGGCCGCCCGTACGAGTACCGGGGACCGTGACGACCTTGTCCCCGGTGTCTCGGACCGGGCCTGGGCGCAGGTCTCGGTGGCCAAGGCCGAGTGCCTGGGGCCGTCGTGCCCGCTGAGGGAGGAGTGCTTCCCCGAGCTGGCGCGGGCGGCGGCCAGTGAGGCGGACGTCGTCGTCACCAACCACGCCATGCTGGGTGTCGCCGTGGCCGGTAACCCCGGGGTGCTGCCCGAGCACCACCTGCTCGTCGTCGACGAGGCCCACGAGCTGGCTGACCGTGTACGCAGCCAGGGCACGGTGAGCCTGTCCGCCGGGGCCGTGGCACGCGTGGCCCAGGTGGCGCGCAAGCACGCTGGCGTCATCGCCACCGGCCTGGAGGAGGCCGGGCAGGACCTGCAGCTCGTGCTCGCTGAGCTGCCGGACGGACGCCTGAGCGAGGGCGTCCCGCCGTCGCTGCGAGAGGCCCTGGTGGGCCTGGACGCCGCGGCGCGCCAGGTGCTCACCGACGTGCGCGAGGCGGCCAAGGCCGCGGGCGGTGCTGCGGGAGGCGACAGCGCCGGGGGAGCGGCCCTGGCGCGGACCGCGGTGGCGGACCTCGTGGAGGCCGTGGAGCGCATGACCTCGGACTCGGTGGTCCAGCGCCGTGACGTCGCCTGGATCGAGCGGCCACGGATGGGAGCCGAGCCCCCGCGCCTGACGCTCGCCCCGATCGACGTGGCGGGCTCCGTGGCGGACACGCTGCTGGCTGACCACGCTGCGGTGCTCACCTCAGCCACCCTGGCCCTGGGCGGGAGCTTTGACCCCATGGCGCACGCGCTGGGGCTGACGCTGGCCGCCTCGCCCTGGGAGGGGATCGACGTCGGCACGCCCTTTGACTACGCCCGCCAGGGCATCCTCTACACCCCCACCCACCTGCCCAGACCCGGCTTTGGGATCTGCCAGGAGGCGCTGGAGGAGGTCGTGGCCCTCACCCAGGCCTCGGGCGGCGGGATGCTGGGCCTCTTCTCCTCACGGCGCGCGGCCGAGGAGGCGGCGCAGCTGCTGCGTGAGCGCACGGACCTGACCGTCTACGCCCAGGGGGAGGACCAGCTGCCAACCCTGGTGGAGGCCTTCGCCGCGGACGAGGACGCCTGCCTGGTAGGAACGCTGAGCCTGTGGCAGGGCGTGGACGTGCCGGGGCGCACCTGTCGCCTGGTCATCATCGACCGTATCCCCTTCCCCCGGCCGGATGACCCGGTGGCCCAGGCCCGCAGCGAGGCGGTGGCGGCTGCCGGAGGCAACGGCTTCATGAGCGTGTCCGCCACTCACGCGGCCCTCCTGCTGGCTCAAGGGGCCGGCAGGCTCGTGCGGCGGGCGGACGATCGCGGCGTCGTCGCCGTCCTGGACCCCAGGCTGCGCACGGCGCGCTACGGCTCCTTCCTGGCCCGTTCGATGCCGGCGCTGTGGCCCACGCGCGAGCGGGACGTGGTGCTGGGGGCGCTGACCAGGCTCGCGGCAGGCTGACGGCCCCAGGCGTGAGGCGCGTCCTGCGTGAGGTGTGGCGCACGGGTGTCATAGGAGGTGGCTCACCACGTACCCTTGCCCTGGAGGGGCTGCGGCTGTCCCTCGTCACTCATGATCCGGAGGTATCCCCGTGTCCGAGTCCATCATCCCCAACACCGCCCAGGGCTCCTACCCCACCGCGCCTGGGGGGCGCCCCTCGAAGGTCGCGATCATCGGTGCGGGTGCGGTCGGTTCGACCCTCGCCTACGCCTGCGTGACCAAGGGTGTGGCCCGTGAGGTCGTCCTGCAGGACATCGTCAAGGAGAAGGTCGAGGCCGAGGCGCTCGACATCGCCCAGGGCATCCAGTTCACCTCCGCCGGCGCCGTCTCCGGCTCCGACGACCCTGAGATCTGCCGCGATGCTGACGTCATCGCCATCACCGCCGGCGCCAAGCAGAAGCCGGGACAGTCCCGCCTGGAGCTGGCCGGGGCGACCGTGGGCATCATGGAGAAGATCCTGCCCACGCTGGTCGAGGTCGCCCCCAACGCCATCTTCGTGCTCGTGGCCAACCCGGTGGACGTGGTGACCTACTGCGCCAAGAAGATCACCGGGCTGCCTGAGAACCAGGTCTTCGGCTCGGGCACGGTCCTGGACACTGCCCGCATGCGCTACCTCGTCTCCCTGGAGACGGGCACGGCTACCCAGAACATCCACGGCTACATCGCCGGTGAGCACGGTGACTCCGAGGTCCCGCTGTGGTCCTCCACCCAGATCGGTGGGGTGCCGATCACCCAGTGGGGCAGGACGGTTGACGGCGGCTACTTCGACCAGGCCAAGCGCGACCGCATCGCTCACGACGTCGTCCGTTCCGCCTACCGCATCATCGAGGGCAAGGGCGCGACCAACTACGCCGTGGGCCTGGCGGTCCAGCGCATCATCTCCGCCGTCCTCAACGACGAGCAGCGCGTGCTCACCATCTCCCCGCTGCTGGACAACTGGCACGGGATCTCCGACGTGTGCATGGCAGTGCCGACCATCGTCGGCCGTGACGGCGCCGGGCGCCGCCTGGAGCTGCCGCTGACCCTGGACGAGCGCGACCGACTGACCGCCTCGGCCGAGCGTCTGCGCGACGTCGCTCGTGGCCTGGGCTACTGAGGCTCGCTAGCCGGCGCAACCGGCAGGACCGACGACGCAGCCGCACCTTCCACGCGAAGGTGCGGCTGCGTCGTCGTGCAACAGGGGAGGGCGGGGCGCGGGCCGGGCTGAGCGGGCCGGGTCACAGCGCGCGCAGGACGGTGACGACCTTGCCCATGATCGTGGCCTCGTCACCGGGAATCGGGGCGTAGTCAGGGTTGCGGGGCAGCAGCCACTGATGGCCGTCACGGCGTGAGAGCACCTTGACGGTGGCTGAGGCGCCGTCGACGTCCTCGATCATGGCCGCCACGATGTCCCCGTTGGAGGCGTCAGGCTGGGAGCGGACAACCACCCAGTCGCCGTCGCAGATCGCGGCCTCGATCATCGAGTCGCCGTGGACCTCAAGCATGAACAGCTCGCCGTCTCCGGTCAGGCGCCGGGGCAGGGCCATGACGTCGTCGACCTCCTGCTCGGCCAGGATCGGCGAGCCGGCGGCGATGCGCCCGACCAGGGGGACAGCCACGGCCTCGCCCTCAGCCACTCCTGGCAGGAGTGGCAGGCGCGGTTCCGGCTCGGGGGCGCGCTCAGGGGCCGAGGGCCGCACGGGCTCGGGCTCGATGACCTCCAGGGCGCGCGGCAGGCGAGGGTCGCGGCGGATGAGGCCGATGCGCTCGAGCTTGTCGAGCTGGTGCTTGACGGAGGAGGGGCTCGTCAGGCCGACCTGGGAGCCGATCTCACGCATCGAGGGCGGGTAGCCGTGGGAGAGGACCGCCTCTCGGACGGCCTCGTAGACCGCGCGCGCCCGCTCGTCCAGGCTCTCCAGGACCTCAGCCACGCTCTGGGGCTGCGTCGCGGAAGGGGCGGAGGGACCCGTGCCCTCCTCGGAGGGGGAGAGGGAGCGTTGTGTCATCGCCGTGTCCTTCGTGTCAGCCGCGCCGTCGGGCAGCGGCTGCTGCTCGTGCACGAATTTGTGTCGGTGGTCGGTGGTGGTCTTGACGTGTCAAGCCTACGGGGCGGACGCCCAACCTTCAAACACGTGTTCGAAGAACCTCTGGACGTGTCGCCCTGATGGCGCTACTGTATCGAACAGGTGTTCGTCGAACACGTGTTTCAGGAGGAAGTCATGAGCGCTCTTGCCGTCCCGCCCTCGCCCCGTCTGCGTGCGGTGTCAGCCGCCTCGGCCGAGGCGGCTGCGCCCCAGCGTCTGGAAGGCGCGCGTGCTGGCCGTCCCCACCTGCGACTGGTCACTCCTGACTTCGTTCCTGAGCCGGCCTCCGCGGTGCGAGGAGCCAGGCCGCTGGGGCCGGCGCCGGAGGGCGTGCGGCGTGGTGAGGCGCGCCTGGGCGCTGCGGCTCGGCCGGTGAGACTCCACCAGGAGCGCGTGCGGGAGGGCCTCACCCAGACGGCCACGGTGCAGGGGAGGAGACAGGAGGTGCCGGTGGTGCTGCGCCGTCTCGTGGTGCTGGCCTGCGCCGCCGTCATCGGGGTCCTGGTCGTGGCAGGAGGCATCGTCCTCTCCGGCTTTGTCCCTGAGCCGGTTGCTGGCGGGACCGCCACGGTGCAGCAGGGCGAGTCGCTGTGGGACATCGCCTCGGCAACTGGCGCCCAGGACGTGTCTGCCGTGGTCTCGCAGATCGCCGAGCTCAACAACCTGGAGAGCACGACGCTTCAGCCGGGGCAGACCCTGGTGCTGCCAGCAGGCTGATCGTCCAGGCGCGGCAGGCTTGCGGCTGCGGGCGCGGGGTCCTACGCTCCGAGCACACGAATTGCGAGGACCCGGAGGCTACGCGTGCACTGCCCATTCTGCAGACATGACGGTTCGCGCGTCGTCGATTCCCGGACTACCGAGGACGGCCTGGCGATCCGCCGTCGTCGCGAGTGCCCCCAGTGCGGGCGGCGCTTCACCACCACTGAGACCGCGAGCCTGTCGGTGCGTAAGCGGTCGGGGGCGGTTGAGCCCTTCTCGCGGGACAAGGTCGTGGTGGGTGTAGGTCGCGCCTGTCAGGGCCGTCCGGTGTCTGATGACGACCTGGCGCTGCTGGCCCACCAGGTTGAGGAGGCGATCCGGGCCTCTGGGCAGGCTCTCATCGACTCTCACGACGTCGGCCGGGCGATTCTGCGACCGCTGCGTGAGCTCGACGAGATCGCCTACCTGCGCTTCGCCTCCGTCTACTCAGGTTTCAACACCCTGGACGACTTCGAGAAGGCGATTGCCGAGCTGCGCGAGGCTCACCACCAGGAGTGACGGAGACAGGTGCTCTCTGTCGCCATCCTGGTCGGTGGGTAGCCGGTGACCGGTGACGCGTGACCGGGCTAGTTGCCTGACGGTACCGGGTTACCTGGCGTCGATCGTGGTGATGAGGCTGTCAACCAGGGCCGGCCAGGTCCAGCGCTCCTCCATCAGAGCGCGACCGGCGCGGCCCATGCGCTCCCGCAGCCGAGGGTCCTGCAGCTGACGCACAAGGGCTGCGGTCAAGGCCTCCTCGTCACGGCCGTCGACGACGTTGCCGGTCACGCCCTCCTCGACGGTCTCCGGGGCGCCGCCGCTCGTGCCCGCGATGACGGGCAGCCCGGCGGCGGAGGCTTCTAGGAAGACGATGCCCAGGCCCTCGACGTCGAGTCCCCCGCCTCGGGTGCGGCAGGGCATGGCAAAGACGTCGCCCATGGCCACGTGCCAGGGCAGCTCCTCGTAGGGGACCTTGCCTGTCAGGATGATCGACTCGCGCGCAGGCGAGGAGCGCTTGAGCACGGCCAGGCGCTTGGCGTAGGGGCCCCGTCCCACGATGACGAGACGGGCCTCGGGGACCTGCTCGACCACGCGAGGCCAGACCTTGATGAGCGAGTCCTGTCCCTTGCGGGCGACCAGGCGCGAGACGCAGACGACGGTGGGGGCCTCGCCAAGGCGGTAGCGCTCACGCAGCAGGGCTCGGGCAGCAGGGTCAGGGTGGAAGCGCTCGGTGTCGATGCCGCTGGGAAGTCGCAGGACCTCCTGGTCGGCAGGCATGAAGGGGCGCAGGCGCCCCAGGGTGTAGTCAGAGATGTAGGTGATGACGTCGGCGTCGCGGAAGATCTTGCGCAGGGCCTGGCGAGCGCCCGGGATCATGGACCAGCCGACCTCGTGACCGTGGGTCGTGGCGATCACCCGCGTAGCGCCTGCGCGGTGGGCTGCTGCTCCCAGCAGGCCCAGAGGGGCTGCTGCCCCGAACCAGACGGTCTCGATGCCGCGCTCGGAGACCGCCTGCTCCATGCGGCGGCGCACGTCCGGTGTGGGCAGCAGCGTGTGGGTGGGGAGCCGCAGGACCTCGTAGGGCAAGGTGGCGTCGTAGGCGCGGGCTGCCTCGTCGCCCTCGGGCGGGGTGGAGGCCAGGACGGTGAGGTCCTCGGCCGGCAGCCGGCGGCAGTAGTCGTCCAGGTAGGACTGGATCCCGCCCACGACGGGCGGGAAGTCGTTGGTGACCAGGAGCGTGCGGCGCATGGGAGCCAGTGTAGGCGGCGTGTCCGGCCGGTCCTGTGGCGGCGGGCGGGGCAGGACCGGCCGGAGGACCTGCCGGTACCTGCCTGCGCCGCAGGCCTCGCTGGTGGTGTGGTGTCAGCCCTCGTCGGCGCTGCGCAGCACCTCGGACAGGCGCCGGGCGGCGGCCATGACCACGGGGCCGTGGACGCGTCCGGGCTGGCGGCCCATCCGCTCGATGGGGCCTGAGATGGAGATCGCCGCGATCACCTTGCCGCTGGCCCCACGCACCGGCGCGGAGACCGAGGCGACCCCGGGCTCGCGCTCACCCACGGACTGGGCCCAGCCCCGGCGTCGGACCGCCGAGAGCATGGTGGCGTTGAAGCGTGCCCCGGCCAGTCCGCGGTGCAGGCGGTCCGGCTCCTCCCACGCCAGGAGGATCTGGGCTCCCGAGCCGCCGAGCATGGACATGGTGGCACCCACGGGGATGGAGTCGCGCAGGCCGATCGGACGCTCGGCGTTGGCCACGCAGATGCGCACGTCGCCCTGACGGCGGTAGAGCTGGGCGGACTCGTGCGTCTTGTCCCGCAGCGCCGCGAGCACGGGGCCGGCGGCGGCGAGCAGGTGGTCCTCGCCGGCGGCTGAGGCGAGCTCGCTCAGCCGCGGGCCCAGGATGAAGCGTCCCTGTGAGTCGCGGGAGACCAGGCGGTGGTACTCCAGCGCCACCGCGATGCGGTGAGCCGTCGGTCGGGCCAGGTGCGTGGAGGTCACAAGCTGTGCCAGGGTGGCCGGTCCGGCCTCCAACGCACTCATGACCAGTGCGGCCTTGTCGATGACGCCGACGCCGCTGCTCTCCTCAATCGATGCGTCCATAATCTGATACTGCCATCCCAAGGGGTGAGATTTCAAGTTAAGGTCTCACGCAGTCAGAAACCTCGTGAAAGGAAGTGTCGCGATGGGAAAGACCCTCGCTGAGAAGGTGTGGCAGGACCACGTCGTGTCCAAGGGAGCCGACGGTGCCCCGGATCTGCTCTACATCGACCTCCACCTCGTCCACGAGGTCACCAGCCCCCAGGCCTTTGAGGGTCTGCGCCTGGCTGGCCGCCAGGTGCGTTGTCCCGACCTCACGCTGGCCACCGAGGACCACAACACCCCCACCCTGGACATCGACCTGCCGATCGCGGACCTGACCAGCCGTACCCAGATCGAGACCCTGCGCCGCAACTGCGCGGAGTTCGGGGTGCGCCTGCACTCCCTGGGGGACGCTGACCAGGGCATCGTCCACGCGGTCGGCCCGCAGCTGGGACTGACCCAGCCCGGCATGACGGTGGTGTGCGGTGACTCCCACACCTCCACCCACGGTGCCTTCGGCGCGCTCGCCTTCGGCATCGGTACCAGCCAGGTCGAGCACGTCCTGGCCACCCAGACCCTGCAGATGAAGCCCTTCAAGACCATGAGCGTGCGTATCGACGGCGAGCTGCCCGCTGGGTCCGGGGCCAAGGACGTCATCCTGGCTGTCATCGCCAAGATCGGTACCAACGGCGCCCAGGGCCACGTCATCGAGTACCGCGGCAGCGCCATCGAGAGGCTCTCGATGGAGGCGCGCATGACGATCTGCAACATGAGCATCGAGGCCGGGGCGCGTGCCGGCATGATCGCGCCGGACCAGACCACCTTCGACTACCTCCAGGGCCGTCCCCACGCTCCGCAGGGGGAGGACTGGGACGCCGCTGTGGCCTACTGGCGCTCTCTTCGTACGGACGACGACGCCGTCTTCGACACCGAGGTGGTCCTCCGGGCCGAGGACATCGAGCCCTTTGTCACTTGGGGCACGAACCCCGGCCAGGGCCTGCCGATCTCAGCCACGGTTCCCGACCCCGAGCAGATCGCGGACGAGACCGAGCGCCGCGCCGCTGAGCGGGCCCTGGAGTACATGGACCTGCGCCCGGGCACCCCGTTGCGTGAGATCCACGTGGACACGGTCTTCCTCGGATCGTGCACCAACGGCCGTATCGAGGACCTGCGGGCCGCTGCCGAGGTGGTGCGCGGGCGCACCAAGGCCGAGGGGCTGCGCATGCTCGTGGTCCCTGCTTCTGCCCGTATCCGTCTGCAGGCCGAGGCTGAGGGCCTGGACCAGGTCTTCAAGGACTTCGGGGCCGAGTGGCGCAACGCCGGCTGCTCGATGTGCCTGGCCATGAACCCGGACAAGCTCTCCCCTGGCGAGCGAGCGGCCTCGACCTCCAACCGCAACTTCGAGGGACGCCAGGGCAAGGGCGGGCGCACCCACCTGGTCTCGCCCGTCGTCGCCGCGGCCACGGCGGTGCTCGGCACGCTGTCCACCCCTGCAGACCTTCCCGTCCTGACCCCCGCGGCCTGACCACCCCGAGACCCAAGGAGACACTCATGGAGAAGTTCGTCCGCCACACCGGTATCGGGGCCCCGCTGCGTCGCAGCGCCGTCGACACCGACCAGATCATCCCCGCCGTGTACCTCAAGCGCGTCACACGCACGGGCTTCGAGGACGCCCTGTTCGCCTCCTGGCGGGCGAACGAGGCCGACTTCATCCTCAACCAGGAGGCCTACAAGCGCGCCAGCGTGCTCGTGGCCGGCCCGGACTTCGGTACCGGGTCCTCGCGCGAGCACGCCGTGTGGGCGCTCAAGGACTACGGCTTCAAGGTGGTGCTGGCCCCACGCTTCGCGGACATCTTCCGCGGCAACGCCGGCAAGCAGGGGCTGGTGGCAGGCGTCATCTCCCAGGAGGACGCCGAGCAGCTGTGGAAGATCCTGGAGACCGAGCCCGGCACCGAGGTGAGCGTGGACCTGGAGCAGCGCACGGTGTCCGCCGGCGGCCTGCGCACCACCTTCCAGATCGACGACTACGTGCGCTGGACCCTGATGGAGGGCCTGGACGACATCTCGCTGACCCTCCAGCACGAGGACGAGATCGCCGCCTACGAGGCTGCGCGCCCCTCCTTCAAGCCGCGCACCCTGCCTGCTCGCCACCTGCCTGAGGCCGAGGTCGTGCCGGCACGCGCCGCGGACGTGCCGCGGGCCTGAGGCGCACGGTGGGCGCAGGCAGCCAGCCTGGCGCCTACCGGACCCTATGACGACGACGTGACCGCCTCTCTGCCTGATGCGGCCGCGTCGTCGCTGGCGCAGGAATTGCGCGCTGAGCGACGCCGTCGCGCACCTCACGTCGCGCGCGGCCTGCGTGCCACTATCCTGGGGCGACTGTGCCCGGCCGCTCCCTGCGCGCCTCGGGCCCCGCTTCAGGTGACGGAGGATGACGATGGTCGACGGACTGCTGCAGGTCCACGGTGGCCGCCCGCTGCGCGGCGAGATCACGGTGCGCGGCGCGAAGAACCTCGTGCCCAAGGCCATGGTCGCTGCGCTGCTGGGCCGTACCCCCTCGGTGCTGCGCAACGTGCCCCTCATCCGTGACGTGGACGTGGTCTCCGGGCTGCTGAGCCTGCACGGGGTCTCCATCGACTACGACCAGACCGAGGGCGTCTTGTCCCTGGACCCCTCTAGCGTCGAGAGCGCCCACATGGCGGACATCGACGCCCACGCCGGGTCCTCACGCATCCCGATTCTCTTCTGCGGCCCGCTCCTGCACCGCCTGGGGGAGGCCTTCATCCCGGACCTGGGCGGCTGCCGCATCGGGGACCGTCCTATCGACTTCCACCTCAGCATCCTGCGCAGCTTCGGCGCCGTGGTGGACAAGCAGACGATGGGCATCCGGCTGACCGCCCCCCACGGGCTGCACGGCACGGTCATCGACCTGCCCTACCCCTCGGTGGGCGCCACCGAGCAGACTCTGCTCACCGCCGTGCGCGCCGAGGGCCTGACAGAGCTGCGCGGGGCCGCGATCGAGCCCGAGATCATGGACCTGGTGGACGTGCTGCAGAAGATGGGCGCCATCATCTCCGTGGACACCGACCGCACCATCCACATCGAGGGCGTCGACGAGCTGGTCGGCTACACCCACACCGCCCTGCCCGATCGCATCGAGGCCGCCTCCTGGGCCTCGGCAGCCCTGGCGACCGGCGGTGACGTGTTCGTGCGTGGTGCCCACCAGTCGGACATGACCACCTTCTTGAACGTCTACCGCAAGGTCGGCGGCGCCTTCGACGTGCGTGACGACGGCATCCGCTTCTGGCACCCGGGCGGTGACCTGAAGTCGCTGGTGGTGGAGACCAACGTCCACCCCGGTTTCATGACCGACTGGCAGCAGCCGCTGGTGGTGGCCCTGACCCAGGCGGACGGTCTGTCCATCGTGCACGAGACGGTGTACGAGAACCGCTTCGGCTTCACCTCGGCGCTGCGCAAGATGGGGGCCACGATCCAGGTCTACCGCGAGTGCCTGGGCGGCTCGGCCTGCCGCTTCGGTCAGCGCAACTTCTACCACTCCGCCGTCGTCTCCGGCCCCTCGCCCCTGCACGGGGCGGATATCGAGGTGCCCGACCTGCGCGGTGGCTTCTCCCACCTCATTGCCGCCCTGGCGGCCGAGGGCACGAGCCGGGTCGAGGGCGTCAACCTCATCGACCGTGGCTACGAGCACTTCATGAGCAAGCTCGCCGCGCTGGAGGCGGACGTCACCCGCCTCGCCTGAGCGCGTGGCGGTGCCTGCGCGTCCTGAGCGGTGCCTCCCAGTAGAGTCACCGTGTGGCTCCGACTCAGCACCGCACCATGACGCCCTTCTACCGCTTCGCCGCACGGGGGGTGATCATCCCCTTCCTCAAGGCCGTCTCACGCCAGGCGGTGACGGGGCTGGAGAACATCCCGCGCTCCGGCGGGTTCGTGGCGGTGGCCAACCACCTGTCCGAGCTGGACTCGCTGACGGCCATGCGTGCCCTGGTGGACGCTGACGTCCCGGTCTACTCCCTGGCCAAGTCCAGCCTGTTCGAGATCCCGGTGCTCGGTCACGTCTTCAAGGCCGGTGGCCAGATCCCGGTCTACCGTGGCACGGACAAGGCCGGCAACGCCCTGGTGGAGGCTGAGCGGCGCCTGCGCGGCGGGGACGCCATCATGGTCTTCCCCGAGGGCACGCTCTCGCGCGACCCTCTTCAGTGGCCGATGACCGGCAAGACCGGCGCGGCCCGCCTGGCGATGGCCACCGGCGTCCCCGTCCTTCCCATGGGGCAGTGGGGGGCGCAGGACATCCTCGACTCCTTCGAGGGCGGCGGCTTCCGCCCCTTGCCGCGCAAGGACGTGCGTGTGAGCATCGGCGAGCCCTTCACCCTGGAGGCCTTCGGCTCAGACACCACGGACCGTGAGGCCGTGCGCGAGGCGACGGCTGAGATCATGCGCCGCATCACCACGATCGTGGAGGAGCTGCGCGGGCTCAAGGCCCCGCGCCCCTACGACCTCCACTACGACGGCAACCCGGGTAAGAACAGGCGCGGTCGGGACAGGCGCGGCACGCGTCGCCCCGACCCGCTGCCCGGGCAGGAGGGCGACGGCGGGAGCCGGGCATGAGCGGCTTCTCGCGCGCCGCTGTGATCGGCTCAGGCGCGTGGGGGACCACCTTCGCCTGCCTGCTGGCGAGTGCCGGCACCCCGACGACGATCTGGGCGCGTCGGGCTGAGCTGGCCGACGAGGTCAACGCGGGTACCAACGCCCGTTACCTCCCCGGCACACCTCTACCGGCGGGTGTCAGCGCCACCACGGACCTGGGGGAGGCGGTGGAGGAGGCGGGGCTCGTCGTCGTCGCCGTGCCCTCGCAGGTCTCGCGCCAGGTGCTCGCGCCCCTGGCTGGCAGCCTCGCTCCCGGGGCCGTGGCCGTGTCGCTCATGAAGGGCATTGAGGTGGGGACCGGACTGCGCATGAGCCAGGTCCTGGGGCAGGCGCTGGAGCTGGAGGAGGGACGCCTCGCCGTCGTCTCCGGGCCGAACCTGGCCGACGAGATCGCGGCTGGTCAGCCCACGGCCACGGTGGTGGCCGCCAGTGACCCGCAGGTGGCGACGGCGGTGGCCGGTGCCTGCGCGACCGCCACCTTCCGGCCCTACACCAACACCGACGTGCTGGGCGTGGAGCTGTGCGGGGCGGTCAAGAACGTCATCGCCCTGGCCGTGGGGATCGCGGCAGGACGCGGACTGGGAGACAACTCCAAGGCCACGATCATCACCCGTGGGCTGGTGGAGATCACGCGGCTCGGGCTCGCGCTGGGCGCTGCGTCGGAGACCTTCTCGGGCCTGGCGGGCATGGGCGACCTTGTGGCCACCTGCTCCTCGCCGCTGTCACGCAACCAGACCTTCGGGCGTCGGCTGGGGGAGGGGATGAGCGTGGCCGAGGCCTCGGCTGCCTCACGTGGTGTGGCTGAGGGCGCCAAGTCGGCTCGCGCCGTGCTGGACCTGGCCGAGGCCCACGGGGTCGAGATGCCGATCACCGCCGGCGTCGTAGCCGTGGTGGAGGGCGCAGCGACGGTCCCCGAGGTCACCGACGCCTTGCTAGCGCGTCCGCGCAAGGCCGAGGGCGTCCACGCCACGCCGCAGCGCTGACCTCCGACTCCCTTCCCATTTTGTGCCGAGCGTCCGGTCTTGACGTGCACGCGGGAGGCGATTTACCAACAAATGGTGGTGACGGGCTGGGGATGGTCTGCCCGATCCTTGGGATGTCCCACGACGGTGGTGGGACGTCACACGATGGAGAAGGATCAATGACGATCATCAGAAAAATTGGCATGGGGCTGGCATCTGTTGCTCTCCTCATCGGGACGACAGTCCCCGCTCACGCAGCAACCGCCGGAGTTGAAAGCGTCACTGCGCGGCCGCGTTGCGCGGCGACGGCTCCTAAGAAGATCACCACTGGCGCAACAGCATGGGTACCTGCTGCGAAAACTCGTGGGTCGATTGACTGCTGGCTCGCGTATGACCTCGCCGGCTATAACGCAGCGACCTATCGCCTTCAGGAGTCATTGAAGGCTGCCGAGGGTAAAGCAATCGCGGTGGACGGCTACTTTGGCCAGGCGACCAAGACGGCCGTCATCCAGGTCCAGGCTCGTTATGGCCTGGTCCAGGACGGTGTCTACGGACCATCGACTGGTGGTGCGATGAAGTGGCGCGGATCGAATGGATCGATTGGCAAGTGGCTCTAGGCCTTGACGTCGCGCGGGTGACCGAGGCGGCTGCAATCGGCTGCTCGCGCGACGCCACACCTCTTTCAATTTTGTCGTGGCGCTTACAGTGCGGTGCCACTCTTATAGAAAGCGCAATTCATGGACAAGTTGACTCAGTGCGCCGGAGCCGTTCTTGTCGGCGCGTTACTCGCCGTCTCAGGATGCTCGATGCTCGATCACGAGGAGGAAGGGACAGAGGCTCTTTCAGACGTCATCAAGGACCAGCTCCACTGGACGTTGCCAACCGATCCCTACTCGCCGGCTCGTGACCAGGCGCTGGAGCTCCAGGCCTTCGATACCGTGCGTGCCCCGTGCATGCGTGACGCCGGATTTGCACAGGTCGAGATCGGGTGGGACGCCTCAGCGCCCGCCCCAGCAACACTCGCCGGGGACGGAGTCTCGCAGGTCTTTAACGAAGATGTTGCTGGACGCTACGGCTACCGCATGGCTCCGGACTCACGTAACCTGAACGAGGCCGCCACTCTCGCCGCAGGTGAAGGTGGACTGTGGGCACATGAGTCTCAGGCCTTCTGGGACGCTCTCTATACGTGTCACGACAAGGCGGACGTGGCACTGACGGGCAAGGACCTCGAGGAGAGTCAGGACGATGCCTCACAGACCTCTGCCATCACCTCTGAGCTGGACAAGCTCCGGGCAGACACCACTGCCCCTGACCTTGCTGACGCAGCGGCAGCATGGAGAACATGCATGGCTCCGCAGGGAATCATTGACCTGCCGGCTCAGCCATGGACCCCTGGTGCCATGCTGCCTGACTCGCTGATGCAACGATGGGACTGGGCACCCACCGGGACAGCGAGCGCAGACGAGATCCAGGTAGCATCCGCTGACGCAACCTGTCGGAGGACATCTGGGTGGTTCGACGCGCTGTATGAGGCGGAATGGAACCTGCGGCAAGCCTTCGTGGACGAGCACCGTACAGAGCTTGAGCCTGTCCGCCAGGCACTCGATACCGCGAGGGAACGTTACCGTTCCTTGATCGCCGGGACGAGCACGTGAACCGCCGTCTGCTTCTGACGCTCGGTGCCGTTGTCGCGGCGCTGCTGCTCGTTGCAGTGACGTGGCTGGCTGCCTCTCGTTTCCAGTCTCCCGCGCAACGTGCTGCTCAGGCGCAGCCTCCAGCCGCCGAGCCAGTGCTGGTTCCTGTGACGAAGGCAGATCTCACTGAGCGGACCACGATCAATGCAACGGTCGGTGTCTCCGAATCACGCTCGATCGACCTGGTCCTCCCCACCTCTGGGTCCGTGGTGGTCACCGCATCGGGGGTCGCATCCGGCTCTCAGGTCGACAGCGGTCAGGCTGTGGTATGGCTTAATGATCGTCCTGTCATTGCGTTGTCAGGGGCGTTTCCCCTGTATCGAGACCTCGGCCCAGGAGACACTGGCGCCGATGTCCGTCTGCTTCAAGAAGCGTTGACGGCACTGGGATACGGACTCTCAGCTGACGGACAGTTCGGAGTCGCCACGACTCGTGCGCTGACCAAGCTGTATGAACGGGTGGGAGCAGACGCACCAACCAGGCAAGTGGTTGAGCGAGGCCGAACGAGCTCCGCTCCTTCCGAGGGACAGGATCCTGGATCGGGGACGAGCGGTCCTGGTGAGGCCGACCAGGACCGCGCCATACGGCCGGAGGCTGCACAGGCAGCAGGGATGAGTGAGATCTACCTGCCAGTCTCAGAGGTGGTGGTGATTCCGGGTCTGCCTGTCCGGGTCGAGTCCGTTCCCTCACTCGGAACCACCCTGACAGCCACGACGGCTCGACTGACAGTCTCCAGCGGCCAGACCGTTCTGAGCGCTCAGGTCACCGGATCGCTTGCTGCTCAGGTGACGCAGCAGATAAGTGGCACGGCACAGCTAGGAGACGAGAGCCTGAGCGTGACAGTCTCATCGGTCGAGTCTGCGCAGACCGGTGCAGACCGTGGCTCTCAGAGCGATGAGAGCCCTGCTGACGACGACCCGGCGGATGAGGCAGCTCCCAAGGAAGGTGTTGCAGGTGAGCGAACGCTCGTCCTCACTCCGACATCTGCTCAGATCCCTCAGGAATGGATTGGTCGGGGAGGTGTACTGGTCACGCTCGATCTCATCGAGCCGTTACTGGGCGTGCTCACTGTGCCTCAGAGGGCTCTTGCCTCGGACGCGAGCGGGAGCACCAGCGTTCTTCTCCGCGAGACTGATGGCTCCTTCACACAGGTCCGTGTGGCTCAGAAGGCCTGTGTCGCAGGAACCTGTGCGATCGAGGCGGACGCGGAGAGCGGGGTACGTGAGGGTGCCTATGTCAGGGTTGACCGCCCATGACACGCTTGAAGCTGGATGACGTCGGGAGGGTCTACCAGGGCGCGGTTCCTGTTCACGCCTTGCGCGGGGTGAGGCTACACGTTGAGCCAGGAGACTATCTGGCCATCGAGGGCCCGTCTGGGTCAGGAAAATCAACTCTCCTCAACCAGATCGCTCTGCTGGACACCCCGACGTCTGGCAGGTACACGATCGACGGAGTCGATACTGCCGCGTTGTCTGACGCCGAACGCGCCCGCTTGAGGTCACGCACCTTTTCCTTCATCTTCCAGGCCTTCCACCTCCTCGACGGCAGGACGGTGCTGGACAACGTGGCTCTGGGGACCTTGTACCGGGCGCTTCCCTCCTCGCGTCGTCAGGAGGTGGCGCACGAGGCCCTGGAGTTCGTAGGGCTGGCAGGCAAGGCAGATCAGCGGACCTCCGTGCTATCAGGTGGTGAGCGCCAGCGCGTCGCTATCGCGCGTGCCATCACCTCGGGAGCCCCGGTCATCGTGGCAGACGAACCGACGGGCAATCTCGATCAGGCGACCGGACAGCAGATTATGGAGACTCTCGAGGGACTGCATGACCGTGGTGCCACCCTGATCGTCGTGACTCATGACGCCGCTGTGGCTGCTCGCGCACGTCGGCGTCTGCACGTTCTCGACGGCGAGATCACAGAGACGGACAACGGCCAGGCGGCCCGGGAGGAGTCGCCATCCGAGACACGGCGTGAGAAGGTCGCACCTGTCGTGCAGAGCGACTGGGACGCCAGGTCGGACCCTGGCGGTGAGGAGACGAGCTCACGTGTTCGTCTTCGTGACGCGGTCGCTGATGCCTGGAAGAGCCTGTGGACACGGACGTCTCGAACCATGGTGCTGATCGCGTCTGTCGCTCTGGGAGTCGGACTAGCACTGACGACCGCAGGAATGGCGGACACTGCCCAGGGGCAGGTCTCTGACATCTTCGATGCTCAACGCAACCAACGCGTCGGACTCAGTAGTGGTGAGCTGACGGAGCATGACCAGTCGCCGCTTCTATCGCAGGAGTCGTTGGGGCGAGTAAGCCGCGTGAGCGGGGTGAGAGCAGCGTCGATCTTCGCTCATCACGGTCAGGCCTCGGCGTCGGCGCAGCTCGGGCACGGCGACCCTCATGGATCGATGAGAGACATCATCGGTGTTGTGGACGGTCAGATATCGGATCTTGTCGCACGAGTGGAGACAGCCGGGCCACCATTGAGGAGGCTGGAGCAGGGAGAGGTCATCATCGGTGCTCAGGCCGCTGCAGAGATGAGCATAGGGCCGTTGCTGGCCTCGCCCGTCGTCTGGGTCGGGGGAAGCCCACGTCGTGTGGTAGGAGTCCTCGAGGACGCTGGTCTGCAGGTCACGCTGCTCAACGCGGTGCTCATGACGGAACCAGATGCCCAGGAGATGGGGGCGCCTCAGTGGGCCAGCGTGGAGGTCAAGGTGGTACCAGGCGCGGCACCACAGGTGGCACGTCAGGCGCCGATCGCGTGGAACCCAGCCGCTCCGGAAGGAATCTCGGTGGACGCGCCGCCAGACCCCACCGTCTTGCGCGGTGAGATCGAGAGCAATGTCGCCACGATGCTGCTGACGCTGACAGGGGTCGCTCTGCTCGCTGCTGTGCTGTCGCTGACCAACGCGATGACCGGGGCCGTCTTCCAGCGCGTGGGTGAGTTTGGTCTGCGCAGGGCGATAGGCGCCAGAAGAGTCCACGTCATGGGCCTGGTCATGGTCGAGTCTCTGGGCGTCGGCCTCCTCGGTGGTGTGCTTGGGACGTACGGGGCGGTGCTCGCGGTTCTCGGGGTCACGCTCGCCCGTCACTGGCAGCCTGTTCTTGAGCCTGCGCTGCTGCCGCTGGGTGTGCTTGGTGGAGCCGTGGTTGGTGTGCTCGGTGGACTCCTCGCCACCTGGAAGGCTTCGCGGATCGAGCCGGCAGACGCGTTGCGTGCCTCGCGGTAGCCAGGTCCTGGTTCGGGATACGTCGGTGGTAGTCAGAGACGGGAGACCACCAACATTCCTCGGTGGAGCGCAGACAGCTCGTGGTGCATGATGACAGGATGGTCCCGCCATGTCACAGGGAGAAGAGAAGCCATGTCACGTATCCTGCTCATTGTTCTGGCTGGAGTGATGGCGGCTCAGGGATCCTGCGCCATAGCGTCTCTGGATCTCTCTCACCGCACGACCCCAGTGACGGATGACCGTGCTCCGGTGGTGATAGCCAGTGAGAGCTCGCGAGGCGGGCTTTGGCTGTTTTGTCAGTTTCTCCCACAGTCGGCGAAGTGCAAGAAGTAGAATCGTGGTGATGCGATGAGGGCGTCACGAGGTGTGCTCAACCGCAAGACTGTCTATCTCACGGTCACGTCCGTGGCTCTCGCGGTTGACTGTGCTGATTGGATCGGCTCGCCTCCGCAGACGGTGACGGTCGTCTTCACGATGATCATCGCCGCGTCGGCGGGGCTTCTTGCGTGGAGCCCACGGTGGGCGGGGCTCGCTGTCGTGATCGCCTCCTGCACGGAGGTGGCGCTGAATGCCTCGGTCAGCGCCGTCTCGCTGGGGTTCGCCCTGGTTGTCATTGACTGGTTGTCACGGTGGTGGATCGCGCGAACCGCCGGGATCGTGGTGCTCTACCTCGTCATCGAGCTGTTGGCCGCCCCTCGCCTCCTCGACACCTTGTCGGCATCACTGTTGATCGCCACGATTGAGATCGCGATCGGCCTGGCCCTGCACTCCTACCAGGAGCGTCTCGCGGACGCCGCGCTCAGGGAGGAGAACCTGCGGCTACAGATGGAGACGGAGGAGGAGCGCGTGCGGGCGAGCCTCGCTCTCCAGCTTCACGACTCCGTGGCAGCCGAGCTGGCCCAGTCACTGGTCACGGCCAGGCTCCTTCTCAGGGAGACGACAGGTACCCCTGTTGAGCGCTACGCCTGCGTCTTGGAGCGGTCGACTGAGTCCAGTCTGCGGCACGTACGGACACTCATGAGTGCTCTGGACTACTCGGAGTCTCTTGGGCTCGAGGCTGGCGAGGGGCACGCTCACGATGACGCGCCCTCTCAGACGCTGAGTTCTGGCGAACGTTTCCTCGCAGCGCGAGGAATATCGTTGGAGTATGACGCCTGTACCCTTGACATCATGGTCCACGGGCTCGGGAGCAAAGAGAAGGAGCTGGTGACGCTCACGCTTCGGGAAGGGATGATCAACTCTTACAAATACGCCCGGTCTCAGTCTGTCCTACGCGTCAGTGCGGACACGGACGGTGACTCGGTATCGCTTGAGATGGCCTCGGACCGACAGGATTCTGATGCTCCCGCCCCTGAGGTCGTCGGCGCGCCATTACGAGGCGGCACGGGGCTGAAGACTCTTGCTGCCAGGGCTCAGGTACTAGGAGGCGAGCTGACGGCCGGAGCCGTCGGCACTCGTTGGTTGCTCGGCCTGGTGCTTCCTCAACCGGCACAGCGGTTGACGCTGACATGACCGTGCGCCAGCCACTGAGGGTCCTGGTTGCTGATGATGACCAGGTGGTTCGGGAGGGGTACGCCCAGCTCCTGTCTGACGTCACAGGAATCGAGGTGGTCGCGACAGCAGCGGATGGAGCGGAGGCGGTCACCATCCTGAGTGAACGCATCGTTGATGTCGCCCTGCTGGACGTCGAGATGCCCCAGGTGGACGGAGTCGCCGCCGCCCGGGAGATCACCCGGCGCTACGGCTCGGTGGCTGTCGTCATGTTTACGGCCTATGACGATCCCACTCGGATCCGCCAGGCGATGACCTACGGGGCCAGAGGCTTTCTGACCAAGGACATGCCCGTCGATCTCATCGCTCGAGGCCTCGAGCAGGCATCGCAGGGAATGACGGTCCTCGGTCCAGGACCCGCGGCGGCCCTCTTCCACAATCACAACGAGCACGTCGGCGGGCAAGAGGAGGCCAGGCGCTTGACCAGCACCATCGAGACGCTCTCCGGGCGCAAACGTGACGTTCTTCGCGAGCTTGCACAGGGCCTGAGCAACCGGGAGATCGCAGAACGTCTGCTCATCCAGGAAAGCACGGTGCGCAGCTACCTGACGGAGATTCTCACGGCCACTGGATGCCGGTCGCGTACGGAGCTTGCCGTGAGGCTGGTGAGAACAGGATGGGCCTCGTAAGGCCGGATCGCAGGAACGCGGTGGTACGGCGGCGGACTTCTCACGGCCTCGTCGTCTGAGGCCTCTGGGCTGGCGACGCAGGGTCAGGGCTGGCGGACGTCGATGACCAGACGGGAGGGCTCGGAGAGCGTGAAGATCCGGTACCTGGTCGACTGCGTGCCCAGCACCAGCTGGAACTGGCCCTCAAAGGTGCGGTCCAGGTAGACCTGCTTGATGGCCGTGCCGCCGGTGTTGACCAGGGCGGGGCCGTCGTAGCCGATCTGCTGGTCCTGCTCGGTCACGGGCATCTGGGTGCCGCGGCCGTAGACCCGGATGAGGTGGCTGCCCTCCAGGCTGAGGGGATCGCCCTTGCCCTGGGTCGAGGCCTCCTCGACGACGTCGGCGAACCAGCCGATCGTGCCCGTGCCCGAGGTCTGGACGACCACCCGGTCGTAGCCCTCGTGGACCCCCGTGCGCAGGGCCGTCTCCACACCCGCCTCGCCGCTGGGCTCTGACTCGGAGTGCCCCTCGCTCCAGGAGGCGTCGGAGTCCTGGTCAGACTCCTGGGTGGTGAGGGCCTGGCTCGTGGCCTCGGCCGAGGCCGGAGCCGCCGGCGTTGCCGAGGCCGCCGGGAAGGAGGCCGACGGCGAAGGCGAGGACGCGGCTGAGCCGGCGCCCGACGTCGAGCCGCAGGAGGCCAGACCGCCTGCGAGGAGCGCGCCGAGCCCGCCGGCGAGCACGCCGCGGCGCGTGAGATCTGTGGTGCCATGTGCGCCACGTGCGCCAGTGCGAGACGAGGTGGTCATCGGGTCCTCCTGAGGATGTGGACGAGCTTGCCCTCCACCAGGGTACGGGCACGGCGTCACGGAAGCAGCCAGCCAAGGCGGTAGCGTTGCGGCCATGTCGTCCACGAACACGATCGAGACCGCCACCAGCCGCCCCCTGACCGTCTCGTCCGGGACCGAGCCTGGCACGGGCAGCGAGGCAGGCTCCGGACGCAGGCCGCGCGTCGCCGTCGTCTTCGGAGGACGCAGCGGTGAGCACACGATCTCCTGCGCCACCGCGGCCGGCGTCCTGTCCGCCATCGACCGTGATCGCTTTGACGTCCTGCCCGTGGGCATCACCCTGGACGGCCAGTGGCTGCTGGTTGACGACGACCCTGCCGCCCTCGCCCTGGACGAGTCCCGCCCGCCGGTCGAGATCACGACCGGGGGCCTGGGGCGCGGCGAGCTCGCGATGCGCCTGGGCGGAGGAGCCTTCACCGCCGTCACCCACACCGGCCCCAAGGTGCTGGGCGAGGTCGACGTCGTCCTGCCCCTCCTGCACGGCCCCTACGGTGAGGACGGCACCATCCAGGGCATGCTGGAGATGATGGACATCCCCTACGTGGGATGCGGCGTGCTCGCCTCGGCCGCAGGCATGGACAAGCAGGTCACCAAGGTGCTGCTGGGTGCCGCCGGCATCCCGACCGCCCAGCACGTGGTGGTCCACCCCCACCGCTGGGAGAGCGAGCGCGAGCTCATCCTGGACGCCTGCGAGGCCCTGACCTACCCGCTCTTCGTCAAGCCCGCCCGAGCCGGCAGCTCGCTGGGCATCACCAAGGTCGAGCACCGGGAGGACCTGCCTGCGGCCATCGAGGCCGCACGCGACGTCGACCCCAAGGTGCTGGTCGAGTCCGGCGTCGAGGGCCGTGAGGTTGAGGTCGCCGTCCTGGGCGGTCACCACGGCACCGCCCCGCGCGTGGCCGAGCCCGGCGAGATCGTCATGGACGCCGCCCACGGGGCCGGGGAGTTCTACGACTACGAGACCAAGTACCTGGCTCACGACGCCGTCCAGATGGTCTGCCCTGCGCGCGTGAGCCGCCAGGAGGCCGAGCTGCTCAAGACCACCGCGGCCCAGGCCTTCGAGGCACTGGGCGGCGAGGGCCTGATGCGCGTGGACTTCTTCCTCACCCCGCGCGGGGAGGCCGTGGTCAACGAGGTCAACACGATGCCCGGCTTCACACCCTTCTCCATGTACCCCTACATGTGGCAGGTCTCTGGCCTGAGCTACACCGACCTGGTCAGCGAGCTCATTGAGCTGGCCCTGGAGCGCCCGCGCAGCGTCAACCGCTGAGAGCGCGGGCGCACACGAGCGGACCGGACAGGCAGGCACGGGCGTGGAGACGGTGGCCGAGCTGGGCGAGGCTGGGCTGCTGGCCGCCATCACGCCCCTGCTTCCGGCAAGCCCGCTCCAGGTGGTCGGCAACGGGGACGACTGCGCCGTGCTCCAAGCGCCAGACGGGCGCTACGTGGTCTCCACGGACGTCCTCGTCGAGGGCCACCACTTCCGCACCGACTGGTCGGCTCCTGAGCAGGTCGGGCGGCGTGCCGCTGCCCAGAACCTCGCCGACGCCGCCGCCATGGGCGCGCGCCCCGTGGCGGCGGTGGTCTCCCTCGTCCTGCCCGCCTCCACGCCCGTGACCTGGGTGGAGGGGCTGGCCCGGGGGCTGGGGGAGGAGTGCCGGAGGGCGGGAGCCGGCGTCGTCGGTGGGGACCTGAGCGCGGGGGAGAGCATCGTCATCGCCGTCACCGTCCACGGGGACCTGGAAGGACGGGAGCCGGTGGTGCGCAGCGAGGCCCGGCCCGGGGACCTGGTGGTCCACGTCGGCGACCTGGGCCTGAGCGCGGCCGGGCTGGCGCTGCTAGAGGCCGGAGCGCTCCCCGGCTGGCACAGACGTCACGAGGCAGCCGGCGCGGACGACGTTGGTCCCGCCGGCGGTGCCGGTGCCGGCGGGGGCACCGAGACCGACGCCCTCGTCCGCCGCTGCGCGGAGCGTTTCCTCGCGCCCGTTCCGCCCCTCCAGGCAGGGCCGGCGCTCGCGGACGCTGGTGCCCACGCGATGATGGACGTCTCAGACTCCCTGCTGCGCGACTGCGGCCGGATCGCGGTGGCCAGCGGCGTCGTCGTCGACCTGGATGACCCGGCGTGCACGAGGACGGCTCTCGGCCGGGCGGCCGCGGCACTGGAGCCTGTGGCGCAGGTGGTGCTGGAGGCGCGCGGGCAGGGGGCCGCGGGAGTGGCGGAGAGGCTCGCACGCCAGTGGGTGCTGACCGGGGGAGAGGACCACGGCATGGTCGCCTGCGTGCCGGAGGGAGCGAGCCTGCCCGAGGGGACGTGCGTCATCGGGCGTGTGCGAGAGGCTGGGGAACCCGCCGGCGAGCCGGTGCCGGGTGTACGCGTCGGGGGCCGTCCGTGGACGGGCGGTGTGGGCTGGGACCACTTCGCTGGTTGACGTGCGGCTCTTTCGCTGCGGTGACTAGCGGGACGGCTGGAGAGCTCTTTCGGGGCGCTGAGATCGCGTCTGAGGGGCAGGGCGCCCAGGCACGACGAAGGCCGCCACCCGAGGGTGACGGCCTTCCAGCGCCAGATCGGCAGGGTGCGCTCAGATGTTGCGCGTGACCTTGCCGGCCTTGAGGCAGGAGGTGCACACGTTGAGGCGCTTGGGGGCGCCGTTCACGAGAGCACGCACTCGCTGGATGTTGGGGTTCCACCGGCGGTTGGTCCGCACGTGGGAGTGCGAGACGCTCTTGCCGAAGATGGGGCCCTTGCCGCAGACGTCGCACACAGCAGCCACGGTCTCACTCCTGAATCTTCAGTGCTTCAACGCTCGGACTCGTCGTCCGGCGCTAGGTCCACCGCCCGGGGAGTACTCCCTCAGGCAACCCGGACACTGTATCGGACATCGGGGCCTGCTCCCAAGCGCATCCAGCGTGGGCTGAGGCACAACCGTGCCCGGTGGCTGGCGCCCCCGGCCGTCCCGGGCAGGTAGCCTTGAGGGTATCCCGAGGCACGCAAGGAGGACGAGGTGAAGGACGACGGCGCACGCCTGACCCCCCAGAGCGTGGACGCCGAGGCCCTGCGCGCCTGGTTCTCCCTGGCCAGGGACACTGCCGAGACGACCCGCTGCCTGGTCGACTCGCTCAACGTCTTCCCCGTCCCTGACTCGGACACGGGGACCAACGTCGCCCTGACCCTGCGCTCGGCGGTCGAGGCGCTGCGACTGCTCCCGGCGGGGGCTGACGCCGCCCAGGTCTCCCGGGCCGCGGCCGACGGAGCCGTGCGCGGCGCCCGTGGCAACTCTGGCCTCCTGGTCTCCCAGGCGCTGTCCGCCCTGGCGGAGGAGGCGGCGCAGGCCCCGGAGCCGAACGGGCTGCGGCCGGTGGAGCTGGTACACGCTTACGAGCGCATCGCCTCCTCAACCTGGGCGGCGGTCTCACGGCCCGTGACCGGGACGCTGCTGACGGTGGCCCGTGACGCCGCGACCACGGCACGCCAGACCCTTGAGGACGCCACCGCCACCCACCCGGCGACGGTGGCGGACATCGCGGCCGCAGCAGCCCTGGGCGCCCAGGAGTCCGTCGTCGAGACCGCCGGGATGGGGCACGGCCCGGTCGACGCCGGAGGCGCGGCCCTCATGCTGCTGCTCACGGCCCTGTCCGACTGCCTGGGTGAGCAGGCACAGGCTGCGGGCCCCCGGACCGCGGGAGCCTCGGAGGCGGGCTTCACGCGGGTGGCCCACCAGATGCTCATTGACCTGGCCAGCAGCGGCACGCCTCACGGTCACGTCTACGACGCCCAGACCTCGCCCGACGCCTCGAGCGGGGAGTTCGAGGTCATGTACCTGCTGGAGGCCACCGCCGCACAGGCCGCCGTCTTGCGCCGACAGCTGGAAGCCGTGGGAGACAGCGTGGGTGTGGTCGGCACCCCGGACGCCCTGGGGGTGGGGCTCTACCAGGTCCACGTCCACACGGACACTCCGCGTGCGGCACTGCCTCGCAGCGGGCGTGCCCGCCAGGTGTGCATCCACCACCTGACCCCGACCACCATGGCGCTGGCCGGGGGCTGGGAGGCGGCTGAGCCACCGCTGGCCTTTGCTCACCCCGCCCAGGCGCAGGCAGGCAACGTCATCTCGCTGGAGCGCCTGGCCGCCCGACGTCAGCGTCTGCAGGCCCAGCGCGAGTCGGGCCTGCGTGCCCACCCCTCCCAGGGCGCCTCCTCCTCGCCACGCCTCCAGGAGCGCGTGGGCGTGATCGCCTGCACCCGCGCCCCGGGCCTCATCGAGCAGCTGGCACGCACCGGCGCCGTCGTCGTCCTCGGTCCTGAGCGTGAGGGCATCGTCAGGGCCGTTGGCGACCTGGGCCTGGCTCAGGTCCTCGTCCTCCCCTGTGACGGCGACGGTGCGGCCGCGGCTCACGAGGCGGCTCGGCACCTGGCCGCCCGGGCCGTGCCCTCGGTCGTCTCCGGGCCGACGGGTGCGCGCCTGGCCACCCAGGTCGACGACGTACCGGGTCAGGGCCTGAACAGTCCTCAGCTGCTGGTGGCCGACACCGACGACGAGGCCCGTGTCCTGGCTGCGGCCGTCGCCGTGGCAGGACTGTCGGTGCCGGGCGGAGCCGCTGCGACGACGCCGGGGGGTACCAGCCTGACCGACCTGGCCCGTCGGGCCAGCCTCGCGGGCGCGCACATGCGCACCCTGGCCTTCGACGGCGCCCAGGCCGAGGCCGAGACCGTCGCCTCCGCCGTCGCCAGCCTGCTGCGAGGCGACGACGAGCTGGTCACCGTTATCCTGGGTCGCGACGCCCTGCCGGACGTCGGCTCGCTGGTGGCCACCGCCGTCGCCCAGCGGGCCGAGACCCTGACCGGCTCGGCCGAGGCCATCGAGGTCGTCGTCCACGCCGGCGGCCAGCTGGCCCCAGATGTCCTCATCGCCGTCGAGTAGCGCTACCACCGTGTCCGTCCCTGACTCCTCCTCACCTCCTGCCTGCGGCGCCCCTGTGCCGCTCGGGTCCCTTCCGCTCCTGGCCACGCCGGTGACCAGGCTGCTCGGCACGCGCACGGCTGAGCAGCTCGGCCGTCAGGGCGTGGAGACCGCCGGCGACCTGCTGCGCCTGCTGCCTCGGCGCTATGACACCTGGGGGGACCTGACGGACCTGTCGAGCCTGGTCGAGGGCGAGCAGGTCACCGTCCAGGCCCAGGTCATGCGCTCGGCCGCTCGCCGCTCGCGCGGAGGGCGCCCACCTGCCCTCATGGAGGCTCTGGTCACCGACGGCGTGTCCAAGATGGACGTGGTCTTCTTCGGCGCCGCTGGGCTCATGGCTCGCTACGCCGAGCAGCTCTCGCCGGGCACGACCGTCCTGCTGTCAGGCAAGGTCGGTATACGCCGGGGGCACCGCCAGCTCGCCAGCCCGCGCTTCCAGGTCCTAGACGACCTGGACGAGGCTGAGCGCGAGGAGCTGCTGGCGCGCCCGATGCCGATCTACCCCGCCACCGAGTCCCTGCCGTCGTGGCGGGTGGCTAAGGCCGTGCGCACGGTGCTCGACCAGCTGGCCGCTCACGACGTCCCTGAGCCGCTGCCGCCTCAGGTCCGCCAGGCCCACGGCCTCGTTGACGCCCTGACGGCCTGGCGCTGGGTCCACACGCCTGAGGACGCCGAGCAGTGGCGCGCGGCCCGCAAGCGCCTGCGCTACGAGGAGGCCTTCGTCCTCCAGAGCGCCCTGGTCCAGCGCCGTGCCGCCCACGACGCCACCCACACCGCCGTGGCCTGGCCCCGTCCGGGAGCCGGCTCCCTGCGCGCCAGCCTGGACGCCAGCCTTCCCTACACCCTGACCAGCGGCCAGGAGAGGGTGGGGCGCGAGCTGGAGGAGGCGCTGGAGTCGACCGCCCCGATGCAGACCCTGCTGCAAGGGGACGTGGGTAGCGGCAAGACTCTCGTGGCCCTGCGGGCCATGCTCCAGGTGGTTGGTGGTGGGGGACAGGCGGCCCTGCTCGCCCCCACCGAGGTCCTCGCCGCCCAGCACCGCTCCTCCCTGGAGCAGCTGCTGGGGCCGCTGGCTCGTGCCGGGATGCTGGACGGTGCCAGCCAGGCCACCCGGGTCCTGCTCCTGACCGGTTCCACGCCCCTGCCCCAGCGTCGGGAGATCCTGGCGAGGCTGGCCGCGGGTGAGAGCGCGATCGTCGTGGGCACGCACGCCCTGCTGTCAGACACGGTCCAGATCCCCTTCCTGGGGCTGGTCGTCGTCGACGAGCAGCACCGCTTCGGCGTCGCCCAGCGTGACGCCCTGCGCGGGCGGGGTGACGTACGTGACCCGGCTACCGGTGAGCTGCGCACCCCCCACCTGCTGGTCATGACTGCCACCCCGATTCCCCGCACCATCGCCATGACGGTCTTCGGGGACCTGGACACCGCGGTCCTGGACGAGCTGCCTGCCGGACGCAGCCCGGTTACCACCTACCTGGTGCCCTGGGAGCGCACCGGCTGGGTCGAGGGCATCTGGCAGCGTGCTGCCCGCGAGGTGACCCAGGGAGGGCGGGTCTACGTCGTGTGCCCACGCATCGACGCCGCTGAGGCGGGCCCCGGCGAGGGGGTGGATGCCCCGGAGGCTGACGCCTCGCACGCGGGCACGGCTCCGCTGTTCAGTGCGGTACCCGGGGCGGGGGAGGACCTGTCTGACGAGGAGAGCGTGCCCTTGCGCCCGCTCGCCTCGGTCGAGGACTGGGTCGAGCGGCTGCGTGGCGAGCCTGCGCTGGCAGGGGTCGGCATCGGTATGCTGACCGGTCGCATGAGCCAGGCTGACAAGGACGCTGCGATGGCGGACTTCGCTCGTGGACGTGCACCGCTCCTGGTGGCCACCACCGTCATCGAGGTCGGTGTGGACGTGCCTGAGGCCACCATGATGGTCATCCTGGACGCTGACCGCTTCGGTCTGTCCCAGCTCCACCAGCTGCGCGGACGCGTGGGTCGCGGGCAGCGTGAGTCGCTGTGCGTCGCGGTCACGGGCGTCGAGGCCGGCTCACCCGCCTTCCACCGGCTGCGGGCCTTCGCCCAGACCGTGGACGGCTTCCGCCTGGCCGAGGCGGACCTGGAGCTGCGCAGCGAGGGCAACGTGCTCGGAGCCGCCCAGTCCGGCCGGCGCAGCGACCTGGACCTGCTGCGCGTGACGCGCGATGGCGCCCTCATCGCCTCAGCCCGGGCCGAGGCCGAGGCCCTTATCAGCGCTGACCCGCACCTGGCCGCTCACCGTGACCTGGCGGTAGCCATCGCCGACCGCCTTGACGAGGAGTCCCGGGCCTACCTCGAGCGGACCTGAGACGTCGCCCTGGTCCGTGCCCGTGGCGGGAGCGGGCGAGACCTGGGTATAAAGTGAGGGCTTCTCGACAAGGACGCTGGGGGACGGGATCGTGTCCTGGCGCTGCTCGCGCACAGGAGGACCGTGGCACAGACAGGCATTCCTCAGGACCGTGCGGACCAGGGGCCGGTGGTCCGGCCGCGCCTGCCCCTGTCCGTGGTCACCAAGCCCACCGGTGCTGCCTGCAACCTGGACTGCCAGTACTGCTTCTTCCTGTCCAAGGAGCTGCTCTACGACGTGCCGCGGCAGCTGATGAGCGAGGACACGGCACGCGTCTACGTGCGTGAGCTGCTCGCTGCCAGCCCCGACGGCGAGGTGACGCTGCTGTGGCAGGGCGGGGAGCCGACCCTGCGCGGCATCTCCTTCTACCAACGGGTGCTGGAGATGTGTGAGACCTACCGCCGCCCCACCCAGCAGGTCCACCACGCGCTGCAGACCAACGCCACCCTCATTGACCAGGAGTGGGCCTCCTTCCTCGCCGAGCACGACGTCCTGGTGGGTGTCTCGGTGGACGGGCCACCGCAGATGCATGACGCCTACCGGGTCAACCGCGGCGGTCGCGGTACCCACTCGATGGTGGTGCGTGGGTACCAGCACCTGCGCGAGGCGGGGGTACGCACCAACATCCTGTGCACGGTCAATGCCGCGAACCAGGACCACCCGCTGGAGGTCTACCGCTACCTGCGTGATGAGCTGGGGGCCTGCTACATCCAGCTCATCCCGATCGTCGAGCGCGTCGAGCGCGGGGACCTGGCGGCGGCAGAGGCCGGCTGGCGCTCGACGGAGGGCGCTCGCCTGCTCTACACCCAGAGCGGCGACGCCGTGACCTCGCGAAGCGTCAGCCCCCTGGCCTACGGCCGCTTCCTGACCACGGTCTTCGACGAGTGGATCCGTCACGACGTCGGCCGCGTCTTCGTCCAGGACGTCGATGCGGCCCTGTCCGCCCTCTTCGGCATCTACCCGGTGTGCGTCCACGCCCCCGAGTGCGGTGTCAACCTCGCCATGGAGTTCAACGGCGACGTCTACGCCTGCGACCACTGGGTGGAGCCGGACTGGCGCCTGGGCAGCGTCCTGGACAGCTCCTTCGCCGAGCTGGCGGCCACCCCGGTCATGCGCCGCTTCTCCCGCAAGAAGCAGACGGAGCTCACGATGCAGTGCCGTCGGTGCCCGGTGGTGGGGCTGTGCCACGGTGGCTGCCCCAAGGACCGCTTCGAGCGCTCGGCTGACGGCGAGGAAGGCCACAGCTACCTGTGCCAGGGGTACCAGCACTTCTACTCCCACGCCCTGCCTGACCTGCTCGCGATGGCCAGGCTCCTTCGCGCAGGCCGTGCTCCTGCTGAGGTGATGGACCCGCGCACGCGTGAGCAGATGCGCGCTGCCGGGCAGAGCGCTCCTGCTGCCGAGGAGGCGGCTGGCTGATGGCCGTCGTGACCGCCCTGCTCATCGGCGCCTGCGTCGGCGTGGTCGTCGGGGCCCTCGGGGCGGGAGGCGGGATCCTGTCGGTTCCGGTCCTGGTCTACCTCCTGGGGCAGTCGCCGCACGCTGCGGCCAGCGAGTCCCTCGTCATCGTCATCACCACGGCCCTGGCCTCGCTGCCCTCGCGTGCACGTCGGGGGCAGGTGAGGTGGCGCGAGGGCGTCGTGGTCGGCCTGGCGTCGACCATCGGTGCGGTCGGGGGCTCCTGGCTCAACTCCCTGGTCGAGGGCCGGGCACTCATGATCGCCTTCGCGCTCCTGCTCGTGCTCGTCGCCGTCGTCATGGCACGGCGGACGCGGCGGACCTACCACCCGGGCCGCGACAGAGAGGGAGAGACGACGGCGCAGCAGGCCCCTCATCGCTCGTGGTGGCTGGTGGCGGTGGCGGCTACCGTGACCGGGCTGCTGACCGGATTCTTCGGAGTGGGTGGGGGCTTTGCCGTCGTCCCGATGCTGACGCTGGTCCTCGGCCTCGACATCCGGCGGGCCTCGGGGACGTCCTTGGTGGTCATGGTGATCGCGGCGCTGGCGGCGCTGGCGCAGCGGATGACGGGGACGCTGGAGGTCGACTGGGCCCTCACGCTCGCCTTCGCCGCGGCCTCGGCAGCGGGTGGAGTGGCCGGCGGACCGCTGTCCCAACGGGCACGAGCCTCGACCCTGAGCTATCTTTTCGTCGCGCTGCTAGTGGCCGTGGCGGTGCTCACCGCCATCCAGGCACTGCGGTGAGGCGAGCCCTGGCTCATGCTAGGGAGGTTACTGAGAAGGGACCACCACGATGCCTGAGGCGCTGCGGCACAGGGAGATGCGTGAGCACAACCAGGTTCTCATCCTGGGACTGATCCAACGATGCGGTCCGGTCACCCGCCCTGAGTTGGGCCGACGCTCCGGGCTGACCAAGGCCTCTATCACCCGGATCGTCCAGGAGCTGGTCAGCCAGGACCTGGTCAGTGAGGTCCCGGCGCAGGGCACCGGAAGCGGGGGCCGGCCGGCCGCTGGCTTGCGGATGAGAGCCGGGGTGCTGGCGAGCGTGGGCGTGGATCTGAGGATCGACAGGTACGCCGTCGTCCTGCGTGACCTGTCGGGAGCGGAGCTGGGGCGATGGGAGGAGCGCATGGTCCCGGGGACCGGCCCCGAGCAGGTCCTGGCTGAGGTCGGACAGCACGTGCAGGATCTGCGGCGGGACTACCCGCACGAGGTGGTGGGCGTGGGAGTCTCGGTGGGAGGATCGGCTACCGATGACGGGCAGGGCGTCGCCTACTCCCTCTACCTGGGCTGGAACGACGTCGACGTCGCTGGCCTGCTGGCTCCCTACCTGCCGGGGGTGCCGTTGCGGGTGCTGGATGTGTCCTGCTGCGCTGCCCAGGCGAGCTTTGAGTACCTCAGCTACCAGGCTGGGCAGCGAGGTGACCGGTTGCCGACCAGGTCAGAGCTCGTGCACTTGCAGTGCGGTATCGGTCTCGGGGCCGGGCGTCCCGGGGGCTGGGACACGAGTCTGCCTCCCCGGGCGAGCAGCCTCCCAGTGAGCCATGTCCCGATCGACCCGTCTGGACCACGGTGCCACACCTGTGGGTGGAACGGTTGCCTGGACTCGGTGCTCGGCTTTACCGCGTTGATGAGGCGTACCGAGGACCTCGGGGTGAGCCCTGGTCAGGACCCGCACTACATGGAGGGGTACTGCCGTCAGGTTGCCGCTGCAGCGGCTGGTGGCGACCAGCGTGCGGCAGGGGCGCTGGAGGCTCTGGCTGACGACCTGGCGCGTGCGGTGGGGATGATCGCACTGCTGGCGAGCCCTGGCCATATGACGATCGGTGGGTGGCCGGTCTATCTCGGAGAGGACTTCATTCAGGAGGTCAGGCGGCGCGTCCACGCTCACCGGGACTGTGGGTCCCTGAGCATCTCAGCGGGGGAGCTGGGTGACGACGCCTCGCTGGTGGGGGCCTCGATGATCGGGGCGAGCGTGGGGCTCCTCGCGAGGTTGACCGACCAGGCAGGCTGAGACGCCACGGACGGACCAGGGCGTGGCTGGGTGCTGAGCCGGGCGCGGTGGCCACGGTCCTGGTGGGCAGGAGCTGGCGGCTGGTCTGCTCACGTGAGACAGGATCAGGCTGTCGTGAAGACAGGTATGGTCAAAGCGCAAACCATTGGTTACAATCTGGAACGAATCAAGGGTGATTCGATCTCGACCAAGGAGCCTCCATGTACCCCACCGTCTCACGTCGTCATCTGCTTGCCGGTGCAGGCCTGACGGCCCTCAGCGTCCCCCTGCTGTCTGCCTGTGGATCGAAGTCCGGCTCCGGCAGTGACACCGCCGGCTCTCTGAGCTTCATGGTCCTGGGCGGCAACCAGGAGCTCAACGCCTACCTGTCAGACACGCTGCTCCCGGCGTTCAAGGAGGACAGTGGCCTGGAGGTAGAGGTCCAGAGCTCTGACTGGGGCTCGGCCTTCCAGAAGGTGACGACCGCGGCTGCCTCGGGGCAGATCGCCGATGTGCTCCTCCTGGGAGCGATCTGGACCGCGCCGCTGGCCGCCAAGGGCGTGCTGGCGCCCTTGGACGGCTACATGTCGACGTGGGAGAGCAAGAACGCCATCTACTCCGACATGCTGGCTGACGGAGTATGGGACGGCACCCAGTACTCGATCCCGATCGGCACCGACGTACGCAGCAACGTCTACCGGTCTGACCTGCTGGAGAAGGCCGGGGTAGACCCCACCACGCTGCCCACGACCTGGGCCGAGCTGCGTGAGGCTGCCACGAGAGTGCGTGACGCCGGAGTGTGTCAGTCCCCGATCTGGTTCGGCCTGGACAAGTCCATCGGGCTCCAGCAGGCCTTCGCGGTTCTCATGTTCTCCAACGGCGCGACCTACTGGAAGGAGGACGGCACCGCCAACTTTGACAGCCCTCAGGCCAAGGAGGCGTTGCAGTTCCTGGTCGACTGCTTCCAGGCGGGTCTGTCTGACTACCACCTTGTCATGAGTGCCAACGCCCAGCGTCCAGTGGTGGCCGGGCAGAGCGCGATCTGCTTCGGCGGCTCGATGGCCGATATCACCGACGCTCGAAGCAGCGCTCCCGACGTCGTGGACAAGCTCGTCATCGGCGGGCCCCTGACCGGGCCCTCAGGCTCCGGCCCAGCCGGCGGTGCGTGGATCAACAAGCTTGCTGTGGCCAAGGCCTCGAAGAACCCCGAAGGCGCCTTCCGCTTCATCCGCTTCCTCACCCAGGCTACCTACATGTCCCAGTGGGACCGCCTGACCGCGACCCTGCCGGTCCGGGAGGACCTGGGGCAGGAGGAGTGGCTGGGCGAGGAAGGAAAGAAGTTCATGGAGGTGGCCCAGTACGCCAGGTCCCAGGAGCCTCACCCGGGCATGATGAGCTTCGGCCAAGACATCAACGAGCTGTTGCAGTCTGCTGTGCGCGGGTCGGCCACGGTCGACGAGACGGCCACGGCGATCAACGACAAGCTCAACGCCTTCCAGGGGTGAGTCCCGGTGCCCTTCACCTCGTCCGCAGCCCGGGCGGCGCGTGGAAGCGACCGAGCCGGGACCCGCCTGCTTGACCTCCAGCGCCGCCGGGCCGGTCGTCTCCTGGTCGCCCCTGCCCTCGTCGTCATCACGGCGATGACAGTCGTGCCGCTGGTGATGGCTTTCTTCCTGTCCTTCACCCGCTACGACTTGCTTACCGCGCCACGGTTCGTCGGGCTGGCCAACTACACCGAGGTGCTCACCGACCCCGTCTTCGGACGGGTCACCGTCAACACCCTCGTCTTCGCCGTCGGCCAGGTCGCTGTCGGCATCGTCGTCACCTTCCTGGTGGCGATGCTCTTCAACCAGCGTCTGGTCGCAAGCTCGCTGATGCGCACCACGGTCTACCTCCCGCAAGCGATGTCCTACGTCACTGTCGCGTTGCTGTGGAGCTTCCTCTACGACCCCTTCAACGGCCCTCTCAACGCCGTCATCCAGTACCTGGGCGGTCCACAGGTCAACTTCCTGACCGAGACCAGCCTCGCCATGCCCTCGATCATGGTGATGTCGCTGTGGCGCAACTTCGGCTACTTCATGATCATCCTCCTGGCCGGTCTCAAGGCGATTCCTCCTGAGCTGCTGGAGGCTGCCCAGATCGATGGAGCGGGCGCGCTGCGCAGGCTCATCCACGTCACGATTCCGCAGATGAGGCGCTCTCTCCTCTTCGTCACGGTCACCTGGTTCATGGGAGGTCTGCAGATGTTCACCCAGGCCTACGTCATGACTCAAGGTGGCCCGGAGAACGCCACACGCTCGGTGGTGTACGAGATCTACCGCTCGGCCTTCTCCGACCTCAACATCGGACGGGCCTGCGCCGTCTCGGTGCTGATGTTCCTCTTCGTGGCCGCCTTCGGCCTGCCCCTGCGCCTGATTGAGCACCTCAGGGCCCGCCGGGCGTCAGGACGCTGAGAACGGAGACGACGATGACCACTCTCACTCGACCCGTGCCCGCTACGAGACGGCGCTCACGACGCCGGACCACACGCAGCCTCCTGCTGCACCTGGCTGCGCTGGTGGTGACGGCGCTGTACCTCGTCCCGATGCTCAACCTGCTCCTGGTGGCCCTGACCCCCACGGGAGAGCCGGCTACCGGAGCCATCCCCAGCCGTCTGGCCTGGGGCAACTTCGTCGAGGCGATGCAGGCCTCTGACTTCGGGCTGTTCTTCGCGAACTCCGTGCTGGTGACGCTGGCCTCGACGGTGAGCCAGGTGCTGCTCTCCTGCATGGCAGGCTACGCCCTGGCCAAGATGCCGGTGCGGGGCAAGAGATACATTCTCTTCGGTCTCATCGCGCTGCTCGTGGTGCCCCCGGAGGTCATGATGGTGCCTCTGTTCACCCTCTTCACCCACGTTCCCTTCGCAGGGGGCAACAGCTGGCTGGGACAGGGCGGGGCGGGAATGCTGGACGGATACCTCATCATGATCCTTCCCCACGCCGCCTCCGCCCTGGGGATCTTCCTCATGAGGCAGTTCTACGTCGACCTGCCAGAGGAGCTGGGGCAGTCCGCCAGGGTGGACGGAGCCGGAGAGATCCGGATCTTCGCCCAGATCTACACCCCGCTGGCGCTGCCGGCGGTCGCAGTGGTTACGGTCCTGGCCTTCCAGAGCGCCTGGAACGACTTCCTGTGGCCGCTGGTGACAGTCAAGAGCAATGACATGAGGACCCTCCAGCTGGGCCTGGCGGTCTTCTACCAGGAGAGTTCCACGCAGTGGAACCTCCTCATGGCGGCGGTTCTGATGATGACGATCCCGATCGTCGTGGTCTTCCTCTACGGTCAACGTTTCTTTACCGACGGCGTGTCCGCCGGGGCAGTCAAGCAGTAGGGGCTGGGAAGGCACTATGACTACAGATGAGTCTCGTTCTCATGCCTCAGGCCGTGGATCGCGTCGTCCCAGCTTCCTGTTCATTCTCACTGATGATCAGGGTCCCTGGGCCGTGCCCTGGAGGATGCCGGAGCTGCAGATGCCGCACCTGGCTCAGCTGGCCCGCGAAGGAGTCGTCTTTGACAGCTTCTACTGTGCCTCTCCGGTGTGCTCCCCGGCCCGCGCCTCGCTCCTGACCGGCCGGATGCCCTCGGCACACGGGATCCATGACTGGCTCGTCGGAACCCAGCACCCGCAGGCCCACCCGGACCAGTACCTGGAGGACATCACCACCCTCCCAGCCGTCCTGTCCGGCGCCGGGTACGTGTGCGCCCTGTCAGGCAAGTGGCACGTGGGGGAGGCCCGTCAGCCGGCGGCCGGGTTCTCCTCGTGGTACGCCCACCGCTTCGGCGGTGGTCCCTACTACGAGGCCCCGATCTGGCGGGAGGAGCGGCAGGCCAGCGAGAGCGAGTACTTCACCGACGCCGTCGGGCAGCACGCGGTGGGTTTTCTGCGCGCTCACGCACGTGAGCGTGGCAAGGAGAGGGACCGTCCCTTCTACCTTCAGGTCTGCCCGACGGCGCCCCACACCCCGTGGGACGAGGACAACCACCCTCGTGAGCTGCTGGACCTCTACAAGGACTGTGACTTTCCCTCCGTGCCGCGCGAGCCCGCGCACCCGTGGACCCGGGCGCGCCAGGAGGACTTTGCTGACTCCTTCGCAGACCCGGAGCAGAGCCTGCGTGGCTACTGCGCCTCGCTCAGCGGGGTGGACCGCCTCGTCGGTCGGCTGCGCGAGGAGCTGGAGGAGCTGGGACTGGCGGAAGAGACGATCATCCTCTACATGTCGGACAACGGATTCTCCTGCGGGCACCACGGGATCTGGGGCAAGGGCAACGGCACCTATCCGCTCAACATGTGGGAGAGCTCCGTTGCCGTCCCCTTCGTCATGTACGTGCCCGAGACGCTGCGTGAGCACGTGGTGCCTGCTGGGCTGCCAGGTGCTGGTACCCACGTCACCGACACCCTCTCCGCCCTCAGCTTCTTTCCCACGGTGTGTGAGCTCGCCGGAGTCTCGGCACCGACTGACCCGCTCAGGGCAGGAGGCTCCTTCCTGCCCCGGCTCAGCGGGGAGGAGGAGTCCTGTGACCAGCCGGTGGTCGTCTACGACGAGTACGGCGGCACCCGGATGATCCGGGAGGGCCGGTGGAAGTACGTGCTTCGCTTCGAAGGACCTGAGGAGCTCTACGACCTTCAGGAGGATCCTCAGGAGAGGCGCGACCTCGCCCAGGACCCCGTGCTGGCACCCAGGCGCCAACGCCTGCGCGACCAGCTCGAGGACTGGTTCGCCAGGCACGAGACGGCGCGCTCGCGGGCCTTTGAGCAGCCGGTAGCCGGCCGGGGGCAGATCCACCCGACCTGGCGGCGCGAGGAGACTCGACGCTACGTGTCTGCGGAGGAGCCTGCAACGTCCACAGCCCCGGCCCACGGTCCCAGCGACCCCGCGGGGTGAGAGGCTAGGAGGTCTCCTGGCCGGGCTCGTCGAGCTCGGCGAACCACACGCGTGTCTCGCCGTAGGTCTTGTCCGCGAAACGGCGCATACCCGCCGGCCAGCCGGGCTCAGGCGAGCGGGTGGAGCGCTCCAGGACGACGACGCTGCTCGCCTCCAGCCACGGGTCCTCCCGGCGGGTCAGGGGCTTCAGCACAGCGCGCACCCCCTCCTCGTCCAGGTCGTAGGGAGGGTCGATGAGCACCAGGTCCACCGGCGCGCCGGCCGCTCCGGCCACGTAGGCGGCTGCCTTGGCGGTCACCGTCCGCACGCCCCGCACCCCCAGGGCGCGCACGTTCCTCTCGCACACCCGGGTGGCCGCGCGTGCGGAGTCGACGAGCACCACCTCACCGGCCCCGCGGCTGGCCGCCTCCAGCCCCAGCGCACCGGAGCCGGCGAACAGGTCCAGGACCCGGGCGCCCTCGACCACCCCGTAGTGCTCCAGCCGGCCGAACAGCGCCTCGCGCACCCGCTCGGAGGTAGGGCGCGTCCCGGCTCGGGGAACCTCCAGCCGGCGTCCGCCGGCGAGCCCGGCCACGATCCTCGTCATGCCGGCAAGCCTATGACAGCCCGGTGGAGCCACGGGCCCACGGGCACCGTGCCCGCACAAGGTGGGGTGTGGGAGCCGATAGGCTCGGGCACGTCGACCAGCCAAGGAGGAGACGATGACATCGGCGCCCTGCGCAGCCCGTAACGACGAGCCCTGGAAGCTTCCCACCACACCCGGACCAGGACAGGGGCGTCACCTGGCGCCAGGGGCGTGGGTGCGCCGCTCCAGCCCCAGCCTGGACCTGTCTGGCACCTGGAGCTTCCGGCTGTACCCGGTGGCTGCGCCAGAGGGCGTGGACGACGCCGGCCGGGCCATCGAACCCACCTTTGACACCGGTGACGTCAGGCTCGGGGCGTGGAGCACCATCGAGCTGCCCGCGCACTGGGTGCTCACCGGCCAGGGCGAGCGTGGCCTGCCCTGGTACACCAACGTCCAGTTCCCCTTTCCCCTGGACCCGCCCTTCGTACCGGACGAGAACCCGACGGCGGACCACGTGCGCACCTTCGACCTCCCGGCCGGCTGGGGGCTGGGTGAGCAGGGCGGGCTTGACGTCCTGCGCCTGGAGGGGGTGGAGTCCTTCTCCTCGGTGTGGGTCAACGGTACCTGGGTCGGTACCACCCAGGGCTCGCGCCTGCCCAGCGAGCTGGACGTGACCGGGCTGCTGCGACCGGGCAGCAACGAGATCGCGATCCGGGTCAGCCAGTGGTCGCCCGGAAGCTACGCCGAGGACCAGGACCAGTGGTGGCTGCCAGGCATCTTCCGTGAGGTCACCCTCCACCACCGTCCGGCCGGACGCGTCGACGACGTCTACGCCCGCCCCGACTACGACCCTGCCACCGGCACCGGGCGGCTGGAGGTCGAGGTTGCTGGCCCGCCAGCAGCCTTCCCCGCCGAGGTCGCCTTGCCCGAGCTCGGGGTGAGCGCCACCCTGACGGGCCCGGGACCGACGGTCCTGGAGGCTGGCGCCGTCGAGCCCTGGAGCGCCGAGGTCCCGCGCCTGTACGACCTGGAGGTGCGGGCCACCGGCGAGACCGTCCGGCTGCGCACAGGCTTCCGCCGCATCGAGGTGGTCGACGGCCAGGTGCGTGTCAACGGCCGCCGGCTCGTCCTGGCCGGGGTCAACCGCCACGAGGTCGGAGCCAGCCGCGGACGCGTCTTTGACGAGGAGTGGAGCCGGGCGGACCTGGCCCTGATGAAGGCCCACAACGTCAACGCCATCCGCACCTCCCACTACACGCCGCACCCACGCCTGCTGGACCTGGCCGATGAGATCGGCCTGTGGGTCATGGACGAGTGCGACCTGGAGACCCACGGCTTCGAGGCCGTGGACTGGCAGGGCAACCCCGCTGACGAGCCCGCCTGGCGCCAGGCCCTGCTCGACCGCGCCCGCCGCATGGTCGAGCGGGACAAGAACCACCCCTGCGTCATCTTCTGGTCGCTGGGCAACGAGTCCGGTACGGGACGCAACCTGGCTGCCATGAGCCAGTGGATCCACGAGCGCGACCACCAGCGCCTGGTCCACTACGAGGCCGACTTCGCCGGCCAGTACACCGACGTCCACTCCCGGATGTACCCCACCCTGGAGGAGGTGGCCGCCGTCGTCGAGCGTGATCCCGCGTCTCCCGCTGGCACCGGCCCGGTGGCGCTGGCTGGCGTCCCGGCCTCGCGGCTTACCCCAGGGCAGGCTGCCCACGTGCGCACCCTGCCCTACGTCATGTGCGAGTACCTCCACGCGATGGGCACCGGGCCGGGAGGCGCCCAGGGCTACACCGCGCAGGTCGAGCCCAACCCGCGCCACCTGGGCGGCTTCGTGTGGGAGTGGCGTGACCACACCCTGATCGATCCTCGTCCCCAGGCCGGCGGCGCGCTGCGCTACGGAGGGGACTTCGGCGAGGACGTCCACGACGGCAACTTCGTGTGCGACGGTCTGGTCACCGCCGACTCCGTGCCGAGCGCCGGCACCCGTGCCTGGGCCGCCAGCGTGGCGCCGGTGGTGGCCACCGCGCTCGCGGAGGACCCTGGTGCGGTCGAGCTGCGTAACCGTTTCCACTCCCGCACCACCCAGGGCCTGGTCCTCGCCTACCAGGTCCTCGCCGAGGACAGCGGCCAGGCCGTGGTCACCGGCCAGGTCGAGGCTCCCGAGCTCGCTCCGGGCGAGTCCGTCGTGGTGCGTGTCAAGGGCCTGGGTGAGGCCGTTCAGCGCCTTCGGCGCGAGGCGGCGGAGACGGTCGTCCACGTCCAGGTCGCGGTCCTCGACCCGGTGGTGGCGGGCCTGCCAGCCTCCTCGCCGCGACAGGTGGACCCCTCCACCGGTGCCACGCTGCTGCCGCAGATCGGCCAGAGTGATGAGGCAGGCCTGCGGGTGATGAACCTGCGTGAGACCTCGCTGGCGCCGCTGGCTCCCGCCGCCACGTGCCTGAGCGTGAGCGAATCCGGAGCGCGGCGGGTGGACGGGGCGGTGGAGCTGGGCCAGGCGCGCCTGGACAGCCTCGGTCGTCTGCGGGAGCTGGGCGGTGCCGAGATCATGGGGCCCGAGGTATGCGCCTGGCGCGCTCCCACGGACAACGACGACGGGCACGGTCCCGTGGAGTACTGGGACGTGGCACCCACGCCGCAAAACATGGGCGGTGGCAGTGCCGTCGGAGGCGTGGGCACGCCCTCCTCGGCCGACCGGTGGCGCGAGGCCCGGCTGCACCTGCTGCGTGAGCGCTCCTGCGGCGTCGAGGTCGACGACGACGGCGTCACGGTCCGCTCGCGTGCGGGCGCGCCGAGCCGGCAGTGGCGCCTGGACGTCACCACACGATTCACCGCCGAGCGCGGTGGGCTGCGTGTGCGCACCACGATCGAGCCTTCGGGCCCCTTGCCCAGCGTCCTGCCGCGTCTGGGAGTCCGCCTGGGGCTGCCGGCGGGGCTGCGGGAGGCGACCTGGTCGGGGACCGGGCCGGCGCCCTCCTACGCGGACATGGACCTGGCGGCGCGCCACGGCGTCTTCCAGGGGGAGGTCGAGGACCTGTGGGAGATGCAGGTGCGCCCCCAGGAAGGCGGCACCCACCCGGGCCTGCGCAGCCTGTGGCTCGCTGGCCAGGACGAGGCCGGGCCGCTGCGCCTCATGGTGCTCACGCACGGGGCTCCCGCCTTCTCCCTGTCTCCCTGGCACCTGGACAACCTCACCGCGGCCAACCACGTGGAGGACCTGAGCAAGGACGAGCACCTGTGGCTCCACCTGGACGGGTTGCACCACGGGATCGGAACCAGGTCCTGCGGCCCTGACACCCGCCCGCAGTTCGCCGCCACCGCGCGCACGGTCGTCCTCGACGCCTGGATCGGGGTCCAGCGAGGCTGAGGACGCCTTGATCACCGCTCCTGCGGGCCTGCCCGCCCCACGTCCCGGGGCGGGCAGGCCCGTGAAGGGACAGGGCAGGCTGCGCCGTCGGCCACAGTGAGGCAGCCGGCGGCGCGGGGCCGCCGGCGATCCTGGCAGGGCGATACCCTCACGCCATGACCCTCGCCGTCTACCCTGGCTCCTTCGACCCGATCACCAAGGGGCACCTTGACGTCGTCGCACGCGCCTGCAGCCTCTTTGACCGGGTCGTCGTCGGCATCGCGCACAACGCCGCCAAGTCCGGCCGTCACCTCTTCGACGCCGAGACCCGTCTGAGCCTGGCACGTCAGGCCCTGGCGGACCTGCCTGGGGCCGAGGCCGACCTGGTGCCGGGCCTGCTGGCTGACTACTGCCGCCGGCGCGGGGCCACCGCGATCATCAAGGGCCTGCGCAACGGCACGGACCTGGACGCCGAGGTGCCCATGGCGCTGCTCAACCGGGACCTGGGAGGTCCTGAGACGGTCTTCCTCGTGGCCGCACCGGCCCACGCCCACGTCTCCTCCCACCTGGTCAAGGACGTCGCCCGCCACGGGGGAGACGTCTCGGCACTGGTCCCGCCTGTCGTCGCCGATGCCCTGCGTCAGGCGCCGGGGCGGGCCTGAGGCCGCTGCCTGCCGAGCTGTGCGCCCCACCACCGATACCCTGCGCCACCTCAAGGAAGGAAGAACTCGTGACCACCAGCCCGGACGCCGGTGACGACCTGCTTGCGATCCTCAGTGAGCTGGACAGTCTCATCTCCGGCTCACGCACCATGCCCATGAGCGCCTCCGCCATCGTCAACCGGGAGGAGGCGCTCGACCTCATTGACCGTGCGCGTCGGGCCGTTCCCGGTGCGGTTCAACGGGCTGAGGACATCGTGGCTGACGCCGACCAGGTCGCGGCCCAGGGACGGCAGGAGTCTGAGCGTCTGATCCGCCGCGCCCACGAGGAGGCCGAGCGCCTGGTCTCCTCAGAGAACGTCGTGCGCCAGGCCAATGACCGTGCTGACGCGATCATCGCCGCTGCCGAGGAGCGTGCTGCCCGGCTGCGCCACGGAGCCGACGACTACTGCGACCGCACGCTGGCCTGCCTGGAGGTCGAGCTGGGCCGGATCGGTGAGCAGGTGCGTGCCGGGCGTGAGGTCCTGGCTGGGCGCCTGGAGTCCCAGGCCTCCACGGGCTACGGCCCCGGACACGCCGAGGCCGAGCGCCCTGAGCCCTCACGGCGCTCCCTGCGCTCCTCGGCCAGCTGGTCCGTGGATCCCTCCGCCCAGCGCTGAGAGGGCCGCGCCCAGGCGGCGGTGAGCAGGCCGGGAAGGTAGATTCGCCCCGCAGGGTCCGCACCCGGACCGGGACCATGAGGAGGAAACCGTGACCGGACTGGTCGTCGACATCATGGACCTGCCGCGCGCGGCAGGTTCGGTCAAGAACGTCCGCCTCGACCTGCCCGCGCCCCAGGGCCTGGGCACGCAGGTCGTCGGCGTGCCCGAGGGCAGCGAGATGACGCTGGTCGCCTCGCTGACCTCCATGGACGACGGCGTGCTCGTACGCGGGGAGGCGGACGTCCACGTCCACGGTGAGTGCGTGCGCTGCCTGCGTGACCTGGACGAGGACCGCTCAGTGGCCTTCGACGAGCTCTACTTCCTGCCCGAGGCCGCTGCGGCCCAGAAGGAGGAGGGGGACGAGGAGGCGGAGGACCTCTTCCTTGTCGGGGACACGAGCCTGGACCTGGAGCCGGCGCTGCGTGACGCCCTGGTCCTGGGCCTTCCGTTCCGCCCCCTGTGCCGCCCGGACTGCGCCGGCCTGTGCCCGCAGTGCGGTGAGCGTCTGGACGACCTGCCCGATGACCACCACCACGAGGTCCTGGACCCGCGCTGGTCAGCCCTGTCCACGCTGCTGGAGGAGCCGGGCGAGGGGGAGCAGGCCTGATGTCCCGAGGCTCGCACAAGCCCTCTCGCCGGACGGCTCCGCCAGCCCGCACGGACGTGGAGTCGCTGGTCTACCGCTGGGGCTGCCCGATCGAGGACTCACTGCTGGACCTGGCGCTGACCCACCGCTCCTGGGCGCACGAGAACGGCGGGCTGCCCACCAACGAGCGGCTGGAGTTCCTGGGGGACGCCGTCCTGCAGATCATCGTCACCGACGACCTCTTCCGCGAGCACCCGGAGGTACCCGAGGGACAGCTGGCCAAGATGCGGGCGGCGACGGTCTCGGAACCGGCTCTGGCGGGCGTGGCCCGGGACCTGGGGCTGGGCGAGTTCATCAAGCTCGGCAAGGGTGAGACGCTGTCCGGTGGGCGTGACAAGGACTCGATCCTGTCCGATACCGTCGAGGCCCTCATCGGTGCCACCTATCTCACGGTCGGGCTGGAGCCGGTGCGTGAGGTCGTCCTGCGGCTGGTCCGCCGCTTCCTCACCGAGGCTCCCTCGCGCGGCGCAGGACTGGACTGGAAGACGAGCCTGCAAGAGCTGGCTGCCGTGCACCGTCTGGGCAGCCCGGGCTACCGCGTCACGAGCATCGGGCCTGATCACGCCCGAGTCTTCACCGCCGTCGCCGTCGTCGCAGGCCAGGAGCGTGGAGAGGGCACCGGCAGCTCGAAGAAGGTGGCTGAGCACGCCGCCGCCGAGGCGGCCTACGCCTCGATCCTGGCCTCCCACGGTGACGGAGGGCTGGAGATCCCCGGAGCGACTGACGCCCTGCGAGCCGACCTGGGGCTTCCCGTGACCAGGCCGGGCGGCTCTGCCGAGGCCTGAGGACGCGAGCGGGATCCTCACAACCGCCGTGGAGCGGCAGCGCATCAGCGGCGAGCCACGTCTTCTGCCCGCGGTGCCGGCGCAGAAACAACACCAGTAGGTGAGCCCTCGCCCGGCGGGTGGAAAGTCTGAAAGGAAGAGGTGCGTTTTTGTGACGTTGGTCCCCAGAGCTGGTACTCTCTCACGTATGCCGACGACTCCCTCCTCAACCGAGCAGGTCCGCGTCATGATCGTGGACGACCACGAGATCGTCCGGCGCGGCATTGCTGAGATCATTGATCGTGCAGACGACCTCGACGTCGTCGCTGAGGCCGGCAGCCGTGCCGAGGCGGTCCGCCGTGCCGAGCTGGTCCGCCCCGACATCGTGCTCGTGGACCTTCAGCTTCCTGACGGTACCGGGATCGAGGTGATGAAAGACCTGCGCGAGACGGTGCCGGAGGCCCTGCCGATCGTCCTGACCTCCTTCGACGACGACGAGGCGCTGGCAGAGTCCCTGGAGGCCGGGGCACGTGCCTACCTGCTCAAGACCGTCCACGGTGCGGAGATCTCCGACGTCGTACGGGCGGTGGCTGCCGGGCGCGTCCTGCTGGACGAGCGCACCGTGACCCGTCGCCGTGCCGACCACGACGACCCCACCGCTGACCTGACCAACGCCGAGCGCAAGGTCCTGGAGCTGATCGGGGACGGCTTGTCCAACCGGGAGATCGGCGAGCGGCTGGGCGTGGCGGAGAAGACCGTCAAGAACCACATCACCTCGCTGCTGTCCAAGATGGGCCTGCAGCGCCGCACCCAGGTGGCCGCCTGGGTGGCAAGGCAGCGCGCCTCGGGGTGGCGCAACCACTGAGCCAGGTGCCCGGGTAGA